>NZ_JBGSLK010000080.1:0-30679 GCF_041740695.1 Haliscomenobacter sp. | reverse complement strand
CTTGTGGAAAAGACGATGAAAATCAAGTTATTCCTACTTCAAATATAAGTTTTTCAAACTCACCTTTTGACTTGCAAGGAATTAATGCAAAATTTGCTAAAGACATTGCATATGACAACAAAGCAAGAACTCAATTTGATATTTGGCTACCAAATTCTAACACTCCGACAGGTTTAGTTATATATGTTCACGGTGGTGGTTTTACTAGTGGTGACAAAGATTTTGTATATTCTGTTCAGTCAGGTGGAGCGTGGGATTTTCCAACAGATATAAGATTTTTACTTCAAAACAATATCGCTTTTGCAACTATTCGCTACACTTATCTAAACACGACAGGAGAAACCGAAGGCGTTAAAAAACCAATGTCAGATGTAAGAAGGGCATTGCAATACATAAGAAGTAGAGCCATTGATTTTAACATAGACAAAAACAAAATCATTTTAGCAGGAAATTCAGCAGGCGCAGGCACTTCTCTTTGGATAGCATTTAATAATGATTTCGCAGATGTACAAAACAATGACCCTGTTTTAAGGGAATCCAGTAGAATAAAAGGTGTAGTAGCCAGAGAAACTCAATCAAGTTATAATATTGAAGACCGCTGGGTAAATGATGTATTCGTAGATTACAGTCTTACTTGGTCAGAAATATTGGCTAATGAAACAGGCAACATTCGAAAAATATACGGAGTGTCTTCCAATGCACAATATGAATCTGCTGCCCTTGATACTTATAGAGCAGAGGTTGATATGTTATCTTTGATGTCTGCCGATGACCCTGAAATTTGGATAAATAATACGCTTAGAGATGTCGTACACCCTTACTCTGCACCAGAAATATCTTCCCATCACGCTTTTCACGCAAGAGAGTTAAAAGAGAGAGCAGATGCCTTAGGAGTTAAGAACATTGCTTACTATGGTAAAAATCCAATAATTTATGCTCACCCAAGCAACGAAAGTTGGATTCAGTTCTGTAAAAGAAAAATTAACGAATAACTGCCCAACAGCCGTTTTACAAAAGTAGGATTTTCGTGCTGCTATGACAGGGAGGTGCCAAATCCAAGCTCTATTTTTGTGATGAAGTTTAGTGCTTCTGGTTTATCTTTACCAAGCGGGCGTAATAAATACTCATATCTCCGTGTTGTGCATCACTTAAAAAAACACCATGTTAATCGAAAAATACACACCAGCTTGGATTAAGAATTTTGCGGATTTAAAACGTGAAATAGAAAATGGGCTTCAGGGCCTTACATTTAATATTGAACACGTTGGAAGTACTGCTGTACCCAATTTGGCTTCTAAACCAATCATCGACATTGATATTGTCTATTCCAATCAAGCGGATTTTCAAAAAATAAAATCAGGATTGGAAAAAACAGGATACTACCACAGTGGAAATCAGGGGATTGAAGGCCGAGATGTGTTTAAAAGGAATGGGAAAGGCAACAATGAAATTTTAGATAGCATACAGCATCATCTTTATGTTTGCCCCAATGACAGCAAAGCATTGGAAAGACATCTTTTGTCTCGAAATTTTTTAAGAAAAAATGATTGGGCGAGATTAGAATACCAACAAATGAAATACGAGTTGGCTGAAAAGGCCAATCAGGATAAAAAAAAGTACGCTGAATTGAAAGAATTGAACGTTAATGATTTTATCGATTCAATGATAGAAAAAGAAAAAAGTGAACGCACAACATCGATTTGACAATATGGCGGCTGAAGTGCTTCTAGGAAACTTACCGCTTTAACAACACTACAATACACAGACAACAATGAGAAAAATAATTGCTGCATTTTTTGCTTTACTGAGCGTAGCCAGCTGTTCGACAGTACAAGACAACGAAAGACAAACAAACATCAACTCCATATTTGACCAAATGGAGCTTCAAGGAGTGGACATTAAAAAGCCCTTGCTTTATGGTTTCTTCTTTTACGACAAGGACAAATCCAAGCTCGAAAAACTTAAAGACGAGTTGCTTAAAGACAACTATAAACTGGTTAGACTTGAAAAGTCCGAAGATCAAGAGTTTATACTTCATGTTGAAAAAGAAGAAATACATTCGAGGGTTTCCCTTTTGGAAAGAGAAAACCAACTTGAACAACTTTCTAAAACTTTTCAAGTTGCATCTTACGACGGTTGGGACGTTGGAAACCCTGACCCCACCAAACCTTTGGTTTCCAAGGACGACAGTTTTGAAAAATCCTTGGACAATCAATCAGCTGCGGAATTGTATAAAATGGCCAACGAGCTCTATGACAGCGAAACCCATGACAAAGCAGTTCTAGTATTTCAAAAGTGTATAGAGCGCAAGTACAAGTTAGACACCTGCTATTATAAACAAGGCGTAAGTTACATCAGCTTAGGACAAACTAAAGTTGGGATTGAAAAACTAGAAGAGACTTTAAAAATCAATCCAAAATACTTTAAAGCTTGCTTTAATATTGGCGCAACTTGTTACGACAATGAGGAGTATCAAAAGTCAATAGACTACTACCAAAAAGCAGCAAAACTTGACCCAAAGGACGACAGAGTTTATTATGGGATTGCGGCATCCCAATTTGTGCTGGGACAACTCAAAGCTGCTGAAGAAAATTGCAAAATAGCCTTGAAGTTGAACCCGGGGAATGAAAACGCGAAGGCACTTTTGGGGGACATGAAAAAGAAATAGTAAGGGGGAAGACCGAGTTTCCAAATACGAACGCAGTGTGGACGCAATTCAATTGGGCACACTATTCTATCCAAAGTGTTCTCACCACGACACGTGTGGGAGAAACAAGCCCCTATGAATAGTCGTTCAGTATAGAACAATCATGTTGATTACCATAAACCTTTACCTATGTACAAAATATTTGTTTTAACGCTACTACTTGGCCTTAGTTTTGCTTGTACCAAGCCTATTGAAAAAAATGATATTGTCAGCCCAGTGGATACGGATAAAGAACTTGCTTCGGGTACATTCAGCGGCGCCAATCGATATACAACCACAGGTATTGCTAAGTTGATTAAAGACAAAGATGGCAAGCGTTTTTTGTTGCTGGAAAACTTCCATACGGATCGAGGCCCAGATTTACGTATCTTCTTGTCGACCTCGCTACGAAACGATAACTTTATCGAACTTACCAATAAATTGAGTGTAGGCAATGTGCGCCTGGAAGTTCCTGCTGAAACCAACACAGAAGAACAAAAATTCGTACTGGTCTGGTGCAAAGCGTTTTCGGTGTTGTTTGGGTCGGCTGAGCTGAAGTAATGCAGGGATACATATTTTGTTTTGCTATTGCTTTTTTCTTGATTTGGAAATAAATTTGTTGAAAAAAATTGGCAAAGGATATTTATCATGATGCAGTGCGGGAAGCTTTGGCAAAGGATGGTTGGATAATCACCCATGATAGCTTCCCATTTAAAGTGGGCGAAGTAGGTTTTTTTCTTGACTTAGGCGCAGAAAAACTACAGCCAAAACCATTGTACAATGGATAAAGTAACGCATTATCAGGATTTGTTAGTGGCCTATTTGCAAGAATATGCGGCAACACCTTATGCCAATGCACCTGGACTGGAGAAAATGCTAATTACAGATCGGGAAAATGGTCATTTTCAACTGGTCAGCACAGGTTGGCACAAAGGGGCTTTTTCCTTTGATGTACTGATGCACTTCGATGTTCGCAATGGGAAAATATGGGTGATGCAAAACTGGACAGAGGAGGAAGTGGCTGAAGAGTTCGTACGAAGAGGGGTGCCTGCGCAGGATATTGTTTTGGGGTTTGTACCTGAAGAGGGAAGGGTGTATTCGGGATTTGGGGTTGGTTGAGATGATGTATAGGCCACATATGCTTACTTTTGGAACTTGGTGGTGGCTTCATCCTGACTATTACGACAAAGAAGAAATAAAGAATATGGACACATTGGGACAAATATTATGGTTTGCAATGTTTGGGACACCTATACTCACAATTCCATTGACTTGGCAAATGAGGGGCACAAAAAAAATTTATCGAGTAATCGTTGGATTATTTTTAGCCTTGGCACTTTCGTTTTTTCTTTATCACATCAGCTTAGCAATTATTTTTAGAGATGGAATGGGACCAAGTTGACAAAAAGATTAGAAACATTATCTCGCTCCGCTAGTTCAAGTCTTGCCCTTTGGCTCCCAAAACGCAACGCTGGTGCATGGTCTCATGACCTGCACCTATTATCCCCGCGTCTACAAACGCATGAGTATGCACCATGCCAAGAAAAAGTGCTAATCATAAGTGGATTTAGTTAGAGCTATTTTCAAACCATCGTGCATACTTTTGCGTCAGTAGACCATAGCCGTCAGGCTAAGGTATTAATGAACTCTCTTGGTGAAGTCCTGTAAGATTTATCAGGCAATTTTTTTTTATCCTTGCTGCCTCTTTTCGCCATATGTTTAAAAATAGCTTCAAAAAAAACTAAGATAGCCTGTTCTCCTTGCTCAATAGCTTCACGGAGCGCATCAAGTTTTTTTTAAAATTTTAGCACATTTATATTCACTTATTTCTATTTCTTCTACCTCCCACAAATAGTCTCTATACAGGTTTTGGATTTTTTCAGAGAGTAGAATGGCCATTAAGCGCCCATACAAATAACATTCAAAGCGAAAAATATTCATCTGTTTGACTTTATCAATATCAAAAACTGACTTCCAAATTTTGAATATCAGTTCAATTTGCCATCTCAGAGCGTACAAAAACCTTATTTTATCCCTTGGTAAAAGCGATACATCTGCATTGGTTATATAAACATTGTAGTGACACAGCAACAGTGTATTTTCATGAAATGTCTTTGAACCATGTGTTTTGTTATTCCTAATCACTTTTTTCTTACGCTTTTCTATTAATTCTTCAGGTAATGATTGAATGATCATACGGACTTTGAGCTTCTTTTTACCAATATATATACAAGGTATGTCTTTGTCTTGTCCCCAGGCAGGTACTAAATCAACCATTTGTATCTCCTCATAGTGGCCCGCTTTATTTTTTATATAACAATTTATCGAACTTCTGAAACGCGATAGAAAATAGCCTTTCTCCTGATCAATACGCTCAAAATGCTCTAAATTAACGTAGCCCAAATCTTTCATGTATAAACAACCTGCTGTTAGTTGATGATTTAAGTCTTGTAAATAACACGCATCATTTTCATGACCAGACACAATCTTTATGTCCAATGTTTCACCCCGCAGTAATTCATACCGATGGTGTAATTTAACTGAAGACGATACATTACCACCCCCTTTATAAAATACTGTTAATGCTGATGATAAATCAAAAGTTGTCGCATCTATCAGCTCTATACTGTTGAAAAAATTAGCATTTTCACTATTCGTTGCATTGAATGGCTCTACATAAGGCTGTAAAACTTCTACCAGGAGCCTTTCATAGCATTGTTTCATAAACGATACTGCATAGGTATTATATCTTTCATCTAAACTTTGTTTCTTTAATTCTATCCCATAGGTTTCTTCCAAATACTCGCATTGGTCATTTAAACTTCTTTCATCTCCGCTTGACGTGTTGAATATATTCATTTGCAAAAACATCTGACCCGTTAAACGTGAGGTGCTGCGTTCGATGAATTTTGCTTCCCGGGCTAAGTTTTCTATCCGATCCGATGTGAAAAATTGATGTAATCTGATGGCCAGTTCTTTTTCTGTTTCTATTGAGTTTGGATAGTCCATTGGCGTTTTTTCTCAAAATTACCTTATTTTTGGTGTTATTGAAGCCTTAGCCTGACGGCTATGGTCAGTAGACGCGGGGATAATGGGAACAAGTCAGGAGACTTATTCCAGCTATCCACTTACGCTAACGGATAGCTGTCAGTTTTGGCGGATGTCTCCAAATACGTCCGCACTGCGGACGCAATTCACACTGAGCCATCAGCAATCAGCCTGAGTTATGCTCATAGCTGACTGCTGATGGCTCATAGCTGACTTCTATTTCACCAACTGAATATACCCCTCCAGCGGTTTCTCCACCGGCACCACACCATTCCCCCGTTGTTCAAACACCATACACTTGTAGTAGTACACCCCGGCTGGGAGCGCATCACCTTGCAGGTTGGTACCATCCCAATTCAGGTTCGGATCCGCAGTTTTGAACACCAGTTGACCCCAGCGGTTGAACACCTGGAAATCCACCGAAGCGATGAAACAGAAGGGGAAAGGCGTATACAAATCATTCTGATTGTCCCCATTTGGCGTGAAGGTATTCGGTAGGATGTAACGTGGGCAGTTGTCCACACAAATCAAGTTGCTGCGTCCACTTTCATTGCCCAATTGATCAACGGAGGTAACCGCGTAACAACCCGCAATGCCCAACTCAGGACGGTGCGTGAATATTAGCGTATTCGGCGAAGTGATGGTACCCACCAATGTATACGTACCCACCGTATCTCCACTATTGAAATACACCCGGTAACCCGCCAGATCGGTTGCATCGGGGCAAGTTTCGGTGGGGCGATTCCAGGTTATGGTATTGACTTGTAGGTCGCGGTCGGCACAATCGGTCGGTTTGTCACAAATTGTCGCGACTTTGATTGTCGGAGGGCAAGGAGCTACGTTGTCCTGTGGCCGCCCACAAGCCTCCTGCGAGTGATTGATCAAAGGGCTGACGATATCGACAATGCCATAGGTGCCAAGAGCCCGGATTTTATAACAATATTCGGTGCCATTGACCAGATTGCGGTCGGTATAATTATTGGTTGTTACCGTCGCAATGGAATCAAAGGTACCTGCGGCATTCTTTTTAAACACCACGTAAGCATAATTGTCCCAAGGCGTATTTTCCTGCCAGCCCAAATTCAACAACTTATCCGAAGCACTGATCTGCAAAAATACCGTAGATGCTAGCGGTGTAACTCCCAGCGGCTCCGTCGTTGATCGACCCGTATAAAAACGAATGCGGTAACTATACGGAGTATTGGCTGTACGCAAATTTTGATCCAGGAAGCAGGTATCATTGGCCCCCTTGAAGGTTGTACTGGTGAAGCGGGCGACGGGCTGGAACGCTGCATCCGCCGGGGTCAAGCCTTCGGCACGCATCACTTCGTAACCATACGGCCCTCGATTCACGAGGGTATCCAGGTCGTTGGCTTTGGGCTTGGTCCAGCAGACTTGCACGTTACCCGTAGTGGCACTGGTACTGACCACATCGGCTTTGATGATGATGGGCAGGTTGCGGTTGAGCTGTACACAAGCCTCTTTGGAAGGTAAACTTTCCAAAAGGTTGTACGCATAACGCCCGCCCGGGGTCGTTTTGGCAAATTCGGCCAAAATCCGGTAACAATACGTTCTGCCAGGTTCCACATCATTGTCACGGAAATGGTAGCGTTTGTTTAAACTATCAACAATGGAAAACTCCGTCAATTTGGTATAACCTTGCCCCTGCAAACCAGGCTTACAAGTATCCGGTTCAAAAGAGTTGCTGCCAATCCTGCGCCAGACCGTAAAGCCCTGGAAATAATTTTCAGCTGCTTTGTCGCACACGTAGGGTTTTTGCCAACTGACATCGATAAATCCATTACCCGGTGCCGCTCGTACATCCTCCGGAGGCGGCCCGACGACTTTTATTCGCACCGTTTTGAGGATGGACAGACCCGTGGAGTCTCGCGGGTAAAAATCATCCACGGCTCGGAACACGACGGTGTAGAACTGATCCGAAATGTGTTCGCAGCGCGTTTCCCAACGGAAGGTTTTTACGAATGGGTCGTTTTGGTAAGTATTGATATTGGGCGTAAAGGTGGCTGGGCTGATTTTTACTTCAAAAGGTCCACCCAAGGCACCCAATTTCACCCTTTGCCGGGTTTCTTCAATCGGGGCAGTAGCAGTTACTGTAAATTCAACGACCTGACCTGCGATAACACAAATTTCGTCGGGTGCTTCAATTTTGGGTGGTTGATTGTCACAACTTTGGATCAAAATCTGAATGTCCCGCACAATGGTATCCAGCGGATTGCCATCCCGGTATTCAATAATGATCATGGCCAGGTTGTATTCCCCAGCTCGTTGGGGGGCATCCCAGACAATTTCCCCCGTTCGTTCATTGATGCTGAGGTTGTTCTTGGGCCCTGGACTGACCATATTCGGAAAGAGATAATTCGGCACTTGCACCCCTCGATCCGAAAATGGAATGATCAATTTGTAGGCCAAACTGTCGCCATCCGAATCGTAGGCATTCGGGTTGTGGATAAAAGGTTTTCCTACACAACCAATATCGATTGGCGGTTGCAACAAAACTGGGGTATTGTTGCAGCCATCTACCTGTGGGTTTGGAAAAGTATAGGTGGTTTGGATGTGGAATTTAATTTGCTCCGAGTTCGGGAAGTTGAGGTTGATGATGCCCCCGTTGCGGTTGGGGTCATTCATCGAAATTACATAGGTGCCACGCGAAGGGTAGGTATGAAAAGCAACATAAACGTTCTTGCGGGTATCGTTCTCAAGCAATTCCCCCTTTCCAACGCCATTCACCCCAATGGGCCCATTGACCCGTAATACCTGTTGACCACGGGCTCCAGGGGATTCGTCACCCCAAAAAATGGTTAAGGAGTCACGATCCACCATAAAGCTACTCGCCTTGGTATACGTAACAATGGTTGCTTTGACGGTCAAACTGGTCACACAGTTGCCCACTTGTTCTATCGTGATTTCTCCAGCCCGGTTGTGCGTGGCCATTGCCATTGGCAAAGCCAGTACCCAAAAAAGCAAGCTGAGGAAAGTTGTTTTCTCTGTAAAAATTCTCATGTTCTGGTCGTTTAACTACCTACGTGCTAATGTAACAAAATTTAGAGAAAAGGGATTGTCTGGAAAGTTACAAAGTTCCAAAGTTCCTAGGTTCCAAAGTTCCAGAGTTGGGTTAAATCTAGGAACTTTGGAACGCTGGAACCCTGTTAAACTATTTTAACCCTCGTTAAACTTTTCATAATCCTCTTTTACACATAGGTGACTTCCTGTAATTTCCGCATCACAAATCAAAAACACGTGATGATGAGAAATACCCTTATGTTGTTGCTGCTGTGGGCGGCGTTTAGCAGTTGTAGTCCAAGCCTATCTTATTTTACTCAGGATTTGTACGACCGCAACCGCTGGAGTGAATCAGAACTGAAAAAAATCCAGTTTTATTTGTCCGACGATGTGTATTTGCGGCGGAAACTGGGTGAAAACGCTTCCGAAATTGTGGAAGGAAAAGTGCGGGTGATCAATGGGGAAAAAGTTGAAGAAATTTTTATTCCCCGCAGCACGCCCGGGGTGTTCACGTTTAGCCCCAAGGCCAATCGTTTTGCCATTGCTTTTGAAAATGGCTCAGATCAACGTTTCCTCATGTTTGGCCCCAATCCGAAAGCGGGTGAACGTTATGTGCTGTTGGCCAAAGATTGGGAAAGAGCTTCTGGTAAGGTCACTTACGATGGCAAAGAATACGAAGTAAACTACGGTGCCGCATTTGCAGGATTAATGGTCGATCTACGCCGCATCGATCGGCAGGATCGAAATAGCCGTACGGCGGAGGGGGTGAGGGTGAATTAAAGTTGAGGAAGGTTGATTATCAAGCAATTGATGCAGTACCTGGTGATTTTGGTCTAAGGCTTTTTTGAGTTAAGAGTGACGAATACATGACTTACGAGTTTAGAAGTTAGCTACCGCAGCAACTTAGACACAACCTTGTCCTAAGTCGCTGCGGTAGCTAACTTCTAAACTCGTAAGTCATGTATTCTGAACTCGTCACTCAAAAAAAGAAAATCATCAATTGCTTGATAATCAACATTCGTTGACCCTATTTCATTTTCTTCCTCCGCTCCATCAACTCCCTCCAAGTCGTCAAAACAATCCCTTCCTTTTGCAAAAAAGCTTTCAATTCAGGAGATTGCATGGCCAGGAGGTCACTTTTGCGCACATCTCCAGACCCGGAAATGTGTTTAAAAATAGGGGAGGGGGCCGTACAATGCACGATCAACATCGTCACTCCCGGTTTAAGCCGTTGGAAAGATTCGATGATCAATTTTGTTTTTAATTTTTGCATGGCCTTGTCGCTCAATCCGGGTGGAATTTTCATGCCATAGGTTTCATTGTGCAGGTCATCCAGCACGGGAAGCCCATTGTTCCAGAGGTTTTTGCCCGCATTGCGCAACAAACCCAAGGTAAAAGGGTCCAGTTTATTGGTCTCCGCAATCATGCTACAGTGCCCGGCGGGCATCATCACGGGGATTCGCTCCTGAATGCCAACCTTGATGTAGCGCTGCAAAAAACCAGGTGAAGCAAACAAAGTGCCCATGTGAGAATCCATATGAGTGGGTTCAAAACCCATTTGGCGCGCCCGGGCAATTTGTGCTAAAATTTCTTTTTCAACCTCATCCGCCGAAGCATTTTTGACCACATCTTCCACTTCTGGCCAGAGTGCACCCTCCTGATCGACCAGACCCGGTACAGCTGGTTTGCCACTCAAAGGACCCCAGCGGTAATCGTCCCATTCAGAGGTCAGGGTGAGGTGCAAACCTGCGTCGATGCTGGGATTTTTTTTGAGTTGGTGCACAAAGCCGGGAACCCAGCCACAGGGCATCATTACACTTACGGAGGTAGCAACCCCTTTGGTAAGGGCCTGGAGAGCCCCTTCGTTGGAGTCCCAGGACATCCCGGCATCGTCAACGTGCATGATGAGGACTTTGGCACCTTTGGGCCAGCCCAGGCGCTCGGCGTAGGTGCTGTCAGTTTGGGCTGAGATTTTTTGATGGTTCAAAATAATCAAGCAGAGTAAGAAAAGGATGGATCTCATGTAGTGGTAGATTTTGATACTCAAAAATATCATTTCTGGGGTATATTTGACCATAATCTCTACCATGCGCTTACTCTACTTTACCAACCGGGATTTGGCCAGTAATGTGATGCTCAATCACTTGTTGCCCTTGCTCCATCCGCACATTCAGCACATTTTCATTTCTGATAAGGTTGGCAAAGCCAATCCGGCTGCTCCGCAGGCACTCCAAGACCTGAAATTTTTTGAGCAAATTTTGCCCAACGAATTTTTGTTTCCCCAATTGGATGCCCAAGCCCGCGAGCATAAGCCGGAATACCAGACTTTTGAAGCCTTGTCACAACAATATGCCATCCCCATCACCGCTTTGAATGACATCAAATCGGAAGAAAGCCTGAACTTGATCCGTTCTTTACAACCCGATTTGGTACTCTCCATTCGTTATGGCCGTATTTTCGGGGATGCATTTGTACAAATTCCGCGGCTGGGGGTAGTGAATTTTCACTCGGGGCGTTTGCCCAATTATCGGGGGGTATTGGCCATTTTTCGGGCTTTAAAAAATGGAGACAAGGCCATCCACGGCACATTGCACTACATTGATGACAAAACCATTGATACGGGCGGTATCATCGGTTTTTCCCATTTGCCCGTCAACCCGGATCGTTCATTGTTGTGGCACATCCTACACTTATACCCAGCGAGCGCCGCTTTTGTAGCCGATCAGGTGGTATCGATTTTGCAGGGTGAAAAACCGAATACCCTCACCCAGGACGAAGCGGAATCGGCCTATTTCAGCTTTCCGAGTGCCGAGGAAATTGCTGAATTCGAGGGAGCGGGATGGAAAGTTGTGGATGCGACTGAGTACTCCGCCTTCATCCAGCATTATTTGTAAGAAGCCGATTGAGTTTGTATCGTGGAAGCGAAAAGGAGGCTATTTTTGGCCAAAAATAGACCCTTTGGAGCCCATGATACAAACTCAAACGGCTTCTAAGGCTTACCAATTTTGTTCAAAGCCGCGCTTTTCAGCAATGCCATCGGCAAGTTCAAGTACCAGTGCAGCGGTGGTAGCCGAATTCCCTTTTCCAATACCAATGTTATCATGAGGATGCATTAGAGCCTGATACAGGTTATAAAAACCGTAATTGCCAACCATTTGCAAACTACTCTTACGCAGGTAATTGGCATTTTCTTTAAAACCATAACGAAGTAACCCCGCGTAAATCATCCGGTTCAAGAGCAAGGAAACGGTCTCGCCTGAACTATCTTTGGCGGGTAGCTGCATAGGCAAAGCCCAATAATTGTCCCGGAAATACCCTTTGATCAGGCCACGGCACAAACTTTCAGCATGCTCCTGATCGGGCACTCCAGCCCAGAGGGGAAGATAGTTGGCAAGGTTAGGAATGCTCAGTTTTTGGCCAGAAACGTGATCGTAAGCACAGTAACTTTTAGATGGATCGTCCCAAAGGTCTTCGTTTAAGCCAAAAACCGTAAGCTCCTGCCATTGCACTAAATCACCAAGATCGTGGTGCAGTTTTTCCCCCATTTCGATCAAACACTCGTTGGCACGGCAAAGCAATCCCAAAAAAGCGGGGTCTTGGATTTGAAAAGGAGAACTACCATAATGTTGGTGGAAAAACGCTGGCATTACCGCCTCTTCGGCAAAATGAATACAAGGCAGGCCCATTTCCTGAGGGTCGCGGTGTAAATACCAATAGTGATGGGATTGTAACAAAGCATCAAATAACTCCTCGATGCGGGCAATCGAGGGGTCTTTTTTCCAGCAAGTCCAGGCTAAAATACTGTGAAAAGGTGGCGTAGAGATTTGGGCATCGGGTACCTGGGGAATACAACCTTGTTCCGTTTGTCGACCCAACTCTTGCTTCAGCCAGTGCCAGACCCTCCCGACATCACTATGGGCATAACCCAAACCCAGTGCCAATTGCTCCATTGCTGAAGCAGTATGTTGAAAGGCATCATCAGTCGCATGCAGGATGTGCATGGCTGTTTGCGCCAAAGACGTTTTAGCTATCACAATTTACTAGTGTTTCTGAATATTAGACTTTATAAACAGAAGCTCACTTGGTCAGAACGATTTTTTTTTGAGCTACTCATCGGCTATTTTTTCGTCCGTAGCGCTGCTACGCACTCGAAAATAAGCCTCAATTAGCTCAAAAAAAACTTCATTCTGCCTCAAGCAGCTTCTGTTTATAAAGTCTGTTCAATATTGGGCTGTAGATTCCCGGGAGGAGGGATCACAAAATTATACATTCTATACGGTTAAAGGATGCTTATAGTTTCAATTTTTTTTCATCTATTTTTCACATCAGGATTGCCTATTCTTCTCATTGCGCTTTTGTACCTTTAGAGCCTGTTTAAGTTTTTCAGGAGTAAG
Source organism: Haliscomenobacter sp. (assembly GCF_041740695.1). Lineage (GTDB taxonomy): Bacteria > Bacteroidota > Bacteroidia > Chitinophagales > Saprospiraceae > Haliscomenobacter. The sequence continues at coordinate 17,530 of NZ_JBGSLK010000080.1, read as the reverse complement.
CCAAAACAAGCTCATAGCACCAATTCATCTCTGCTGTATGCATCGTCAAGAAATCATTGAACTATTGCGCCGTACTTTTGATGGCGCGGCCTGGCATGGCCCATCGGTTATGGAAATCCTGCGCAAAGTAACGACTGATCAATTGGCCAACCAGATTGGCGATAGCCATACCTTGATTGAACTAGTGGAACACATGACGGCCTGGCGGCGTTTTGCCATCGAAAAATTGAGGGGCAATACGACTTACGATGTGGATGACAAGGCCAATTTTCCCAAGGTGAGCCCCAATGAAGAAAGTTGGCTCATTACCCTACAGCAATTTGAAGACAGCCAGTTGCACTTGCTCGAACAATTGGAACAACTCGATGAGTCCCGCCTGGAGCAAGTGGTTGAAGGCCGCAATTATTCTTATTCTGTATTGCTACACGGCTTGATTCACCATGATGTGTACCACTTGGGGCAGATTGTTTTGTTGCGGAAAAAAGAATCAATCAGTTGATCAACCCTATTTTCCTTTAAAAAACTTCTCCCACTCCACCACTTTCCCCGTCTTCGCCGAATGTTTCGCCGCTTCCAAAATTTGCACTACGATCCGGTTGTTATCCAGGGCCGATAAATCAAAATTCTGCACCTTGATGCGTCCGCGCACAACACCCTCGAGGTAAGTAAAGGGGTCATTGACTGGCAGAGGGTCAGCTACCAGTGGCGTTCCCCGGTCTTCCAGTTTTGGACCCACCAGCATGTCCTTACTATTCAGGCACTCGATCATGCCACTTTGCCCGTATATCTCGACGTCTTTGCGGCTATAGGGCCAATTCCACGAGGCCTGAATGATCACCTCGGTATTGGCATATTCCAGCACAATGATAGCTTCATCGTCTACTTTAGGGTAGATTTTGGGCTTGATGTGGCGCACGTTACAAAACACTGTTTTGGGTGTTTCACCTTTTAGCAGCCAGGTAGCCAGGTTGGCACCATAACAACCAAAATCAGTCAATGCGCCTCCACCATTGAGCACCGGATCGGTGAGGAAAGCCAAAAATTCTGGAGTGCAACCAATCTCCACCGGGCCAGGATGCCCATGGTGGAATACCATTTTGCGGATTGACCCTATTTTGTTCTCCTTATTAATCAGTTCGTAGGCTTTGGCATTGCTGCCGTACCAGGTCGTTTCGTAGTTGGTGAGCAGCTGAATCTGGTGCTTTTGCGCCAATTCAATCATCCGCTGGGCGTGTTTCCAATTGGCCGCCAGGGGTTTTTCCACCATCACGTGGATGCCTTTGGGGGCGCAATACTCCACCGTACTCAGGTGATCGTAGATGGAATTAAAGGCAGTTACCGCTTCGGGTTTGGTTTTTTCCACCATTTCTTCAATGGTATTGTACACCAAACCCAGGTCAAAACCCCGTCTTTTGGCATGGCGTTCGGCCAGTGCGCGGTTGGGTTCAACGATGCCCACAATTTCGATGTCATTGTCTTTTGCCCGGCCCAAAATCCAGTTGACGTGGTCGTGGGTTAAGCCGACTACGCCTACGCGGAGGGGCTGCTGGGCCTGGAGGCTACCTAGAATTTGACAAAAAAGCAAGGTCAGGAAGAGTTGAAAATTTTTCATAAAACGATAGTTTTAGGTGATAAGGTCATACTAATGGACACCTTTGTTTATAGGAATCGGAGGACATGAATTGCCTCCAGCTTCAGCTGGTGGATAAGTAGTGAACTCTAGTTTTTGGGCTTTAGCCCTATTTCCAAAATTGAGGTTTGGGCTAAAGCCCATTCAAGGGGGAATGCCCATATCCACTAGCTAAAGCTGGTGGCAATTCATATCCTTCGAGCAACATGTTCAGTAGCGTGGGATAAGATTGACTTGACGTGTTCTTCTCCAATTTGCAAGGTAGCCTGTATCAACAGTTCCAAATCGTCTTTTTTCGTTCGTTGATTGACAATACACACCCGAATCGCGTAGCGCCCTTGCAAGAGGGTAGAAGAAGGAGAGGCGATGCCCCGCTCCTGCAACTGAATCAATATTTCACGGTTCAAGGCGTTGAGTTCCGTTTCCGTAAGCTCAGGGTGAATGTACCGATAACAGACGATACTGAGGGAAACGGGGGCCAATAACTCCAATTCTGGCCTATTTTCCACCATTTGACCTAAATAAGCGGCTTGCAAGTTATTTTGCCGAATCATGGCGGCGTATTTGCCTAAGCCATGTTCCTTGAGCGACATCCAGATTTTGAGGGCTTTAAACCCTCGTGACAACTCGAAACCATAATTGTTGATGGATTCCAGACCACCCGCCAATCCTCGCTTTTCCTGCAACAAATAATTCGGGGTGATGGCAAAAGCATTGCGATGCGCTTCGGCATTTTTGATCAAAGTACAGCCCACTTCGTAAGGGATGTACAGCCATTTGTGGAGGTCAAAGGCGACACTATCTGCTTTTTCAACAGCGCTGAGTGCTGAGGCATATTGGGGATCGAGTTTGGCCAGTGCACCATAGGCACCATCTACGTGGAACCACAATTGGTACCGTTGGCAAATTTGCCAGAGTTCTTCAAGTGGGTCGATTGCCCCGGTATTGACCGTGCCTGCACTGCCCACCACACAAAATGGGCGATGCCCGGCGGCTAGGTCAGCTTCGATGCATTGGATCAGCTCGGCAGTGTTGATTTCGTACCGGGCATTCACCGAAATTTTGCGCACCGCTTCAGTGCCCAACCCCAGAATTTCTACCGCTTTTTGAATACAACTATGAGTCTCCGCCGAGCAGTACAACGTCATTTGGCTGCCAATGTTGAACAAACCTTCCTGCCGCACGCTGGCCTGGTGATTGCGGGCAACGGTGAGGGCGGTGATGTTGGCCATGGAGCCGCCGCTGAGCAAAATCCCGGAAGCTTCGGCAGGATAGTTGAGCATTTGTTTGCACCAATTGACTACTTGCTGATCGACGTAAAGTGCGGCATGTTCACCAATGGTGACGTTGGGATTCATGGTCGCGGCCAACAAGTCGGCCAATACGCCTAGTGGAGTTCCCGTGCCTTGCACCCAGGCAAAAAAACGGGGGTGGATATTGCCCTTGGTGTAAGGAAAGATGTATTGTTTGAAATCCTGATAAATGCTGTCGATGTCTTGTGGTTCCTGGGGGATATCTGTGGCGAGAAAGTTTTTGACTTCGGCGGGGATGGGCTTCCAAACGGGTTGTTTGCCGATGTTTTCCAGGTAATCCATCACATCGTCGATCATTTGGTGCCCCAGTTGGCGCATTTGTTGCCAATCTTGAGGGTCTAAAGTCAGGTTTTGGGCTACCTGGTCAGCTAGTTGTTCTTGATTTGTTCCTTGCATAGTGTTGAATTGATAAGTTGAGGGAGGTTGAGAAAGTTGAGGGAGGTTGAGCTACCGCAGTGACTTGAACAGGGACTTTGTCTAAGTCGCTGCGGTAGCTCAACCTTCTCAACCTCCCTCAACCTTCTCAACTACTAATTCACAGCTTGGCCCCTTCAATGACTTGCCCCTGTACCTCCAACTTGACCTTGATGACTTTTTTCTGTTCATCCCGAAAAAAAGTGGCAGTACCCTCAAAGCCTATGATGCTCAATACATCGGGAGTGGCAGTAGGTTTGAGTTCGGCGCTACCCTGGCCTTCCAGGCTGCCAACCACCTTGCCTTGTTCCCAGCTCACGACGATGTTGCCCATGCCACCGGTATCGTATTTCCCTAATAAGTCCTTTGCTGCTACCGAGTCCAGTGCAGGTGTGGGTGGTGGTGGCGGCGTTGCTGGTGCCTGTGCAGTGGCGGTACCCAGCGCTAAAAAAAGCCCTACAATAAAAGTGCAGAATAGTGATTTCATAAAAATAATGCGATTTGATGATGAATGAGTACCAGAACACAATTAATGATGTTTATTTGAAGGAGCAAATTTCAACCCAGACAAGGCAAAAAACGTAGCCATAGCAGGGCTACGGCGAGGCTTTTTAACGCAGTATGGGTCAAATTTGCCCTTCAAATAACATTGATTAATTGTGATCTGGTACTTACAAGAAGCAAAGTAAGGTTTTTTGTAGCAGCTTCAAATAAATTTGCAGCGTGAGCATGTTAAGTTTTTGGAACCAAATACATGCCCTACGTCGTTCTGCACGCCAAACCTGACTAACAAAGCATTATGGGTGGTAATTTGTTCAAATTGGGGCGTTTGCCCAAGACTGAGTACCTGGAAATAGAAGCTGGATTGAGGCAATACCTGGATCAAAAACTGGGTGATTTGTACCACATTCCCCGGTGTTTCCGCGACAAACCTGACTTTGGTGATGTTGACATCATCGTTTCGGATGCAGCCATCCACACTACTTGGCAGGATTTGCGCACGGAGTTGATCAAAGACCTGGGCATTCAGGAACACAAATCCTTAGGTTCAGTGTTTAGTACGGTGTATCAAAACTTCCAGGTCGATTTCTTTTACCGGGAGCATCGCTATTTTGACTCTACTTACAACTACCTTTCCTTCAACGATGTGGGCAATATTTTGGGTAAAATTTTCAAACGTTTTAACCTGAAATACGGCGAGCAGGGCCTGCAATACGTATTCCGTCGCGCCGATGGCCATTTCCAAAAAGACCTGGAGGTATCCCAGGATTTTCAACGCATTTTTGCTTTTTTACAACTAGATTATGCCCATTGGGTACGCGGCTTTGATACCCTGGATGAGCTATTCCGCTGGGTAACCGCAAGTCCTTATTTTTCCATTCAGCCTTACCAGGAGCAAGATGCGACGACCAGCCAACGAATAAAAGAACGCACGACCATGCGCCGCTTTGTGCAGTGGCTGGAAGAAAAGGGTGTTTTACAGAAGTTTGAGTTTGAGGCAGATCGGGATGTTTACCTGCCCATGATCGCGGCGTTTTTCCCGGAAGGACATTTATTAGAAAAAATTGAACTAGAGCGCCAGCGGGAAGCCTATGTATTGCGGTTGCGAGAAAAATATTCAGGGCAGGTGATCATGCGTTTGTTTCCCGACTTACAAGGCAAAGCACTGGGCGATTTTATGCGGAGTTTTGAGGCGCAGTGGGCAGATCACGAGGCAGTATTGGCGGCAATGGAGCCAAGCGAAATTGTTGAACAATTGAGTCGATTCAAAGCGAATTATTAATAGACTTGAGGCGAGTTGATTATCAAGGATTTGTACAAAAATCCAGAACCTCTCCCCGAAGGTTTTAGACCTTCGGGGGGATAAAGCAGCGAAACAGTGCTTTGCTCGACCGCCCCGAAAGTCTAAAACTTTCGGAGCGGATTTTCAGATCGTGCATATGCCTACTCATTATTTGGTAATCAACTAGCCTAAAGTCTAATTCTCTTTCCGCCAATACCCCCACAAAATCCGCAAATCTTCACCCACCCGATAATCTCGCGCGTACTGCTGATTCAGTCTGTATTGGGTTGAGGGACTTAAAGGTGTCGCATTGGTAATGTCAGCTGGGCTTAAAATTCCGGGTTTAAGTTTGGGCAAATTTGCTTCAGCTTGACTGTAACCAATCCAGGTTTTTTGACCAACCAACACCGGCCAGGCATTCGCCCAAAGGCGCTGCTTGTGTTTGGCCAAAAGGATACTTACAGGGAAACTAGGCAGTAAGATAATTGCTAATACCAAATCCAATAAACGTTTGTTGCGGCGATTTTCAGGATGGGCAATGTTAAATGATGCATCTACCCGATACAATTCCCCATTGAGGTCTTTGTGGCTGCTGCCAATGATGCTGTCACTGTTTTCGGGCAAAATTTTATAGTCGAGTTGTGTGCCCAATTGTTCCATTGTGGCAATAATCTGCGCATGAGCAAGATCTCTGCTGCAAAAAATGACCTCGTCCAAATGGAACAATTCGGTCAAGGCAGCTAAGTTTTGTAAATCACCGAGGTAAAGGTGTGCTTCCACCGGATTTGACTTCGGGGCAATCAGCCCAACCGTTTTTTTACGCGAACCAATGGCGCGTAAGATGGCTTCAGCCCGCCGGGTTTCTTCGATAGATCCCACCAGCGCCAGGCGTTTTTCGGCGTGTTCTTCCAGGCTAAAATTGCCCCTGCCCAAGGCACTGATCAAGGCTCGCAAGAGTGGAACAGCCACCAGTGCCCAAATGGTGCCCAGCACAATCAAGGCCCGCGAACTGCGGTACACCAAATCCAAAAAGCCATAAATCGCTGCAATGGCTACTGTGCCAATCAAAATGCCGCGTACCAACTGCCAAAGATTGGTACGTCGATCATAAGCACCACTAAAAAACAGGGCGAGCAACCATATTCCCGTGTACAATGGTGCATTGAAATACAAAAAAGAGCTTTCAAAATGCTCCGGATTGTGAAAATGGTAAACGGCCCAAAACTTTTTTAAAAAGCTCAAACCGCCATACAGGGCCAGCGCGTCGAGTAATGGCCACCAGGCGCGACGGAAAAAATTGGACAACAAAGTCAACGTAGCGCGCAGATAAATCGCCAGTTGCAACATTAACACAAACCCACGGGCATGGCCGCCCTGAAAATGTTTGCGGGCGAACAGGATCATCGCCTGATAAAAAATGCGTACGTAGTTGACGCTGCCTTTTTTGGTGCTTTCTCCTTTGTAGTGGATGATGCTGGTGTCGGCCAGATAATGGTTGCTAAATCCGCCTTTTTGAATGCGGTAGGAAAGGTCAATGTCTTCGCCGTACATAAAAAACTGCTCGTCCAGCAGCCCCACTTTGTCCAAGGCAGCTTTGCGAATGAACATAAAAGCCCCCGAAAGGATATCGACTTCGTGATTTTTTTCTTTGGAAAGAAATCCGAGATGGTAACGATTGAAAAAGCGAGATTTGGGAAAAAAACGCGACAAGCCGAAGGTTTTACAAAAAGCCACAAAAGGGGAAGGGAAGCCCCGCTTGGACTCGGGCAAAAAAGCCCCCGAGCCATCGATCATTTTGACCCCCAAGGCACCCGCCTGGGGATGGGTTTCCATAAAATCGATACAGACTTGTAAGGTATTTTCTGCGATAACGGTATCTGGATTGAGCAGCAGAATGTATTCGCCTGTAGCCTGGCGAATGGCTTGGTTGTTGGCTTGTGAAAAGCCCACATTGCGCTCATTGGCAATCAAATGTACCTCGGGGAATCGCTCCTGCACCATTTGCACCGACCCATCTTTGGAGGCATTGTCGACTATCCAAACCTCTACTTCCAAACCTTGGGCGGCTCTGCGCACGGCCAGCAAGGCTTGTTCCAGAAAAAATTTGACGTTGTAGTTGACGATGATGATGGTCATGTGAACAAGGTTCCAAGGTTTCAGGGTTCCAAAGTTCCAGGGTTCGGGGTTCCAGGGTTGGGTTGCTAAACCTTGGAACCCTGAACCCTGGAACTCAGGAACTTTGGAACCCTGGAACCTTTTAAGTTTGGGTTATTCTTGCCGCTGATAAGGCACCCTTGCCACAATCGACCGCCCCAGCGTCAATTCATCAGCATACTCCAATTCCCCCCCAAAGGAAACTCCGCGGGCAATGGTGCTGATTTTTAGATCCAGGTCTTTTAATCGTTTGGAGATGTAAAAAATGGTGGTTTCGCCTTCGATGGTTGGGCTGATGGCCATCACCACTTCTTTGGTTTCTCCTGCGGCAAGGCGTTGCTCCAGCGAATCTATCGTCAATTCACCCGGGCCAATCCCTTCCAATGGTGAAATCACTCCTCCCAAAACGTGGTACATACCCCGGTATTGCCCCGTATCCTCAATCGCCATCACATCGCGGATGCTCTCGACCACACAAATGACCTGCTGGTCGCGCCGTTGATCGCGGCAAATGTTGCACAGTTCCTCGTCCGAGAGGTTGTGGCAAACCTTACAGGACTTGATTTCGCGGCGCATCTTGACAATGGCGTCGCCAAATTGGTCAACCGTTTCCACTTCGCGGGTGACCAAGTGCAAAACCAACCGCAATGCCGTTTTTTTGCCGATTCCTGGCAGGCTGGCGAAGGCGTTTACGGCCTCTTCTAGTAGCTTGGATGAAAAGTTCATTGGGTAAAGATAAGCACTGTGTAAATTTTTCTTTGAACAAATTGGTGTACATTGGGTATTACTGTAAATTTGGTCGCGAATTTAGTAATTCACTTAAACGACAAAAAGCAAAACCTATGGCTGAAGTCATCCGGATGCCCCGTATGAGCGATACGGTGGAAGAGGGCAATATCATTGGTTGGTTGAAAAAAGAGGGAGACCACGTTGAACCAGGCCAAACCCTGGCAGAAGTGGAGACAGATAAAGCCACTATGGAATTGGATGCTTTTGTAGAAGGCGTTATCCTGCATATAGCGGTTAAAGAAGGCCCCGTGCCCATCGATGGCGTCATCGCTGTCATCGGACAAGCTGGCGAAGATTGGCAAGCTGTACTGGCCGCTGCCAATGGTGGAGCAGCTGCACCTGCTGCTGCCAACGGCCAGCCAAGCACTCCCGTAGCTGCTCCGGTGGCGGAGGCCCCAGCAGCTGCTGCATCAAGTACCGAAGACAGCCGCGTCAAAGCCTCACCCCTGGCGAAAAGCATCGCCAAAGAAACGGGGGTAAGTCTGGCGCAAGTGACCGGCTCTGGTGATCAAGGCCGCATTGTCAAAAAAGACGTAGAAGCATTCCTGGAAGGTAAAGGTACCCCTGCGGTAGTAACGCCTACCCCAGCTGCTACGCCCACGCCTGCACCTACTGCCAAGGCTGAAGCACCGACCAGTGCTCCTTTTGCTTTCAATGCAGGTAGCAACAACTACGAAGAAGTAGGCGTGTCTCAAATGCGCAAGGTGATTGCCCGCCGCTTGGGTGAGAGCTTGTTCACCGCACCGCATTTTTACCTGACCATCGAAATCAACATGGATCGGGCCATCGAAATGCGCAAACAACTGAACGAGGTGTCGCCAGTGAAGTTGTCTTTCAACGATCTGGTGGTTAAAGCGGTAGCTGCCTCCTTGACCAAACACCCTGCGATCAACTCTTCCTGGTTGGGCGATAAAATCCGCTACAACAAAGACATCAATATTGGCGTAGCCGTAGCCGTTGAAGATGGACTGCTGGTTCCCGTGATTCGTTATGCGAACATGAAAACCATGTCTCAAATCAATACCGAGGTGAAGGCCCTGGCCGGTAAGGCCAAAGAACGCAAACTGCAGCCAGATGAAATGCAAGGCAATACCTTCACCATTTCCAACCTGGGCATGTTCGGCATCGACGAATTTACGGCCATCATCAATCCACCCGACGCCTGTATCCTGGCAGTAGGCGGGATTTTTGAAAAACCGATCGTGAAAAATGGCGAAATCGTAGTGGGCAACACCATGAAAGTGACCCTTTCCTGCGATCACCGGGTAGTGGATGGTGCAACGGGTGCACAGTTCCTGCAAACGTTTAAGGAGATTATGGAGGAGCCGATTAAGTTACTGGTCTAGCCATCAGCAGTCAGCCATCAGCTATTAGCAGTCAGCAATGAGCTGTCAGCCGTGAGCCATCAGAAAGCCATAGCTGGTTGCTGATAGCTGACCGCTTATAGCTGAGCTGACTGCTGATAGCTCATTGCTGAAAGCTGAAAGCTAAATGAAAAAAACACTTGTTCTAGGCGCTTCCGAAAACCCAGCCCGGGTTTCTTATGACGCCATCCGTAGATTGACGAGCAAAGGCCACGAAGTAGTGGCGGTAGGTTTGCGCGAAGCGAATATTTTTGGCGTGGACATTCAAAAAGGCCAACCTCAGGCGGAAGAGGTCGATACAATTACCCTCTATCTCAATCCAGAAAGACAAAAAGAATATTACGACTATATTTTAGGGTTGCAGCCGAAGCGGATCATTTTTAATCCAGGGACGGAGAATTTTGAATTGGTCAGGTTGGCTAAGGAGAAAGGGATTGAGACGGAGTTCGCGTGTACTTTGGTGATGTTGTCGGTGGGACAGTATTAAAAGCATGGATTAAAACACTGAAATCTAATAAAACATGAAGGGGTCACAATTGGAAAAATTCGGATTTATTTTATCTCTATTGGCACTTTTGACTTCTGTTACACTAATGGCACTGAACATAGACCCAGGTCGTTATATATCGCTACTCATCCAAGCGTTGATTTTTTTACCACCCCTGTTGGGCTATAAAAAGCAAATTGCAGACTATAAGGCATGGAAAGAAAAATGGCGGAATGCTAGTCCTGAAGAGCTTGCTACGCGTCAAAAAGAGCAGCGTTGGAACTTGTTTTTTGTGCTAAGTTTGATCGGTACGGGAATCTTGCTGATCGGAATTACAGCGTTGGTAGGTTAGACTTGCGCCATCTCCACCAATTCCGAAATCATCCCCTTTAATGCCATCAAAATTTTAAAAATCACAAAAACATCCTCCGTCGTTGCATCAAAACCCCTGCTGATGCAGTAATGTTTGTCGCTCAGGATCATAAAATACCAATCTCGGCCACGCATGTGCAACCATAAATTGGATGGCGGGTTACTTGCAATACCTGATTAGTTTGCATGTGATCTAATTGATTGGTTCCTTCACTTCACCTCCGGCATCCCACAAGCCTCATCCGGCTTTCGGCCACACATCGAACACACCTGCCCTTCCCCTTTCCCGGCATTAAAATTACTGGCACAAGTCCCTCGGAATTCCTTGCCCGTAAACCAATAGCGTATATTGATCAGGACGAAGGCCAAACCAAAAACGGTGAAGGCCGCCAAAAAAGTTTTCAATAGTTCCATGCTTTGTTTTTATTCCAATTAAACCTCTCTTCTGCAAATTAGGTTTAATTTTGCGCACACTTCCCAATTTTTAGAGCATGTTTAAAAAAAAATTAAACATGCTCTTGTTCAAAAACCACTCCATGCAACACAAACTCGATGCTTTTGCCCGGCTACTCACTATCATGGATGAATTGCGCGAGCAATGCCCCTGGGATCGCAAACAAACCTTCCAAACCCTCCGCAACCTCACCATCGAGGAAACTTACGAATTGGCCGACGCCATCCTGGAAGAAGACATCGATGGCATCAAAGAAGAAATTGGCGACTTGATGTTGCATATGGTTTTTTACGCCAAAATTGGGGATGAGCAACAAAGTTTCGACATTGCCGACGCCCTTAATGCCATTTGTGACAAACTCATCAAACGCCATCCGCACATCTATGGAGATGTGAAGGTCAAGGACGAAGAAGAAGTCAAAAAAAATTGGGAGCAACTCAAATTGCAGGAAGGCAAAAAATCAGTACTGGCTGGCGTTCCTAAATCCCTACCCGCTATGGTCAAAGCTTACCGCATGCAGGAAAAAACCAAACAAGTAGGCTTTGAATGGGAAAATGCTGGCCAGGTGTGGGATAAAGTGGAAGAAGAAATCCAGGAATTTAAAGAAACCCTGGAACAAGACCTGTCCCAAGAAAGGCGGGAAGAAGAATTCGGCGACATCCTCTTTTCCCTGATCAATTACGCTCGCTTTGTCAAAATCGACCCCGAAACCGCCCTCGAACGCGTCAACATCAAATTCAAAAAACGTTTCGAATACATCGAAGCCCACGCCCCCAAAGACCTCAACGACATGACCCTGGCCGAAATGGACCTCCTTTGGGAAGCTGCAAAAAAATCGTAGCGGCAACCCTCGCGGTTGCCGGCCAACCCACGGCTAATGAAGTTTTTTGAAATAACCGTTCTCAAATTTTGGAATGAAAGTGTATGAATTGCCTCCAGCTTTAGCTGGTGGAAGCAGTGAGCACTAGTTTTTGGGCTTTAGCCCCATTTGCAAAATTGAGGTTTGGGCTAAAGCCCATTCAAGTTAGGCAATTCAATCGCCAGGGCTTAAAGAACGGTTTTTTCAAAAAACTTCATTACCCGTGGGAGTCCACCATAAAAACCCAACCCATGGATTTATCCGTGGGCTTTTTGTCCCCGACAAAAAAACACATATGAAAATCGACATCCTTGCCATCGGCGTTCACCCCGATGACGTAGAACTTTCCAGCAGCGGCACCGTGCTCCGCCACATCGCCCAAGGCAAAACCGTAGGCCTACTCGACCTTACCCGTGGCGAACTCGGCACTCGAGGCAACGCCGAAATCCGCGCCCGCGAAGCCACAGAATCTGCCCAACTCATGGGCGCAGCCTTCCGCGTCAACCTCGACATGGCCGATGGCTTTTTCCAATACAATCCCGAAAGCGTCCAAAAAATCATCCAGGTCATCCGCAGTTGCCAACCGGAAATTGTACTGGCCAATGCCCTAGACGATCGCCACCCCGACCATGGCCGCGCTGCCAAACTCGCCGCTGATGCCTGCTTTTATTCAGGCCTTGCCAAAGTGGGTACCTTTGACGAGAAGGGTAACCCTCAGGAACGCTGGCGCCCCAAAGCCGTCTACCACTACATCCAGGATCGCAACCTCCAACCCGATTTCATTGTAGACATTAGCGACTTTTTTGAAAAAAAGATGGAGTTGATCCTCACCTTCCGCTCGCAATTTTACTTGCCTAGTGCTACCGAATACAGTCAGGAATTGTCAACCCCTATTTCGGGTGAGGACTTCATGGCCTTCATGCGGGCCAAGGCGCGTTCTTTTGGGCGCGATGCGGGCTTTGAGTATGCGGAAGCGTTTAATGTGGCAAGGACGCCGGGGGTTTTGGACTTGTTTGATTTGGTGTAACCGGGTAATCGATCAGTTCTAGGCTTGAAAGTATGCTCTGGCGCTGTAGAGACGCACGGCCGTGCGTCTCTGTTTTCGTTTAAAGGTAAAATCTGAGGTTAAAGACGCACGGCCGTGCGTCTCTACAACATTTTGCGTAACCTAAAACTGCACATATGGCTTCAATTTCTCCAACTTCGCGGGCTCCAGTGCCACCAGCGCTTCCAAATCTTCCATTTTGCCAAAAGGCCCATGTTGATCCTTCCAATTCATAATCGCTTTAGCCGCTTTAAAACCCAAATAAGGGTGACTGGCCAATTCATTAAAACTGACTTGATTGATCAATAGTGGCTTCAATGTTGGGGCATTGAGTTGTAAGCAAGGCCGGATTTTTTGATACACCGAATCGGCTAAACCAAAAGTTTCTTTCACCTGATCAATCTGGTAAAACCCGCCCAATTTATCCCTAAATTTAATGATGCGATTCGCCAGCACTTTTCCGATGCCACGGAGCGATTGCCAGGCTGCCGTATCGGCGGTATTTACATCAATTGGAATACAAGCTTGAGCGCCTTTTTTAGTGAATTTTTTATCCTCAAAAGAGTTGTAAATGGTTTTTTCAGGTGCCCCTGCCTCTAGGCCTGACTTTGTCTGGATTTGTAGGTAGGATTTTGCTTGCTGATACCACTCTTCTGGCAAACCATAAATTTTCAACACATCTTCCGCTTTTTTAAAATGGCCACCTTTGGAGGTATACTTGACCCAAATGCTGGCGCTGCGTTTGTTCAAACCCATCTTGAGAAGTTCCTCCAAAGACACCGTATTGGGGTCAAAAAGGGAAAAAGAAGCCACAATCTTGGCTTCTTTTGCTGGGTAGCGAGCGCTGTATGTATACTTTTTTTTGCTGTTATTCCATCGTTGAGACTTGGGCCAATCGGCTTTTGCTTGTACTGGCCTGGGTGCACTGGCCAAGGTGGTCAAATCGTAAGGCTTGGAAAAATCCAGCCACTCGGGCAATACAAATGCGGCGATACATAAAATCAGCAGCAAAACACAAGCTTTGCGTTCCGTTTTGGTGTAGTAAAAGAAGTCGAGAAGGTTTTTCATGCGAAATGGTTTTTATGGGTTGAAGACCATATTACTGGACAATTTTGTTTTTTAGAAGCAGAGGACATGAATTGCCTCCAGCTTTAGCTGGTGGATAGGGGCATCTCCTCTTGGTGGGGCTTTAGCCATAATCTCAACATTGTAAATAGGGCTAAAGCCCAAAAATTAGAGTTTACTGCTTATCCAGGGGTTGTGTAAAAAGTCGAAAATGGGGTCAAATTAAAGTTTAGTCTATCTGTAAATGATTTTTAAAAAATAGATTAAACTTTAATAAAAATATAAATATGGCCAAATTTTGACTTTTTACACAACCCCAGGCAATTGATGTCCTCCGAGCAAAATGCCCAGTATCGTGGTTAAAGATTCAAAATCCAGGCACCTTGCTCAGCGGTATCGTGCACGGGGATATTCAACTCATCAGCCAGTTTTTTGATCCAGCGCCGGGTGCCAAAACGATTGCTGCCATCGAGGATGATGAGTTTGGTTTTCTTCGGTATGTCTGCTGGATAAATTTTTGGATTGTGGTGGACCAACAAATAATCGTAGGGTAGGAGAGGAGAACCTTCATTCTCCCCAATCAGGCCAATTTTATGTTTGCCAAAAAGCAAACGGCCGGATTGAAGCGCTACCGGACCCCAACGAAAGCTGCTTTGCCAGTCCAGTTGCTGCTCCTTTTTGAGGCGCATGTGAAAGCGGTGGTTTTGTGCGGCCATCAGTTCGGGGAGCGTGTCGGCGGTAGATAGCGTCAGCACCTCGCGTCCCTGGATCAAGTCCAGCAACGAAGCCTTGGGTACATGGTAACAAACCAGTTGTCGCTGGGCCTGCGCCCTGAAAATACCTGGCCACTGCGCCAAGGCCCAAACCAACAACAGTGCTAAAGCTACGTTCAACCAACGCAATTTCCGGTGATACAAGGCAACACAAACCAGGGTCAAGACTCCATACATGCCCAGGGTAGCCAGCGCATTCCACCAAAAGCCACTGATCACCGCCTGTGGCAAATCATGGATGGCCACAATCAATCCATTGAGCAATTGGATCGACCAACTCAGGAGTTGGCCGATCCAATCTGCCGGAATATGCAGCGCCTCCAACAAAAAAAGCGATAAACCCAGCATCAGCACCAACCCCGCAAGTGGCACAGCAACCAAACCTGACAACCAAAAAAACAGGGGAAATTGATGGAAATAATAGATACTCAGGGGGCCGGTACTGAGCTGTGCTGCTATGCCCACGCTGGTCAGTTTCCAAATGTAATCCAGCACTACATTAGGTGCCGACCAACGCTCGTAAATCCAGGACTGAAAAGCCACAATGCCCGCAATGGCCAGGTAAGACAACTGAAAACCAATGTCCCACAATAAATTGGGTTGCCAACACAACAGACTAAAAGCCGAGGCCGCCAAAATATTCCAGATGTTGTATTGTCGCACCACCGCTCTGGCGCCGATAATCATGGAAAACATCACCGCTGCACGCAAGGTAGCGGGAGCAGCACCAGTTATCAAAGTGAAGAGCCAGATACTGCCCAATTCCAGTAGCAGTCCTAACTTTTGAGCTTTTTTATTATGAGCAAAAAAACCTAATAAAAAACGCAGCGCAATCGCTAAAACCCCCACGTGCAAACCCGATACCGACAACACATGCACCGCCCCACTGTTGCTATAAGCTTGTCTGATCTCCTGCGAAAGTTGGCTGCGTGCGCCAATGATCAAGGCCGCGCCAACGGCATAGGTGTCGCCACTGGGCAAATGTTTTTCCAATACCTTTAAGCAAAATGCCTGTAAAACCAGAGTAAGCGGAAGGTCTTGATGCACACTGTCGATCCTCCAGGCACCCATTGGCGCGAACAATTGGTGATAAACGCCCTGTCTGGCGAGGTAGGCCCTGAAATCAAAAGCATCTGGATTGAGCGGCGGTTTTACGGTGTCGATGAGGCCACTTATGTAGAGGTGTTGGCCGCTTTGTGGCGTAACTTGGCCTGTATCAACCTTTAAATAGACCAGTAGTTCGCCTGTGGCAGGTTGCCACTTTTTAGTACCTGGGGCTGCTCTGGCTTTTACTTTTAACAGTACCCGAAAACTATTCGCTGCAGGGCGCGCTTCCAGTACTTTTCCCCAAATACTACACGAATCGCCCACGGCTTGCCAGGAAAAATGGGGCGCTCGATTCCATTGCTGGTTTTGCTCGATCCTGAAAAAGCCTAAGCACAATAGAACCAGAAAAACCATGCCGCCGAACCATGCCCTGGCTCTAAAGTCGGGCCGAAAAGCCAGTGCCAGAAACAACAGGCCAATTCCGCCAAAACCCCAATAATACCATTGCTGAAACTCCTGCCAGGAAACCCGCCAGCAATCCCCAATCACAATTCCCAATACCAGGGGCAATAGCAGCCTGGGCATGGGCAATGTGCGCCAATTCATACCGCAAATGCTTTATAGGGTGTTCAGCAAGAACAACAAGAGGAAGATAAAAAATGAAGGTGGTGTAAAATCATTAAAAAGGCAAGCGCTTCAAAAGTAAACCAATTGCGGGAAAAATCATAACTTGCTTATATTTTTTTACATTTACCCCACAACGGGCTTAAACAAGCTCTAAAGTCAAAAGCGATCATGGAAGTTGATATTAGCAAACACATCGTGGAATTGTTGTACGAACAGGATGTCGTCTCTTTGCCCGGTCTGGGTTCCTTTGTAGGCAGTTACAAATCGGCAGTAGTGGATCAGGTGTCGGGTACCGTAGCACCTCCAGCCAAAACCATTACTTTTGACGATAATTTAAGGATGGACGATGGCTTGTTGATCGATACGATTGGCAAATCTTATGGGATAACGTTTGACACGGCCACGGATTTGGTTCAAAATTACGTCAATCAAATCCGGGAGGTACTGGATCGGCGTGAAATTGTGTCCTTCACCAACCTGGGTCGCCTGTATCGGGACTTTGAGCAAAACCTGCAATTTTTGCCCGATCTCACCAATTTTAATACCGAATCTCATGGCTTGCCGGATGTCAAAGCCTATCCGATTGCTACGCCTGAGCCAGAACCATTATTCCCAGTGGTGGACCAACCCCTGGTGGTAGAAAATCAGCGCAGCAGCGGGCCTTTACCTTCTGCGGTTTCATTGGGACGTTTGATCAATCATTGGTTGAGAGACAATGTCCTTTTGGTAGGCATTTTGGCTACTGTTGTAGTGGTACTCCTGTTGTTCAGCCTATTGCGCGGCCCTTTGGATGAAGCCACCCGTTCCAACGAGACCCAGGTCAATGTACCGCCACCCGTTTCTGATGAAGAATACAAAAACGATTTCCCTCCCGAAGAAGTGCCTAGAGAACAAAAGCAACCTTTGACCAGTGACAAACAAGGCGCAATTGTAGACGATGGTACTGCTGAAGAAGAGGTGAGAACCACCACTACGCCGCCTAAAAATACCGCCGTACCTCCTGTGGTAGTGGAAAAACCAGCGGTGACTACCCCTGCTCCAGCTCCTGCTGGGGACAAAACGGGCATCATAGCCATCGGTGCCTTTAAAGACCAGGCCAACGTAGCCAAATTGGTGGCGAAAATCAGCGCAGCAGGCTTGACGCCTTATAAAACAGCCAGTGGGGATATTACCCGAGTCGGTGTACAATTTACTTATAGCACTCCTGCCGAACTCAATGCCATGCTCAGCACTGTGCGCAAAAAATTTGATTCCGGCGCCATCATCATTCAAAGATAATGGTTGAGAAGTTGAGGTGTTGAGGCTGCCGCAGCGACCCGGTCACTGAGCGAAGCCGAAGTGCACGGGTCGCTGC
>NZ_JBGSLK010000079.1:0-85155 GCF_041740695.1 Haliscomenobacter sp. | reverse complement strand
GATCAAAAAACCGTCGATGAGGTTTTCTACTGCTTTAATCTTTTTCTCGCCCCACTTATTTCGTTTGGCAATGGCACGAATTTCTCCAAGTGATACTACGGAAACAACCAGATTATGGGTTCCATTTAGCAGGTTTAAGCTCTGTCGATTACCCACAAAACCTCAAAATAGATTTGGGGTAATGGAAAAGAAGTTCATTGAGAGAATGTAATGTAAGCATCAACAAGAGTTTTGAGTCTTTCCAGAGCTCTGGTCAAGATGATGATACCCGGTACGGGTTGTCGTTTAGAGGGCAAAAAGCCCCCGATTCGGCCCAAGGTTATGCAAAACTGCTTGACACTTGGGGGACTTTCGGGGTCATAGCGGACGTCGAGATTTAGTCGTTTTTCGGCATAGGTATAAAGGACCTTATAGCTTAGGTCATCGATACCGATTTGATCAATGGTTTGATCTGGGTCGGTATCGCAGTAGTATCGTAGTTGTAGCGCATCCATGGCGGCAATACTGTAGGTAGTGATGGCATTTTTGAGTCGATGAGGTAAAGCTAATTGAAGTTTTTCAACCGAAGCACCACCACTCTTTAAAATAAAATGGAAGCGTTCGATGATCCATCTTAATACGTAGTAGCGACAAATCTGGACGGCATCCTGGAAGGATTGCACATCTAAAGAAGTCAATAATCGCCAATGGATGGTATGTTCCTGATCTTGATTGGCTGAGACTTCCCGGATATCTACCACATTTAAGGCAATTGGAGGGAGGTGTTGCTTATGAGGCAAAGGGTTTTTCAATTTTACTACAAGGCCACCAAATCTTATTTCCAGCTTAGCCGTACGCCACTTTTTGCTTGTTGAACAAAATACCTGAGTTTGGTAGGTGCCTTGAGAAGCCCAAGTATCAACGGTCGGGCCTAAATTGCTCTCGCCATCGCACAGTTTGCGATCATGGTTGGAGCGGATCAAAAAATGCATCCCAGGAGCTGATCGCTCAGCAAACAACTCTAGAATATCAGCTTCTCGATCTGCAACATAAACCACCTCAAGTCCTTGGGTTTGGCTAAAAGTTTGCCCGCAATCAAAGTGATCAAGCCAGCGTGCGCTTTCCTTATCTTGAATTGGTTCGTGGAGACGCTCTGCGCTTTTGCCCAGTTTCTCGTCCTTACGGATATGAAAAGTTTGCTTCAATACCCCCATAGGCTGGCCTTGTTCGCTCACCAAAAGGCTATTATGCAAATGCAGACCCCGATGTTTGATGTATTTCAGAGGACCAAGATGTTTAGCGCAACGGTGGCGGGTGTAGTTCAACTCAACCGTATCGCTAATTTGCAAAACCCTCTCTTTCACCTCCTTGCTTTGTAGTAAACTACTGATATCCTCTTGGAAATGAAGCGCTAACTGTCCCTCCGGTGTCACCTTTTCGTTATCCCATAGCCGATAGGTGCCTTTGATCGCTTTCCAGTCCAGGTTCGCTTGGGGTACCGTCGCATTCATTTGTGCACTCAACTGACGGATGACGCTTCGATACCGAACTTCCAGTCGCTTATCTCCCAAGCTGGATGTACTATATTTTTTTGCCGCTTTCATCCAGCAAAAAAATACATTTTTGTTTTGCTTACATTACATTACCTCAATGAACTTCTTGGTTCTTTAACCACAATTCCTGATTTGTCGGTTTTGTGGGTAATTGACAGACCTTAGACACCGAAGAGTCACCAAAGTTACATACTGACTGTTAAACCCCTACCCCAACTTCGCCAGCTCCTCCGCCAAATTCTTCATCTTCATTTCCCCATCGGCCAATTTCTGCTTTTCCTTGTTTACCACCTCAGCCGGAGCACCGCTCACAAACTTCTCATTGCTGAGTTTATTTTGTACCGACTTCACAAAGCCCTGGTAGTATTCCAGTTCCTTTTGCAGGCGTTTGCGCTCCTCTTCTACGTCGATGGCAATTTCCAGTTCAACGAAGAATTTTTCGTTGCCCACCAGAAAGGCTACGCCGTTGCTGATTTCGGTGCTGGTGATTTCCAGACTTTCCAGGCTGGCCATTTTAACCACCATCGGCAGTAAGCCGTCAATTTCCAGCAGGGTATGATTGCTAGCGGTATCTTGTGCGAATACTTTGAGTAACTCCTTTTGCTTCAGGCCATTGTTGTTGCGTACATCCCGGATGCCCGATACTATTCCTTTGGCCAATTCAATTTTTTCAATAAAAGCAGCATCAAAAGTCGCCGCCTGCGGATATTTGCTGATTACACAGTCGTCACCTGCCGCCCGTTCACGCAATTGGTGCCAAATTTCTTCGGTGATAAACGGCATGAAGGGGTGCAGCAAAGTCATCATACGCTCTAGCAGATTGATGCTTTCCTCCAAAGTCTGGCGGTCGATCGGTGCCTCGTAGGCGGGTTTGATCATTTCCAGGTACCAGGCACAGAAATCGTCCCAGATGAACTTGTAAAGGGTCATTAGCGCTTCGGAAAGGCGGTAATCGGTGTACATACCTTCCAGTTGGGTCAAGGTTTGGTTGAAACGTTGCTCCATCCATTTGGCGGCCAGACTATTGATCTGCGCAGTTTCGGCATCAACCGCTTTTTCTGTTACCTCCCAGCCCTGGATCAGGCGCAGGGCATTCCACAGTTTGTTGCAGAAATTGCGGCCTTGTTCGCAGAGTTTACTTTCGTTGAGGATTGCTTTGGTCACCGGATCAAAAGGTGCATCAAAAATAATGTCGTTCCCCGCCGCCGCACTTGAAAGCATCCCAAAACGTACCCCATCGGCGCCGTAATTGTCCAACAGCGCCAGTGCATCTGGAGAGTTACCCAGGGATTTGCTCATTTTGCGGCGCTGGTTGTCGCGTACCATCCCTGTGAAATAGACCCCTTTGAAGGGCATTGCCCCTTTGGTTTTCACCACCTCTGGCATCAATTCAGGTGCCCATTCGTAACCCGACATGATCATGCGCGCTACCCAAAAGAACATGATGTCCCAACCCGTTACCAATACACTGGTCGGGTAATAGTATTGCAGCTCTTCCTGCGATTTGAAGCCGTCAAATACCGAAATCGGCCAAAGCCAGGAAGAAAACCAGGTGTCCACTACGTCTTCGTCTTGCCGCAAGTCGCTGATGCTCAAATTGGCATTGCCCGTAGCTGTACGCGCTTGCGCCAAAGCCTCATCGGCAGTATCCGCCACAAAAATGTGGCTCTCCTCCCCCATTCTTTCTCCGGCCAAATACCAGGCCGGTACACGCTGACCCCACCACAATTGGCGGGAAATACACCAGTCTCGGACATTAGCTTCGTTGAGCCAGGAGTTGTACATGTTCCAGAAATGCTCTGGATAAAACTTCACTTCGCCACTGCGTACCGCTTCCAGGGCCGAGTGGGCGAATTTTTTCATGTCCACAAACCACTGCAAGGTCAAGCGGGGTTCAACCACTGAATTGGTGCGCTCGGAGCGGCCAATTTTGGTGCGGTAGTCTTCCAGCTTGATCAAGTGCCCGGATTCCTCCAGCATTTTGCGGATTTTCTTGCGGGCTACAAAGCGGTCTTCACCAATCAGGATTTGCGCCTGCTCATTGAGTTTGGCGTCTTCGGTGAGGATATCAATCACGGGCAGTTTGTAACGTTGCCCGATTTCGTGGTCATTTTGGTCGTGCGCGGGGGTGATTTTTAAGGCACCCGTTCCAAATTCACGATCGACATAGGTATCGGCGATGATCGGAATAGCCCGATCAATCAAGGGAATTAGTACTTTTTTGCCGATCAGGTGTTGGAAGCGCTCGTCTTCCGGGTGAACCGCAATAGCCACGTCGGCCATGATGGTCTCGGGGCGTTGGGTTGCAATGATGATGCCTTGGCTGGGGTCACCTTCCAAAGGGTAACGAAGGTGGTACAATTGGGAGTTTTCCTCACTGTAAATCACCTCTTCGTTGGACAATACCGTTTTGGCCTCAGGGTCCCAATTGGTCATACGCAGACCCCGGTAGATGCGACCTTTTTTGTGCAAGTCTACAAAAACGCGAATTACGGCTTCCGACAGGCTGTCTTCCATCGTAAAACGGGTGCGTTCCCAATCGCAGGAAGCGCCCAGGCGTTTGAGCTGGTCGAGGATGATGCCACCGTATTTGTCTTTCCAGTCAAAAGCGTGTTTGAGGAATTGATCGCGGCCAATGTCGGTTTTGCGGATGCCTTGTGCGCGCAGTTGTTGGACCACTTTGGCTTCGGTTGCAATAGAAGCATGGTCGGTACCTGGTACCCAACAGGCATTTTTGCCATCCAAACGCGCTTTGCGGATCAGGATGTCCTGAATCGTATTGTTGAGCATATGCCCCATGTGCAGCACCCCGGTGACGTTGGGAGGTGGAATCACGACGGTAAATGGCTCACGGTCATCGGGTTCGGAATGAAAATACCGCTGATCGAGCCAGTGTTGATACCACTTGCCTTCAATCTCTTGTGGGGTGTAACGTGTGGACAAGGACATAGTTATAGGATTAAAATACGTCAATTTGATGCTTAAACAAGTCTTCGATGGTTTCGCGTTCCCGAATCAGGTAATCTTTTCCCTGATGAATCAAAACTTCAGCTGGGCGGAGGCGCGAATTGTAATTGGAAGCCATCGAATAGCAGTAGGCCCCAGCATTGTGCAAACACAGGACGTCGCCGATGGCGATCTCCGGGATTTCCCGGTTGGTAGCAAAAGTATCGGTTTCGCAGATGTAACCTACCACGTTGTAAGGCTGTTTTTTGCCTTCGGGGTTGGAAATGTTGCTGATGCGGTGGTAGGAATCGTAAAACATCGGGCGAATCAGGTGGTTGAGCCCTGAATCAACGCCAGCGAACACGGTCGTTTCGCCGTGTTTGACCACATTTACGGTGACCAAAAACGATCCTGCTTCACTCACCAAAAACTTACCAGGTTCAAAAATCATGGTCAAAGGGCGACCGTATTCTGCACAGAAAGTATTGAATTTGGCCGACAGTTTTTCACCCAATTCCTCGATGTTGGTTTCCAGATCGTTGGGTTTGTAGGGCACTTTGAAGCCGCTGCCAAAATCGATGTAGTCTAGATCGGGGAATTCTTTAGCCAGGGTAAGCAATACATCGGCTCCTGCTAGGAATGCATCAGGATTCAGGATGTCCGAACCCGTGTGCATGTGCAAACCCTCCAATTTCATCCCGGTGCTTTCCAGAATTCCACGTACCAATGGCATTTGGGTGTAGGAAATGCCAAACTTGGAGTCGATGTGCCCCACCGAGGTTTTGAGGTTGCCTCCCGCCATGATGTGGGGATTGATGCGCACACAAATGGGGATGTGTGGATAGGCTTCGCCAAAACGTTCGATGGTAGGGATGTTGTCCAGATTGATGCGTACCCCCAGAGTAACGGCTTCTTCAATTTCGCTGAAACTCACACCACTGGGCGTATACAGGATATTTACTGGCTCGAAGCCCGCCCGCATGGCCATTTGGACTTCCTGAATGGACACACAATCGACGGTGCTGCCCAATTGTTTGATGAACTTTAGGATGGAGATATTGGTCAGCGCTTTACACGCGTAACTGATTTTGAGTTTTTCTACCTGAAAGGCAGCTTTGAGGCGATTGTATTGCCGCTCAATGATGTCTGCTTCGTAGACATAAAGTGGTGAACCGTATTTTTCTACCAGCTTTAGTGGGTTGATGGCCCCGCCGAGCAGGAAATGGCCGTTTTTGTAGTCCATTGGAGTGTTTTTGCCAATTTTGGAGGGCAAATATCGGCAAAAACAAGGATAATTTGTGCGTTTTTGAAAATTATTAAGTGCTTAATTCATCGGGGTTGATGCCGAGTTCACGGAGTTTTTGGGCTAGGATTTCGGCATGGCGTTTTTCAGCTTCGAGTTCCAATTCCATGGTCTTCGCTCTTGATTGCAATTCAATCCATTCCTGATAAGCCAAAAAAGGCTTCCCCTGAGGGTCTTTAATCTCCAGCGCTGTCTCGCCATCCCAATAGAAACTGATGCCCAAAAGAGGGCTCGTACAATTACCCCACTCTGCTTCGCTCACATCAACCAGCGCACTTTGAGTATCTTTCCGCACACAAGCACTAAAACTGAAGTTCTCAGGGTCGTAGATATAGTATTCCAAAACACCGTATTGTTCATAAAACTGTAGCTTGCGGCTCATTTCAAGTGGTCGATTGCTCGGCGAAAGGATTTCAAACACGACTTGTGGAGCAATGTTTGCTTCTTTCCACTGTTTGTAGGAACCACGTTTCCCTTTGGGGCGCCCTAGGGCTACCAATACATCAGGAGCCAAACGGATGGTATTCTCCCCTTCTACCGGGTACCAAAACAGGTCAGCGGCAATAAACACGTCATCGCGATTGAGGAATATGGATTCGAGCCCCTGTTTGATGAGGACGATCCATTCGTATTGTAAGGTGTTTTCTGCCATCGGTTGACCATCTGATTCCGGGTAGAAAACTTTTTCCTTTTTAATCGCGGATGATTGCATGGTCTGCATTTTCCTCAAATTTATTGTTTTCCAACCAGAAAAACAAACCCTGGTTAGGGCTTGAATTATAAATCTATTTGTTTGTAAAAATATAAAAACAAAAAATAAATTGCAAATATTTTTTTCATTGTTCACGCCAAAAAACAGTGTAAATTGCATCTAGTATATATTCTTCCTTGGCTAAGAGCTGGTTTAATTTTTTTGTTTTAAGCGAAAATAAGGCTAATTTAAGGTGAATGAGGCACGAAAAGCGGAGTTTAGCAGCGCTAAATGAGCATTTTTGGAACGAAATTCACCTTAAATTAGGCCATTTGTAGCAAAACAAAAAAATCAAACCAGCTCTAAACTGCTTTTTGTGAGCGAAAAAGATCTCATCAATGCCTGTCGTCTGCGTGAACGGAGGGCTCAGCAAGCCTTGTACGACCGCTTTGCACCCAACATGTTTGGCGTGTGCAAGCGTTATGTTAAAACTCAAGAAGATGCCGAGGATGTGCTGATTGAAGCGTTTTTTAAAGTACTCACCAACATTGAGCAATACAAAGGAGAAGGCAGTTTTGAAGGGTGGATTCGCCGCATCGTGGTCAATGAATCCTTGATGGCGCTGCGCAAGAGGGTCAATTTTAGTCAGATGTTGGAACTTTCCGAAGTGGACATTCCCGTTACGACCTCCGCTTTGCAAGACTTGGTCGCCCGGGATATTTTGAACCTCATCGACATCCTTCCAATCGGCTACCGTACTGTATTCAACTTGTACGTATTGGAAGGCTACAAGCACCGCGAAATTGCCCAAATCATGGGCATTAGCATCAATACCTCCAAGTCACAATTGATTTTGGCCAAAAAGCGACTCAAAACCTTGCTCGAACAAATTCGCTACCCCGGTATCGAACTGTTCGATGTTGAAGAAGAAGTGGAAGAAGAAGAAGTGGAAGCCCCAGTAAAAATAACTACCAAGCCATGACACCACATAGAGATCTCAGCGAGTTGTTTCGACAGCAGGCCTCCAAGGTGCAAGAACGCCCTGGGCCCAGTGTATGGCGACGTTTATCACGCCGCTTGGATACTCATGATCGTTGGAATAAAGTGGCCTTGCGCATCTCTACGCAGGTTGTACTGTTTTTTTTGTTGTTGCTCGCCATTGTTGGCCCTGTCCTGATTGGCGTATCCATCGAAGAACAAAGACGCGCCGACCTGCGCAATCCACCGGTAATTTTGCAGGTATTGTCCCCAGAGGATACCCTGCCTGAAATGCGCCGCTTTTTGACTTTGCCATCTGGAGCACCAGGTGACACCATTCATGTTCAGATCGAAAATTAAACAAGTGCTTAGTCCTCTCGAAAGGGATGGCGCGGCACCCATTCTTCTTTTGGTTCTCCAAAACGAACGGCAGTTGGCAAAATATAATTGAGCAGAGGGTTGGTGTGTTTGAGGTAGATATAAGTTTTCTGTGCCAGGGCACCCACCGAACTTTTGATTTCCAAGGCAGTACGCGCAAAACAAATTTTTTCGCAGCGCAAAACAATCGCCTGTTCTATCATTTTGTACAACATAGCCAAATATAACTGGTACTCCCGATTGGCTTTTGGATCAAAGCCTAAAAAATTGGCATCCAGCTCTTTTCCATTGCGAATGGTGGTATAAAAACCCAATAAACGCTCCTTTTCAAAACAAGCCGTCAGGCAAAAATCAGCGCCTAGTTGCTCCTTGAGTTGAACAAAATAATTTTTGCCAGCCCACAACATGTTAAAATCCGCCTGTTCAACGACCGAATGGTGCAGTGTATTTAAGTCATCCGCAAACAATTCAATTTGCCGCAAATCCAATTCTTTAAAAATGATTCCTTCCGTTTTTTTGAAGGCTCGCCGTGCCCGTACGCGGTATTTAGAGCTCATCGCATTGAGGTAATCTTCAAAGGATTTCCAGTCTTTGGATAAGTCCATACACATGTTGGGCTGAAAATCGATGGCGTGGTAGCCCGCATTCTCCAGCGGTTGATCCCGCTCAAAACAGTCCCGAGCCATCAGGATTTGGATTTTTTCCTGGCGGGCGATGCAGTTCAACACCTTCAGTGTGGCGCTTTGCAGGGCGGGGATTTCATCTTCGGGTGCTTTCCACCATTGGTTGTATTGCCCGGTCAAAAACATGTTCCCCCAAATCATGAAGCGGTACTTGCCCCAACTGGCTAGCAGGAATTTGAGTCGGTCCCAAAAGTCTCTGATTTCACCCTGGCGCAAGGAACGAATGCTGTGTGCAGCGCTGACGGTAAGTAGTTGGAGGGTGATCCCCCCAATCGGTTGGCCATTTTTAAACATCAACAGGTATCGAAAGTCCAGGCCCGTAGTTTTTGCGTCTTCCAAAGCCTGTAGGTAGTGGGGCTGTACGTACAAATTGTCCGAAGCCAACCACTGTGCTTCAACCTGCTGAATGCGATCAGTGTACATCCATTCATACCCTTCGGCTGCAACTTTTTTCCCAAAAGGAAAGGATTTGGGTTTAAAGGGATGAAACATAGACTGAATGGTACAACGTTGGGGTGACTCCAGGGTGTCAGAGGTGTTCATGGGCGAAGAATTCGGGTGATTTGAGTTATCGAGCATGGTTGAACGCAGAGGTTACTAACCAGAGTATGGTCATTTTTACAGGCGAATTAGAGTACCCATTTTTCAATTTCTGCAAGCGCTGCTTTTTCGTCTTCCCAGCCTAACACTTGCACCGTTCCATAACCTTGGTAATGCACAAACCAGGTTTCGATGATGCGTTTGGCTGCGTCGTACTCTAACAAAAATTGCTCAAAATTGGTTGCACGGATGACCCGCAAAGCTGGATCTGCGGGTACCCCGATGATTTTAGTGTCGTTTTCGCCTTCGTCAATCATCTTCAACACCGCGATAGGAATGAATTCCTGTACCGTGCCTACTGCTACGGTTTCTGCGATGATGATGACATCCAGTGCATCGCCGTCGCCGCCGCGGGCTTCGTCCATGAGGGTGGAAGGAATGAACCCGTAATTGCCCGGATAGGGTAAAAAATTGACCACCCGTGCTTTACCTTCCACTTGTTCGGCTACAAATTGCCCATCGGGCTGAATTTCCAATTTGCGGTTGGTGCCAGCAGGCACTTCAACAATGGCGTTGAATCCTTTTTCGCCGCGTAAAGGCAGTTTTTTCACATCTATCATGGTGATCGTAGGCTTGTTGTCTCGTTTGCAAGCAAAGGTACTGATGATCAACAAAAAAATGGTGACGCGGTACATTTGTTTCATACTTAATTGCTTTGATTTTTGGATCAGTGAGCTACTTTCCACAACACGCTTAAAGAAAGTAAAAACATTCGGGATTATTGCTGTGTTGTGAAACAAGTTCAAAACAATGTCCGATGTCTACCAAACGCCAACTTTACTTGTTTTCCATTCTGGCACTTTTGCTGTTCAACTTTTACAAAGATGAATGGATAGTTGCAACTGACCCAGAAATTCCGGTTGGCACCTCTCTTTTACCGACGAACGTACAAACCAACGAGGGCGACCCGGCCAAAGGTTGGGATTATCTGCGTTATGGTGATTTTATTGGCGGCGGAATCCCCTTAGCTACCTACACTGCGTTCAAAAGAAATCTGGACAACGAAAACTTGCTGCAAAGAGAAGGGCCAAATGCCCAACTTCCCCCAGCGTTTAATGCCTACACCAATGCTGCTGGTGTACAAATTGCGAGTGGCTTGACCTGTTTTGCTTGCCATTCTGGGAAAGTGAATGGGCAATTCATTCCAGGTTTGGGCAATAGCACCCTGGATTTCACCAAAAACACCGGTACTTTGTTCAATCTGGTGGCCTTGGGAATCCGCAACAAGTATGGCAAAAAATCGGAAGAATGGAAGGCTTTTGAGCCATTTATGCGTGGGGGCAAAGCCATATCACCTTACATTGTACTGCCCTTTCGGGGCATCAATCCGGCCTTCGCACTGGAGCAAGCCAGTGTAGCACATCGGCAGGCGGCAAATTTGAACTGGAATGATGGGCAAACTACTTATGCCATTCCCAAAATATCTATTGGCTCGGATGTGCCGCCATTGTGGTTGGCCAAAAAGAAATACGCGCTGTACTACAACGGCATGGGGCGCGGCGATTTTACCAAATTGCTGATGCAGGTGTCCGTCGTAGCGGTAGAAGATACCGCCACTGCTCGCCAGATGAACACCAATTTTAAGGATGTGATGGCCTGGTTGCAAAACCTGGAAGCGCCGAAATACCCCGGCGAAATCGATGTGCCCACAGCTGCAAAAGGCCGGAGGATTTATGCGCAAAATTGCCAGGCTTGTCACGGACGTTACGGGCAAGAGGCGCAATATCCCAACCTATTGGTGGAGCTAAAAAAAGTGGGCACTGATTCGGCTTATGCCAATTATTTTATGGAAAACATCGCATTCAGCAATTGGTACAACCAAAGTTGGTACGCACAATCCAATCCACGCTCGGAGGCCAAACCTTCACGGGGCTATGTGGCCCCACCTTTGGATGGAGTTTGGGCTACAGCGCCGTATTTGCACAATGGTTCGGTACCAGATCTGGAGACTTTGCTGGATAGTAAGCTTCGACCAAAGTTTTGGAAGCGCAGTTTTGAAGACAAAGACTACGACCTGAACAAAGTAGGCTGGAAATATAGTGTAGAGGCCAAGGCAAACGACAAAGAAACGTACAATACGACGCTGCTTGGTTATGGCAATGGTGGTCATACTTATGGGGATCAGCTTGATGCGGAGGAACGTAAAGCCTTGTTGGAATATTTGAAAGGTCTGTAAACCTTTCTTAGGTGACCCCTTAAGGTGAACTAAGGTGTCTAAGGTGGTGAAATACGGGCCCTGCTCCGCAGGGTTTTTTTTCTTTTCACCACCTAAGACACCTTAGGGTTCACCTAAGAAATATGCGTCTACGACGCTTGATTTATAACCTACTTCTGTACTAAGTAATCAGAATTAGGAAACACCTCACCCACCACGATGTTTTTGTTTTTGCCAATCACAAATTCACTGAGCCCGATGTGGCTTTTGTTCTGGGGATTCCAATCATAAGTATAGCCCAATTGGGTGAAGGGGTACCGATTGTACAAGGTGGAATCGGCAAAGGATTGACGGGCCTGTTCCAGGAGCCAAAGCAAATTCTCGGCATTGGCATCAGCTGGATTCTTCAGGTACAAATCACAGGCTGAGTCATTCACTTCGGTATCAATGCACGGGCGGATCAAGTCTTGAGGGCGTACCCAAAACTCTACGAAGATTTTTTTATCCGCATTGGGGGGCAAGCCCAGCAATTGTTTGAGGCGTTTTTCGGGGTCGCCTACTTTCTTTTGAGCGGCCAGCCAGTTTTGTAAGTCGGGTGCCACGGTTACCCAAATCGGGTATTTGCCCGTATTGTAAAATCCTGTTTTGTCGTCGTTCTTGTAGTACTTCGCATCCGCTTTCCAGGAAGAAACCAGCACGTATTTTTCGCCATTGATGGTTTTCCACTTCAGGGTTGGTGCATCCTGACTGATTTTGGTTAAGGCATTGCTGATTTTGCTGGCACTGGGTTGAGCCGCGTCGTTGAGGGCCTTGGTGTAGCGGTATTTGATGCTACAGGCACTCAGGGCGATCAATAATACGATCGCAAGGGTGGTATTCCGTGTTCTTAGGGTATAAGGCATGGCTTAGGTGTTTAGGTTAAAAAATGGGTCGAAAGTTCAACGAAATTAAGGTTATTGCTGAAAATAAGCAGATTTTTTTGAATATTAAAGCCTAGGGTTTATTGATTTCCAGTTGTTTCACACCCTCTTTTTCATCCCTTTTGGGCTCGACCAATTCGATTTTAATTTCGGGGTCTTCCGCACGTTTTCGGGTTTGTAAGGCCACAGCCGCTCCGCTGAGCCCAACGCCCAGCACAGCCAATACAATCAACAAAGCCAAACCCACTAAGCGCAGGGCTTTGAGCCATTTCTTTTGCATAAATCAAGATAATGAATTAAAAAATGCACCTGAGATCAGTGCTTGTGCAGCAATTAAAAATGCGCATCAACAGGAGGCCGCGCTGCGGGGAAGGTGTATTTGGAGCTGACTAAAAATGGAAGGAGCGGGTAACAAATTTTGCAGTTGACGGCGTTGATGCCAGCTCGTTTTGATTTGAACCTGAAAGCAATCAAGGGCATTTTGAAATGAAAAAATGGGGAGATAGGCGCTGGTTTTACTGCTTTTGCCAGCGGCTAAACTACATTGATAAAAGCGACCAAGTACTTCGCTTGGCTTTTGTGCTACCAATACGGTGTCGTAGCAACAAGGGCGGGTAGCAAGCTCCGCCGGGCAGATCCAGGAAAAATACAAACTGAGCAGCAGCAACATCCAGGAACTGGATGATGTGCCAAAAAATGGCCGGTGCTGCTTGAATTGGATCATGCTTTTGTTGAATTTCGGGGGCAAA
Source organism: Haliscomenobacter sp. (assembly GCF_041740695.1). Lineage (GTDB taxonomy): Bacteria > Bacteroidota > Bacteroidia > Chitinophagales > Saprospiraceae > Haliscomenobacter. Next base: position 72,220 of record NZ_JBGSLK010000079.1, on the reverse strand, counting down.
GATAGCCGATTGGTAGGATATTGACAAGGATTAAAAAACCCTCAAAATGATCACTGTTCTTTTCGTTCAAAAAACACAAACCCATTCTTCCGCCCTACTTCCTTCAACGTCCCCAAAGCCTCTAACTCCTCTACCTTGTTGATTTTACAAACAACATAAGTGGTTTTATCCACCTCGCCTTGCAACAACCAATTTTGTTCATAACTCTTCGGGTTTTGCACAGGTTGCTTGCGGGTATAAAACAAGTGAGCGTAGGACTTGTAGCCATAAGTCCATACGTAACAATCTTCCCCAATTTTACTTTGATAAAACTCGATGGCGGCCCGTTGGGAATAGCCTTCTACCCGTTTGATAAAGGTGATCAGGGTAAAAAAGACGAAGCAGCCCGTGCAAAGGAACAGCGTGGGGAAAGCCACTTGCCCCCCCTTTTGGCGGAGCAAAATGAAAAAAGCAACCAAGGCCATCAGCAAAAACAAACCCGGCCAAAATTCCCAGCCCGTCCAGCGCACCTGAGCCTCCATGTTGGCGTAAGCAAAGGGATCTTTGTCCATGAAGGTTTGTAGCAGTTCCGGGCGTTGTCCCAACCAAGGCAAGGCCACAATGATGAGGATGTACAAGCCAGCAATGCCCCACAAACCAATTTTAAGCCCACGATTAAAAGGGATTTTGCCCGCAATGATGTTCTCCACACTCAGCGCCGCCAGATAAGTCAAAGGGAAATAAGCCAGTGAAGAATAGTGGACAATTTTAGATTTGACGATGGTGAACAAGATGAGTACCACCCAAAACAAAAATTTCATCCAGCGTCGGAAATCCACCTGCACTTCCCGTTCTGCTTCCGGCAATTTGAAAAATGCCCGAATGGCAAAAATCGAAGCCGGAAAACAGCCCAACAATAAAACTACAAAGTGATACCCCGGGAATCCGCCATGCCCAGCGTCGGGTGTGCTGAACAGTCGGTATTGGTACCGCGTAAATTCAGTGATGAACCAGGGCCCATTTTTGATCGTTTCGATGCCAAACCACAGCCCAGTGATCAAAAAAGCAGCAATGGTAAAAAGCACAAACTGAGGCACATTGATGTAAAAACGGAAACGTTTGTACACCCAATACACACCCAAAGTCAAGCCAGTGATCAGGTAAGCCGCCGGGCCTTTGGTCAAAATGGCCATGCCCAGGAGCAAGCCACCTACGATGAGGTAGCTCCATTTGTTCCAGGGTAGCTCGATCACCTGCTGTTCTTTTTTCCAATAAAATAAAATCAGGCAATACAAACCCAGAAAAATGAACAAGTTGAACCAGGGATCAATGATGCCCGACTTAAAATATAGAAAGGGCAAAACCGAACCGAAATAACTCAGGGCCCAGAGCAAGCCCATTCGGTGGTGATGTAGTTTGGCCCCAATGCGATAGATCACCAACAAGGTCAAGACCCCACAAATGGCATTGGGAAAGCGGGCCGCGTACTCCCCTACCCCAAATATTTGTATGGCCAGCGCTTGCATCCAGATGAACAGCGGCGGTTTTTCCCAAAACGGCTCATAATTGATCAATGGGCGCAGGTAGTTTTTGGAAATCAGCATTTCCCGGCTGATCTCCGCAAAATTGATTTCGTCCCAGTCAAAAAGGTGAACGCCTCCTAAAAAGGGCAGGAAGAATAGGCCAGCGAGGAGGGTAAGGCCGAGGCTGGTTTTTAACAAAGTAGATTTATCATTGCCCTGCATGGTTCATTTTTTTACCGCCCCCACTTATCCAACTGGCTCAGCAGCGCCCGAAAATCCTTCGGCAATTCACAAGTAAACACCATTCGTTCGCCTGTAGCCGGATGATCCAGTGTGAGTTTGTGCGCGTGTAAGGTCAGGCGACTGACCAGCGGGCGCTCCTCTTCCTGGGTTTTCTTCAGATTAAAATTGCGCATTTTCACTTCGGAGAGGTAGAATGCGTCTCGTTTGCCATACATGGGGTCAACAGCCAGTGGGTGGCCGATGGTGGCAAAGTGAACCCGGATTTGGTGCGTGCGCCCCGTTTTGATGTCGGCCTCTACTACTGAATAAGCTTTGTACGTATCCACCACTTTGTAGTAAGTCAGCGCCGATTTTCCTTTTCCACTCGCGATCATTTTGCCCAGAATGCTGGGGTGTGGAGCAATCGCCTTGTTGATTTCCCCCGTCGGTGGCGCGGGGCGACCTTCCACCAGAGCCAGGTATATTTTCTCTACGGTGCGGTCCAAAAACTGTTGGTTGAGTGCCCGGTGGGCATCTTCGTTGCGGGCAAAGACCAAAATGCCACTTGTTTCCCGGTCAATGCGGTGTACGATCCACACTTGTCCAAACTCGGCCTCCAACTCGTGGTACACATTGGGCTTGGTCAGATCAAAACGATCGGGAATGCTCAACATCCCGGAGGGTTTTTCAGACACGATGATGTGTTCGTCAACAAAAATAATCTTCAGCGGATTTGCTTTCATAAGTCTTCAAAGTGGCGTTTACGGCGACCATAATAGTCCATCGCGATGGATCGACTATAACGCCCCTGCGTGTTTTCGGCCTGAATGCGACAATCGGCAACCCGTTGGGCTGCTTCCCGGCGTTTGTGGCGCAATGCTTTTAATTGTGGAAAAAAACTCCAATGTGCCTGCACAATGGCTTGAATGTGATCCAGACGACCCTGCGACAAAAACAAAACTGCGGCCAAACCGTCCATTCCCAGTCGCAAAGGCAAGAGCCAGAGCAATTTACCAAAAGTTTCGTTTTTGTAGATGGTAAAAAGGGTATTGCGGAAATTGAGGTAGGTTTTGCGGGGCGTATTGTAGGAAAGGGTTCCACCACCCACGTGGTAAACCACCGATTGTGGACGCACCACAATTTTGTAGCCCGCCCTTTTTAAGCGCCAGCAGAGGTCAATTTCTTCGGCATGAGCAAAATAATCTGCATCGAAGCCGCCGATTTTGTGAAACAGTTCGGCCCGGATGAACATGGCCGCCCCAGTGGCCCAAAAAATCTCCTGAGTGGTATTGTATTGGCCCTCATCTTTTTCAGTATGGGCAAAAATCCGGCCCCGACAAAAAGGATAACCAAGGGTATCCAACCAGCCGCCCGCAGCACCAGCATATTCAAAGGTATCTCTTTGGTCAAAAGACAAAATTTTGGGCTGGGCAGCACCAATATTTTGGTCTTTTTCCATGATTTGGATGATGGGTTCAACCCAGTTGGGGGAAACTTCGATGTCTGAATTGAGCAGCACATAATAGTCTACACCGCTTACCTGGCGTAGCGCTTCGTTGTAACCGCCTGCGTAACCATAGTTTTCAGGTAGCTCAATCAGACGCAACTGCGGATAATGCTCCTCCAAAAACGCAATGGAGTCATCCGTTGAAGCATTGTCGGCAATGATCAGCTCCAAATTGGGATAGGTACTTTTGAGCAAAATGGGCAAAAAGCGCTCCAAATAATCCCGACCATTGTAATTCAGAATGACCACTGCAACCTTGGGAAAATGATCCATTGGCAAAAAATCATCATCGTTGGCCGCCAGAAGTACCTTTTCTACAGCAATCCGATCTTTTTCCAACTGTTTGGTTAGCTCGATCAAATGATCAAATTTCTGATCATGGCGGATAAAATCAACTAGTTCTAGTGTAACTTTTTGGCCGTAAATGTCCTGGTCAAAATCAAAAATATTGACTTCGATGGTACGGTTGTGGTATTGGGGCAAAGTAGGTCGGGTGCCGATGTACAACATCCCCCGCTGCTCATTGCCATTGATCCAGAGTTTCACGGCGTAAATACCGTCTGGCGGGATCAATTTAAAGCGGTCGTTGATTTCAATATTGGCGGTGGGAAAGCCAATGGTCCGCCCAATTTGTTGCCCTTTCACCACGGTTCCCAACAGCGGAAAGTAATGCCCCATTAGTTGAGCAGCGGATTTTACCGCACAATTTTCCAGCGCATTGCGGATTTTGGTGGAGCTCACTGTCATGTCATCCACCTGGCGTGGCTCAATTTCAATCACTTCGTAACCAAAACGTTGGCTGTGCCAGCGCAAATAGTTGATGTCGCCTTGTCGGCTCAACCCAAAACGGTGATCGTAGCCAATGACGATGCATTTTGGATGGAATTTTTCCACCAAAAACTTCTCAATGTACTCATCAGCACTCAGTTGGGAGAACTCCACGGTAAAAGGAACGACTACCAAATGGTCTACCTCGTAACGTTCAAACAGACTGATCTTTTCCTCCGTAGTGGTGATCAGGCGCAGCGAAGTGTCTTTGGGAAATACAATAGAACGGGGATGAGGATGAAAAGTGATGACAACACTTTCGCCCTTCTGCTGTGAGGCAATTTGCTTTACTTGCTCAATAATGCTCTGGTGCCCCTCGTGCACGCCATCAAAAGAACCAATGGTAATTACGGCGTTGCTGAAGTCTGGCAGTTCGTTAAGGTCGCGGTGAACTCTCATGGTGTGCAAAGGTAATGTGCAAAGCGCAAGTGGGAAAGAGTATTTCAAAAACTCTTTTTTGCCGTGAATTGTTTTACTTTTGTGTTCGTTAATGCTTTTCAAGAAATGTCGATAGATACATCCACTGTTGTCAGGGCTTTGGCCAAAGTAAGTGACCCGGTTACTGGTCAGGATTTGATTACAGCCAATATGGTGCGTGATTTGGCGATCGAAGGGGATTCCATCAGTTTTACCCTCGAATTGGCTTCCATCAATGCCCAACACAAGTCTGAACTCAATTTTGCCTGTCAAGCCGCGATAGCCGAAGTTTACCCAGGAGTCAGTGTGCACGTTCACATGATGTCGCGCGCAACTGAGACGAAGCAGCCAACGAGTAGTTTGCCGCAAGTGCGCAATGTCATCGCGGTAGCCTCGGGTAAAGGTGGCGTTGGAAAATCAACGGTTGCCGCCAATTTAGCGCTGGGTTTAAAGATGCTAGGTGCAAGAGTAGGTTTAGTTGATGCCGACATTTACGGCCCTTCGGTTCCGACCATGTTTGGTTTGCAAGGCCAACGCCCCAAGGTACGCGATGTGTACGGCCAACCCAAGATGGTTCCTCTGGAAGCCTACGGGATTGCCCTGATGTCGATTGGGTTCATCATTGAGCCCGAACAAGCAGTTGTCCTGCGTGGCCCTCGTTTGGCGGGCATCATCAAACAGTTTTTCAACGATTGCCTTTGGCCGGAATTGGACTATCTGATCGTTGACTTGCCTCCTGGCACAGGCGACGTGCAATTGACCCTTGTACAAACGGTACCCGTGACCGGCTCGGTCATTGTGACAACCCCACAAGAAGTGGCCATCATCGACGCCGTAAAAGCGGCCAACATGTTCCAACTTCCAGGAGTAGCAGTACCTATTTTGGGTGTAGTGGAAAACATGTCCTGGTTTACCCCCAAGGAGTTGCCCGACCACAAGTACCTGATCTTTGGTCAGGGTGGTGGCAAAAAACTGGCGGTCATCAACAATACGGTGCTTTTGGGGCAAATCCCCTTGGTGCAAGGCATCCGCGAAGCGGGTGACGGTGGTCGTCCCATCATTCTAGATGAAGAAGACCCCATTTCACGCGAAGCTTTTTTGAACCTGGCCAAAAACGTTGCCCGCCAAGTAGCCATTCGAAACGAAACGATGGAGCCAACGCAGGTGGTGAAGATGAGTTAAAAGTGAAAAGCGAAAAGTGAAAAGCGAATAGCAATTTCGCCAACCCATGGCTTTAGCCGTGGGAGGCACAAAATACAGCACAGCCCACGAATTTATTCGTGGGAATCGGCGACAGTTTATAAACAACATTATGGAAAAAACCGAATTAATCGCCCGTATCGATTCCGCGCTCAACGACGTGCGCCCCCACCTCGCCGTAGATGGTGGCAACGTAGAAGTTGTGGACGTTACCGACGATAAGATTGTCAAAATCAAATGGCTGGGCAATTGCAAAAACTGCAACATGTCGATCATGACCATGCGGGCGGGCATTGAACAAGCCATCAGAGTAAAAGTACCTGAAATCACTGGTGTAGAAGCCGTGAACGGTATCGTATTGTAAGTTTTGACAGCATGAACAGAGCAGCATTAATTGCCCAAATCCGCCGCAAAAAGTCCTTTTTGTGCGTAGGATTGGACACGGAATGGAGCAAAATTCCAGCACATTTGTTGGAAACCGAAGACCCGATCTTTGAATTCAACAAGGCCATCATCGATGCTACGCGCGACTTGTGCGTAGCCTATAAACCCAATTTGGCTTTTTATGAAGCCCGTGGGCCTCAAGGTTGGCTTTCCTTGCAAAAAACCATAAACTATATAGGTGAGGAGCACTTCACCATTGCCGATGCCAAGCGGGGCGATATTGGCAATACCTCCCGGCTGTACGCCCAAACTTTTTTTGAGACCTATACCTTTAATTCAGTAACCGTTGCTCCCTACATGGGTGCTGATTCTGTCCAACCCTTTTTAGATTTTCCCAATAAATGGGTCATTTTACTCGCCTTAACCTCCAATGAAGGCAGTTCAGATTTTCAAATAGGCCTACAAGATGGTGCTTTGCCCCTGTACGAAAAAGTAATGCGCAAAGCCATGACCTGGGGGACTCCCGAAAACCTCATGTTTGTCATCGGCGCTACCCATCCCGACAAATTTGCCGACATTCGCCGCATTGCGCCCGATCATTTTTTACTGGTGCCTGGAGTGGGCACCCAAGGAGGAGACCTGGATGCACTTTGCCAATATGGTTTGAACCAGGACATCGGCTTATTGGTTAATGCCTCGCGGGGGATCATTTATGCAGGTTCCGGGCTTGATTTTGCAGACAAAGCCAGAGCTGCAGCGCAAGAGATTCAAAGTCAAATGGCTAAATTCATCAAATGATCCAGACTTATATTGCGTTTTTCTAAAGCTTAGTTGTTTTATTTTCCATTGCCATGCCCTGGCTTCTTTTCATTTGTAAACTTTCCTGTTTTTTAAAATAAATGCCTATTTTGCCTCTTTCCTACATCAAAAACCCATCGCATCATGCTCCTGATCGTATTGATTTCAGCCGTAGTGCTGCTGATTTTGCTCATCACTTTATTCAAGTTTAATGCTTTCATTGCCCTTATTTTGGTTTCCATTCTGGCTGGTTTAAGTGCCCAGATGGCTCCAGTAACTGTAATCAAAGCCGTTCAGAAAGGAATGGGCGACACCCTGGGATCGCTTACCCTAATCATTGCCTTTGGTGCATTGCTCGCCATCATTTTATCAGAAACTGGTGCGGTGAAACGAATCAGTCAGGGCTTGATTGATACTTTTGGTATGAAGTACTTAGGCATATCGATGGCGCTAAGCGCATTTGTAATCGGTATTGTGATGTTTTACAATGCCGGGTTTATTTTACTGTTGCCTTTGGTCTTTAGCATTGCACGCCGGACTGGTATTTCCTTGATACAGGTAGTGATTCCGGTCTCGGCCTCGCTATCGGTTACCCACGGTTTTCTACCTCCCCACCCTGCGCCCTCTGGCATTGCGGCCTTGTTTGGTGCCAATGTGGGTTTGGTGATTATTTATGGGTTTATTGTGGCCATACCTGCGATCTTTTTTTCCGGGATTCTTTTTCCACGATTGTTGCGGGGAATGGACATCAAACCCTCCGACAAGTTGTTCCCAGAAAGTGAAAACAGCGATGCTAATTTACCTGGGTTCTGGCCAAGTCTGATTGCTGCGTTGACTCCAGTGGTGCTGATGGCGATCGCCACCATCAGTGATCTGGTGTTCGAAAAAGAAAGTACCATCCGGCAGGTTTTAGGCTTTATTGGCGATCCAAGTACGGCGATGATCCTGGGCGTTTTTCTGGCGATTCCAATCCTTGGTCAACAAAAGAATTTTGCGGCAATCATGCAAAAAACCTCCACCGCCATTGAAAGTGTGGCGACCATCTTGTTGATTGTCAGTGGTGGTGGGGCATTCAAACAAGTTTTGATCGAGTCTGGTATTGGGGATCAATTGACGTTACTAATGGGAGGGATTGCGCTTTCACCCTTGTTTTTGGGTTGGCTGATTGCTACAATCATTCGGGTGTCGCTGGGATCTGCGACCGTGGCAGGTTTGATGGCAGCAGGAATCATTCAGCCGATGATGGCTGGTTCTGATGTATCTCCGGAACTCATGGTTTTGGCCATTGGTGCAGGTAGCCTGATGCTTTCACACGTAAACGATACCGGATTTTGGATGTTCAAGGAATACATGGGACTGACGGTGGGGCAAACTTTCCGAACCTGGACCATCATGGAAGGGATAGTGGGTGTGGTGGGATTGATTGGTGTGATGCTGCTTAGTTTGATTGTATAAAAATGACGAATTATTCAAGTGACGAATGACGAATTGGGAGCGCTCATCAAAATTCAGTGGCAATGCTCCATATTCGTCATTCGTCACTCGAAAAATTCGTCATTTAACAGGTCAGTGACAAGCAAAAAAAAAGAGCCAACGGCTTGAAAAAACCATTGACTCTTATGATGGGTGAATGACCGGGTTCGAACCGGCGACCCCCAGAACCACAATCTGGTGCTCTAACCAACTGAGCTACAATCACCATAATTTGCCTTATTTCTAAAGCAGGGCAAAGATAATATACTGCTTCGGAAATTGTCAAGTTTTATTCAAAAAAAAATTTACTTAAAGATTCCGAATAAGCCACCTTTACCTTTATTACGCTTTTTCTTGGAGTTTTGTTCCCAAGGATACTTATCTCTTTTCCAAATAACGTAGCGCAAGCTGATACCTGTCTGGCTGTCGAAGGTTTTTGCTCCCCCTGACAGATTGATTGCGGGTTTGTAGTCGTAACTTAAATTGATGCTCCCGATGGTCAATTCCAAACCAGCGATGAAGTCGATGCCCCAGGGATCCTCGTAAGACACTTCCAACTGATCCGCCCAACCTTTGTGAAAACCTGCGCCATAATAAAAATTCAAACGACGGGTCAACAATGGCTTGTGACTGATCCCTAACAAGGTAAGCTGGGTTTCTTCCCTTTGCAGACTGGATTGGAGCAACATTTCCGCTGCGTAGTTTTTGTAAAAACGCTGACGTAGCGTGAGTCCCCACTCGGTGCCCATCCGCAAACCCACTGCAGTATTGTAAGATTGGCCCAGGGCGAAATGTGCACACAGTAATAAAGTGCCAATGATTAGATTCCCTTTTTTCATGCCACCCTAAACGAAAAAAATAAATGAAATAGTGTTGTATCAATGATAAAAAAATGTAATTTAGCGTCAGAATAAAATGCACCTAAAATTATCACTTTCTATTCACAGTACTTTTTTACTTCTCCATTCAGCAATTTTCTCTCCGAAACACTAGGAATCACGATCACTTCTACAACTTGCTTTTTGTACCTAACAAATTATACTCATGAAACAGTATTACTCTTCTATCCTGTTTGTGCTGCTGTTTGCAGCCTATTTTCCGCTTTGCGCCCAAACAACCCTGGCTAATCCCTACAAATTTCCAAGTGAAGTCGGGATATTGGTGGGAGCAAGCACCTATGCTGGCGACATCGTCAAAAATGGGGATTATGACTTAGGAGCTTCTTGCTTCAATTTTGGCGCTTTTTATCGCCTTTACTCGAGCAACAACCTGAGTTGGCGCTTTAGCTTAAATCAAGGAAAACTCAAAGGTGATGATCTTGACTGGGAAGGAACTGACCGCGTTGGACGAGGTTTCAGTTTCACTACTCCTTTGACGGAGCTGGCGGCACGCGCTGAGTTCGACTTTATGAACCACAAGCGTTGGAGCGTGGCCAATGGGTTTCAAAAGAAATTCAGCCTCTATCTCTACGCAGGTGCTGGGCTGAGTCTCATCAAACCAAACACTTTTTTTAATCCAAATTTGGGCGATCGTTATGATGCATTAATTGCTGAGGACGAACAAAATCAACGTTCTGCCGTTTTTACCATTCCATTTGGCGGGGGCATCAAAATTGACTTGAACGAGCGTTGGACCATTGGCGGTGAAGTGGGATTGAACCCCGTTTTTAATGATTATTTGGATGGAATCAGCCAATCAGCTAATCCGGAGTACAACGACTGGTACTCGGTAGGAGGAATTACCCTTTCTTATCGTTTACAATCCGTTTTGGATCGTCGCTTTTTCATTAAGGATAAAAAACCGGTATCGGGGGGAACAGCATCAACAAGTGAAAAGTGAAAAGTGTAGAGTGAAAAGTGAAAAGTGAAGAGTGAAGAGTGAAGAAAACAAACCAATGGTCGAATCCAAATAGAGTGTCTGTTTTTCACATCACTCTTCACTTTTCACTTTTCACTCTTCACTAACACTATTCTGCTTCAAAAAAACTATCGTACTGATTTTTATGTCCCATTTCCCGAATGGGTTCTTTCATGGGTTTGTTCAAATCCAATACCTGGTTGTCATCTTTGGCCAGCGTAAGAATGTTTTCTTTTTCTTCCCCCAGGAGCAGTGAAACCCCATCCTGTTCCCACTTCTCCAACATTTTTAAACCCTCTTCTTCAAAAACCCCATTCTGCAAGTCGATTGATTCCATGAACTTGGACGACATCTGCATGAAGTTTTCCATTTCACCCACTTTATTGGCCACATCTTCGGTGATGGCATCCATCGCTGCGTCGAACATGGCGCGTTTGTCGGGGTCACCACTGATGATGCTCATGGCTGATTTCATGGCATTGTTGCTGGCATGGATGGCCTTTTGTTCCTGTTCTTTGACCATCACCTGATCCTGAATGTCTTCAGCCAGGATATAGGAGTTTTCCCGCATTTTGGTCAATACCCTGTACATGACTTCCATTTTGCGATCCAGCTCTTCCAGGCGCACATTGGACTCCTGCAAACGACCCGCCTTGCGGGTTTTTAGAATCATCGAAGCATCGTCCCTTTTATCTTTAGCTTCGCTAGCCAATTGCAGGTTGCTTTTGATTTCTTTTTGGTTGTTTCTAATGATTTCGCGCAATTTGTGCATTTGGCCACGCAAGCGATTGATCTGGCGCTCCATGTCATGCAGGTTTTTACGCAAATGGTCTACATATCCTTTCAGGATCGCGATGGGGTCAATCTGTACAAACAGGCCCGTAATCCAGCGCATCACACTCTTGTACATGTACCATACCAGCGTCCGGGTACGGTTGTCCAAAACCATGTACAACAAGGCCACCAATACCGTAACCGCAACGGCTAAATTGATCGTATTGCTAAGGATCAGGCCCAATATTGGCAAAATGGTCACAAAGCCAATCACCGCTAAAGCACCAATCCCGATTAAAAAAATTGCGCCAGTTTTACCCTCAGGTCTACTCCAGAATGATTTTGGCTTCAATTGCTCAGACATAAAAAAAAGGTTTGTGATTGATGGGGAAATTTCCATCCATAATGGAAAAACTTCCACCACCAAACTATTTCATGTATTCTTGAATTTTGTTCAGGTCGCCCTGAATCTGACCCACCAATGATTCGTAGGAAGCTACAAAATCATTTTTAGTGGATTCAATGTGTCGGGTCGCATCTTTAATTTGCTGCGAAAGTTCCACATATTTCTGCTTGGTTTGTTCAATTTCCTGCTGCAATTTTTTTATTTCTTCTTCCTTGGCTTTAATCGCGTTGGAAAATTCTTCCATTTGTTGCTCTTTGTTGCCAATTTGCTGCGAACGTTGATTCTTCATGGCCTCATCAAACTTGCCTTGCTCCGTTTTGAGCACTTGCAAGTATTGCTGACCGGAGGTTACAATGGTAGCCATCGAAGCACCCATGGATTTGGCCATCGCCATTGCCGATTTAAAGCGGGTCGCTTCGTCCATGTTCATTTCTTTCAACGATTGCAGGGAATTCCGAAACTCCAGGTAATCAAAACCTTCCTGGTTGTTTTTTTCGATGGCCGAAAAAAGCACGTTCAGGAATTTATCGTTCACTTTACCTGGCGAAGGGGTATCCGAAGCCGCCTCTTTAGGCTGGTTCAGCGGCGTTTTACCACCTGCACTGGGTTTAGTGGCAGTAGCCTTTGGTTCTGGCTTCGCGATCTCTTCGCCTGGTACGATGAAGAGCGATTTAAAGTCTTTTAAAAATCCGTTTGACATAATACGACAAGTGTGTTGAGATGGTTGCGAGGATACGACTAAATTAAAATTATTGTCTACAAAATAACGCAGAAAAATTAACTTCCCGATTTGGATTTTGAATAGGAAGTCGAACGGTTCATTTCAAGTGAGCTTTCTATTCAAAATCCTCAAAAAAAATCGGGAAGTAATTTTTTGCGTCATACAAAATAAGGAAGAATTACATTTACAACAAAAATTTATGTAGGACTAGTTCAATTCCTGATCCAAAAAAGCCTATAAGCACTGATTATCTATGCAAGTGAACAATGAAATTGGCCGATTGCAACGTGTAATTGTCCATCGACCCGATGAAGGCATCGCCCGAGTCTCCCCAAAACGCTCTGAAGAACTGCTGTTCGACGACATCGTCTTTTTGCCTCAGATGCAGGAAGAACACGATGTGTTTACAGCAGTGCTGCGCGCATTTGTAGGAAATGACCGAGTGCATGAAACCGAACAATTGCTGCTGGAGTCCCTAATCGCGGACGCGGAAAATCGGCAAAGCCTGTTGGCAGAAATTGCCGATTATGAAGAATTGCCCCATTCCGCACTAGATTTTTTGAATAGTCTGCCGCCCACCGAGTTGACCAAAGTGCTCATCACGGGGTATTATGCCCCTGAAGACTACATCCTTTTTGACCCCATTCCTAATTTTATTTTTACCCGGGACATTGCGGTAGCCGTCAACGACCACGTGATCATCACCAAAGCCGCCAAGGAGGCCCGCCACCGGGAAAACCACCTCACCCGTTTCATTTTTGGGAGCCACCCTTTGTTCAAAAAACGATACGAGGAAGGAAAACTCATCAATCTCAACAACATTGATAAATTCCCGCCCTCACGCAAAGGGGAATATGTATCCATCGAGGGTGGTGACATGATGATTCTAAGCCCCGATTACCTCCTGATCGGTTGTAGTGAACGCACCACCCGCCACGGGATCATGTCGCTGACCAAGGTCCTGTTTGAAAAAGGGGTGATCAGCAATGTCGCCTTGGTGAACATCCCCAATGATCGTTCCTACATGCACGTCGATACCGTTTTTACCCAAATCAACCACCATCATATTGTGGCTTATAAACCATTGGTAGTGGATGGAATAAGTTCTACCGTGGAGTTGTACCGCGCCAATGGGAGTAGTGAATACTACCCTTCGGTGCACAATTTCATTCGCTCCGAGATTGATCCGGAGATGAAATTCATTTACAGCGGCAATGGTGTCTCCCCTTACCAGGAGCGCGAACAATGGACGGATGGCTGTAACCTGGTCGCCCTCAAACCCGGGGTAGCCCTCACTTATGATCGCAACCCGGTAACCGAACAAGCTTTTCAAAAAGCTGGTTACAGTATCCTGCATGCCCGCGACTTTTTGGCGGCTTACCGGGCAGGTCAACTCGATCCCGAGACCATCGAAAACACCATCATTACCCTACCTTCCAATGAATTGTCCAGAGCAAGGGGTGGTTCGCATTGTATGACTTGCCCGATGGAAAGGTTGAGGAGTTGAGAAGGTTGAGAAGGTTTAGGCTACCGCGAGCGACTTTGCACCTCGGCTACGCTCGGTGACAAGATCGCTCGCGGTAGCCTAAACCTTCTCAACCTCCCTAAACCTTCTCAACTTCCCTTCAACTCCTCAACCCAACCTATGTACACACACGATTTTCAAAAGCGCGTTCGTTACGGAGAAACCGACCAGATGGGGTATCTCTACTACGGCAATTATGCCCAGTATTACGAGATTGGTCGGGTAGAAATGCTGCGTTCACTGGGCTTGACCTACAAGGCGATGGAAGAAGAATTGGGGGTAATGATGCCCGTTTTGTCTCTACAAATGCGCTATGTCCGACCCGCTTATTACGATGAATTGCTGACAATTCGGACGGCATTGCGGCGATTACCAGATCAATTCATTACCTTTCACGTTGAAATTTACAACGAAAAAAATAAGCTGGTCAATGGCGGCAATGTCCGTCTCTGTTTTGTAGACAAAAAAAGCAACAAAACCATTGATGCACCGGTCTATTTAATTGAAAAACTTCGACCCTTTTTTGAGCCGTGAAAGTACGATTACCAGACTTCAAACAATGGGAAAAATGGTTCTGGGGACATCCCCTGTGGATCAAGCTGGTTGGCTGGGCGCAAAACCGCTCTTTTCCGGGTTTTTTTGGCGTGTCCATCTACAATGTGGTGAAATTTTTCATGCAGGAAATCCAACGATTCGACCTGTTTACCCGCGCCAATTCCATTGCCTACAGTTTCTTTTTGTCTTTGTTTCCCTCCATCATTGCGTTATTCACCCTGATCCCCTGGTTGAAAAGCACTTTTTTGCATTACCTGCCCGGCGGAGAAAATTTTGACGTTTACCTGCAAAATGAGATTCAAAAAATCATGCCAGGTGACGCGGGTGATCAATTGTTCGGCTTCATTGAAGACATCACCAACAATCCCCGAATTGGCTTGCTCTCGGTGGGTTTTATCTCCGCCATTTATTTCGGCTCCAATGGTATCCTCTCCCTGCTGCGTTCTTTTGACAAAACTTACGAAGATTTTGCCAAGTGGAACTCCTGGAAAATGCGCTGGGTAGCCATTGTGCTCGCGGTTCAATTGAGTGCACTGCTGATTGCCTCGGTGGTTTTGGTCATTTTGGGGCAGTCTTTTGTCAAAATGATCAACGATTGGTTGGACCTAGGATCATTTGTAGAATTGTCCCTCAACGTCGTCCGTTGGATCGTCATTATTTCCTTATATTATGTATCGATTGCGCTCATTTACCGAAATGGCGCCGCCATGATCCGCCGCTTCAAGTTTTTCACTCCAGGGGCGGCATTGGCTTCTTTTTTGTGCCTCCTGTCTTCGGTGGTTTTTTCCATGTATGTAGACATGTTCAACACTTACAACCGTTTATATGGTTCGATTGGGGCCATCATCGTGCTGATGTTGTGGATTCAGATGAACGTCATGTCGATCCTGATTGGTTTTGAACTCAATGCCAGCATCGTCATCAACAAAAGAATGTTGAGCACCGTCGAAAAAATCACGGAAGTCAAACCACAATTGGAGCCCCAACCCGATCTTGAAAGTGAAAAGCGAATAGTGAATAGTGAAAAGCAAATAGAGATCGGCGAAGAACAACCCGCAAAAATCGAAGGACAACCTGCGAATAGTGAATAGACTTGAGGCGAGTTGATTATCAGGCAATTGGATGATCTTAGGCATAACGACCAGCGGCAGAGCCGCCAAAACGTCTGTAGCTCAAGGAACGAAGATAGATTTTAAGGTACGTAGTACCGTAACTGTTGCCTTTTGTTCCGGTGCTCTGCACCTTAAAAGCCTTGCATGGTCTAAATGCTACAGACGTTTTGGCGGCTCTGCCGCTAGTCGTCACACCTTAATTTATAATTTATTGATAATCAATCCGCATCGAGTCTAATAATGTAAAATTTCACTTTTCACTTTTCACTTTTCGCTTTTCACTTAATAAATAAAGTATGAAGGCATTTTTGGTTTTTCTGCTGTTCTTTTCGTTTGGCAGTGTGTTTGCCCAAAAATACAGCAATGAATTTTTGTCCATTGGAGTGGGTGCAAAAGCTCAGGCCTTAGGCAATGCAGTGGTCGCACAAACCAACGATGTCACCGCTGGAGTTTGGAACCCAGCCGGGCTAGCTGCAAACGAAGACGCCAATGGCATTCAAATTGGGGCCATGCACGCCGAGTGGTTTGCCGGGGTAGGCAAATTTGATTACATCGGGGTGATGCTGCCGGCGAGCAATGACAAACGTAGGTTGGCCCTGTCTTTCATCCGTTTTGGGGTAGATGAAATTCCCAATACTTTGACCCTTTACGAAAGTGATGGAACGGTCAACTTTGATAACCTGCGCGAGTTTTCTGCGGCTGATTATGCCTTAATCTTGTCCTACGCCCAAAAAAGCCGCCCTCGGACGGGCCAATGGTTTTGGGGTGGCAATATTAAAGTCATCCATCGGCGGATTGGGCCCTTTGCCAATTCCTGGGGTTTTGGACTGGACGGTGGCCTGCAATACCGCAGAGGTAATTTTCGCTTTGGTGCCATGGCCAAAGACATCAGTACCAGTTTCAATGCCTGGTCTTTCAATTTTACGGAAGAGGAAAGACAAACCCTGGAGTTGACCAACAATGAAGTTCCCATCAATAGCCTGGAAACGACCAAACCACAACTGATCCTGGGCGTGGCCCAACGCTTCCAGTTCAAAAAAATCGGAATTACCCCAGAAATAGACCTGATTGTTTCTACCGACGGCAAACGGAACACCCTGTTCTCCTCCAATCCTTTTAGCATTGATCCCGCCATTGGCATCGAGGCGGATTTGAACCAAACCGTTTTTCTGCGCCTGGGTATGAACCAGTTCCAGAAAGAAAGTTCCTTTTCAGGTAAAAGTGTGCTTTCGCCAAGGCCAGGAATTGGGGTTGGGTTAAAAATTTCTGCGTTGCAGGTGGATTATGCGTTTACGGATCTGGCTGCGCAGGAGAATACGTATTCGCATATTATTTCTTTGTTGTTGAATTTGAAATCTAGGAAATAGTAGGTACTTGTTTTCAAATGCATCAATACCGCTCTATCGCATAGGGTTTGATCACAGATGGACGCTCTTTTGTACCGCAGTTTTGTGCTGTTAAACTGTATTTAAGCAGTTGACTGGCGCCGAAGGGCAACTCCTTGATGTACTTGCTGGAACTATTTTCTGGATCCTTGCAATTCATCACGCCCACCATGATTTTACTGGGTTGAGATTTGGTACTTTGTACCTCAAAATCCACTTGTACGAATAGGGGAAAATTTGCGTCAAATTTATTTGCACTCCAACGCCAACGGAAGTTGCCCAGCGCAAAAGCTTGCCATTCCGACCAAGGCCCACTGATGAATGTATTGCTAGTCAGATCAGGGGATGCCTTATTGATGGTTTTGGTCTCCGGGTTTATGTTTGGGGCATTTTTGATGGCGACAGGTTGTGGTGTCTCTGCTGTAATTCGCCAGATCTGGTCCCAGCCATCGTCGGGGTCACGTGGGAATAGTTGCACTGGATTACTATCGATCCGCTTTCGAGTAGCTAAGGAAGTCAAGCGATAACAATCCGTACAGTCCGGGACTGGATCAAAAATCCATTTTTGATGATAACCGTCATTTGCTTCGTGGAGATACAACTCTTGCTCATTTCCGTCCAATCGAAATCCATTGATGATTGAGGTTAACGTATACACTCGCCGCTCCTTCAACGTTCCAGTCTGTTTGATGGTCCAAATGCAATTATTTTGATCCGATCGATCCACTGGAGCGAGTTGGCCATTCCGTACTGCTATCACGTTGCCCGTTCTCAATGATTTGAGGGTGTATGTGCCGTTATTTACTTGGGCGCTGAGGGTGCTTGCGACGAGCAGCAATAGAGTAATGATGATGTGTTTTTGCATGATTGGAGCTGTTTTTTTGATTGAAGCGTTGGGTGTTTGCAGTTTATCAATACGAACTATACTAATGCTGCTATTGGGTGCTTGCTGCTAGATACCTGAGACTTTGCTTATTTCCTAAACACCTGAGTTTCTCCATTCTTCCAGTAGATGGTCCCACCTTCGAAGCGATTCAAGCGTTTGAATTCCGGTCGGTCGGAGTCTATTTCATCGGAGATGGGGAAGCCGAGCGGGGACTGCTCCCAGCCTAGAGCAGCGTACTGTTTGCCTATATCACCATGAACTTCAAAGGCCTTTTCGCTTCCTTTTTTCCAGTAAATAAAGGTATGTTCATGCAGGAAAGCACAAAAACGGCCTGTCTGTCCGGGAGTATCCATCTCGTCCTGAATGGGGTAACCCAAAAAAGGGCTTTCCAAATTCACATCCCCGGTCTTTTTACGGAGCAGGAAGGAACTGATCATATTTGTGCCAGCGCTGGGATGCCAATAAATGCATCCATGCTCAAAACACTGAAAATAGCCTACCCCATCGGGACAAAGCCGGAAAGCTGACTTGACCTTGCCGAGTACGGATTCACCACCGAATGCTGCGTACTTTGCCTGTACTGCCTGGTAAGGGGTATGCGGAAACCATTCGATGACCCCATGCTGAAAAAGGCCAAAATGCGTCAGGCCATCTTCCCGAAGGTCGGTATCGGAGGTGGGATAGCCGTATTTTGAGCGCTCCCAGCCCGCATTTGCCCAAAGCTCACGGACGATGCCCTGCAAGCGCCAGGTGCCCTGAACCGGATGCGAATAAATGCTGCCCCGCTGAAAGTGGCTGTATGCCGCCACTCGGTCGAGCGTTACTCGTTCGTCGGTCAAGGGGTAACCCAAAGGGCCCTGCTCCCAACCGTCTCGTTCGCCTTTTTCCTCCCGATGGGGGTTTGACCAAAGTCTATGAATGCTCCCAAAAACCATGCGAGCGCCAGTAGCAGGATGCCAGTAGATGCTGCCGTTTTTGTAATGCCGACGGAAGCCAAGCTGGTCCGGGTTGAGGTCGTAATCACTGGTCGGGGCGCCGAGGGGGCCAGCTTCGCCGCCGTGTTCGAGGTATTTTTTTTCGATTTCTTGCATTGGTGGTTTGGTTGTGGGGTGCTAGTGGAAGATGGCTTGCCTTGTTTACAATTTTAGGAAAACCACCAGTTTAGTACGTGTGGCACCAAAAGGTATCATCGGTTTTAAATTTTAAAACACCCCATTCTAAAGTAAATCATCAACATCTAACATTGTGATGCTTTTGTATACCTTCCAGTATTTTGGAACAACCTTTTTATTAACAACCTCTGTATCTGATAGGTATTTTTTTAAGGCTTTATAGGATTCCTGAGGATTCAGCTTAACAAATATTCTTAACCATGTATAAAAATTCTGAATAAATCCATCTGCATGCCCTTTTGGATGTGCTACTACTCCATGTGCATAAATACCAGGCCCATTTTGTTTTGGAAACATACTATTTGCATTAGAGAATATGAAGTAGGATTCTTTACCTGTATCTCTTATTATATTCGTATCTGGAGATTTTATCAAACTATGCCACCTCGGTAGTATATTGAACTCTACAATTAACCATTCTACTAAGATTACTAAAGATTCAAGCTGAAGTAAAGCTACAGAGTTGTCTTCTTGCAAATCAACTGGTAAATAAAGTGAATCAGTATGACCAGCTATTTTTTCAGGAAGCTTCAAAATTTCAAGTTTCTTCTTTTTTGATTCAATCAAATTTGGTTGATTCCCTACTACTTGATCTTGAGAATTATTAGCCCACGGATTATTTACAAACTCAATTCCAATTGAGAAATTACTGAAGTCTTCCCCTGTGTGTTGCTGGTATTCCGCTATATCAAAATACTGCAAAATTGTTCCATCTTTCATTATTCCAAAATGAGGGCAGAACCCCGCATTGCCATTATACAAGAGATCACTAAACCCTGCTGTTTCATGTAATACAATTTGACTAATTAAATTTTTTGGTCTAGCATGATTAAACTTATAACCTGTATATGGTTCACTTCGAATTGGCTTGCCTTTAAAAACTCCGCTCCAATTTATTAGACTTTTACCACTAAAGTCTTTTTGTTTACAGTGAATAATGATTTTGTCACTTTGATATTTATTTATATTGCCTTTTGTTAATACGATTCCAGGGGAACGGTATTCTTGAATATTTACAATATTTGAAGCTTTATTCCAAACGAGACTTTTGGAGAGTAAATTACTAATCTCATTTCCTTGGTCATCCAAACTATACTCATCAGATATTGGAATATTTTTTGAGTCGATTAAATTATTATTCTTATCAAGGAAATTCATTCTAAAGAATTGGAAAATTGTTCCATGCATTTCATAAACTCCAGAGTTTTTAAAGTTAAAAAATAAAGTATTTTCAAAAATAACAACATCACACTTACTGAATACTGGATCTTCCCTTCCTGGTGTAGTAACGGTAATTTCTTTTTCTTTCAATAACTCACCAGTATCAATAGAAGACCATTTTAAATTACCTATTTTGTCAGTAATTTCTTTATCCCTTGGTTGGCTGGTATTTGCACCTTCAGTTGTTTTTTGTATTACCCCCAATTTACTCCCAGCCGCATCCATCGTCGGAATTTTCAAACTCGTCATCCCCCCCAATACATCCGTAGTCGTTAACTCACCGCCCACGCCCATTTCCTTCAGCGTGTCCATGGCCTGCTGTGCAATGGATTTCGGAGGTACCTCGCTGCTATCGCCACTTCCTGCAGTGCCACTGGAAGCGCTTCCGGCTTCTCCTGAACTGCTGCCTGTTTTCGAAGCATTTCCACCAGCTGTCCCCAGCATATTATCAATATTCTTTTTCGTCATCGCTTTCGCCTGCTCTGGGGTGATTTTCTTGTCGGCTTCCGCTTTGTTGATGCTCTCTTGTATTTTTTGGGCATTGTCGAGATAAGCGGCTGTTTTCGCCAAATCCGCCGACACATCCGCATAATGCTTCGCCGCGTCGCTGCTCAGGGCAGCGGCTTTGAGGGCGTTCTGTTGGTTGCCCTCCAATCCAGTAATGCCGGCAAAAGTGCTTGCCTTGGTCAATGCATCGAGCGCATCGGCCAAACCTGCACCCGGTGCAGGGGCAGTTGGTGCGTTCTGGATGTTGATCACGGGCTGGGTCAGGGCAGCGGGACGTAAGTTGGCCTCCTGGTTCGGGTCGAACTCTGGTGCTTTGGTCTGGATGGGGTTGATGGTGGTCGGTTCGTCGAGATCTTTGTCGGGCCAGTCACGGCGACCTTCTTCAATTTTTTCACAAGAATTGCAGGCCCCCTGTATGGCCTCGGCAAACACGCCACGGGTAGGCACACTCACCCGGTAGGGCAGGCTGGGCACAATGGGCGCGTAGTGTTCGAAGATGTTGTCGGTGTCTAGAATGATTTTTTCTTCTTTTTTGGGCACAGGTATTGCGTTGCCAGCAGCGTCTATTCCGATGGGTTCTTCGGATTTGAGGCCATCCACCATCTGCTCACTTTTAAGTTTATAGGAGGGGTCGAGGCGGTAGCCTGGCGCTACGGGCATGATGAGGCTGTTGCCCGCTATGCCGATGACCGTATTCACCACTACCGAGGCCACGCTGCGCGCAGGATCCGTATGTGGAGCATGGTATCCATCCAGCAACATATAACGACGATCGGGGTCCATTTGTGCCCAGATGGCCTTGTGGTAGTATTCGAGGTTAGCATTGAGGTGGTTGAGCAGGCGCAGGTTAAGCTCGGCGTCTTCCCGACGGGGGTTGCGAAGTTCGGGCGCAGTGAGCGGCGTGGCGAGGGATACGCTGTCGCCAAAAGCTTCGCCAAAGAAACCACCGCTTTTCAGGTCGTTGTTGATGTTGCCATCGGCGAAGAGCGTGCCCGCCATGTTTGGCGTACGGTAGTCCAGGCGGCCATTTACGACAATGGCCTTGGAGTTTTCGTTGGCGGCAAGACTATAATTGGAGTAAATCACGACCCTGCTGATTTGTCGGCGCTTGAGGGCGGGTACCCTGCCCTTGGAGCGAATGGTGACAAAGAGTTCCTGGTCACGCCGGTAGTCGGAGATAAGGGTCAGATCGAGGTTGAGGTCCACCAGCCTGCCCACTTCATCCACGGCCATTATCTTGAGGGAGTTGATGAAGCCCTCGGCCACTTTCGGGGCCACCTCCCGGTCGAATAATTCGTCCCGTTTTGCTATTTCCGTTCCAGAAAGTTTTGTGCGCATCCATTGTACCGTAAAACCGGACATCATTGAAAAGTCCCGAAACACGATGGGCCAGGCCACTTCGTCGTTGTCAGCAGGCATCGGGCGGTTGAGGCGCAGGCGAATGTGCATATCGCCCGTGAGGTCGATGACTTGCTCGTCGGCGTAAGTGCCGAGAGGGAAGTCGGAGCCAATGTAATCATGCCGGATACGCTCCACTGCGTCGAATGCATCGTAGAGGGTCTTATTGGAGGCAGGGTCGTAACCCGCATCCAGCAAGTTGCGTTGGAGTATCTCTTTCCAGCGCACCACTTTATCGTTGTCGAAGCTGGACATCAACAGCGGGATGAACAGGCATTCTTGCACGTCCTCTAGTTTTTGCTCCACCACATAATGCCGCAGTACCTCGAAATATTGGATGGTAAGGGCATGGCAATGATTGTGGTTGGCGATGACCTCGGTCTCCACCTTGAAGCGTTCGGCCTGTCGTGCGGTAGACACGACCGTAGAGCGTTGGTTGCGAACCTCAGAGGCACTTTGCATGACATTGTCCCGCAGTTGATTCTGGGAGTTTGCCGCTATGTCTCGCCCTGAATTTTGCCAGGCATTCGACTCTGCTTGGCCACTGTTGGACGAGAAGCCACCTGAAACGCCTAAAAAGCCCCCAAACAGCGGCCCGGTAAAACTACCACCAATGCCGCCCGATTTACCAGAGGTTTTTGCCTTGCTGCCACCTTTCGATTGCTCTTTGAGTGACGAGTTTACAATGTCGTTGATGTCCCGCTGATGGCTAAGGAAGGAGTCAATATGAGCGCTAAAATCGGATTTGTCGTCTCGCATGCCCGTTTGCTCTCGCCCCCAATCGAAAATGACGATGTTCTTTTTTTGTCCGGGAGCGAGCGGAACGCTGTACAGCAAATCGCCAAGGGAGTAGCCCGCCGCTTTCCAAATTTGTTTGTATTTGAGGATGTGTCCATGGGCAATGGTTACGGCTTGATAGAAAGTAGGCTCGTTGTCCCAATCTACGCTGTTGTTTGCATTGAGCTGGCCACGTTCTGCTGTGTTTTTATGTTTGTTTTCGTCACCAACAGCAGTGACATTTGGCACAATATTGGTAGCTGTTCCCAATTGTACAGACTTGACAAGGCCCTGGTTTGCAGCAATGGCTTGCAGGATGCCAGAACTGGAAATATCATTCACCAGATTCGAGCTCTCTGCCAAAAGCTGTTGATTTAAGGCCTGAATTAAATTCTGTTGAGGGGTTGAAATGGAGGGATTATCTGTATTCAATGGAGAAAAAGCGACAGTATTAGTTTTTCCTACAAAACCACTTGAGGTAATGTTTAAAGAAGGATCTTTATCAATTCTACCCACAAAAGGCTTAGCGGTTTCTTGCCGTTTTTTATCCAAATCGGTAACGGTCGTCCCCTTTATTTCCGGGTCGGTAGTGCGCACGACCATAAAGTAGGAAAACTCTTCGAGGGTACGGTTGGGTGTTACCATATTGCTACAGCCCAAGCCTATGTCCTGTGCGTAAGCGCTATTTTGATGTACCAATTCTTCTTGGTCGGGCAGTTCGAAGGTTTTCAGGGTTTTGCAGTCACAATCGTCCTGTAGCTCACCGTAATTGGCCGCCACTTTGGCAGCGAGGTAGATGAACTCGGGGAACCCATTATTTATTTCAAGATCAACCGTTAGCGATTCTTCGGCCGTATCGTGCAGCGTTCCGGCAATCGTGGCATAAACTTCCGTAAAACTTCCTTTGGGATATTCACCCGAAAAACTGCCCAAAGAGTCGGTGGTGCTGATCAGGATGGGCGCTGGCTTGCTTTCTTTGGTGCGCTTTCCCCAAATGATGATTTGGGCGTTTTTGACCTTGTACTTGCCCGAGATGTCCACGACCCGGCCTTTTACTTTCAGTCGTTTAGCGATTAAGGATTCAGGGTTTGATTTGATGACCGGAGCTAACCAAGGGATGATATCGGCTATGTTTATTGTCTTTGAGGTTTCTTTTTCTTCAATGATCTCTTTGTGCTCTGTTATGATTTGTCCATTTGGGTATTTGACTTTTAGCAGTACCTCTTTGTTATTGGACAGTGATTGGGAAGGTGTAAGCCATAAAGTGACAGTAAAAGCCCCACTCGATGTGACCACACCCAAGACAGATCTTGAAAGGTTTTGCCCAGCAGTTCCCGTAGTTTCTTCAAAATACGCATTTATGGTATAGCCATCGAAGGAACGATTCTGATTTCCCTTAAAACTCAAATTTCCCGACAATTCAATTTTATTACTCTTGGATACTAGTGCAGGTTGTATATCTATCTGTAATCTAAACTCAGGCTTAGCAACCTCTGCCAACAATAATTTGGTATCGTATAAAACCTGCTTGATTAACACCCCGCTTCGGTCGTAAACATTGATGATCATTTGCTGTGCTTCCAGAATATCTTTGGCTTCAGGTAAGTCCAATTCGAAGGTCGTATGGTCAGCTTCCAAAAAACATACTTTGGTAGTCAATTTTACTTCCGCTATATTTTTATCACGATAGAGGATTTCTACTTTAAAACCATTGATCTTTTCAGCTGGATCGAATGGTGGAAGTGGGATTATGGAGCCTTTGAGTTGCATGATCTTGATTTGAATAGTTAAATTGCACTACCCAAACATATATTTAAAAAACATACAGTGTCGCCCAGGTTTGTGATTGGTAATCTTAAGCTCCTATTTGGTAAGTTCGAGTTTGTCGTTGGTAAAATGTCTACTCGTACATAAATCAATGAAGAAAAATATTGATGCAATACAAAAATCTTTCCCTTTCTTTGAGTGTTTGATTAAGCGCTAAAAATCATTTCAATAAATAACACTTGCCCAAATTCACTAAAATCGGCACGATCGCAGCTTGGCTGTTTTGCCTGTGCTGCCAGCTGCTGGCACAGCCCGCTGGAGTCATGCCGATTAAGTCCCCTAATGGCAAAATTTGGCGGGTAACCGAGTCCTGGTTTGAAAAATCGCCGCCACTTTTAGAGTTTTACAAGTTTGGGGAACAAGATGGCTTGCGTCTCCAAGGCTCTGCATTTTTGCTCCTGCAAGACCGCCGGGGCGATATTTGGATCAAGGACGATGTCGCAACTGATCTCATTCGCTACGATGGCCATCAATTCAAATATTTTCATCCCGATCCGAACGACAGCACTCAATTAATCAACGGTGTTTTCGATCTAATTTGCGGCATGGTGGAAGCCCCCAATGGCTGGCTATGGGTCCGACACGAGCAGGGTTTTTCTTGCTACAATCCAGTGACTGAGCGTTTTCTGAATTTCAGGATGCAGTTGGATTCCGCCATGAACATTCCGCTTGAATTTTTTAAGGGCCGGGAAATACCCTCCGGGTTTTTCGATCCGGTTACCAATCGTTTTGTAAAAGCATTTCCATCAAAAATAGTCGACGGCAGCAACCCCAATCGCAGCGCAGAGACTGTATTTCATTGGCTACTTTATCCTGGATGGGTAGATTCAGAAGGAAACATTTGGAGCTTTCAATCAAGCCCCCTCGGACTAGGATTGGTTTGTGTAAAACCAAGCACTGGAATCAGCATCCTCTACCCAATGATCAAGATGGATGTTCGGGACAAGGCAAGCAGCCCTGATTATGACCCGTGGATCACCGATATGCAGCCAGATGAAAAAGGGGAAAACATTTGGGTAGCCGGGTGGAGAGGTGGCTTGCGCTGCTTTAATCTAGCCTCCAAACAATGGACGCAGTTCACCCAGGTTTACCGAAAAGAGGACGGCGTTGTTGGGGTAGATTTAGAGACAACACTATTCATCACCCCTACTCAGGAGGGTAAATTGTGGCTTGGAACCACCCACGGATTGACCCTTTTTGATCCATCAACCCGTCTTTTTTCAGCTTGGTGGCATACCGAAGAACCTGGTTCCATTGCCCCTGGCAACCACGACCTCAGCAATGCGCTCATTGACCAAGATGGTAGACTTTGGGTATCGGAAGGCAATTTAATGGTGCATGATGAGCACAGGCAATTCATCCAAAAAACCGGTATCAAGTTCCCTTCAGGACGCAAAAAAGACGTTTTTTACGATGGGGTAGAAAACAAGACCTGGTTTTTGAAAGAAGACAATGATCATCAAGGGACAGGAGGTATTTATTGCCTGGATGAAAAGACGGGTAAAATTGAAAGTTTTGTGTGGCCATTTCTTTTCGACCCTAAAATAATCAACAAGGTTCCCTTGAATGGGTTGACCAAAAGAGGTGGCGATATTTTTTTTGTTTCGGAATATACCCTTTACAAATTCAATATTACGTCCCATCAATTAGCCCAAGTAAAAATTCCACCGCCATCCGATCTGGCAACCAAACAGGCTTCACTTAATTCACTGAGAGACATCTCCCTAGCTCCCGATGGTAGCCTTTGGATTTCTATTCTGAATGCCGAGTCGAATATCTCCTTGGTTCATTATTTTCCCGATAAAAATCGTTTTGAGTACGTCCGCACCTCAGCTGGGGGGCTCACCGTCTCGGCAGGTGGTAATCTTTTTATTGACCGCAAAGGCAGAATCTGGTTGATGCCTGATCATACCACCCGCAAGGGCGTTAACTGCTACAATCCTACCTCCAAAAAGACCATGGTATTTACCCAAGAACCCAACAATCCATACTCCCTATCCAACAATTTGGTGAACAATATGGCTGAGGATCAACGTGGGCGCATCTGGATGGCCACCAATTCGGGCATCTGTTGGTTCGATCCCATTGATGCTAAAATCCACCAGGTGACAGGCTTATCAAAAGAGTACAAAAATATTACCATTGACAAAATGGGGAACATCTGGGTCAGCGGCGATGAAGCAGCCATGTACAATCCCCGTACCAAAAAAGTGCGCATTTTTAAAGAACAAAACGGCATGTACTGGGCTGGCGAAATACTCTACACCCGTAAAGATGGAGCAGTATGCTGGGGGCCATTTTGCCGCATTTTCCCTGATGAAATCCCAATGCTGAAACAAGGGCCAGAATGCCGTTTCACCGGCTTTAAAATTTTCGACCGAGAGTGGTCGACACCCGTACATGTAGATTTTTTGGAGAAAATCAAATTGAACCACACCGATAACACCCTCAGCATCGCCTGGTCGGCTCGCAACTTCAGCAACCCGGAACAGGACAGTTTTTATTATCAGCTTACCCGTATGGACGATGATTGGGTAGCTGTCGGATCTGATCACAGCGCTGCCTCCTATCTCAAACTACCGCCAGGCAATTATATTTTTCGCTTGAAATGCAAAAACCGTGATGGCGTATTCGGCCCCGAAAAAATGCTGCGCATTCGCATCGTACCTGCATTTTATCAGACCATCTGGTTCAAGCTGCTTATTGCAAGCATTTTATTGGCTTTTGTGGCCGTGATTGCCTCATTGCGGCAGTGGCAGCAACGTTTAGCTGCTGAACTGAAGCAAAAAGAAGCAGAATTCCTCCAAAAAGAAGCAGAGCTAAACCAACGGCTTTCGGAATACCAAATGGCTGCCTTGCGCGCACAAATGAATCCCCATTTCATCTTCAACAGCCTCAATAGCATCAATCGTTTTGTACAAATGAGTGGCCCTGACGCCGCTTCCAATTATCTTACCAAATTTGCCCGGCTCATCCGATTGGTGCTCGATAACTCTCGCTCAGATGTGATTACACTGGACAACGAATTGGAAGCAATAAAACTCTATTTAGAGCTGGAAAGCCTGCGCTTCTCTGGGCTTTTTGAGTACCAGTTGGAAATAGATCAAACCATAGACACAGAGATGATTAAAGTTCCGCCGCTTTTTATTCAGCCTTATATTGAAAACGCGATCTGGCATGGTTTGATGCAAAAAGAAGGTTTCGACAGAAAACTCCATATTGAATTGCGCATGACCGATTTCGATTGCTTAAACATTCAAATATTCGATAACGGCATTGGACGTGACATGGCGCAAGAAATTAAAAGTAAATCGGCGACACGTCAAAAATCGCATGGCATGGACATCACTGGCGAGCGACTTAAGATGTTTACAATTCGAACAGGCAAAAATATTCAGGTCACGATTCTTGACCTCAAAGATGATTTTGGTAATGCACAAGGAACTGTAGTAAAAATTTTGTTGGAGATATAGCCATTAATGTGTATTTTGGTATATATTTAATCCCGTTAACAAATGAACTCCTACATCCTATGAAAGCTCTCCTGCTTGATGATGAACCTTACTGCGTTGAATTATTGGGCCATTTGTTGAAAAGACATTGCCCCGAAATCGAGATCACAGCCAGTTTTACAGACCCTATAGCCGCATTGGAGTACCTGCGCAAGCATCCTTCTCCCAATCTCGTTTTTTTAGACGTGGAAATGCCCCGGCTCAACGCCTTCGATTTACTCAACTTACTACATCCCTTTACTTTTAAGCTGATTTTTACAACCGCATATGACAAGTATGCTGTAAAGGCCATCAAGTTTAGTGCATTGGATTACTTGTTAAAACCAATTGATATTGAAGAACTTAAATCCGCTGTAAAAAAAGCAAATTCACAGCAATTGGTGCAGGCTTCGCAGTTGGATATGGCAGCAAAATACCGCAATAGTGAAAATAAAGCACCCGACAGGATTGCGTTATGTACCGCAGCAGGTGTTGATTTTGTACAACTCAAAGAGATTTTATATTGCAGTTCTGATGGCAGTTACACAGAAGTTCATCTA
The DNA here is from genome assembly GCF_041740695.1 of Haliscomenobacter sp. Classification (GTDB taxonomy): domain Bacteria; phylum Bacteroidota; class Bacteroidia; order Chitinophagales; family Saprospiraceae; genus Haliscomenobacter. The sequence goes on along the minus strand of NZ_JBGSLK010000079.1, from coordinate 43,715 downwards.
CACACAGGCAACAAAATAGTATTATCCAAATCGCTGAAGGAACTGGAAGAACTTTTGCCCCCATCTGATTTTTTCCGTCCCCATCATTCTCATTTGCTCAATCTTCAACACATTAAACGCTACATCAAAGGCTCAGGTGGCGAGATTTTAATGGCCAACGGCAAAAGGTTACCTGTTGCACGCAGCAGAAAACTTGAATTATTGGAAAAACTTGGGCTCAATAGTTGAACCGCTTTAACCATAAAAAACTTAGCTGTGTGGCATAATATAGCCCAATTACCCTTTTTTGCATGGATACAACCAGGTCAAAATGAAGAACAATTAGCAGTCCTACTTTACTTTAGCTGATTGGAATACTAATTCACCTGATTGTAAATTTTCAAGACCTAACCATGCACAAACTAGTTACTTTGCTGACTTTGGCGCTTTGCTCACTAGCGTTAAATGGCCAATCCAATCTTTTGCTGCGTCATCCAGCAATCAACAACGATGGTTCCCAGGTTGCTTTTTCTTTTCAAGGCGACATTTGGACCGTAGCGTCCAGTGGCGGTAAGGCCACGCGCCTCACCATCCACGAAGCCTATGAAGGCAATCCGGTTTACAGCCCTGATGGCAAAAAAATTGCCTTTTCCGGCGCACGTTATGGCAACAACGACGTATTTGTCATGCCTGCCGAAGGGGGAAGTCCCAAACGGCTCACTTATCATTCCGCCGCTGACAACGTAGCGGGCTGGGTATCCAACAGTCAGATTGCATTTTCTACCAATCGAGAATTCCGTCAAATTGGTGGCCATCCTGAAATTTACGGGATCAACGCCAGCGGAGGTACGGAGTCCAGACTGCTCGACATCGAAGCGTACGACCCGAGTTATTCTCCCGATGGCCGTTTCATCGCCCTGGTGCGCGGGAGCATCAACCCCGTTTATCGCGAAGATTACAAGGGCGCGGCCAACCGCGAAATCTGGATTTACGACACCAAAAACAAAAAGTACAACAAACTGCCTTTGTTTGACACCAACGACATTCTGCCACGTTGGGGCAACAACCGCACTTTGTACTTCCTGAGTTCTACCACGGGCACGTACAATTTGTACCGAATCAACCTCAACGAAAATGGCCAGGCCCAGGGCAGCCCTGAACAATTGACTACTTTTAAAGATGAAGCCATTCGCCATTTCAGCATTTCAACGGACGGTTCTACCATCGTTTTTGAAAAGGACATGAACCTGTACCTTATGAAGGCGGGCAAAGGCAATGGCAGCAAAATCAATGTGCAAATTGCCGCCGACGACCGTTTTGACCCTAGTGAGATGAAAACCCAAAGCACTGGTGGCAGTGAGTTGGCCATTTCTCCCAATGGAAAACTGATCGCTTATGCGATCCGTGGGGAAGTTTTTATCAAAGAAGCGGACAAGGAAAAAACGCGCAGTGTCAATGTATCTGAACACCCCAATCGCGATATGAACCCCACCTGGTTGAGCGATACCTCCCTGGTATTCTGCTCCGACCGCGCAGATGGGAATTTTGAATTTTTCCTCCTACGTTCGGCAGACCGCGCGGAGCCCAACCCTTTTAAATCACTCAAACACGAATTGATCCGCCTGACCACTACCAAAGAAGATGAATCTTCGCCCGTGGTTTCTTCCGATGGCAAAAAAATTGCCTATGGACGGGGTCGAGGTGATTTGATCGTAGCCGAGATTGCGGGAGATGGCAAACTCAGCAATGAAAAAGTACTGGTTGATGGTTGGGCTGGTGCAAATGGCGTGACCTGGAGTCCCGACAACAAATGGCTGGCCTACTCCATGAGCGACTTGTACTTCAATAACGAAGTCTTCATTCACGCTGCGGACAACTCCAAGCCACCCGTCAACGTCACGATGCACCCACGCACCGATTCACAGCCTTTCTGGAGTGCGGATGGATCAAAATTAGGTTTCCTTTCTGCCCGCAACAACCGCAATGCCGACGTATGGTTTGTTTGGTTGAAAAAAGAAGACTGGGAAAAAGTCAGCCAGGATTGGCAAGAAAAGGATGGTCCAACCGAGGGTGCTCCCGGAGCTGGAGCGGCTAGAGCGAATGCCAAAGCCGAGCCCAAACCCATCCAAATCGACTTCGACAACATCCATGAGCGCCTGGTACAAGTCACCAGCTCTCCTGGTGATGAATCGGGTGTAGTTATTTCCAAAGACGGTCAAACCTTCTTTTACACTGCCCTCAGCAGTACCGCCCGTGGCCGCGATTTGTACAGTGTGAAATGGGATGGCAAAGACTTGAAAGAAGTGACCAGAGGTGGCAGCAACCCCTTCGGCCTGCAAATGGACAAGGAGGGGAAATATGTGTATTATGGCCGCTTGGGTGGTTTTTCCAGAGTGGATGCCAAGTCGGGTACTGCCGAAAGTTTGCCCTATTCGGCCAAAATGAAAATTGACTACCCAGCCGAACGTTTGCAGATCTTTGAAGAAGCCTGGCGCACCATTCGCGATGGATTTTATGACCCACAAATGCACGGCTACGACTGGAATGCTCTGGGGCAAAAATACCGCGAGCGTTGTGTCAATGCCTCCACCAACAACGACTTCCGCGACATGTTCAACTACCTGCTCGGGGAAATCAACGCCAGTCACATGGCCCTGACTGCTCCCGATCGGGCGGAAACTCAACAAGAAGCTACGGGTATGCTGGGCGCTGAGATGACCCCAGTGAAAGAGGGTATGCGGGTTAACCGAGTTGTTCCCGAGAGCCCCGCCAGCAAAGTGGGCAGCCAGCTCAATGTAGGAGATGTCATTACCGCAGTGAATGGGGTGACGTATAGCGAAACCAGCAATTTTTATGAAAACCTGAATGGTTTGGTCAACGAAAAAGTGTTGCTCAATGTGCTGAGTGCCGATGGAAAAAGCCGCGAAGTGGTGATTCGACCAAGTTCCAGCCTGGCCAACAACCTGTACGATGAATGGGTGGACAATCGGAAAAAGCTGGTGGATGAATGGTCCAAAGGCCGTCTGGGGTACATCCACATCCGGGGTATGGACATGCCTAGTTTTGAAGAAACCGAACGGGAATTTACCGCAGCTGGTTATGGCAAAGATGGTTTGGTCATCGATGTACGGTTCAATGGTGGTGGTTCCACTGCCGATTACCTGATGACCGTGCTCAACTACAAACAACACGCGTATACCATCCCCCGCGGGGCCAGTGAAGACCTGGAGAAGGACAAGAAAAAATACCGCGACTACTACCCTACCGGCGAACGTTTGGTGTTTTCGGCCTGGATGAAACCTTCGGTTGCCCTCTGCAACGAGGGCAGTTATTCCAATGCTGAGATTTTTTCACATGCCTACAAAACCCTGGGCATCGGTAAACTGGTCGGTCAAACGACAAATGGCTCGGTGATTTCCACCGGAGGCCGAGGTTTGATTGATGGCTCCTTTGTACGCCTGCCTTTCCGGGGCTGGTTTACCAAGGCGACCGATAAAAACCAGGAATTGGGCCCAGCTGTGCCTGATATTATCCTGGATAACTCGCTGGATTATACCGCGAAGGGTACGGATGAGCAGTTGAAAGCAGCGGTTGAAGCGCTGTTAAAGGATTTGAAGTAAAAGTAGGACGTATCCCCTTGAAAGATTTTTGAGGGGATACGTTCAATGTTATGATTTGAGTATAGGACAAAAGCTGAAATGCCTTATGCAAAAACTGCGAAACTATTTTGAATCCATCGGTTTCGCCAATAAAGAACTCGATCAGGTTTTGAACGCTTTCACGTTAAAGCAGTACAAAAAGAATGATTTTTTTATCGAAGAGGGCAAAACCAGCAAACATATAGGTTTTATAAAAAGCGGTCTCTTTCAATACTTCGTCATTGTGGATGGCAATGAACGAACGACTTATGTTTCAATCGAAAACACGTTTATTTCTTCAGTTCTGAGTTTCGTGAGTGAAACACCTTCGCTGGAATCCGTACGTGCCTTAACAGAGGGTGAAATTTATTTGATCAGTAAAATCGCCTTAAAAAAGTTGGTCAACGAACTCCCGAAGTTTAAAGACTTCTACATTGCCCTTTTGGAAAACGCGGTTTGTGGCATCGCCAGCACTCGGCACGACCTGATCGTACTAAATGCTGAGCAGCGCTACGAAAAAATGCTGCGTGAAGAGCCCCATCTTTTGCAACACATTCCTTTGCAACACCTTGCCTCTATCCTGGGCGTAACGCCCCGCCATCTGAGTCGCATTCGGAGCACGATTCGCTAATTGCCTACTTTTTCATTTTTTATGCGCTTATTTTTCTTTTGGACATTTGTCTAGTGTTCTTAAACCGCCTCGCCTGAACTTTGTGCTGTCAATTAAAAGATGACATCATGAAACAAGTACAAAACAACACACACCTTTTTAGTTTCGGCATTTTGCTGCTTGCCTTAAGCACGGGATGCGCGATCCAACCACAGGCCTGGGAGCCTGCCACCAAACCCGCCTTTACTGGCGTTACCACATTGAACGAAGAGCTCAATACAACTCAAACAATCGCTCTGGCTGGCTGGTACGGCCCGGAAGACATTGTGTTTGACCAGGAGGGAAACCTGTACTGTGGCGTGCACCGCGGCGCAGCAGACTTTAGTGATGGAAAGATTTTGAAAATTGATTCCAGTGGTAAAGTGAGCATTTTTTACGACGCTGGCTCTTGGGTCGCTGGCTTGCACTTCGACGAGCGTGGAAATTTACTGGCACTGAGTCACAAAGAAGGCCTGATCAGCATCAGCCCCGAAAAAAAAGTGACGGTGCTGGCCAAACAAGATGAAGCGGGTGAAAAATTCCTGATTCCCAATGGTCTGGATTTGGCCTCGGATGGCAAAATCTATTTTTCCAACACCTCCGAAATTGCGCCTTACAGCATCAAATACGGTCGCAAAGTCATTCTGGAAATGAAGCCCATCGGTGGCTTTTATTGCTACGACCCACAAAAAGGGACGGTCAAAACCTTAATGGCAGGGACGTATTTTGGCAACGGCGTGGTTTTGTCCAAGGATGAAAGTCATGTGTTGCTGGTCGAAACCACCCGGTACCGCGTGCTGCGCTATTGGCTCAAAGGGGAGAAAGCAGGCCAAACGGAGGTTTTTATGGACAATTTGCCCGGTTTTCCCAACGGCATTTCCATCCGGCCCGATGGCAGCTACTGGCTGGGTTTTACCACCAAACGCAGCGATGCACTGGATAAAATTCATCCAAAACCAGGCATGAAAAAACTGGTCTACAGCCTGCCCAACTTCATGCAGCCCAAAGCAGATTTATTTGGCATGGTCATGCATGTATCCGCAGAAGGCAAAATTCTGCACACTTTGTTCGATACTCAAGGCAAGATCATGCCCGAAGCTGGTGCCGTGAAAGAGCACCAGGGTTACCTGTACCTCGGCGGCGACGTGTTGCCACACATTGGCAAGTTCAAACTGGACGCAGCCCTGTAAAATTGCACTCCATTTTATTACCTCTTTTTTATTCAAACCAATTCAAATCCAATTCTAATGAAACAGTTTATCGTATTGCTGCTCCTGGCAGCAGCTAGCCATACTTTTGCCCAAAATCGTTTTTCTGGCAATGAATTCAGCGTCAATGCTTTTCGCAACCCCTCCATCGGCCTGGAATTCCGCCACCAACAGCTTTCCGTACACGCGGGCTACTACATTACGGCGCTAGAACCAGGGATCACGACCAAGTTTATGAAGGTGGGCCTAACAACGTGGTTTCTGCCCGTAGGTCAAAAAGAACATCCTTCTTCTTTTTACGCTGGTGCCTCCTATCTGCGCGGCCTCAACCTCGATTACAAGGATCAAAACGCGCTGGGTTTGGAAGCTGGTTTTCGCTGGATGATCTGGGAAGGGCTCAATTTTAGGATTGGGGGAATTGCGTTGATTGCCAAAGACCAGGATGTACAAATCAACCCCACCCCAGGACTGAGTTATTCCTTCTTTATTAATTCCAAAAAGCAATAAACCATGGAAAATACAAGCTTTAAAACCGAAAAAACCATCGGCATTTTATTGATTGTCAGTGGCATTTTGTTGTTCATTCCCTACACCATTTTGTCCATTACGTTTGAATACCCGCAAATTTTGCGACAAGATATTGGATTTGTTTTGAACAAGTTTCATTATGGGGGCAACGCCTTGATTTGGACATGGTGGACATTTGCAATGGTAGGCTTGCCCCTTTTACCCGCCTATGTGTTATTGGGCCAAAAACTGGAAGCAAAACTTCCGCTGGTGCGCTGGGTCACCTACATTGGGGTGATCAGTCTGATTGTCCAAATGTTGGGCTTGCTGCGCTGGACTTTTGTAGTGCCCATTTTGGCGAACAGCTATGTTAACGGCAATGAAATGGCCAAAGAGGCCACTAAAATTGCCTTCCAAGTTATTCACCAATACGGTGGCGTGGTGCTGGGCGAGCACATCGGGCAGTTGTTTACCATCATCTGGACGCTGGGCATGAGTTATACTTTTGGCAAGCTTCGTTTGATGCCCAAATGGGTGATTTGGTTTGGCTATGGCACTTCCTTCATTTACTTTTTGGCGCAAGCGGAGTTGTTTGCTACGGTGATGCCGGGCTTTCCAGTGCTGGACTTGGCAGGGCTGATTGGGAGTACGCTGTGGTTGGTGTGGTTGATTGTGGTGGGGGTGAAGTTTTTAAAAATGAATATTCCACAAAGCTAAATGCTAGGTGATACCAGTTTCCCCGCAAGTTTGCAAGTGATCACTTGTGAACTTGCGGGGAATCCGTTTCATTTGATTCAAAGAAGGCGCTTGTGAGGGAAGGGCAAAATATTTATCTTTGTAAAAAACTGCATAAAATGGCCGTTCAAACGCAAAAAAAACTGTTTACGGTTGATGAATATTATAAAATGGCTGAAGTAGGGATACTTGAGCCAGGTGACCGCGTTGAATTGATCCATGGAGAAATACTGAAGATGAGTCCGATTAAAAGTTTTCACGCCAGTATAGTTGACAACTTACACGATTTACTGCTATTTCTACTCCGAGAAAAAGCAATCATTAGAGGACAGAACCCGGTTCAAATCGACAACTATTCCGAACCGGAGCCTGATTTAACCATTGCTCATTTTTATACGCATAAATACCGTCACCAGCACCCTCGCCCAGAGGAGGTGTATTTTTTGATCGAAGTGGCTGATACCACCCTTCAAAAAGACCGCAAAATCAAACTGCCTTTGTACGCAGAGGCTGGCATTGCTGAAGTATGGATCGTCAATTTGAAAAATCATACCGTTGAAGTGTACACTAACCCGATAGATGGAAGCTATCAGGAGCTTAATACTCTAAAAATTGGGGATGTATTGCGTTTTGCAGGATTGGGGTTGGAGTTGGAAGTGGGGCAAATTTTTGAGTGAAGAATGGGTTTAGGGCTTGCAAAATCCGAAGCACGGATAAAATTCCTCCTTGCGTTTGAGGCAAACTTATCAGCACTTCGGATTCAAAATAATTGCCTTTCATGCCTATAACTGCCCTTCCAAACCCTTTAAATTAGAAGGTCTTTTGGCCTTGGTGGTTACAATTTTACCTTCCTCATTGACAATCAAGTACCAGGGGATCGAAAGGGCACCACCTTGATCAAAGATTTCCCTCAAATCACTATTGAAATTCTTGTTGGTGCGCAAGTGATTGCCTTCTAATTTATAATATTTGATCATGCCTTTCCAGGCCTCATCCCGGTCGGGCTCGTCAATGGAGATGTACAATATATCATACCCTTTTTCAGCCAGCAGCTTTTTAAGGCCTTCTTTGTGGGCAAATTCTGCTTTGCAGGGGCCGCACCAGGTTGCCCACACGTCGATGTACAATTTTTTCCCTTTGAATGGCTGCAATGCTTCTTCCAGGGAGTTGAGGTTGGCGTAGTTTTCTACAAATTGGTATTGGTCTGAGAATCCAGCCGCTTGAGCCAAGTGGTATTCGACGATGGGATCGACTAAAGGTTGGAGGTACTTGCTGAAGGGGCTTTGGGGATACTGTTGTTTGAACTGTTCCACCAAGGCAATCAATTCCTTTTCGTATTCTTTTTGCAAACAAGCGCTATAGAGGTAAGAAAACTGAAAATATTCCAAAAACTCCCCACTGAAACGTTTTGGGGCATCTTTCATTTTAAAAGTATGAGCAGTTTCGTTTTTATACCGCTCCTCGTGTTGCTTTGGATCAAAATCCTTGTCCATATAAATAGAAACGCCCTGATAAGTGTAAGCGTACTCCTGCCACCAAAAGGAACAGATCAGGCTTTTGCTGCTGATGGGATATTCCCGTAAGGTTTCAGCAAACCAGGATTGATAGGCTGGAGAGAAGGTTTTGATTTTATCAGGATCGGTTCGCAGCAATTTGACCCAAACGATCTGTGCCTGCATGGTTGCATAATAACAATCCCGATCTGCTTTGACCAATTCAAAAAAGGCCTGGGTAATTTTTTTGGCCTTGAGTAAGGCCATAAAGGGTTCCAGATCTTTGGCCTTTTCCGCTGCAATTTTGGATTTGATCTCACTAATGACGGTATCTTTAAAATACTTACCGGCAGCGACCTGCACAAATCCCGGGTTAGGCAAAGCTTGAAACAATTCTTGCCCCTCCTCATTCGGGCCTTTTGCTTCAAAAAAGTCTTCGTCTTTATCCGCCCCCAGGTTGAGCTTATGGTGCTCACCGGGGCTAAGGATCAGGATCTTTTTGGTTTGGTCCGCCCCACCAATCGCCACGATGGAAGTTTGTTCACAAGGTATTTTAATTTGAAAATTCCCCTGCGCATCAACTGGGACACTCGCTTTGAGCGCCCAATGGAAAATCCCTCGATGGGGGATTGTATAAGTCACTTCTTTGACGGTACTCACGGTGACTTTTCCAGTGATCAGCACTTCCTTCGGGGCGACGTCATGGGTGTTCCAGGCGAGCAGAAGCCAGTTTAGCAATAAAAAAGAGGATAATTTCATATGTTCTAATTTTGAGGTGGCAGTTGATTTAACAGTACTTCATTCAACTCTTCCGACTTATTCAACACCATTAAGTGTCCCGCGCTTTTTATTATAACATCACAATTTACAAAACTCAAAGGCAAAATTCGGTCCTTTGCTCCGTGAATATGGAAAATATTTTCGGGCTGCTCTTGGTTGGTCCAATGGACTATTTTATCAATGGCCCATTCCAAAAAAGTCGGGTCTGTGTTATGGAGAATTTCTTTTAATAGTTGTTTGTCAAAGCTTGATTTTGCCCCAAAAAACCAGTCTGTTACGACATTTGAGCTTTTTAAAAGTCTTGCTGGCAATAATTTATGCAGTCCAATTCGCCCAGCCATACGGTAGTAAAATGGAATTTCTTTTTTGGTTTTGGCGGAAGCGATCAAAATGAACTTTGTCGTGTCAATTTGTTTGGCTACTTCAATAGCCATTATGCCACCAAATGAAAGGCCAATCAGAATTGGTCTCCCTGTTGGTATTTGCTCAAGCAGCCTTGTGGCGTAGTGTTCAATTGTTTCTTGGCCTAATGGGGCTATCCATTTGATAAAAGTTGTCGAATAGTTTGAAAAATCCAGTCGCTGAAAAACACTTTCGTCAGCGCCAAGTCCGCTGAATAGGTAGATTTCGTTTGTCATATTGTGCTTTAGTGGATAAAATGAATTATGCTGCTTAATGTTCCGCCTCAAACCGATACTCCCCCGAACCCAATTCCACCACCGCATACCCATCCCGATACTGCACTCCACTCAAAACTACTCCACTCTCCGTCACGCGGCCATTCTCCTTACACTTGATCCAGACCTCCGCCTGCACATTTGCTGGAATGTTCACACGCAGTGAGAAAGTGGTGCCCTGAATTTTCCAGTCGCTTTCAATGGTACCCTGCACCGACTGATACGCCCCTTTTGCCCAGGTCAAATCCCCGGCAGGTTGGGGCTTGATGATGACTTTGGAAAAACCGGGAGCAGCGGGGTTGATGCCCAGCAGCGAGCGGTAAAACCATTCATCAATTGAGCCAAACATGGGGTGATTGGCCGAATAGGTGAACCCAGGGTCGCCCCAGGTTTCCCACAAAGTGGTAGCCCCTTTGGCCAGCATGTCCCCCCATCCCGGGTAATCGCGCTGGTTCGCAATCTGGTACGCCCACTCGTTCAGGTTTTCTTCTCGCAGCACGTCGAAGAGGTACTTGGTGGAAAAAATGCCCGTGGAAACGTGCATTTTATGCCGTTGAAACTCCTGGTACAACACCTCCAAAGCCTGCTTGCGGTCGGGAGCGAGTTTGTACCACAGGGCAAACAACTGCGCCGACTGGGTCGCATTGTCAAAACGCCCGGTGCCATTCACGTGGTAGTGGTTTTGGATAGCGCGTTTGATGTTGTTAGCCAGTTTTTGGTATTTCTCGGTCGCTTCTTTTTTGCCTAAAATCTCCGAAAACTCCGTCATCAACAGGGCGTGGTGGTAATAAAAGGCAGCAGCCGTGAGCGCTTCTGGTTTGGTGTCCAGCGCTTCGTGGTCGCTGATGTCCCAGTAGAAGAGATTGTCTACGGCCTTGCTTTGCAGGAAGGTCATCTGTCGTTCAAAGGCCGGATAATATTGCTCGATCACCCGTTTGTCGCCATAAAACTCGTACAATTTCTTCTGCAAAAAAGGAAAGCCCAATTGCCAACCCAGCGGCCCCGACAAGTCGCCATAGCCCCGATCGGCAATGCCGGTAAAAGGGGCAATCTCGGTAATGCCACCCTCGGGGCGCTGTTCATTGGCAAAGTCGCGTACAGTCTTGCCGTAAAAATTGGCCATGTTGTAGTTGTACAAAAACGCTTCGGAGCTCACCACCATATCGGCACCGTAGCCCATTTTTTCTCTGGCGGGGCAATCGGATTGGACGCTGAACACATTGCTCAAAAAAGTCCATTGAATCACCTCATGCAATTGGTTGAACATCGCATTGGAACATTCAAAGCTGCCATTGGGCGATAAGTCCGTATTCATGCGCAAACCTTGAATGTCGTCCAGGCTGGGTGCCTGGCCCGGCCAGCCCACGATCTCGATGTAGCGAAAGCCGTGAAAGGTGAAGCGAGGCACAAAGGTTTCTGCTAGGGCATCGCCCCGCAAAATGTACTCGTCTTTTTGCCAGGCGGTTTTTGGGGCTCCCGGGCCGCCACTAAGTCGCCAGGCTTCCTTGATTTGGCCGGCTACGGTGGTCCACCAGTTCAAGTGGCCATTTTTCAGGGTGTCTTCCCCAAAACGCATGGTGATTTTGGTGCCCGCTGGGCCTTTGACCTTGAAGCTGGCCACCCCAGCAAAGTTTTGCCCCATGTCCACCAAAAAAGTGTCTTTGCCAATCAACTTGATGCTGCGCGGACGAATCGTTTTGGTGATGCGGATGGGAGGCTGCATTTGCACGCTCAGTTCACCACTGGGGCCTTTGAATAGGCTTGCTTTTGACCAGGATTTTGTTTCGCTGAAGGAGCGCTCTAGTCGCGCGTCCTGGTGTTCGCCGAGGTACACGTTGTTGCGCGTGATGGAACCTGGAGCGGTCTCCCAGGTATCGTTGCTGGCGATCACTTCTTTGCTGCCATCGCTGTACTTGAGGTGGATTTCGGCGCGCAGGCAAGGGCGGCCCGTTTCCTGGAAATTGCGCAAATCCCAACGCCCAAACATGCGCAAAGGCAAGGGGTTCCACCAGCCATTGCCCAACTGGACGCCAAAGATATTGTTGCCTTTTTGCACCTGGCTGCTGATGTCGTGTACCACGTACAAGACTTGTTTGCGAAAAGTGGTAAAGCCCGGATCGAGTACATGATCCCCAATTTTTTGTCCATTCAAAAACGCCTCATGGTAACCCAGCCCACTGATGTACAAACGCGCTGAGCTGATTTTTTTGCCTACCGCAAATGGTTTCCGAAACATCGGCATGGGGTCGTCTTCGTAGTATTTTTCTTCCTGAGCGGGTGGCGTGCTGCCATCGTTGATCCAACGAGCCTGCCAATCTTTGGGACTCAGCATGGCGGTTTCAAACCAGGCGGTTTTGCTCCATTCCGAAGCTTCGCCGTTTTGGTTGTATACTTTTACTTTCCAGAAATAGCGGGTGAAGGATTGCAGCGCTGGCCCAGTATATTCGATGTGTAAGTTTTGGGAGGAGCTTATTTTACCCGTCGACCAGGTAGCCGCCTTATTTTGATCCAATTGTTTTTGATCGGTATGGAGGACGATTTCGTATGCAGACTGGCTTTGGTTGCGGGCCGTGGTGCTAAAAGTCCAGGACAACCGTGGTTTGGTGACATCGATTCCCAATGGGTTTTCCAGGTACTCGCAGCTTAGTTGGGCTACTTGCAGGGGCGCGATTGCGTTGAGGGTTAGTGGTAAAAAAAGGACGAAAAGGACGAATGTTCTTGCTGACATGGTTTGTAGTTGTAGGACTTTACTGAATAGGGTGTGCTTGCTCATTGGCAGTTGAATTAAATATCCTGATTTTTCCACGATTTACCCCAATCCAGATTATTTTTTTTGAAAAAACGGCACAGAGTAATTCAGGCTGCTTTTCTTTGCAAAAAAAGTACTCATGCGTGCATTAACCGTTTTTTGCGGAGCCAATACCGGTGCCGACCCAAAATATACCCACGTAGCCCGTCAAATGGGCGAGTTGTTGGCACAAGAAAACATCGCCTTGGTTTACGGGGGTGGAAAAGTCGGCCTCATGGGCGTCATTGCCGATGCGGTATTGGAAAAGGGCGGGAAAGTGATTGGGGTGATCCCTCATTTTTTGGCCCACAAGGAAGTAGAACATACCGGAGTGACTGAAATGCTCTACACTGAAACCATGCACGAGCGCAAAATGAAAATGTTCGAACTATCGGATGGGGCGATTGCCATGCCCGGTGGGTTTGGGACTTTGGATGAGTTGTTTGAATTGTGTACCTGGGCGCAATTGGGTTTGCACGAAAAACCACTGGGTTTGCTCAATATCCTGAGTTTTTATGATAGCCTGATTGAGTTTTTGGGCCGGGCAGTGACGGATGAGTTTCTCAAAACGGAGAATCGGGGGTTGATTCTGGATGCGCGCGAGCCTAAAGAGTTGCTGGAAAAAATGCGCAATTATCAGCCGATTCATGTGCCGAAGTGGATCACAAAGGAGGATGTGTAAATGTCTCTAAGGTGATTCTTTGGTGGCTTAGGTTTCTTAGGTGGTGAGAAAGCGACTTATTTTCACCACCTAAGAAACCTAAGCCACCGAAGAATCACCTCAGAAATGATGCGCTTAGTTACATCATTTCCAGCACCACTTCCACCCTTCTATTCTTCGCCTTGTTCCCATCCGAGTCGTTCGCTACAGCTGGCACAGACTCCCCTTTTGCAGCAATCTTGGCGGTAAGCCCCTGGCTGGCAAAAAAATCTGCCACTACCTTGGCACGTCGTTCTGACAATTTTTGGTTGTAATCGGAGGAACCTGCATCGTCGGTATGGCCAATGATGGTCAACGTGTAGCTGCCCACCTTTTTGGCTGCTTCGGCAATCGCCAATAAATCCGTGCGGCTGCTTTCATTGATGACAGCCTGGTCAAAAGCAAAAAGGATGATGGAAGACATGGGCTGCGCTGGCGTCTTCGCGACCACAACTGGTTTAGGTTTTTCTACCACAGGTTCATTGGTTGCTGCCGGATCCACCTCAAAGGAAATTTCCAGAACCTCCGGCGTATTTTCATCAATGATCACTTTTTGTTCAATCGATGGATAACCCTCTGCGAAGTTCACGCGCAGGGTGTATTCGCCCGGATAACGGGGCAAAGACATGGAGTACTCGCCACTCAGGCCATTGCTCCGTGCTTTGGTCAGGATGTCATCCGTTTCATCGAAGCGGAAAAACAGGTTGGATTCGAGGGCACCTTTGCCTTTTTCGCGCACCGTTCCATTGATGATAACAACGGCTTCGGGTTTGATCCGGGCATCTACATTGTTGCCCAAATTGGCATAATAAATGTCGCCTTCCCGCACAAAATAAACATCGTTGCGGGGGGCATCGAGCAAAAATCCATAATCTTCATTGGGGGTGTTGAAAGGTTGTCCGATGTTGATCAACTCTCCGGTAGTCGCGCCCCCTTCGAGGGTAGTTTTAAAAATATCCAGTTTACCAAAACCACCCCAACCATCCGAGGCGAAATAGAGGGTTTTGCTATCCGCACCGATGAACACCGAACGTTCATCCCCACGAGTGCATACATCCAGGCGTTCGGGCACACTCCAGATGCCTTCTTCGTTTTTCCAACTTACAAACAAATCCATGGGGCCGTCGTACACACCGCCACAAGCGACTACCATCACCCTGCCATTGGGCGCAATGGACATCCCGTCGGTGGCCGTAAACCCGGTGCCGCGAAAAAAACGCGTAATCCCGGTGCCCAAGCCGCGTGGATTTTCCCAACGTTCGCCCCGAAGCTCTGCCCGGTAGTAAGGGCCGCCCGTGCTCGCCCAATCGTCGCGCCAACTTTGGAAATATACCGTTTGGCCATCCGCGGAGATATTGGGTTCATCTTCTCCACTGTGCGTATTGATGGGGGCTTGCAAACATTGGGGCGTGGCCCATTGTCCGTTCTTTTTTTCGGCGTACCAAATGTCACCATCAAACTCGGGGCGACCTTTGTAGCTGGTAGAGGATTGCGACCAGGGCTGTTGACCCCGACCACTCATGAAGTACAAAAAGCGGCCATTGGGGGTGATAGACAGGTTGATGTCGCGTTGGGGGGAATTGAGGGAGCTCAGGGCAGTGGGTTTGACGGGCCAATCGGGTAAAGTGATGGCTTTTTTGGTGTCTTGTGCCCAAATCTGAGCTGAGCAGAAAAGGAGGAGGGTAAAGTAAAGGATGCGCATATGCTGTAATTTCAGGTAAAATGCTCTGCTAAACTACGGCTTGGGTGTGACTTAGGTGCCTTAAGTTTCTTAGGTGGTGAAAAAGAACGCGACTTATTTTCACCACCTAAGAAACCACAGACACTTAAGAATCACCTAAGATGGGTGCTCGGCAATAGCACCAAAAAGACTCAGTTTTTCTTCACTCCGGTTGTATCCGCAGCCGGCTTTTTCTTCTTAAATGGATTGAATTTCTCCAATTCATTTTTGACTTTGTCCACTTCTTCCTTGGTTTTGCCCTTGTCGATCACCTCGCCTAGTTTTTCCTGGGCTTTTTTGCCTAGGGTATCGGTCATTTTGCTGCCCAATTCTTTGCCAATTTTTTCACGGGCCTTGGCTTCCAGTTCCGCTTTTTTCTTGTCAATTTCCCGCTGAGCCGAGTTGCGCAGAGAGTCGGCGGCTTTGCCTACCATTTCCTTTGCTTTGGCCTCGGTTTCAGCCATTTTCTTTTTGGCATCTTCTTCCAGCTTTTTCTTCTGCGCGTCGAATTCATCGTTTATGGCGTTTTTCACCGCATCGGTGGCCACGGTTTCGCCATCACTGGCCAACAGATTGAACTGCGTTTTGGGACTGTTGACATTCCCGCTGAGGTTGACCAATACATTCACAAACTCTGATTCCTGCATTTGTATCCCAACCTTGGAAGCTTGTTGCTTCAGTTGTTTCCAGCCGGCGGCGGCCAGTTTTCCAGCCGGGTTTTGATCCAGGTATTTTTTCGGAATTTTGAGTTTAACGGTATAATCGATGACCTGATTGATGGTATGACGCCCGGCGATGGTCATTTGGATGTCTTTCACTTTGACGTCAAATGCACTTACATCAATTCCCCCTTCGCGAATAGCCACCCAGTTTTTAGTGTTGAAGAGCAAGTCTTTTTTGATTTCGGCAATGTCGAGGGCTTGGCCGATGGCGTCGAGGGGTTTAAACCCTTTCACTACGCCGTTGACGGTTTCCAAAAAGCCTTTGGCATCTACGGTGCTGAGGTCGGGCATCATGTTGTCTTTCAAGTTGCCCTTTAGCACCAAACTGGTATTGAACACGCCGTTGATGAATGCACCAATTGGGGCCAGGATGCGGAAGGAGTTGAAAGTCTTGAAGGTTTTTTGGAAATCCATTTTGGACATGTCCAAACGCATGTTGTACATTGGATTTTTTTCACTTTTGGTGTCGTACAAACCCGAAAAACCGATGGTTCCACCCAGCGTGTTGGCACTTACATCGTGCAATTCTACTGCTTTATCGGCTACTTCCAGATGACCTTTGATGTTGTCGAGGGTCATGTTGGTGTACAGAACCTGTCCAGCAGTGGCATTGATGTTGACATCGATGTTGTCGGGCACCAGGATGACGCCGTATTCTTCAGCTGGAGCATCGGCTACTGGAGCACTGGAAGGGGTTCCGGTGAATTCCGTCATAAACTGATTGAGGTCCAGTTTATTGGAATTGAGGTTGATGTTCCCGCCCAAAGTGCCCCCTTTGAAGAGGTAGTCAAACACATTGGTAATCGTCCCGTTAACCGCGATGTCGCTGTCCTGGATCTGAGTGTACGCCGAACTGATGTTCATGCGATTGGGGCTGATTTGGCCCTTGGCTATGCTATTGAGCAAGGTATATTTGTCGTATACGAGTTTGTCCACTTGGGCATCAACCCCAAAATCAAAACGGTCAAAAATCTCGGTGGAAGCAGTAGTTGTGCCTGATCCCGAAAGCGCTGCTGCGCTTACCGTGCTGCTGCTTTCTTCGGCTGGCATCCATTCATTGGCGTCAAAATAATGCGAGCGGGCGGTTAAATTGCCCGTCATGGTTTTGCTAGGCGAAAAGTAAGCCAGAATGTTGTTGATGCGACCACTGGCCTGGATGTCACTTTTGCCCAACTTGCCTACAAAACGGCTCAAATCCACAAACTGCGGGCTGAAGGTCATTTGGGCATCCTGGATGTTGACCACTGGCAAACCAGCGCCACGGTAAGCCATACCTTCTACACGGGCGTTGCCACGCATGTCTACACTCTCGTATTGTTGTTTTTCGATTTGCGACTGCCGGGCCCGCATGACCACATCGGCAGTGATTTTACCGCGCAAGTCTTCCAAACCTTCCATAGGAAATGCTTTGGCTAGTTCGGCCAAATTAAGAATCCCCTTGACCTTGGCGTCAACATCTGGATCAGACATCGGCGTTTTGAGAATAAAGCGGGACTCGATCGGGTTGCTCCCAATTTTGAGCGCAAATTTGGAAAAATCGATGATCATTTGGTCCATATCGCTGCCCGGGCTGACAATGCTGCCTTTGGCATTGATGTTGGCAATGGACAGGGGTAAATCGGGGTATTTAACCCGGCCGTTGTCCACACCAATGTTGATTTTGAAGGCGGGCATTTGTTCAGTCACCGCGTTATAGGTGCCTTTCACTTCACCATCCAGCGCAAATTTGCCGTCGACCTTGACCTGCTCGTAGCCTTGCAAATAGGCACCAGGGATGATCGAAAACAAATTGCGGAAGTCATTTTCAGGTGCATTGAAGGTCAAATCCATCAACACGTTGTCTTCATCGGGCAATTGCACCCAACCATCGGCCTGCAAATGTAGGGCATTGACCCGCAGGTCGTTGTCTTTCAGGGTGTATTTACTTTGGTTTTGGTCTACCTGAAAAATGGCATCCAGGGCAGTTTTGGCCTTGCTCAGGTAACTCATGCCCCCGTAAGTAACCGTCAGGGAATCTATTTCAGTTTTGGTATCGAGGTCATAGATCATTGCAGTAAGGTCGCCCGAACCACTGTGATTGAGGCCCTTTGCAACTACGTAGGCACTCATACTCGCGTCATCGTAAATGAGGCTGCCATTGTTGATGCGGTAGTCTTCCAGGTCTATTTTGAAGTCGGTGGTTGTGGTGCTGGTGTCATCCGTTGGTTTGGCAACGTCGTAGTTGGCAAGGCCTTCTTTGGTTACCAATACGTGAATTTTGGGTTCATCCACCGTTACCGATTTGATTTTGATCGGATCCATGCCATTCCAAACCGACCAAAAATCGAGGGCGAGGGTCATTTTTTTTACATCGGCCAGTTTTACACCCGCAAATGCGTCGATGCCTTCTAAAGTAAAACTGTCCATAGTCAACCCCAAATTGGGGAAAGTACTCCACATACTGAGGCTTGCATCCGAAAAATCTACCTTAGCATTCAGGTTGGCGTTGATGGCTTCCTTAGCCTTGGCCAGGATTTCATCTTTAAAAAAGTAGGGAATTGCCAAAGCTGTCCCAACAAATAACAACAAAAGCACTCCGAGCGCCAACAACAGTCTTTTCAGTATTTTTTTCATTTGGTCCTTGGTTTATTATTAAGATGCAGAAAGCGCAAAAAAGTCATATCAAAAATAGGTTGAAAAGTTGAATTGTTGAAAAGAAGTTGAAAAGAAGGGCTCCCGCAGCGACTTTTTAACCCTTCAACTTTTCAACTTTAAACTATTTTCTTTTCCCGAACAACCAGCCCACCGTCAGATTGAACTGCGCCGGGCTTTGATCGAATTGGTATTGTTTGCCAAAAAAGTTGATGTGTTCGCCAAATTTGCTGAAATTCCCCTGGTAACGGAGGTCAATCATCAGGTTCCAAATGTCGAGGCCACCACCTACGGCATACCCAACTGTGAAATCTTTGAAGTTTTGATCATAGTCTTCAAAATCAAACAAGTCGGAGGTGCTGTTGAGGAAAAAGTTGCCTTGAGGGCCACCCTGTAGGCGCAGTGGCCCGAGGCGGAAGCCCAACATCACCGGGATATCAAGGTACTGATAACTTTCTTTCAAAACATCGCCAGGAGTGCCGGGTTGCCCGAGGTCATCGAGGGTAAAATTGACGGAATTGGAGCGAAAGTTGATTTCTGGTTGCAAAAAACCATTGCCTAGTTCTGCCCGGATCAAAAAGCCAAAATTAACGCCATAGTTGGCATCTTCCAGCGCCAGTTTGAGACGGGTTACGCCTCCGGCATCCAGGATGGCCAGGTCTTCCTGATTCAAACTGGAAGTCAACAGCCCTCCTTTTACACCAAAACGAATCTGACTGTAGCCAATTGTAGCTAAAGTCATCAAGCACAGAAACAAAGCGTACTTCTTCATGGTTTTAAGTTTTTATCCACGGGTAGTTAATGAATATTTTGATCCCGTGCTTTACAAAAGATGCAAATCTTACGCCAAACCACCATTATTAGTGGGCAAAAATAAATGTTCATTTTCTCGAGCCAAAGGATTAGATAAGAAACTTGAAATGAAACGTTTAATTATCTAATCCTTTGGCAAAATGAACAATTTATTTTTTTATCGCCCCGTACTTATTACTTTTACCACACAAAAAGAGGTACAGAAAAGATGGAAATAGTGACTACAGAGTTTAAGGGGAGTTTTCCTAGTCATTCGCAATGCCCGGCAGCCGAGTTTCCGGAATTTGCGTTTATTGGTCGGTCCAACGTGGGTAAATCCTCTTTGATCAATATGTTGTGTAGCAAAAAAGAATTGGCGCACACCTCCCAGAAACCGGGCAAAACCCAATTGTTGAATTATTTCCTGATCAATCAACAGTGGGCCATTGTCGATTTGCCGGGTTATGGTTATGCCAAAATTTCCAAAATCAAACGCAAGGAATGGCAAAAGATGATCCAGGATTACCTGGTGTTGCGTCCTACCTTGTGCACTGCTTTTGTGTTGATAGATTCCAATATTCCCCCTCAAACGGTGGATATTGAATTCATCAATTGGTTGGGGGAAATGCACATTCCATTTGTGCTGGTGTTCACCAAAACCGATCGTTTGAAGCCGCAGGAAATTGAAGCAAACATTCAGGCAATGCAGGCAAAACTGCTGGAATACTGGAATGAGTTGCCTCAACAATTCTTCACCTCAGCCAATAAAAACATTGGACGGGATGAAATCCTCAATTTTATTGATGGTTTAGCCGCTGAGGGTGCGCTAGAGATTAAAAAGAAAAAATGATAAACGGTTGAGATGGTTGAGGGAGGTTGAGATGGTTGAGGCTGCCGCGAGAGACTTAGACGAGGACCTTGTCAAAATCGCTCGCGGCAGCCTCAACCATCTCAACCTCCCTCAACCTCCCTCAACCTACTGACTATGAAGCAACGATCCAAAACGCCCGTATTCCCGTCCGTCATTCCCGATATTGAAGAGTGGCCGATTTACAAGTTGAGCGAAGACCGCCGGGCCTTTATTCACGATATCGACGCGTTTACGCAGGATCGGCTTACCCGAAAATCGACCCAAAAAGTAACCGATCTGATTGCCGAAACTGTTTATCAGGAACGCATCCGCATCAAGGAAGAGCGCTGGAAAGTGGATCCGCCCAAGGAGAGGCAGTTTTGGAGTCGAATTCGCCGTAAACTCATCAAAGATTCGCTGGACAAACCCGATCAGGAAGCCGCCAAAAACAACGCCGAAATCTTGCAAGCCATCATCCACCGTTATTCGGAGGAAATTGTGGGCACTTTTCGCATTTCTACCTTTCGTTTTGCTCGGCGTTTTTTGACCCGTTTTTTCAATAGTCTTTTACAAGCTCGGCAAAAGGGATTCTGGCGTTTTGCCTATCAAAAAAAGTTGTTGGCCGAAAAATTGATCGTAGAGGGCGAATTGGAAAAAATCCGGGGTTTGATGACCAAAGGCACTGTGGTGGTGGTACCCACTCACTTTAGCAACCTGGACTCCATTTTGATTGGTTACGTGCTGGATTTGGTGCTGGGCTTGCCTTCTTTTTCATACGGAGCAGGTTTAAACCTCTACAATACGGGCTACACCGCCTATTTTATGAATCGTCTGGGTGCTTACCGGGTGGATCGCCGCAAAAAAAATGGCATCTATCTGGAAACACTCAAAACCATGTCCAATCTCTCCCTGCAACGGGGTACCAATAGTTTGTTTTTTCCGGGGGGCACTCGCTCTCGTTCGGGCAAGTTGGAGGAAAAACTCAAATTGGGGTTATTGAGTACTACCGTTGAAGCACAGCGGGCTTTGTACCAACAGGGCAAGGATCAAAAAATCTTTATTGTGCCCTTGGTCTTGGGGTATCATTTTGTGTTAGAAGCACCGTTTTTGGTCGAGGGTTACCTGCGGACAATGGGCAAGGAGCGATTTTTAAAGGCTAAGGATGATTTTTACAATCCCTTACAGATCATTCGTTTCATCTGGCAAGTGCTTTCGGAAGGCAATGACATCGCCCTTTCCTTCGGGCAACCCATGGACGTGCTGGGCAACCCGGTCGACATCGATGGCAACAGTTACGATAAATACGGGAACCTGATTCAGGTACAGGATTATTTTGTATCCGGGGGCAAGGTCACCGAGAACTTGCAACGCGAATCGGAATACACCAAAGACCTGGCCGAAAAAATCGTAGAGCGCTACCTCGCCGATAACATCGTTTTGAGTAGTCATTTGGTGGCTTTTGCAGCCTTTCAAATGTTGCGCAAAGAAAATTCCCGCCTCGATTTATTCGGGGTATTGCGTTTGCCCAACGAGGATTATGTGTTCAAGGAGTCGGTGCTCAAGGATGTGATTGAACAAATTCGGCAAGAGTTGTACCGATTGGAAGATGCGGGTAAAATCAAGCTATCCACCATTGTGCGGGGAGGTTTGGATGAATTGATCAAGGATGGTTTGATGCACCTTGGCACTTTTCACCTGAAAAAACCGTTGAGGTACAATCGGGACAAAGTCATCATTAGCGAAGATTTCACGCTGTTGTACTATTACCACAACCGCCTGGATAATTACCAGTTGGACGAGGTGATTGAACTCAATAAAGAGGCCTTACTGACTCTGGAGCCGAAATAGAAGTATAGGAAAGGTTTCAAACACAAAAACTCAAAACCCAATCGCCTTGAATTTCATCATTTTTGACCTTGAAGCCACTTGTTGGGAGGGCAGTCCACCCTCCAAAGTGCAGGAGATTATCGAGATTGGCGCCGTGCTGATGAATGGCTACGGCGAGGTGGAAGATGAATTCAGCCGAATGGTTCGTCCTATTCTCAATCCCCGCCTCTCAGCGTATTGCCAGGAGTTGACGAACATCAAACAAACGGAAGTGGATCGCGCAGCTCTTTTCCCAACTGTGGTGGAGCTTTTTCAGGATTGGGGTTTGATGTTGGACGAGGATTACATCCTTTGTTCCTGGGGCGGAACGGACAAACGCTTGCTGCTCCAAGATTGCCAATTGCACGACGTTGAAAATGACTGGGTGCATTCCCACATCAACATCAAGCACCAGTACATGGAGCTGAAACGCTTGCGCCGTCCCCGGGGGCTGAAGGCGAGTGTGGAAGCGGAGGGCTTTGATTTTACGGGGCCGCAACACCGGGCCCTGGCGGATGCGCAGAATCTGGCGAAGATTTTTTTGAAGTATTTGGATGAGTGGCAGTTTTAATGAAAATTAGACTTTCTGTTCCAAATACTCCTCCACCGCCTCCCAACTCAACACCGCACATTTCAATCTCCCCGGAAATTTCTTTGCTGCCGCAAAAGCTAACAGGTCTTCATCAGTTGTCAACTCTTGATCGGTTTTGGTGACTTCAAAATAATCCTTCACCAACATCTGCACCTCCTTCAAGGTTTTACCCTGAATTTTTTCCATCAAAACCGAAGTAGCCGCCTTGGATACCGCACAGCCATAGCCCGAAAAAGAAGCCTGCACTACCCTACCCTCCTGTACATCCAGGTACAATTTGAACTTATCCCCACAAAGTGAATTGTACGCATCCAAAATCAGCCCTGCCTCCGGGCGCTTTTGGTAATGCCGGGGATGCTGGTTGTGATCCAAAATAACCGGAGAATACAATTCATTCAATTCTTGCTCCATATCCACACATTAACCCATTAGCAAATCAGCACATCAATCATCGGTAGCGGTACAAAGGGAATACCTCTCCCGCTGAAAAATGTGACCTTTCTCTGGGCAATTCCAAAAATCCATCTGCATCGTTCAGGTTCGCCAAATCGCCCGAGCCGTGCCCTTCCAGTGGTGTTGCCTTGATCAATCCTGCACTTCCATTGTCTAATTTAACTGGAACAAAATAGGTCAAATCTGGTTTAAAATCGAGCTCCCGGGTCAAGGCCGCCGTTTGGATTGGCCATTTTTTCAATCCAAGTGATTGCCGCAACCAGGGCAAAATGTAGCGGTAAGTACCCACAAAAGCGGAAACCGGGTTGCCCGGCAAAGCAAAAAGTACGGCCTGGGCGCCAAAAGTCCCAAACCAAAACGGTTTTCCCGGCCTTTGGCTCACTTTGTGGAAAAGCTGCTGTACACCTGCCGCGGCCAATGCCTGGGGGACAAAATCAAACTTGCCTTCGGAAACAGCACCGCTCAGGATGACCAGTTCATAACGCGTTAAAATATCCTGAATCCCGGCTTGAATGGCAGCTTCATCGTCGTAAAAATGAAAGGCTTCGGCTTCAATTTTCCATTCGGCCAGAGCGGCTTGAATGGCGTACACATTGGAACGTCGAATTTGGTGGGGCATGGGTGTTTCGTGTACCTCTACCAATTCATCACCAGTCGAAATGATCGCCGTGCGGGGCAAACGAGCTACTGCAATTTCGGCTTTACCCAAAGTAGCCGCTGTAGCCATCTCTGCCGGGCCAATTTTGCGGCCAGCGGCGATGATCAAATCTCCCTCGTGACGGTCAATGGCCCGCGAGTGGATGTTTTGGCGCTGGGTAATGGCTTCGATGTTGATTTGAGCGATACCGTTTTCGATCAAGAGGTCTTCGTAGCGGATGACGGTATCAGTGCCCAAGGGTAAGGGTGCGCCGGTCATGACTTCCAGGCAGTGTTGGGTCTGCTGCAATGAGAGTTGTGCAGCTCCTGCGGCTTGCACTGCTTCGATGGGAAAATGCCGACGACCCGCCGCGAATTCGGCATAATGAATGGCAATTCCATCCATGGTTACACGGTCGAAAGGGGGAAAATCACGGTCGGCAAAGAGGTCTTCAGCAAGGATACGTCCCTGTGCTTTTTGCAAAGGAACCTGCTCAATGTGCAACGGTAAGGCATGTTGGAGAATAGTTGATTCAGCTTGGGCAACAGTCAGCATAAGTTAAATGATTGAAGAATTTAGTTTCATGCGTAATTTAGGCTATAATCAACTAAGGTGAATCTAAAGTGCCTATGGTTTCTTAGGTGGTGAAAAAAAGAATCTGCGAAGCAGTTAATATTTCACCACCTAAGAAACCTCAGGCACTTTAGATTCACCTCAGGATGAGGATTGCCAGAATAACTAATATTCAGCTTTGCTCATTTTTCTAGACTCAATAATACTCGTTTTTATCTAAATTGAAACCCAAATCTCTACCAATGTTCAGTCCACAACAGATTCGGCAAAGCTTTCCGGTTTTTCAACACTTCCATGATTTGGTCTACCTCGACAATGCCTCCACCACCCAAAAGCCCCAGGTGGTGATCGAAGCAGAGCGAGCATATTACGAGCAACACAACGCCAATGTACACCGTGGGATTTACCGACTGGCAGCCGAAGCTACCGCCCTGTACGAAGGTAGCCGCGAACGTTGTGCCCGCTTCATCAATGCGCCACAAGCCAAACAGGTGATTTTCACTAGCGGCACTACTGATGGCATCAATCTGGTGGCTCAATGTTTTGCCTTGCCACGGCTGGAGCCAGGTGATCAGGTTTTGATCAGCGCCATGGAGCACCATTCCAATTTGATTCCCTGGCAACAAGTTTGTTTGGCCAAAAAAGCGGAACTGAAGGTCATCCCTTTTAATTGGAAGGGAGAACTAGATTTGCAAGCATTAAAAGACCTATTGAACCCCAAGGTGAAAATCCTGGCGCTCACCCATATTTCCAATACCCTGGGCACCATCAATCCCATTGCAGAAATCATTGCCTTGGCGCATGAACAAGGAGTTCCCGTGCTAGTTGATGCAGCTCAGAGCATCAGTTCCCATCAAATTGACGTGCAGGCATTGGATGTAGATTTCTTGGTTTTTTCGGGGCACAAAATCTTTGGGCCTACGGGTACTGGAGTATTGTATGGTCGTGAAAAATTCCTGAAGGAAATGCCGCCTTACCGTTTTGGCGGAGAAATGATTCGGGATGTCACTTTTGAAAAAACCACTTTTGCGCCGATTCCGCACAAGTTTGAAGCGGGCACCCCCAATATTGCCGGTATAGCCACTTTAGCCACCGCACTTGATTTTGTAGAATCTTTGGGGCAAAAAAACATCGCTGCCCATCTACAAATACTACTCGCCGCTGGGATGGAAAAATTGAGCAGCATTCCCGGCATCCAGTTTTATGGCGAGGCCGCTCAAAAATCCGGGATCATCTCCTTCACCATTGAGGGCATTCACCCCCATGACTTGGCCACCATTCTGGGGCAACAAGACATTTGTATCCGCGCTGGGCACCATTGCACCCAGCCCATTATGGACTTTTACGACATCCCGGGAACAGTGCGGGCTTCCTTTTCGGTGTACAATTCAGTAGAGGATTTGGACAAACTAAAACAGGGTTTAGCACAAGTAATTGGTGTCATGGGCTAAAAAAAGATCGGTTTTTTAAAATTTCCAGCAATTTTTTTGAAACTTCTTGCCTACACTAATCGCAAGCAAAATGACGAACCAACTACATTTCCTCGATCACCTGGTTTTCCTGGTGTATCTGGTCTCCGTGTCGTTGTACGGGTACTGGATTTACCAGCGCAAAAAAGCCAAAGAAACCGATACCAAAGACTTCTTTTTAGCTGAAGGTTCCCTGACCTGGTGGGCCATCGGTGCTTCCCTCATCGCCTCCAACATTTCCGCCGAGCATTTTATTGGCATGTCTGGCTCGGGCTTTGCCATGGGTTTGGCCATTTCTTCCTACGAATGGATGTCGGCAGCAACCCTCATTCTGGTTGCGGTATTTTTTATTCCAGTTTACCTGAAGAATAAAATTTACACCATGCCCCAGTTTTTAGCCAAACGGTACAACGATACTGTCGCAACCATTATGGCCGTGTTTTGGCTCCTCTTGTACGTTTTTGTCAACCTGACTTCCATTTTGTACCTGGGCGCACTGGCGGTGGAGAGTATTTCTGGTGTGCCGTTTTTGTACTGTATGCTGGGGCTCGCCGTTTTTGCCATTTTTATCACTCTGGGTGGAATGAAGGTGATTGGTTACACCGACATTGTACAAGTGGTGGTACTGATTATGGGCGGCTTGGTGGTGACTTACTTGGCGCTATCAATGGTCTCTGATCATTTTGGCGGCTCGGGTGTACTGGATGGACTAAGCTTGTTGCACAGCAAGGCCGACGATCATTTTCACATGATTTTTGCCGAAGGCCACAAATATTACTACGAGCTGCCGGGTATGGCCGTACTCTTTGGAGGGATGTGGATCAACAACCTGAATTACTGGGGTTGCAATCAATACATTGTACAACGAGCACTGGGAGCTGACTTGAATACGGCCCGCTCCGGGATTCTTTTTGCGGCTTTTCTCAAGTTGCTGATTCCGCTCATTTGTGTGATCCCAGGGATTGCAGTGTATGTGCTGCACCAGAATGGCTATTTCCAACAAGAATTGGTGGATGCTGCTGGTACCATCAAACCCGATCGCGCCTACCCTACCCTGATGAATTTGTTGCCCATGGGTTTGAAAGGCTTGGCTTTTGCGGCGCTGACCGCGGCAATTGTAGCTTCTCTGGCGGGCAAGTGCAACAGCATTGCCACCATTTTCAGTTTGGACATTTATAAAAAATTCCTCAAACCTGAGGCCAGTGAAAAACAAACCGTGCGAACTGGGCGATGGGCGGTATTGGGTGCATTTGCCATTGCCTTGTGCATCACGCCACAACTGCGGCAACTGGAGCAAGCCTATCAGTTCATCCAGGAATATTCCAACTATTTGACACCGGGCGCTTTTGCCCTGTTTTTCCTGGGGATGTTTTGGAAACGAACCACTTCAACTGCGGCAATTGTGGCTGCGGCCATATCCATTCCGCTAGCCGTAGCATTTAAGTTGATACCCAGTACGCCGATTCCTTTTTTACACCGCACGGGATGGTGCTTTTTAATTTTGGTGGCCATTATGGTGGTGATTTCACTGCTGGACAAAAAAAGTACCCACAATCCCAAAGGTTTGGAGCTGGACAAAGGAATGTTCAAGGTATCCGATAGTTTTGCTATCCTTTCCATCTTGATTTGTGGCATTTTAGCGGCACTTTATACCGTATTTTGGTAATCCTTTGTAATTTTAACGTTAAATCAAAAAAACAACAATGAATCAGGACTTCGACAACAATGCACCCTTGGGTAGCCTCGACGAGTGGGAAGATGACCTGCTGCTCCGCTACCCCGAGCCGAATACCACGGCCAAAACCAAAGAAGAATTTCGCAACTACGATGACCCTAAACGCGATACTGTACGGGAGTTTTATCGTTTGAACCATACTTACCAGACCTACGATTTTGTCATGGAAAAAGAGGCCAAGTACCTCAAGCTGGACAAAAAAGAAATGCCGGTTTGGTCTGCTTTTGACTTTTTGAACACCTTAGTGGATGACTCAGATCCCGATACCGACTTGGATCAATTGCAACACTTGCTGCAAACCTCCGAGGCCATCCGCGCCGATGGTCACCCGGATTGGTTTATACTCACGGGTTTGTTGCACGATATGGGCAAGGTTTTGTGCCTGTTTGGTGAGCCACAATGGGCGGTCGTAGGCGACACTTTCCCGGTAGGTTGCAAACACTCGGATAAAATCGTTTACCCTGAGTTCTTTGAACTCAATCCCGATAGTCAGGACGAGCGTTACAATACCACTTACGGCGTATACGAGCCCAACTGTGGCTTGCGCAACGTACACCTATCCTGGGGGCACGATGAGTACCTGTACCATATGGTCAAGGACCATTTGCCTGATTCAGCACTGTACATGATTCGGTACCACTCCTTTTATGCTCAGCACCGCGAGCACGCGTACGATCACCTGATGGATGATTACGATCGGGAGATGTTCGAGTATGTGAAGTTGTTCAATCCTTATGACTTGTATTCCAAGGCCCCCGTTCCACCCAATGTGAAGGAACTGAAGCCTTATTATGAGGACTTGATCGCGAAGTATTTGCCGAGTACGTTGAAGTTCTAAGTATCTCCATGCCGCTGGTTTATACCCAAGTGTTTAAACCAGCGGCAATAGTAAAACATCCTAATTCTACCCTAATGAACCTAGCAGCTATTGCCTTACCTTTAGTTTTATTGCTTGGTACTTCATTTTCAAGCGATGAAGCTAGACCGGAGTCTTCAGCTTCAAAAGCATTTTGTGATGAATTAAAACCAGTGCTCAGCGGGTTAAAAGACAATTTCACGAACCTGAAAGGGAATGCCATGGGTTCACGTACTAATTTTTGGCACTCAACTGTAACCCTCTCCAATACTTCAAACAATTACATCTTTACTCAATTCGACTTTAACGGCAAGGCTTTTTCCAATGAATATTACGCGGTACTTTCGGAAAAAACCACCCCTGTGGAGCAAAATGTCGCCATCGATCAGTTTGCCAAATTACTTGAACAATGCCCATTAGCAGGCTACACCAAAACCGTAAAAACTACTGGGCTGAGCCAGTTTAGTGATGATCCAGCCCTTGAAAAAAATGCGGGTAAAGTAATAAAATGGACGAATGCTACCGACAAAACCGAAATTGAAGTCAGCGGGTATTTCGATGTTGTCACCCAAAGACATCGGGTTGCGGCTAAGTTTAAAGCGCCGTACAACCATGCCGTAATTCCTTCAAAATCGGCTAGAAGTACTACTGCTGCCAAATTCACCGTCATCAATTCACTACAGGAAGAGGTACTGGGCTATTGGCTGGATTTTGATGGCAAAGAGGTTTATTACTTCAGTTTGAAGCCCAAATACCAGATCGTCATGGACTCCTACACTGGCCATGTTTGGCGATTCAGGTCTGCGGCTAGTAAGAATATCGTAAAGAATACGTTGATTGGTAATGCGGCGACTACGCTTGAGTTGAAGTAGCCGATGCCTATTTCTGCGCTTTTAAGTGTTTTATGCAATTCTCCAAACTCCGATACTGGTGATACCCCGCCTTCCAAATATGCCCTTTATTCCGCTCAACACTCCGTGGGTCTCTGTCCAAGCCACTATCATACCACTCACCATATTGATGATCAATTAAGTAGCTATTGATGTATTGCCATTCCTTTTTAAATTTTCCATAATAATCCAATGGATCATTTGGGTACAAATCAGTCATGATGAGGAGGGTATTTAATGCTTCCGCCTGGGTCCACCAGTTTTTGGTATCCTGAGTAACCGTAATATTACCCGCATCTTCCTTGAAAAAATAGCCCTCACCATAAAAACCGCCTACCCGATCATCCCAACCCAAGGTCAAACACTGATCGGTCATTTTTTTGGCGATGCGCCAAGTAGTTGTGTCATTTTTCCACCCAACCACATGAGAAGCTTCCATCAGTAAATAAGCGGTTTCAATGTCGTGCCCCCAGGAAATGTGATCCAGGTTGTGGTGCTGTCGGATGCTGGCACGGCTGGAATCCCGAAAACTCACTGGTGTCCAATCCGGTTGAAAAAACAAAATGAGGTTGCCTTTATCATTTACCATTTTGTCTCGAATGAGGTAAATCATTTCTTCGAGTCGGGTTTTGACCAATGGATCGGGCCAGATTTGGTACAAGTCTGTAAAAGCTTCCAACAAGTGAATGGAGCTGTTTTGATCTTTATACCCCAGCTCAGCTGTAGAAGGTGTAGTCTTGAGTCTAGGCTGAATTTTTCCGGTTTTATCCAGGTGTTGGTAATAACCTTTGTGAATGGGATCGTGGCTGTGTTGCTCCAGCCAGTTGAAAGACTTTTTAGCCAAAACCAAGGCCGCAGGGTCTTTACTTACCTGGTAATAAGCCGACACTGCGTACAGCCCAAAAGCATTGCCATAAGCAGTTTTGGAGGAATCCCCACGCGGTTTGCCCGAGCGTTCCACCTGCCAAAAAAATCCACCGTTCTCAGCATCCCACATCTTGTCTTTTAAAAAGGCGAAACCATGTCGGGCGAAGCTTTGGTATTTTTTTTCAGTAGGCCAGTGCTGAGATGCTCTGGCGTTGTTCCAGAGGTGTCGGGCTTGGGATACAATCATTTTATCCTGGTTGCCTATGGGTTTGAATTGGGCATTGAAGGTGGATAGATAACCGCCAAATTCGGTATCGATGGCTGCCGGATACCAGGTATCGACGAGGTTGAATTGGAGGAGTTGTTCCAAGGTATCGGCCAGGGCTAGTCGTTCTTTGGATGAATGGGCATTGGGATGTGGGGCTGGCGTTTTGCAGAAGGAGAAAATAAAAGCAAAGGCGAGCAGGACAATTAGCTGTTTGCGGTGCATAATGTGGTATTTGAGGCAAGAAATATAACCATAAAAATAGAAGTAAAAAAGAACTGCCGATCCCTGTTGTAGGAATCGGCAGCCGGATATGCATCATGGTAAACGATAAAAAAACAGTTACATGGGATTATATAAAAAAACACTCACTAGATTTTAAAAGGTTCCAAAGTCCCAGTTTACCTGGTTCCAAGGATTATTGTTTAATGATCCGCTCGAAGAAGACCTGCTGGCCTACTTTGATGCGGAGGAAATACATACCTGCCTTCAGGTCGTCGATCTCCAGCTGGCTGGTGTTGCGGAAGGATTTGATCATGGTTTTGCCATCGAGGCCCATCACTTCTACTTCCGTAACGGTACCCGCAGCACTCGTGATGTTGATTTGTGAGTTGGTTGGGTTGGGATAAACCTTAACACCGCTCAACAAATCTTCAGGGCGTACTGCACGAGGTGCGTCAACAATACTAAAGGCGGTAATTTGGGTATTCAGTGGCAGGATTTCGCCGTCCAGTCGGTTCAGGATGGCATCGTCCGTTTGTAATTTTGTTTCAGCACGACCAACCAGGTCGATGATGATCCCCTTCAATTTGGCAATGGTGCCATAACCCGAAACTTCGTTTTGATCGGTACGGGTAATGGCGATGTCCACACGGCCTTCGTTGGGATAGACTTTGTAGATGAATTCCAGATTCACCCCAGGTTGCCCCATCCAGGAAGTAGGTACTTCGATGGACAGATTTTTGGGGTCAATCAATTTTGGATCAAACTTCACGCTGAAAGCAGTCCCGTAAATGTCCTTGATGACGTGTTTGTCATCACCCAAAATGATGGGGATTTCAAAACGGGTACTGTCCGCCAGTTCTCCTTTCGCAGGCATCTCTACCAAAATTTTTGGATCAAGAACGGTAGCAGGTAAAGCTTTGATGATTTTGAAAGGACCACGCGACAAACCAAAGTTCAAGGCCAGGGCCTCAATGTCTTTGCGGTTGACCTCACCATCACCATTGACGTCGGCGTTTTTGTAGTTGATGCCATCGAAGAAGATTTCAGACCAGTCTTCGGATGGGGTTGGTTTCCAATCCCAGGAGTTGATCAGGAAGCGCTTCAATCCTTTGGCCCCAAAAGCTTGTCCAATGTGCAACAAGTCGAAATGGTTGGCAATGTTATCCAGGTTGACATCACCAGGCCATACATCACTCACCCGCATATTGCGGCATTTCACTGGGCCAAAGACCACCAAACGTTTGCACGTGGTATCTTTCAGGTTCAGGATATCCACTTTGTACAAAGTCACCCCATCGCCAAGCAGCATACCCAGGTTAAAACCTTTGCTACCCGCTGCAAGGGTATCCAGAATTTTGCCATTGATGGCGATACGCAAAGGACCTGGGGTTGGGTTTTTGAACACCAATTCCGCGCCAAAAGCACCCCCTGCATTGCAAGGTTTTTGCTTGACATCAACGACTAAATCAGGGCAGGGGCGCTCACAGGGGAGTTTCACCTCCAGGGTTTCGCAGCAGCTCTTTTGATCATTGATACAAACCGTAATTTTGAATACTTCTTTGTCCGTTGTCAGTTTGAAATTGGCTTCCAAAGGCAGGCGAATCAAGGGGAAAGTGCCGATGATTTTGCCATCTACCATGACGTCAAAGAAGCGATTCGTAACATTTTCGTACTTGAAACTGATGGCCATGCGCCGTGTACCGTCGGGATTGCAACCCAGGCTACGAATAGCCAGGTTTGAAATTTTGCATGGATTGGGGTCGGGGCATTGTGGAGCAGAAAGTTTGGTTGCCGCAAAACAAGTTGGGTTGGTTACATCCACCGCCAGGAATTCCATATTGCCGCTTGCAGAGCTTGGGAATGGGCCTATTTTGGGAGCTTCACCATTGTAAGCAAATGGACCAAAGAGCATGCCATTGGCATAGATGATGTAGCCTTTAAGCAAGGTAGAACTTGGTCGAGATACAACAAAGGCTTTAGCGTAATAGTACCCTTTTTCACAAGGCAGCAAATCTATTTTTAAGCCTTCAATCGGACAGTTGGTTTCGCATTTTTTCAATTCCAAACGCCCGGCTTGGGTGCAACCCTTTTCTTTGTCTTCAACTTTGACCTCTAACACCGCCACATCGGCACTCACGATTTGGCCGATGCGCAAAGGCAATACATTGTAATTATAGGTTCCGTACAATTTGCCATTCACGTAAACATTGAAGAGGGCACCCGTGTTTTTGCGCTCAAAATTCAAGTTCACATAATACCCGCCAGTGGGCAGACAAACCTGTTCCAACTTCAGGGCACCAAATTCACAAGTCGTTTGGGTACAAGGTACCTCATACAACCACTTGATGCAGCAGTCTGGTGAATTTTTATCACAGACGATGATCCAATCGGTTTTGCTGTTTTTGGGCAGTGGAATTTTGTCAATTCTTACCGCTTGGCCAGTGTATTTAAAACGTGCTTCATAGCCTGTGGAGGTTTGTAGCCAAAGGATGGAGTCGGTATTCGTTGCCTTCAATTTCAACAATAGGCTGTAAGTGCCATCATTGTTGCACTTCACTTCGGTAACGCTGATGTCGCTCAGACTGCAATGCAGTTTGCATTCAAAAGGTTTGATGTAGCCCTTGCTGCTGCAAGCGCGGGTACTGCTATCGTACACCTCCAGGCGGATGGTATCTTTTTGGGGTGATGGATAGATTAGACGAATCGGCAGTTCGGAGTATTTGTATTTTGCAATTTCCTTACCGTTCTGTACCAGCACAAAATAGTCTGAATTGGTGCGGAAGTGTTTGAAATCCAGGTAAGCATATACTTCGCCTTTATCATTGCAAGGTGCAGTTTTGATTACCAATTCACCCAATTCACATTCAGGGCATTTCGGCTTTTCGACCTTGGCAGAGACACAACATTTTTCACTTTGTCCGTCGACGCATACCTTTACTTCAAAACTGAGGGCGTCGGTATTGATGACTACATTTTCAATCAATTGAGGCGTGCTCAACAATTTGAATGGGCCATATTTATGGTTTTCAATATAGACGTAGTAGGTCGAGAGTAGATTGGATGGGTTTAAATTGAGCAAGGGGGTGATCAATAAATCATAGCCTCCTTTGGTATTACAGCCACGAACAACAACTTTTAATTCCCTGATCTTACAGAGCGTGTCTGAAGCACATACAATTGAACTCAGTACAACTGTATCCGTACAATATTTTTCCACATCCACTGCAACAAATACCTGCCGTGGCGAAGTCGTTGCGCGAGTAAATGGCCCGATTACTTTAGGGCCTTGACCATAGGCGTAAGGGCCATATTTTTTGCCATCTGGGCCAATCACGACATAACCCGACTGGCTACCGTTTTTGCCCTCTAATTTAATGGAGGCATAATATTTTTCTCCATTACACTCCACGGGTGTGACACTCAAATCCAAGCTACAATCACAACCAGTATTGTTGATTTGTGGAATGATTTCCACACAACAAGTGTCCAACAAACTTTCGGCACAAACCTGAATTTTCAGCGGAACGATCCCACCTACCAACAATTCCAATGGATCCAGCTTTACAGGGAAGCTACTAGCTTTGTATGGCCCAAAAGTTTTGTCACCTACTTTAATGAATATTTTCCCAGAAGTCGACAATTGTTCATCAAATGAACCATTCACTTCGAGTCGATATTTCCCAATCACCCCACAACCAGTAGCAACTGCTTTTACTTCTTTGATCGGGCACAGGTAATCAGGCTTCGCACAAGATTTAACCCGGATGATTTTGGCTACTGTTTCAATGCAGCATTTTTCCACGCCCGGCAAACAAACCTGTACTTTGAGTACATCGTTGATCAGGTTGGGAATGGCTTTAGAAATGCTGATGCGCAATGGCATTTTTTTCAAAGAAAAGGTCCCAATTTCAATGCCATTGATGGTCAAAACGTAACCAGTATCTACTGTTGGCCCTGAAAGCAGGTTCAACGTAAAAATATCTTGATTCTCTTCTTCACAAATGATGTAAGCTGCGGCCAGATCGCGAATCGAACAGGGTTTGCAAAAGAATTTTTTGATTTCTACAGTATCCGCACAGCGTGTGTTTTCCACATCGCTCATCACTACCCGATAGTAGCCATCATTATTTGGCTTGATTGGACCAATAGTGCCACCGTTGACCGCGTAGCGAAATGGTCCAAAACGCTGATCGTTAACATAAATGTAATAGCCCGATAGCCATTTGTTTTCGCCACTAAATTTATACACCATGCGGAAGCTTCCGTCACTGTTACAATCTCCGGGCTGAGCAGCAAATTCCTTTATCCCACAGGCCGTGGGATCATCGGCACAACTCAAATCCAATTCTATTTTTGGCGTAACACTGATGCAACACCGCCCTCCTGGTAAACTTATACAAGCCTGAACCAGCGGCACAAGCGCCGTTACAGAAGACAGGTGTTTTTTGGAAAGTTTGATTTCAAAGGGCAACTTCTCAGCTGGATATTCGCCGATAACAATTCCTCCAATGCTCAAAATAATGTTGGCATTGGCAGGTTGTACCGAGCCAATTTTAACGATAAGTCGGGCAAAAGTATCTCTAGGACAATATTTTATCGTTGCTGATAGCTCTTTTAATTCACAGGCATTGGTAACACTACAGTCGTGCTTAAAATCTTCAGTTTTGAAACAGCTACTGTCTTTGCTATCCCGCACGGTTAAGAAGTACTTCCCGGTGCTATCCAGTTTTACAGGGCCAATGGCAGGGAAAACATCCTTGTATTTGAATGGGCCGAATTTTTGGCCATTTACCCAAACATTATAAGTGGCCGTATCGGCTTTTACATCGGTTTTAAAGGTAGCTGCGAGGTAAAAAACACCATTGGGCGTACAAGGACGGGGCAAAATCACCAAATCACGAATACAGGCAATGGGGGTAATTTCTTTTTCATATTCAATACAAACATTGTCAATGCCAAATTCTTGGCCACCAAAGGAAATAGAATCGATGTCTCCCTCAAAACAGATGGTGCCTTGTAACAGATCGGAGTCTTCCTTGATAGATACTGCGGCTTTGACCCCCTTGGCGACTTCTTTGTCGTTCAAAGAGCCCCAATCTTCCAAAACAGTGACCAATTGACCATTGATGGAAAAGTTTTCTTGCCCCCCTCCATCAATAAAATTGAGGCAGACCCGTTTCGCTTTCTTTTTGGGTAATCCGCTAAAAATCCACTTCAAATTGACATTGGACACAAAAAGTACTTTGCCTTCGGCTTCTTTGAAGCTTCCGTCAAAAAGTAGTTTTTTTTCCTCTACTTTGATAGAGCCAAATTCAGTGCTATTGTTGCCAGTGAGAAAGGATTCGATGGATACGGCTATGCCGTCTTTTTTCAAGATAGGTGTGCCAGGTTTTTGGTTGGCATCGGTGCCGAACTTGGTTCCGTCGGCTAGGTCGTTGAAGTTAAAACAGACCTCTTGTTTTTGGGATTGGGCCTCCAACTGTGTCGAAAACAGACCAAAACAAAAAAGCAGTAGATAAACCCAACGTGTAGAATTGTTCATGGTGCGATATTTTTTTATACTACACTTTGCTCTTGATACAAAAGTGCTGCTTTTTTTAGACGTTAAAACTGACATAATCGTTGGAATTTTGGAAAAAATTCGTGATTATTGAGCCGAAATTACGATCTAATTTTTTGTCAATCAATATTTTGATGACAAAAAAATACGGCCAAAAATTGATTTTTTGTGAGTAGTAACAAATTAATTCGCAACCTGGAAAAATTATCACGTAAAGAAATGACTCGTTTTAAGGAGTTTGTCTTTTCTCCCTACCTCAATAAACACGAGGAAGTACGGCGACTGGTTGCGTACCTTTCTGAGGTTTATCCTCGATTAGACGAAAAAAAGTGTAAAAAGGAACTACTGTATAAATCGGTTTTTGACGGCGGTAAATATAGTGAAAAACAATTGGCTCCGGTGCTAACTTATACCCAAAGATTGTTGGAGCAGTTCTGGGCCTATGAGGAATTTCGGGAAGACACCTATTTTCAACAATATCTTTACTTGAGGCAATTGAGGGTGCAGCAAGCCTTTGGCCCTTATGAACGCTTGTTTAATGAGCTAAAAGAAAAGCCGGAGCCTACTCCATGCCTGGGCGCAGATCAAACTTTGATGCGCTACCTGCTGGCAGGTGAAGGTGAACGGTATTGGTCGCAGTCCAACAAGCCTGAATTTGAAGGGTCTTTTCAAAATAAACAAGCAGAACTGGATGAGTTTTACCTCACTCAAAAATTGAAGGACGCCTCGGAAGCTATTTTCCGTCAGGAAATGAAGCGAGATGAACAACCTCCTCGCCTGTTGGAGGCCGTATTGCAAGAGGTTGAGGAAAATTTCGAAAAATACCAGCAAGTCCCCCAAACCATTACCCACTACATGATTTACCGCATGTTAACGAGCCATGATCCAAATTTTTACCAGCAAGCCCTCAATGTTTTTCAGAAGTGGGAAAAATCCTTTTCGCGGGTAGAAGTGAGTGATTTGTACAACCAGTTTAAAAACTATTGCCTCATTCGCATTAATCAGGGTGATCAGGCTTTTTTAGATAACTTATTTGGTTTGTACCAATATCAACTGGATCAGGGTTTGTTGCTGGAAGAGGGGGTGATGTTGGAGTGGAATTACAAAAATATCGTAGCGGCGGGATTGCGACTCAAACAACACGAGTGGGTCAGAAATTTTATTGAGGAGTATAAGGATAAGTTGGCGCCAGAGTTCAAGGACAATGCGTATCGCTTCAATCTGGCCAGTTATCACCTGTCTTTGGTGCAGCCACACGAGGCCATGCTGCTCCTCCGAGAGGTAGAATACCGCGATTTGCGCTACAACCTGGGGGCCAAAACCATGCTACTGCAAACCTATTACGAATTGGAAGAATACGAGCCCTTGTTTTCACTCACTGAATCCTTTCGGCAGTTGTTGATGCGCGACAAAACCATGTCGGAGAACTTCCGAAAAGGGTATTACAACCTATTTAGGTTCACTCGCAAAGCGGCACACCTGCGCTCTCGACTGGAGTATTTATCGGCGGATAAAGCCCGAGTGGAACTGGATCGAATCCGGGAAAGTCTACTCAAAACAAACGATATATTCAGCCGGGCCTGGTTGGATGAGAAGCTAAATGCATTGGCGGAAGAAATATAATTTTTAAAAAGTAAATGGCGCTTGCGGGCTTATCTTTTTGGTGGCCTTATATCCAAAACTGCATCGATCAGCCGATCACAGTCACCCAAGGAATTAACTGGATCGAACAATTGCTCAATGATTGTACTGCTCAGGTGCTTGCCCACAACTGGATCGGCTGTAGCAAGTATTTTCAAGTGGGTCTGTGTTTGCGCCACCTGCTTGCACAAGCCTTCAACGTGCTCATGTGCGGCGGCTTTTCCCATTTTTTCAGCCAAGGCCAAGGACAGGTTTTCGGCATAAATCAAGCCATTGGTCAATTCCAAATTTTGCAGCATCCGCTGGGTGTCAACCTCCAAACCATCGGTCATATTCAGTGCTTGTTGCAAAGCACCTGCAGTTATTTTACACAATTCAACCAGGGGTAACCATTCGGCATGCCAAAGCCCGGTGGCGCGCTCGTGATCTTGCGGCAAGGATTGAAACAAGGTAGCAATCAAGGCTGGGCTGCGCTGAGCAGCTGCTAAAATGGCCACACAACCGACAGGATTGCGCTTATGCGGCATGGTAGAAGAACCGCCTTTGCCCGCACCGCAAGGTTCGAATACTTCGGCCACTTCAGTTTGCATCAAGAGGCTGATGTCTTTGGCTATTTTGCCCAGATTCCCGGTCAAGATCCCTAAAGTACTGGCGACTTCCAGCAAACGATCGCGCTGGGTATGCCAGGAAATGGGCGGCAAAACCAAATCTAGTTTTTGAGCCAAAGTGAGTGCAAGGGGCAATGCTTTTTCTCCAAAACCAGCCAGCGTTCCTACGGCACCGCCAAATTGTACAACCAAATTGTGCTGTAATAACTGTTCAATTCGCTGGGCAGAACGAATCAAACCATCCATCCAGATGGCCACTTTGAAGCCAAAGGTGACGGGGCGAGCGTGCTGCAAAAAGGAACGCCCAGCCATGATGCTGTGGCGGTGGGTTTCGGCCAGTTGCCGTAATTGGTTTAAAAGTCGTTCTAAATCTTTTTGGATCAAAAGTAATGCGGCTTTGACTTGTAAAATCAACGCTGTATCAATCACATCCTGGCTAGTAGCGCCCAGGTGGACGTACTTCGCTGCTTCGGGGTCAAACTTTTTGACTGCTGCGGTGAGTTGTTTGATCAGTGGGATATTGGGATTGCCCGCTAGGCCAACGGCTGGGATCAAACTGGGAATATCGATGTGATCCAGGATGCAACATTGAGTGATACTATCGGCAGCAGCTTTTGGAATCATCCCCTGTTCGGCTTGGGCCAGGGCCAGGGCAGCTTCAAAGCGCAGCATGGCACTGAGGTAGGCTTCAGTGCTGAACAAGGCGTTGACTTCAGCTTTATAAAAAAGAGATTCGAATAATGATTCCATGTGTTCCTAATTTATCCTAAAGCGACAATCAAACTCTTTCAATAATCACCGCATACCCCTGACCTACCCCGATACACATTGTCGCCAACGCATACCGCTTTTGTTGCTTTTGCAATTCCAGTGCAGCGCTATAGGTAATCCGAGCCCCCGACATCCCCAGCGGATGTCCCAATGCAATGGCGCCTCCATTCGGATTAATGCGTGGATCATCGTCGTCAAGGCCCAAACTACGAATACAAGCCAGTGATTGTGCGGCAAAGGCTTCATTGAGTTCGATGATGTCGATGTCCTTCAGGCTTAAACCTGCTTTTTGCAAGGCTTTTTGTGTAGCGGGTACCGGGCCTATGCCCATAATGCGCGGCTCTACGCCCACTACTGCCGAAGCGACAATGCGCGCCTTGGGTACAAAACCTTGTTCTTTTACTGCTTTCTCAGAAGCTAGCATGACCGCAATGGCACCATCGTTCAAACCAGAAGAGTTACCAGCTGTCACCGAGCCGCCATCTTTTTTGAAGGCTGGACGCAGTTGAGCAAGTTTTTCTACAGTTGTCCCTCCTTTAATGAATTCGTCCTGAGAAAACAATTGAGTATCGCCCTTGCCGATACTGATTGGAACCGGGATAATTTCTTCTGCAAAACGGCCAGCGGCTTGGGCTTTCGCCGCTTTCATTTGGGAGTTGTAGGCAAATTGATCCTGGGCTTCACGGCTGATGTTGTGGATTTCGACCAAATTTTCGGCTGTAATGCCCATGGCATCAGTGCCGTATAGGGTTTGCATGCGGGGATTGATGAAGCGCCAGCCAAAACTGGAGTCGTACATTTGGGCATCGGTGCCAAAGGGTTTGGCGCTTTTGGAGATTACGTATGGCCCGCGGGTCATGTGCTCCACGCCCCCGGCGACATACACATCGCCATCGCCATTGGCAATGGCGCGCTGGGCATTGACAATGGCAGACATACCAGAAGCACAAAGTCGATTGACTGTTTCACCAGGTACGCTGAAGGGCAATCCGGCCAGCAGCAGCGCCATCCGGGCTACGTTGCGGTTGTCATCACCCGCTTGGTTGACACAACCGAGAAGGACATCGGTGATGCTGGCGGGGTCGAGTTGGGGGTTGCGTTTGAACAATTCGGCCAGTACGTGAGCTGCCAGATCGTCCGCCCTGACAGTGGACAAACTGCCGCCGAAGCTGCCGATGGGGGTACGAATGCCGTCGATTAGGTAGGTTTGCATGTGTTGGTTATTCGGGTAATGGATAATCTGGGGGTTCAGATTGGAAAATTTGTTGGAGGAGAACGTGGATTCTGGTACAAAAAGCATCAAAAGTCCAGTGGTTTTTCTCCAATTCTAACTCAAAAGCTTGACGAAGGGCAAAAGGGATTTTTTCAAGGTGGGCTTTTGAAATTGACCCTTTGCGATAACTTTCGCCAAACTCTTTTTTAAGTATTGCATGGAGCACTTGCTCCAGGTGATTTTTGGAAGAGGTAGTCTTGGGGTTTTTCAATAAATCATTTTTTGCAGCCTCATCAATGGTCTTAAAATCCAGATGATGCAGCAAAAGCCAAAGCTCAAAGCAGGGATTGGTCATACAAAATTCATACTCTTTTTGTTTGCAGAGTTGCTGCGCTTCAGCCATGTTCTTCTCTGGCCACTTGTCCGCATCCACCAAACACCACAATTGATCCTTGTCACTAAGTTTATATTTTTTCTTGTATTCATCCAGCATCGACAAGACCCGACGAAAATCACTGGCATTGTCTTCCCGGCGCAAGGCTTCTATTTTGATCAAACGCCCCAGAGACTTGGTGTTGATAAAATCGGCTACATGGGCAAAGTATTGCGGCTCACTCTCTCGGCCTTCCGAGGCGATGACGAAAAAAGTAGTGGGGTCTTTACGTTGCCCGCCACTTTTGCGGCTTAGTCCTTTTTTATCCCTCGGCATTGGCAGTTTCCCAGTTTAGCTGTTGTACATCGGAGATGAAGGGAATGGCACCATATCTGCCTTGCAAATAGGCTTTGCGGATTTCCTTGTCGAAACGGGGCTGGAATTCTTCGAGGGAATAGAGATGGGATTCACCATGTTTGTTTTTTTCGACGAACCAGATTTCGTCCCGGCGTAGTAGGCTGAGATCGAGAAGACTGGATTCGTGGGTGGTGACAATGAGTTGGCTGTTGGTTTCCCTAGATGATTCTAAATAGAATTCAATAATTTTATGCAGCAGTTCAGGGTGTAAACTTCTATCAATTTCATCAATTACAACGGTAACACCCGATACGGATAGAAATTTAAGAAAAGGAATAAAATCTAATAATCGCTTTGTACCATCTGATTCATCTTGATAATCAAAAAAAACATCATTTGCCTCTTCTGTTGCATCATGCTTTGTTAATATACGATAAGTTATGATTTTTCCATTTCCATTTCTAGCAAAAAGGTATCGTTTATTGTCGATGATTAAATTGAATGCCATAAACCGGCCTAAGCCTTCTTTTATTGCCTGTTTATGTCTATTAATCATTTCTTCAATAATTGTGTCTTTTCCTTGGTAATCTTCCTCTTGTATCTTAATTTGACTAATACCTGTACCTAAATTTTTCAGCATTGCGCCTGTAAACACCATATTTTCAAGCTCTGTTGGAGAGGATTCAAAAAAATTGTGGATATCTGATTGAGAATCGGGATAAATTACAAATAGCCTATTTTTAAACCATTGATGTATATTTCTAAAAATTGAAAAAAACGATCCATGGTCCCATAATTTTTCTCCCAATACATTAAGCAGCAGTTCATTTGCCT
Source organism: Haliscomenobacter sp. (assembly GCF_041740695.1). Taxonomy (GTDB): domain Bacteria; phylum Bacteroidota; class Bacteroidia; order Chitinophagales; family Saprospiraceae; genus Haliscomenobacter. The sequence goes on along the minus strand of NZ_JBGSLK010000079.1, from coordinate 2,061 downwards.
GCACGTCTTGCGCATAAATGGTGAAACGGGTTTCTTCTTCTCCTTTTAATGAAGGTTTGCTCTTCATGTATGTGGTAGTCGACTCTCTAACGATACGTTCAAAAATCGGCTTCTGTGTGGTCTTTTTGATTTCGAAGAGCCATTCCTCCAAAATTTCACCTCTATCTAGATAAACTTGAAACCCGTATGCATAAATTTTTGATTTCAGGGTAAATTCAAATTCAAATTTTGTAAATTCGTTTTCGCTACCTTGCTTCAACCGAAAGTGATCATTCAGGGTAAGCGTAGAAGTATACTTAACCCCATCCACTATCATCTTTTTAGCAAAATCTATACTCCGCACCAAATTCGATTTCCCAGAAGCATTCGCCCCATAAACAACCGCCAACTTCAAAGCCTCTACGCCTGTAGCCAAAGGCACAGCAGGTCGCACGGGCTTACGCTGTTTACCCGCCAACATCGAAAATTCTTCCTCCTCATTAAAAGAAAGAAAATTAGCTACGCGAAAAGTGATCAGCATGATGATTTTTTTCTGCAATTACGTGATTTTTTCACTTTAAAACCACTTTTTTTCACCAAAAGGAGATATTTAGTGGCAAAAAAGCTAGTTAACCCAATCTTTCCAAAAATTTCGCCTGCGTCTTCACTCTCACCTCCTCCAAACTCGCCCCCGGCATCAATTCCACTAAAGTCAACTGGCCATCCAGGTATTTAAACACTGCCAATTCTGTAATCACCACGTCCACCACCCCAATCGCGGTAAGTGGCAAGGTACATTCCGGCACAATTTTGGAAGTCCCATCCGGGTCGGCGTGGGTCAAAGTAACAATCAATTTTTTGGCACCAGAAGCCAAATCCATCGCGCCACCAACGCCCAGCAGTGGTTTACCAGGAACAGCCCAGTTGGCCAGGTTGCCTTTTTCATCCACCTCCAGGCCGCCCATGATTGCCACATCGACATGCCCACCGCGGATCATGGCGAAACTGTCGGCACTATCGAAATAACTACTGCCAGGCAGGGCGGTAACGGGGATTTTGCCCGCATTCACTGGGTAATCCAGTGCACCGCCACCATCGGCAGGAGAAGGACCAACGCCCAGCATGCCATTTTCGGTATGCAGAATAATACCGTGCTCAGGTCGAATCAAGTCAGCAACCAGGGTGGGAATGCCAATGCCGAGGTTGACCACGTCGCCTTTTTGCAACTCTGCAAAAGCACGTTTGGCCATGTTCATGCGGCTTTCACTCACTTTTTTGGCAGCGCCAACTGAAGCTGAGGAACCGAGTAGTTCCAGTGAAAGATTGGCTTGCACGAGGTAATCCACAAAACAACCCGGCGTATGGATAAAATTGGGATCGATGGCCCCAACTGGCACTATTTCTTCCACTTCTGCCACTACGATATCTGCAGCCGTGGCCATGGCGCGGTTGAAGTTTTGTTCGGTCATGCGGTAGGTGAGGTTGCCCGCAGTATCGGCTTTCCAGGCGCGTATAAAGGCCACATTGGCTCTGATCCCAGGGATAAATACCTGTTCTACCCCATTGATCAGCATGGTGGGCCGCCCCTTGGCAATCAATGTTCCGGCCGAGCTGGGGGTGTAAAAACCTCCAATACCTGCACCGCCCGCCCGAATGGCTTCGGCCAGAGTGCCCTGGGGCAACAGCTCATATTCTACCTCGCCCGATTGGGCAGCCTTTACTGCATCGGGATTGGAGGTAAAAAAGGAGCCGATCATTTTGCGGATTTGGCCATTGCGGAGCAAACGTCCACCTCCCAGGCCTGGTTCGCCAACGTTGTTGCCGATGAAGGTGAGGTTTTTGGTGGTGGTTTCCGCCAGGGCATGCAGCAGGTGGACTGGGTTTCCGGTCATGCCGAAGCCTCCGCCGAGGATGGTATCGCCTTCTTTGACGAGTGTAGCGGCTTGTTGGGGGGTGATTTGTGGGACTGATTTCATGTGGGTTGGGAGAAGGTTGAGAAGGTTGATGAAGGTTGATGAAGGTTGAGGCTGCCGCAGCGACTTAGACATTGACATCGTCAAAATCGCTGCGGCAGCCTCAACC
>NZ_JBGSLK010000078.1:0-52331 GCF_041740695.1 Haliscomenobacter sp. | reverse complement strand
CAACCCGTACCGGGTATCATCATCTTGACCAGAGCTCTGGAAAGACTCAAAACTCTTGTTGATGCTTACATTACATTCTCTCAATGAACTTCTTTTCCATTACCCCAAATCTATTTTGAGGTTTTGTGGGTAATCGACAGGCGTTAAGCACTTAGGGCTATAAAAAAATAAGTGTTCATTTTGTCAAGGGATTAGATAAGTAAACGGTTCATTTCAAGTATCTTATCTAATCCTTTGACTCAAGAAAAATGAACATTTATTTTTGCCCTACTAATTATTAAAAATGCAATCATCATGATCAAAAATATCCTTTCAAATTTAGCCCTAGCCCTGGCTTATGTGGTGCTGCCTTTGTTTTTGCCCTGGTGGAGTGTCGCCATTGTGGCCTTGGTTTTTGGGTATATGGCGACGAATGGGCTCCGTGCTTTTTCACAAGCCAGTACCATTTTGGCCTTGGTGTGGGGGATGTGGGTGCAAAGGCACAACGTACCCAATGGAGGCTTGTTGGCTGGGAAAATCGGGGCCTTGTTTGGAGGGATCAGTGCCATTGAACTGGTCCTCATTACGGCTGCTATCGGTGGCTTGATCGGTGGTTTATTTGGGTATTTGGGGTATTCATTTAGGCAAGTGACGAGTCGGAGTTAAGTATTGATGCAGGTGAAAACGGCGCAAATCATCAGCACTTTGTATCAACCAGGTTGGTTCTATTATTGGTTTTTGGGAATCCCAGTCCGAAACAGCTCGAAAAGCGATGCTGGAATTTTGTGGGAATAATGCAAAAAAGGTGGCTAGATTTGGTAAATTGCAGTATTCCTAGTTACAGTTAAGTGATTTTTTCCCAAAAACATATTCCGACATGCGTACTTTCATCCTCTTGATTGCCTTAATGAGTTCCTTTTCTATGATTGCCCAAAGCGGCAATTTTACGGTGAGCGGGAAAATCAAAGGCCTGGATTCAGAATATTTGTCCATGTACATCTACGACGAGTCCTTCGCTAAGGGTTCGCGTAAAGACTCCATTCCAGTGGCCCAGGAAAGTTTTTCTTTCACGGCCTCCCTTCCCCGCACAGCCATGGTGGTCATCTATCCCAATGTGGAACGCACCGTGAAACGAGTGGGCAAATCGGGCTATTATCCAGCTAAATCCTCGCAGTTCATGTTCATTGCTTCCCCTGAATCAAAAATTCATTTCACAGGTGAAATCAGTGATTTTGTCCATGCCTACCCCGCTGGTGATTCCACCAATGCCGATTTGGCCGCACTCAATCGGGCGGTGTATCCCCTGATGAACAAATCGGTCAACCTTGAGGCAAAAATTGCCAACAAACTGGTCAGCGACACCCTACTCATCAAGGCCATGAAAGATACCTCGGCACAATGCGATGAAGCGGTAGTGGCCATCAAAAAAAAGTTTCTGGCCGAAAATCCGAATTCTGTCGCCACAGCCTGGTTGCTTTCCGACATGATGATTCGTTCGCAGGTCAGCAATGACGAAGCAGAAGTTTTTTTTGGGAAAATGCATCCCAAATTGGCTTCCGTTCAGTACTACCCGGAAGTGGCCAAAAGAATGGAAGGTATCAAAAAAACCAAAATCGGCAGCCCGGTACCGGAAATCAACTCCCTCAACACCTACGATGGCAAAACTTTTGTCTTGTCTTCTTTGAAGGGCAAATACGTGGTGCTAGATTTTTGGGGTACCTGGTGTGGCCCCTGTATTGCCGGGATGCCCCGCATGAAAGAGTATCTGGACAAATACCCCGGCAAACTGGAGATTGTAGGGGTAGCTCAGGAATCGGACAGTGGGGAGCGCTGGAAAAAATTCATCGACAACTCTGAATACAAATGGCACCATGTATTGAGTAAAAAAAATGAAAATTATGTGCTTGCCTTTAATGTGGCAGGTTTTCCAACCAAAATCATCGTAGATCCCCAGGGCATCATCATCGGCCGTTTTGTGGGCGAAGACGATGAAATTTACCACAAGCTGGATGAATTGTTAAAAATGTAGAAAAAAGTTTATATTCAACCCAGCTTTATTCACGACTAATACAAACGAATGAAAACAATGCACTTCTGCTGGGGTGTCATTATCCCCCTCGGTCTACTCCTTAGTGGCGCAATCCGACCAACTGCATCTATGGCCACTGGAGCATGGATACAACTCATCAATGGCAAGGACATGAGCGGTTGGAAAGCCAGCGAGAACAAAGAAACCTGGTCGGTCACTCCCGAAGGTTATTTGCAGGCAGTAGGCAAACGTTCACACCTCTTTTACGAAGGTGAACACCTTAAGAGCGGCTTCAAAAATTTCGAATTCGAGGCGCAGGTGCGTACCTTTAAACTAGCCAATTCGGGTATTTATTTCCATACCAAATACCAAGAGTCCGGCTGGCCCGGCCAAGGCATCGAAATCCAGGTGAACAATTCTCACATCGGCGAAGGGGACTACATCGAACTCAAACGTATGGGTAGCCTGTACGGAGTGCGCAACGTATACAAGACCTTTGCCCAAGACGACGAATGGATGACCGTAAAAGCCCGGGTGGATAATGACCGGGTACAGATTTGGGTCAATGGCATCAAAACCGTGGATTACGTGCAGTCAGAGCGCAAGATGGGTGGCATCAAAAAATTGTCCACAGGGACTTTTTGCCTGCAAGGGCACGATCCCAATAGCAAAATGCAATACCGGAGTTTTAAAGTCCGCCGTTTATCCGATGAGGCCAGTTCAAATCTTGCGCCACTCACCTACGCACCCTGGCAGGATAGTTTACTCAAATACCAGGGTCAACAGTTTGCTTTCATCGATTTGAATCCAAATACCAATTTTTCCCCTGAGGATTTGGCCAAGTACACTTATACTACGGGCATCAACGTTGCCCTGCTCAAAAGCCCGAAAGCTACCAAAGCCCTCGCTGAAGCTAAAAAATTACCACTTTTTACAGGCATCAAAGTCAATGTAGAAACCCTGGCCTCATTAAAAGCCAATACCGCTGATTACGTAATCGGGGAAAGTACGGGACTAGAATCGGCCCGAGCTTTGCTGAATAGCCAAAAAATCAAGGTCTGGTCGGACAAAGGTCAAGACTTGAATACCGATCAGGCAGACGCGCTACTGGATCTGGCCAAACAGAACAATGTGGCCATTGAAATTGACAACATCAGCAAAAGTCCTTCGATAGCGGTGCTCCGCAAAGCCAAGGCCAAGGGCTGTAAGTTTACCTTTGCTGGCTTGGTTCCAGCGGATAAACTAACGCAGTCTTTGTACGTGGTTGAGGCAATCAAAGGAGCTAAGTTGAGTTACAAAGATCAGTATGTACCAAAATGGTAATGAACAATATGGAGTACCGAGCACTAGGTAGAAGCAATCTACAAGTCAGCAAAATTTGCCTCGGCACCATGACCTGGGGCCAACAAAACAGCGAAGCTGAAGCACACGAACAAATGGATTACGCGCTGGAGCAGGGCATCAACTTTTTTGATACGGCCGAGTTGTACGCCGTGCCCCCGCGCCCGGAAAACAATGGTTTGACCGAAGTGTACATTGGCAGTTGGTTCAAAAAATCCAAAAAACGGGAGCAGGTTATTCTGGCCACCAAAATTTCCGGCCCCCGCGCCGACCTCAGTTTTATCCGCAACCACGACTTGGAGTACGGCAAAGCCCAAATCCATCTGGCCCTGGAAGGTAGCCTGAGCCGCTTACAAACCGATTACATCGACCTTTACCAGCTCCATTGGCCCCAACGCAAAACCAACACCTTCGGGAATTTGGGTTATCGGCACGATCCTGACGACAGCTGGCAGGACAATTGCCTGGAAGTATTGGAAACGATGGATGCATTGATCAAAGCAGGCAAAGTTCGTCATTTCGGGCTATCCAATGAAACACCCTGGGGCCTGATGCACTTCATTCGACTGGCGGAAAAGCACAACCTGCCCGTGCCGGTAAGTGTGCAGAATCCTTACAGTTTGCTCAATCGATCTTTTGAGGTGGGCCTGGCTGAGTGTGCCATTCGGGAGCACTGTGGCCTTTTGGCTTATTCACCCATGGCTTTTGGCTTGTTGTCGGGTAAGTTTCACAAAAAGACCGATACGCCCAATGATCGGATCAACCAGTTTAAAGGCCTCGCTCGTTACAATGGGGCCTTGTCCTGGGCAGCAACGGAAAAATACCTGGCCCTGGCGGAGCAACATGGTTTGACACTGGTCGAAATGGCACTAGCTTTTGTGACCCAGCAGAAGTTTACCACCTCAAACATCATCGGCGCAACCACGATGGAACAATTGAAAGAAAACATCAAAACGGCTGAGGTGGTGTTGTCGGATGAGGTTTTGGCTGCGATAGATCGGATTCAGGTGGAGATTCCGAATCCGGCACCTTGATTGATAACCCAAAGCAACATTTTTTAAGCACACAGGACACCAAGGCAGCACAAAGGGTACAATGAAAGCGTCGTCAACCTCTAACTTTGTGTCCTCTGTGCACCTTTGTGTTTCCTTTGTGATAAAAAAATGCCGCTTAGTGATGTTTAAGCTTCACTTCAATGTATACGCCGCGATACTATTCCTAAAAAAAGTAGGCACCAAAATCATTTTTTTCGCTTTCACATAATCAATATCCGCAGCACTGATGCCGTCCTTCGCTGTGTCAAGGATGAGGGTGGCATTGCCGTCAGGATGTACCTGATGAATCAAACCTTTCCAGGAAGATACCAGGTAAGAGCCATCACCAACGGCCTCAATGCCATCTGGTTGGGGGATTTGAGTGCCCAGCACAACCTGTTTTTTGTCGCCAAACTGGTAGGCTGTTAAGGTTGAATCCTTCCAGATGCCCAACAACAAACGGTCTTTTTCATACAGAATACCGTTTGAGCCCCCAAGTCCTTCGAGCACTTTTGACACTGTTCCCTTTTTCAGTTGGTAGACTGCCCCTTTTTCGGAATCGGTAAAAAAAATGGTTCCGTCCGGTGCATTGGTCACATCGTTTAGTCCTACAGCATCGGGCACTGTATACTTATTGGTGATTTTACCCGAGGCGAGGTCAATTTCCACCAATTGGGTCATGTCTGCGGTGTACAATTTGCCATTGGCGATGGCCAAACCTTTGGGCGCATTCAATCCAGTTACCCATTTGGCGGCAATCACCTTGCCTTCGGGTGACAACTTCCCGATGGAGCCCGTGCTGTCACTGCCCCAAGGCTCACCCTCAATATTGGATACGTAAATGGTGTTGGTCGCCTCATCGAATAAGGCCGACTCGGCTGTGGTGAATACCGTATCAGATTCCCAAAGTTTTTCAAGGCCCAGGGAAGCGGCCTGATTGGTGGTGCTTGGTTTAGAATTATTGGTACAAGCACTAAGGATCAGCAAGAATGCGGCCAATCCGATTAAAGTGTTTTTCATTGTGATCTTGATTTTGGTGGAAGAAGTAGGTTGACGTAAGATAGGAAATAGACGACACCTATTGATCCAATTTTCTCAAAACCTCCGCAAATTCCCCTTCACAAAACCCCACTCAGGTGTCAGCACAGCCTCCCCAGTGGTGTTTGCGCTGTACCAGGGGCTTAGCTTCGGATCATTTGGATTTTGCAAAATATGAATGTCTTGCGCGGGCATGTAGCTTTGCGCCAGCAGGAATAACTTTTCACCCGTTTTGGGATTTTGGGCCATGTCCACCACGATCACTGCGTGGCCAGGGCTGCCCCCGCGAATCAACACATCCCCAATGTTCATCTCGCTGTATTTGGTGGGTTTGAGTTCTTTTTCCAGCGAAAGGGTGCCTGCGTAGCTGTACACCATGTCCAGGTAACTGCGGAAGGTTTTGTAAGTTCCATCCACTGCACCTTTTTTATACCAACTGACCTGATTGCCGCTCACTTTGACGCGGTAACCTTCGCGCCATTTGGGGTAGGTGCAATTGAAGCCATTGGTGAAATTAAAATGGATCTCGGTGTAGCGTTTTTGGGCAAAAAGGTATTCGGCACGCAGGCGCATCACCGCATCGGCGCATTGTTGCAGGTCACGGGTGCCTACATCAATGTCCATTACGGCTACGTGTACCTGGTTGAGTTTGGGGAGTCCATTGTAAAAAAACACCCCAGCACTCGCTGGTTTGAGGGGGATTTTTCGCAAATAGGCTGCAAAGCTGCCTAGTGGAGCAGCAGTTCGTTCAAAACCACTTGGTGGCTTGATGCGGGTTTCTACACTAGTACCTTCCGCTTGGATAAAGGGTGAAACTTTCTGGCAAGCTGCAAAATTTAATGCGCTTAAACAGCATAGAAAAATGAGGTATTGTTTTTTGTACATGAATTGGTTGTGAGGTTAAAAATACTTATTCATTTCCACCAGGAATACAACAAATGTACTTCAAAAGCACCGCCAAAATAGCGCGACAAAGGTGACACCAAGGGTTGATCATAAGCTAGTCCAATTTTAAACTGGCCATTTTCAATCCGCACCTGTTCTCCCAGTACAAAGCCCGTTTCCAAGCGAGCCGATCCAGATAGTTTTTGACCAAAGGCTGTTCCTAAACCCAAGCCCGCCCAATACAATTCACTGATTTGCCAACGACCATTGATATCTAAACTAAGTGGAGCATTAGGCACATAACGTGCCCAACCTGACACTTCAAAAAATGAGGTACTGTTGCCCAAAAAAGAATTGATGTATTTCCCAGCTACGGCGTAAACGTGCGGCAAACGTTTGACATCATAACGACCATTTTCTGCTACAAAACGCGTATCCAGGCCAAATACCTGGGGAATTGAAACGCCTAAATAATATTCATCTTCTTCGTAAAAAAAGGCCCCCAGTGAAAAATCGGGGTACATCAGGTTGTCGTCGATGCCTGGGCGGTTGGCGAGGTCTGGAAAGTCAATTTCACTCAATTTGGCACCGTATTGCACCAAGCCCGCGCCCAGGCCAATCACCAGCGCCCGATCGGTACGTCCGCCCATGTCCAGGATGTAGGCATAATTGCCATAAAAACCAGTTTGCCCCAGTTTACCAGTGCGGTCGTTGATGACGTGGGCACCAAATACCGCATTGCGATCCTCCAAAACCATCTCAAAATTAAGGATTTGAGTTTCGGGGGCATCATTTACATTGAGCCAGTTGCGCCGATAAGCACCACCTACAGTAAAATTCAACTCGTTGATGATGTAGTTATTGGACAATGCGGCGGGATTGATTACATTCCACTGGTCGCGGTAAATGGTGAAATTGGGGAGTTGCTGAGCGCTGAGCTGAACTGCGCTGAACAACAATATGCCGATGAATAGGTGTTGGATTTTCATGACCTTGGGTTTTTAGGATTGAATGGCTTAGGGGTTTTCTTTTTTGAACAAATAAATCGCTCCGGTTTGGGGTTTGCCTACCAGCTTACCATCGTCGTAAGCCCGGATAACGTAATAATAAGCCCCCGGAGGCAACAATGGGCCATTGTCTCCCGATCGGCCTCGCCAGGGTGCGTTGTTGTCGTAGTTGTTGTTGCGGTACACGATGTCTCCCCAACGGTTGGTCACCACGATGTCGACCGAACTAAAGCCCTGCAAACCCCGGATTTGTAGGGTGCCATTGGGGCCAGGGTCTTCCAGCACCATCCCCTCGGTGGGTTTCGGCAAATTGAATACCTCAATAGCTACGATAGCCGAATCACAAGGGCTGGCACAAGCAGAGGCTTCGTTGCATACGGTGTAGGTAAAAGTCAATACCCCCCGAAACTCTGCCTCGGCGGTATAGCGGAAACTTTTATTGCCAGGCACATATTCAAAAGTGCCCATCGTTGGTGCACCCGACCAGGTTATCGTAGTATCCTGAAGGCCAGCCAGATTATCGTTGAGCAGGATGTTCATCGCGGCAACGTCTTGAGCCCGTTCGATGGTGTATTTGTCATCGACCAGTTGGGGCCCTTTTTCTAAAAATACGATCACTGTATCGGAAGCCGCCTGAATACATTTGCCGAGAGCAATGCGCCATACAAAACGATTGGCCCCGATTTGTAAGTTTTGCGCTGTAGCATTCGGCGAGTTGGCATTTTGGATCGAAGTTCGGGTAGACAAAGCAAACCAGGTCGCCTTGCCCGAAGCGGGTGCTTGCGCTTTCAGGGTGATACTCGTGCCCTGGCAAAGGGTGGTATCCCTACCCGCACTAAAACTATTCGGCGGCAGTGAAACAACATCTACAATCACTGGCCCAAAAACGCTGGAACGGCAACCCGCTGAATCACGCAGCGCAGTATATTCACCAGAGTAAGCACTACTGGTCGCTTTTAGCTTGAGCGAAGGAGTAGTAGAAGTCAGTTCTTCTCCGTTGGGCAATTGCCAAATGTAGAGCACATTGGGGCCTTGAAAGAGGTCATCGGCGCGCAAAGTGAAGGTTTCGTTGCCACATACGGTATCAGGTGCGACAATGCCATACAATGGCTTGGGCATTCTGCTGCCTGCTCTCAGGGTAGTTGAATAATTGCCCGTACAGCCATTGGCATCACTTACAGTTACGCTATAGGTGCCTTCATTTAGTTCGCTCAAATCGGCGGTGGTTTGGCCATTGCTCCAGGCGTAAAAATAGGGTGTGGCACCGCCGACCACCGTCAGACTAATCGATCCCGTTTCTGCTCCTGCACAACCCAGGTCGGTAGCAATGCCCGAAACGCTCAGTCCAGGGCAATTGTCCCCACTTACCGATCCAGACCGTATAGCGGTGCAGCCATTGGCGTCCTGAACCGTGACGGTATACACCCCAGGTGCCAAGCCCGTGATTGCAGCCGTGCTTGCACCCGTATTCCAGCTGAAGCGATAAGGGCTGGTGCCACCACTTGCAGTGGCTGTTGCCGTGCCGTTGCGGGCATTCGGGCTGGTCTCACGGGTAAAGGTGGCGTTGGCTTGCAAAGCACTTGGCTCGGTGATGCTCACACTTTGGGTGCGGGTACATTGATTGGCATCGGTGATGGTCAGGCTGTAATTGCCTGCGGCCAGGGCGGTAATGCTACTGGTGGTGGCACCGTTGCTCCAGCGGTAGGCGTAAGGCGCTACTCCCCCACCCGCGGTGGCTACGGCCTGGCCCTGGTTTTGTCCATTGCAACGCAAGTTGGTGGGCACAATATTCAAGGTTAGTGCGGGTGGTACGGTGATGGTGGTACTGGCACTTTCTCTACAACTCGCCGAATTGGTGACTGTTACGGAGTAAGTCCCTGCTGCAAGGTTATTGACGGCCGAAGTAGTGACCCCGTTGCTCCAGAGGTAAAAATGGACGCCAGTGCCAGTCACGGTTACTGATGCCTGGCCATTGCTTTGGCCGTTGCACAAAATATTGGTCGCACTGATTTGTGGATTGATTCGAGCGGTAGAACTGATTCTTTTGCTGTCATTGACCACACAACCTGCGGCATCGGTGACCGTCACACCATAATCTCCGGGGGCTAAATTGCTCAACGCAGAAGTAGTGGCCCCATTGCTCCAGGCGTAGCGGTATGGGCTGGTTCCACCACTGACCTGAGTAGTGGCTTGGCCCGTATTGGTTTCGTTGCAAGGAATGTCGAAGGTAGTTAACACCAGTGCAAGGGCAGCAGGTTGGGTAATGGTTGCGCTGCTGTTGGCCTGGCAGGCGCGGCTGTCACTTAGGGTCACGCCATAGGTGTTGGCGACCAAGTTGCTGATGGCCGAGGTTGTTGCCCCGGTACTCCAGGCATAGGTGTAGGGTGCGGTGCCTCCAGTAGCTATTGCTTGGGCGCTACCCGTCGCGGTTCCATTACAATTCACGTTGGTAGCAGTGGCATTGACTTGAAGTTGGGTGGGCGCAGTCAATTGTGCGCTGTCTTTTTTGGAACAACGCAGTGCATCGGTGACTGTCAGCACAAATTTACCAGCCGCCAAACCTGTAATTGCCGTAGTAGTGGCCCCGGTGCTCCAAAGGTAGCTGTAGGCAGGGCTTCCACCACTTACCACCACGCTGACCTGGCCATTGGTTTGGCCAAAACAAGCCGGGTTACTCGCAGTAATATTGGTCGTGATGGCTGGGTTTTGCCGGATGTTCACACTAGCGGTATCTCCGCAGCCCGACTGATCCGTAACGGTTACCGCATAAGTGCCCGCAGGGAGGTTGGCTAAATTGGCCAAAGTAGATCCATTAGACCAAATGTAGAGATAAGGTGCTCGACCCCCAGTGGTAGTGGTTTGTATTTGACCAGTATTTTGGCCAAAACAATCGATATTGTTGGACTGGGTGGTGATGTCGATTCCAGCACTAGGGGCATTGAGGGTAAAAGGAAAAGTAGCTGTACAACCATTGGCATTGGTGACCGTCAGGTTGTAACGTCCAGCCCCTATATTGCTAATGGCCGAAGTAGTAGCGCCCGTACTCCACAAAAAAGTATGGTTTCCAGGACTGCTTACCGTTACAGTGGCCGCGCCATTGGTTTGTCCAAAACAGGCGGGCTCGGTGGTGTTTACCTGAGCGCTGATGGGTGCAGGGTCTTTCAAGGTGAATGTCCAGGTAGCGGAACAACGGTTGGCATCGGTGACTTCTACTTTATAATTGCCAGCTGTCAGGGTACTCCGATTGGCAGTAGTAGCCCCATTTTCCCACAAGTAAGTATAGGGGGGAATGCCACCACTTATTTTAATCTCAATCGAACCACTGGCCTCGCCAGCACATTTGGGCTGAACCAAGCTGGAATCGAGGCGTAATGGCGCCGTTTCAATGACCGAGATGGTGCCTGATTTTTGGCATTTGTTTTGATCAGTAACCGTGACGACATAATTTCCCACGCCTAAATTACTGATGCTTGAGGTAGTAGCGCCAGTACTCCAGGCATAGTTGTAAGGAGTAACTCCACCAGTGACTGTAGCCAAAGCTGTACCATTTTTTGCGCCGGCACATAAGGTATCATTACCGCTTAAGAGCAGATTGATCGCCGTAGGTTGAGTGATGGTGACTGAGGCCGTTTTGGTACAATTATTCTGGTCGGTGACGGTGAGCGTGTAGGCTCCAGCGACCAGGGATGTGTTGGCAGAAGTGGTAGCTCCATTGCTCCAACGATAAGTATACGGGGCAATTCCGCCAGTGACTGCGGCATTAATTAGCCCCGATTTTTCTCCATTACACGCCACATTGACGCTACTGGGCGTGATAATAATGGCCGTTGGTTGAAGGATATTGACCGATTGGATGGACCGACAACCTGCGGCGTCGGTGGCAGTTACGGTGTAAGTGCCCGCTTTGAGGTTGCTAATGGTAGCCGTAGTGGCACCATTGCTCCAGGAGAAATTGATGCCCTGGTTGATTCCGCCGCTGGTACTTGCAGTCGCAGATCCATTTGTGCCACCATTGCAGCTTACATCATTGGATTTGATGCTGGCTAAAAAATTAGCGCATACATCCACTACAGTACGACAAGTAGAAAATTCGGAAGTGTTGTTGCTTTGGGTCATGGTGGCCGTTACCAGGTTGCCGGCACTTAAACCTGCAGTGACGCTGAGGTTCCAGGCACCAAATGCGTTGGTGGTTACTGATCCAATAAAAGTCCCGCCCTGACAAGGAGCATTGGGACAAGTTGTATTGTTGACCCTAAAAACCTCCACCACTGAACCAGCCGGTGCAGTACCGGTTACTTGAGTGGTGGTGGCATTCGTAATGGCTGGAATGGTGATGGTTGCAATGCGTTCAATCCCTATTTTACTGTTGCAAAATATACTGTTCCTAGTGATGACTACATTGCGTCCGGTACCCACTTCAACACCATTTGAACTATAGGCAATAAAATTATTGGAAATTGTTCCAGTTGGTACAGCAGTCGCGCCGGCAAAAGTTGCTACCTCAATCCCAGTATTGTTGTTCGAAAAGTTGGTTCCACTTTTGTCTACTCCAATGTAGTTGTTGCTAATGGTGAAAGAGCCTACACTGCGGGCTACGGATATCCCAACCAGGTTGTCAAAAATCTGGCAGGAACTGATGTCATGACCGTTGCCGGTACTCAGCACCAATCCATTAGGAAAGGAAGTAGAAGCAAAATTGCGTAGGGTCAAACCATTGACTTTTACATTACTTGCAGCAAGAACCAGGCTCTGTCCTGTTCCTAGTGTTCCATCAATGACGATGTTGTCGGTGCTGCCATCAATATGGGCATTGGTTTTCGTGATTGTAGGAAAAGGTGCATTGGCGATGGGTTGAATGATGTGTGGCCCGGCACCTGCGATGCTGAACTGGATGGTGTTAAGGGGGGTAACGTTGTTCATACAGTTGATGGCCCAGGGCAAACTACCACTAACACCTGCCCCACCAGTGGTACGGGTGACCGTAATGGGATTCACAGTAGGACAAGCCACCTGGGCAATTGAGGTAATGCTAAACAAAAAGAGTAAGGTAAAAAGAGCAATTTGGGATTTTTTCATGGGTAATCGGTGTAATTTTAAAAACCAATGGGCCCTTCGACTTCGCTCAGGGACCATTGGTTTTTAAAAGCTATTTTTGAATGTAATACAGCGGCATCGCCCGATCCAACTGGTCTTCCGGCATAAACGGTGCCTGAGTGGTGGGGGCATTCGGGATTACGGATTTTACCAGTTGAGGAACACGGCGTTGCAGGAAATCGTACAACTCGCCCAGGGTAATGATCTTATCATTGTTGACATCAGCAGCATAGGCACCCCGGGCATCGCTGAATGATTTGTTGGCAAAGGCTTCGAGCATGGCTTCGGTGAATGCGCCGTTTTCCCAGTTTTGGGCTTCGTAAGATTTCTCATCGGCTTTGCAGGAAGAGAGGGTACTCACCCCTGGCTGGGTTTTTGCCAAATCAATCACCGCTTTACTCAAACCACCAAAACCTTCTTTGGCGCCACCGCTATGGCAGGCATCGAGGAAGATGAGTTTTTTACAACTCAAACGATTGAGTACATCCAGTACCTCGTTTTTGTAGTCGATGGACACACTTTCGTATTTAGGGTTGTACCCGCTTTGCAAGATTTTGAACTGGTTTTCATATATTTTTCCATGGGAGGAGATGAACACCACCACCACATCGTTGGCAGTAATGAGTCCATCCTTCCACATGTAACTCAAATCGTACATTGCCTGTTTGATTCCGGTCAGGTTCGTCGTCTCTGGGGTGGTAATTTCCTGGACATGTACGTTGGGGTACAACTTGTCTACGCCACCCTGGCTGCGGAAAGCTTCAGCAAAGTCTTTGGCATCCTTGGACGTATACATCAAATCGCTGTGTACCGGGCCAATTGCCAGGATGAACAAATTAGAACGCTGTGGGGCATATTCTACAAAAATTGGGGCAGAAGGTTTCCCATCTACAATTACTTCGACCCGGTTGGTGCCCATAATAAGGGGAATTTTATTCCGATAAGTGTAGGAATAATATCCAGTATCCCGTTTGGGTGCCGACAGGTCCTGTTCATTGAATTTTGAGCCTTCCATTTCCACCCCGTTGACCCGTAGTTTAAAGTTTTTGGGCTCAAGGTTTTTATCCGAAACGACGTTCATTTTGAACTCCATTTGGCTATTGGTCTTTTTCAACTTGTTGCCCACCTCATTGGGGTCTGGGTCGGTCCAAATCATGATTGGGCCTCCCGCCCCTACTCCACCGCTACGGCCTTCGAGGGTTTTGCGGATGCGCTCTGCACCATTTTCTTTGACAATACAAACGATGTTGACCGCCGTGCCCGTAAATTGAGCAGTCTTGGTAAACAAAAAATCCACCTCCCGCTTGGAGCGTGCGGCCACCGCACCAATGGTATTGCTGGCCGAAGCGCTGGGTTTGATCCCAACGGGATATTGGAAAGTTACATCGGTGGGGCCTGAATTGGCATCTCCAGAGTTCTCCAAAACTACGCGTAAAGTGACTTCATCAGAACGCGTACTCGAGAAATAATTGTGTGAAGCGATCTGTAAAGTAGCGGGCAATGGTACCCGAGTCACCAGTTTCACATCAGTATCTGCAAGGTATTTATCACCAGCAGAGACTTTTATGTTAAAATTGTGTTCACCATTGCTGATGTCCTTGCTGCGTACGGGAATACGCACCATTTTGCCCGTGCGCTCACTCCCAACCTGGCCCAGGTAATTGACCGCCCAGTATTCCAATCTGGAGCTCCCGGTTTGGTCTTCAATTTCTACTTTGATGTCGGACAATTCCGCACCTGACTTATTGTTCAACCGAAAACTCAGGTAAGCATTTTCGTTGCGCTGGATGCTTTGATTGTCCAGTGAGTTGAGTTTCAGCTCGGCTATCTCTACCGCATTTTGATCGCGTACCCCGACGATGGGTGGGTTGTCCTGGTCTTCGAGGGGCAAACGCCCTACAAAAGCACCCTGGCCTGGAACTTTGCCAGCTACCACCACACTGCCATCGTGCAGCAGGGTTACGGCCTCCCAGGATTCGTCGCTGCCAGTGCCCCAATAGGCGCTTGATTCCAGGCGGCCATCACTGGCTGCTCTGATGCGCAGGGCTTTGGCGGTACGGGCACCAGAGCGGTAAGAATTGGAAGAACCAAAGAGGCCAAAAGCCCCTGTATTGTACTGCACCACCGCAGAGGCAAGGTCAAAGTCTCTTTTTCCCAGTGGCACGTCCCATAAAAGGCTGCCATCCCGCCCAATTTTTAACAACCAGGCATCGGCATCACCAGCACTTTCGGATTTGGTCAATCCGGCCAGCGCGTAGTTACCGTCACGGGTGGTAATCAAATCCAGGGCTTCTTCATATTCACGTTTGCCATAGGATTGTGACCATACTTCGGCCCCGCGCGCGTCAATTTTAGCCAGGTAGATGTCTTCCTTTTTGCGGGTATTGCCGCTGAACAAAGCCCCACCATCGTTGGAAAGCACCAAACCACTGGGAGTGCCATACTTGTCACGACCCAGTTGTTTTTCCCAAATCATTTCATATTTAAGGCTCAGCTTGACCAACCAGGCATCTCCATCTTTTTGGTCATTCTTAAAACCAGCCAATACCATGGCAGAACCATCGGGCAGGATTTCAATTTGGCGCAATTCGTCTTTGCCTACTCCCCCGATGCTTTTTTCATCAATTTTCCGCCCTTTTTCGTCTATCAACAGTAGCCAGCCGTCGTGGCCACCTTTGCCAATTGACTCGGTATATCCAGCTAAAAGGAAAAAGCCCTGTGGGGTTTGGGCAATATCGTAAATGACGTCGTCTTTGGCACCGCCAAAACGCAGTTCTTTCACTACAGTGCCCGTACTGTAATTGAGGATGGCCACTAAACCATCTTTGCCACCCTGAGATTGCGCACTACTTTCCCCTACTGCAATGACCGAGCCATTGCCGGCCTCAATGACCCGGTGAAATACGTCATTCCCGCCACCAAAGGATTTGGTCCAAGCGGGTTTAATATCTTGAGCGATTGAACTGAGTGATAACAAAATACCACCAAGCAGTACGATGAGCTTGTTCATTATGGAAATATTTAGGCTTCTTGCCGACTTGTTGGGAAAATTAGTAGTGCAAAGCAAATCCACATACTGTAATGATGTTGATCAGGTTTCAACAGACTGTGCGGGAACTAGCGTAGTAATATTCAAAAAATTCACTGTGCAAAGGAAATACCATTTGCTTCAAAAGACAAGGTAAAACTAATACTTTCCGTGGATTTTTGAATACGCTACCCCCACAAAGTCTATTTGGCTTCTACTTCCAGCAGCAAGGGGACGATGTAGCCATCTCCTCGGGTAGAAGCTTCAAAAGCCATTTTCTGTGGATGATAACGAATATCACTAGGTGGAATCGCATGTCGGTTGAGTGTTCTTAACAAATGTTGCCAAAAATCACCCTGGTATTGGGTCAAAGCCTGGGCCAAACCCTTCAAGTCATTGATGGGACGTTGCGTGTAGAGTACAATCAGGCGATCGGTACCCGGGTTAGCAATTTTCAGGGCTTTGTTCGGGCCGGGCACGAGTAAGGTGCTACCCTGATTGAGGACTAGTGCGCTTTCATTTTGCCCCGTAAATTTTCCATTCAAAGCCTCCTGACGTGGAAAATGGACATGGATTTGTCTTTGGGCATCAATGCTGAGTACGTACAGGTATTCCTCCGCTTTGAGGGTACTCACTTCAAGTTGGAACAATTGCCCAATGGGCCAATCGGTTTTTTTGAGCAGGTAGCGACCATTTTGAAAACGCACACTGTCCAGTTCAAACTGGGCTTGATTGCTATAATTGTCATAGCCAGTAAAATGCTGGAAGCCGAAGGCACCGCCCAACTGTACCAAGGGGCGGATTTCCGCCGCGGCATTGGCTGCAGGCTTGGTTGCCTGGCTTCCAGCTTGCATACCCGACTGTGTATTACTCAGTTGAATGATGTAAGCGTATTTGCAAAACTGGGCAAAGTGCTCGTATTTCACCCAGATGTACCCTTTGTCGCCCCAGTTTTGCCCCCAACTGTTGAGCAGGCGAAAAGCACCTGCCCGGTCGTCATAGCCCACCACCACCATGGCGTGGCCGCCAGCAGGGGTAATATTGCCAATCTCCGGCCACCAAAACTTGGCATTGGCCAGGTTGTAAAAATTGCGACGTACGTTCATCCCGATGATCACCGCTTTGAAACCCGCCAAGGCATTTTTGACTTGTTTGACTTTCATTTCAAAAGAGGCATCACTTTCAAACAAGGTCAGGTAATCACTCACCGCAAAACGAGCGGCGGTTTGGGCCAGATTAGGCGCGGGTGCTTTTTGGCAGTCGTTGACGTCGAAATCGAATTCTTTGGCGAGGCAGTCACCCCGGTCTTTCAGGAAACGCAGGGCATCGGTCAAGCGAGCCCCTTTGGCACAATCCTGTTTGACCTGGTTGAACACAAAAAGCGCGGAATGAGCATTTTCATTGATCAATTGGCGATCGGTGCAGCGGTTGTGAATGGCGCGTTGGATGGTCATGCCTGCATAGCCTACGGCCCAGCCTACACAAGAATAGATGTCGCCTTGGTGGCGGACTTCGGGGCAAAAATTTTCCAAACTCACCGCAGCGGGCAAATTGGCTTTACTGTTGATTTGAGCATCCAGGCGTTGCGTTTGATTGTAAGTATTTTCATCGTCGAGGATCAAACCGCCAGGGAACTCTTGGGCAAAGGTGTAACTCAGCAAAAACAAGTTGCAGAGGATGAGGTAGAACAGGCGTTTCATTGGTTTTAAAGTTTAGGGTGGAGTTCGGGGTTCCAAGTTCCTAGGTTCCAGGGTTCGGGGTTCCAAGGTTCAGGACTTAACCCTGGAACTTTGGAACCCTGGAACCTTTAATTGTTACTTTTGGGTGGTACTGGGGTGTTCACTTTTGCTTTAGGTGGTACTGCTCCAGGCTGATTTTTCACCGGTTGTTTGCCAGGAGGCAGCGTAGGTTTCTTTTGGCCAGCACCATCGAATTTGAAGGGGTCGTTGGCCAAATTGGAAAGGCTGTCCGCAGGAGGCATGGTCGTTATGGTATCACCGGGGATTTGTCCAGGGGTAGTGGTGTTCCAGGGGTCAGTGGTGGTACCCGCATTATTGGTGGTGGCATTGTTCCAGTTCCCGGTGTTGTTGGTATTGTTCGTATTGTTCCAATCGGTACCCGTGTTGTTCGTGGTGTTGTTCCAGTTGTTGTTGTTGGCGTTATTGGTTGAATTCCAGCTGTTGTTCAGGTTGTTTAAATCCGTAGCTGGGAATCCATTTGCATTGGGGTTAGTGGTTTGGATGTCGTGGTACTGGATGTAATCGGTATAGTGGTCACCATTGCCTTCGCCAGATTGTACCTCATTCCAATAACGCCAGCGGTGCGGTTTCACCAAGTGTTGATTTAGGTAATCTTCGGTGTACATCCTCGCTTCACGCTGCATTTGCGCAAAATATGAAGTAAGTCCGCGGGTTAGGTTGATCAACTCAGTAACGATCAGCAACAAGGCACTACCATCCACCTGATCAGAGGTAGCATCAGCCAGGGTTTGTTGAAAATGCATGGAATAAAACTCTTGCAATTCGATCAGGCGCAGTTTCAAGCCATCGGAATACAAGTCGGGCATACTTTCAATAGATTTCAGTTTTTTGGAATCCAGAAAGTCTTGTTTGATGCCTTCCAGGATTTTATTGGCGCGTTGAGCCGTTTGGTTGAAGGCGGTTCGCACTTTGGCTACATCATCTGGTTTCATCTTTTGCTCCTTGGCAATGACATTCATGGCAGCACTTTCAGCTTCGAGTTTCAGGTCGTGAAACTTGACCATGAATTCAGTATTCAGGAATTTGCCCAAAGCCGGGGCTAACTTCTTATTGGGTTGTGCGCTCAATCCGCTGATGAGCGATAAAGTGGCGATGAGGATACACAGATGGGTTTTCATGACAGTTGAATTTTGTTTGATGTGTTGAAAAGCCAGGTAGGCGTTCCCAGCATAATGGTCTTTTTTATTTTTAAGGCAAAATCAATTGTTAACGTGAAGCGTAAAGACGTGAAGGCTAGAGGATAAACGGCACATTTTCAACAAACTTACAAAAAAATAATGTGCGCTGCTTTGTTTTTTATGCAACAATGCCTAGACTTGCACCCCGAAACAAAATACCTTTGTTAGAAACCGTTCCTCCGATGAAAAAAACGAACTTCCAGCTTGTAATCGGCTCAATCCTTGCATGCTTAAGCCTTTTTGCCAACCTAATATATGCCCAAAAAAGCCTAGATCAACCTGGACTTTGCGGCACCGAAAGTTTCCAACAGTTTTTATCCCGTCATCCCAAACAACGTTTGCTCGCTCGACCTTTGCTGAATGAAAAAAGCAAATTGGGCCCACAAGATGCATTGGGTATTCTCCCTTGCAACATTGGAAATAGCACACCTGAGATTCCCGTGGTAGTCCATGTCATGCACATTGGTGAATCCGTTGGAGTGGGTTCCAATATCTCTGTGGCCCAAATCAATGATGCGATTCGTGGACTCAACGACCGCTGGAGCAAAGCCATTGGTGACGGAGTGGCCATTCCCATCCGTTTCTCCTTGGCTAAACGTGCACCGGATGGATCGCCTAGCTCTGGCATCGTCCGTTACAATGCCTCTGCGGTTCCCCGCTATGCTACCGAAGGGGTACAATCTGCTCAAAATGGCCCTGGAACCGATGATCAGGTGCTCAAAGACTTGAGCAAGTGGCCCCCGGATCAGTATTACAACATCTGGGTGGTGCGCGACATCCAAGGTAGCGTGCTGGGCTTTGCTCATTACCCCTTTTTTAATGAAGCCCCCTATCGGTATGATGGAACGGTCATTGAAAGCAATGCAATGATTTACAACTCCATCACGCTGGCTCACGAAATGGGTCATGCTTTTAATCTGGCCCATACCTTTGAAGGTGACAACAGTAACAACACCTGTCCCATCGATACCGATTGCACCGTGGATGGCGACGGCGTATGCGACACTCCTCCGCACCGAGAAGACGATTGTGGCCCCAACAACCCCTGCAGCAATGTGGGCATTTGGGACAATTCCCGGGTCAACTATATGAGTTATTGTGGGAGCAATGTCAGTACGCGATTTACGGCCGGACAGGGCGATCGGGTTTTGTACGCTTTGCGGTATTCCTCACGCAATACCTTGCCGATCAGTTTGGGGAATTCGCCTACTGGAAACGCAGTTGAAGTGGGGATTACCGCGTTTTTGCTCAAGGATTATTTGTTGTGTGATTCCAGTTTTAGCCCCCAAATCCAGTTGGTCAATTACGGCACCCAAAACATCAACACGCTGACCTATACACTAACACTGGACAATATCAGTTTGGGATCTTTTACCGTTAATCCCAATTTGGCTGCGGGCGCGACCCAAGCCGTGGCCCTACAACAAATCAAAGGTTTAGCCGTAGGAACCCACGAATTGAGCATTGTCATCACCGATGTAAACGGAGCAGGTGATGGGACTTATGACTATGACAATTCGATTTGTGTAAAATTTGAACACCGTAGTACCCTTGCTGACTTTTGCGCAGATTTTGAAAACACTAGCGATTTGCCAGAGGGGCTTTTCACCCTGGCAACGGCACAAATTAAACCTAAAGCGCTGCCCATCACTTGCGACGCCCAAGGTGGCTACGCCCTAGAAATCAACGGTACTGCGCACAATGATACCAGTTATACCGCCATCATCGGCCCTATTGATTTTAGCAAAAATGGAGGGCCACAGCTGTTTTTTGACTTAGCTCGACAAAGCGGCTTCTATTGCAATACTTTTGCCGAAATGAAAATTTCTGCATCCAGTGATTGTGGAAATACTTTTGAACAGGTTTTTTACAAAAATGACGCGCCTCGCTTCACTTGTGGAACAACCAACTACATACCAACCATTCAATCTTTGTCGACCACCACTACCCGACAAACTGACCCTGATGTAGCGTTTAGCCCAAATTCCTGCCAGCAATGGCGCAAAGAAATTGTCGACCTGGAAGCCTATGCGGGCCAAAAAGTGTTCATCAAGTTTGAGTTCTTCTTCAATTTTGAGGGCAGCGCAGCCAATACCATTTTCCTGGACAACATCTGTGTCAACAATTGTAC
Source organism: Haliscomenobacter sp. (assembly GCF_041740695.1). Classification (GTDB taxonomy): domain Bacteria; phylum Bacteroidota; class Bacteroidia; order Chitinophagales; family Saprospiraceae; genus Haliscomenobacter. The sequence continues at coordinate 31,827 of NZ_JBGSLK010000078.1, read as the reverse complement.
CAGCAATGCAGCTGCCAACATCACGGTAGACCCTGCCGAAAAAACCAGCCTGTGCCGCACGGGCACCCTTAAATTAGGTACGCAGCTCGACAATTTAAAAGGTACAAACATCCTGTGGGAAGCCGCTAGCTCTGCCGATGGGGTCTACAATTCAATCGCTGCCAAATCGGATACCAGCATCTCGGCGGTGATGAACACCATTGGGAAGTATTATTTCCGGGTAGTAACCATTAAGGGTGGTTGCGCCGACACTTCAAAAGTAGCGGAAGTGACCGTCAATGGCGCGTTGCGTTTTGATACTCACCCGGTTTCGGTTTCGTTTTGCAACAAAACTCCTTTGGCGCTTTCCTCAGAAATTTCGCCTCAATACAATCAACTGAGCTACCAGTGGCAACGCTCCAGCACCCTGGGTGGCACTTACACCAATATCCCCAACGCGACCCAGGCCACCTATATACCCACGGCACCAGGTGTCAATTATTACCGGGTCAGGGCCAAATCGGCGGATGCAGGTTGTACGGAAATCACGTCTTTTGAAGCCTCAACCACAGTAGATGATAGTGTCGATGTCAAACAAGACCCCGAAGGATTCAGCGCCTGCATTGGTGGGCGGGATACCCTGACGGTGCTTGCTGCCGGGAGCAAACAAAAATATTTTTGGCAAGAAGCGAATACCCCCACTGGCCCTTTCCAACAAGTGGGTACCCAAAACACTTATATCCCGGACTTGAATAACCTTGGCACCCGCTATTTTCGGGTGATAGTAAACTCTGAACGAGAGTTTTGTAAGGATACTTCCAAAATCGCGCAGGTAGCCATTGCCGATCAGCCTTCTACTTCGGTGGCGTTGAATGTGCAAAATTTGTGCGAAAGCACGCTCTTTAGTTTCCAGGTACCCACCCAGGGCGGGATCGCTCCGCTAGCTTATCAATGGCAAAAAAGCAGCGCCACTACTGGGCCTTGGGCCGCCGTTGCCGATGCTCGAGACAGCCTCTTTTATGCCTTTTCGCCAGCGGGTACGACGTACTACCGGATGTTGATCCAGTCCATGGGGCGAGGTTGTAATACGGCGATGACCAATCCCGTAGCTGTAAACGCGGATGCAAAAACCCAAATCAGCCTGGAACCTCGCGACACCAGCCTTTGTGTAGGATTTGCCGCCAACTTGTCGGTAAACGCCAGCAATCCTTCCTTGCACCAATGGCAGGTCAGCGATGCAGCCAACGGCCCGTTCAGCAATTTGAATGAAAACACGGCAAATTTCCGGCCATTGGTTAGCGCAGTTGGCGACAAGTACTATCGGGTGATGGTACTCAATGGTTTCTGTAGTGATACCTCTAAAGTGGTCAAAGTAAGTGGTGTGCCCAGCATTACCTTTGACCGCAATCCGCAAGACGCCAGTGCTTGTGAAGGCAGCAGTATTCCTACCTTGCTCACCTCGGCACAAGGTGGAGGCAGCGGATTGAATTACCAGTGGCAACAAAGTGCCGACCTGAATGGCAACTGGGTCGCAGTCAATGGTGCAGTAGACAGCACCTTTTCCCCATCCAACACACCTGGGTTGAGGTACTATCGTTTGGGTGCACAATCCACTTCTTGCCCCGCCGCATACAGTACACCAGCAAAAATTTTGATCGACGCTGCGGTAAAAATCAGTACCCAACCCGATTCTATTGCTCAATGTATTGGTGCCAATGCCGCTTTTACGATGAATGCATCTGGCAATCCGACCTACCAATGGCAATCCAGTGCCAGCAGCAATGGGAGTTTCAGCAATATCTCCGGGGCTCAACAAACCAGCTTTACGCCACCAAGTAATGCACCAGGCAGTACCTACTACCGCGTGGTGTTGAGTAGCAGCAACCAATTGTGTCGTGATACTTCGGTCGTGGTGCAATCTACCGTTGCGGCAGCTTTAACTTTTGTGACGACACCCAAAGACATCACCACTTGCGCCGACGGGCAGACGCCGCTACGCGCTACTGCAACAGGAGGGTTTACACCACTCACTTATCAGTGGCAAAACAGTGTCAACAACAATGGCCCCTGGACCAATGTCAACAATGCTCAGGACAGCATTTACCAACCCAATGCCGCTCCTGGTGTCAGTTTTTATCGAATGGTAGTCTTCAGTACCGGGCAGGGTTGTACCAGTGAAAATAGCTCCGTAGCCAGAGTAGAAATTGTAGCACCGATCAGCATCATCAGCGAGCCGCAAGGATTTAATGGCTGTGTGGGCAATACACAGGCACTTCAGGTCAATACTTCAAATCCAGGTTTGACCCAGTATCAATGGCAATCCTCGACCAATGGCCAAAATGACTGGAATGACCTGAACAATGGCCAAAATGCCCAATTCAGCGCCCCAACCAATCAAAATTACAGCAGCATTTGGTACCGGGTTTTGGTCAAAGATGGAAGCGTGGGTTGTGGCGCAGATACTTCGCTGGCTGTTTTGGTAGACATTCGGACCGATTTCAAAATCCAAAAGACGCTGGAAACCTGCAACAACAACCTTTACGGCAACGATGCACGGGTAAATTTTGCAACACTGGTCCAAATGGGTGACCCCAACAGCCGTTGGACGCCATTGGATACCCTGCAAAATACAGGAGCCGTCTCCAATTTGGATTTCAGCAATTGGGCACCCGGCAAAACCTACCGCTTTGTGGCCACGACTACCAATGCAGTGGCACCTTGTATCAATATTTCGGACACTTTGTCGGTGCTGGTCAAAGCTTGTTGCCCCGTTGTATGTAGCACGCCACCTAGCGCTGCTTTTTGTACTGCGGGCTCGGCTCCGATTCAACTCCAAACCTACCTTTGTGCCAACTCAGAAGCCAGTGGCAGTTGGAGCGTTACCGCCGGGCCGGGCATCAACACACCACAAGCGATAAACAGTGCGACTTTCGATCCGAGACAACAAACTCCCGGCTTGTACACCTTGACCTATCAGCTGCCGCAGGCCATCCGGGGTTGTCAAACGAGCAGTGCCCAAAACTTCAATATCGTAGCAGCCATTGATGCGGGTACACCGCTGCCAGGGATCAGTGCCTGCAATCAGGCGGATACCACCTTTGGATTGGCGAGCTTGCTGAACAATGAAAGTGTCGGAGGAAGCTGGAGTATCCTAAGTGGGAGCCCAGGTTCAGCCTTCAATCCGACGGGGAGCCTGCGTACCAAAGGTTTGAGTGTCGGAGTTTACCGTTTTCAATACCGGGTGCAGGGCGCGGCAGGTTGCGCCAGCGATTCGGCGCAGGTGGAATTGAACCTACAAGCGAGTCCTAAGGTCGCCCTCGGTTCGGATGTGCAATTGACTTGTGCCATTCCGTTCAGCACCTTGAGCAATCCAGATAGTAATAACCTGAGTCTGCAATTCAGCTGGCGGGAGCTCAGCGGAAATGCCAACATTGCCAATCCCAATGCCCCAAGTATCAGGGTCAATAATGCTGGCACTTACGTCCTGAGCGTGAGTGAGATCAGCAACAATTGTAGCGCCTCCGATACCATCCAGGTGAGCACTGCTGCCACCTTCATCACTGCAATCAATACTGAAGTTATTCCTGCTCGCTGCAACAACGAGCAAAATGCGGCCATTTTGGTCAAAAATGTCAGTGGAGGGAAAGCGCCATTCAGTTATAGCTTGAACGGGCAGAGTAGCAATAGTGGGGGGCAATACCGGAATCTGAAAGCAGGCAGCTACACCTTGCTCATCAAGGACGCCAACAATTGTATTCGGGAAGAAACCTACACCATTGCGGAAGCCTCAGCGCTCGACCTGGCTTTAAGCGGGCCAGCGCAGTTCACCCGTTGTGCAGAACCCATCGAGTTAAAAATCAGCACCAACTTAGATAGCTCCGAACTGCGTCAAATCCAGTGGCAATTGCCAAATGACATTGTGGTGGAAGCACCGGATGGTTTTACCCGGATTGTCAGCCCGAAAGTGAGTAGTGCGGTCAAGGTGAGTATTGTGGATCAAAATGGTTGTCGGGCGGAAAGCCAGTTGTTCATCACGGTAGACAAAAAAATCTCGGTTTACTTGCCCAATGCCTTTTCGCCAACGGGCAGTAAAGACAACCAGGTATTCAAACCAATGGCACCAGCAGAAAAAGTCCAAAAGGTCAACAGCTTCCGGATTATGGATCGCTGGGGGAATCAGGTTTTGGAACAAAGTGATTTGGACATCAGCGATGAGCGCCTGGGATGGGATGGACGGAGTAAAACCGGAGTCTACGCGCAAGGGGTATATGTGTATGTTGCGGAAGTGACGTATTGTGATGGGAGCCGGGAAAAATTGGCGGGTGAGGTGTTGTTGTTGAAGTAGCTTTCGCCCTTCCTTAGGGGCAATATTGCCCCACTACTTCGGTGTGTCTTTAGTGTCTGAGGTTTCTTAGGTGGTGAAATTGTGCCCCGCTGCGCAGGGCTTTTTCTTTTTTACCACCTAAGAAACCTCAGACACTTAAGACACACCGAAGTTCAAAAAAAACTAATGCATCCGGTCTCCTCTTAACTCCAGTCCATCCATAATCTCCGCCTCTTTGTGCAGGTACTCCTGCCAGCGTACCTTGACCAGCTCTTCATCATGATACAATTTGGCTAAATCGATGAACAGGCGGTAGTGCCCTGCTTCTGATACCATAAATTTATAATAAAAATCGCGCAGTTTTTCATCGCCAATGTGCAGCGACAAAAGCCGAAAACGTTCACAACTCCGCGCTTCAATCAGGGCACAGATCAGCAGTTTCTCCAACAGACGTTCTTCGCGGGAGCCGCTTTTTTTCTGAAAGGCCAATAATTCGTTGACGTATGCGTCTTTGCGCTGGCGGCCCAATTTGAGTCCCCGTTTGTCCAGTTCACTCAACACCATGCGGAAATGCCCCCATTCTTCGGTCACGATGGGCGCAACTTCCCGTACCAGTTCTTCTTTGTCTGGAAAGGCCTGGATCAGCGAAATGCAGGAAGTAGCGGCCTTTTGCTCGCAATAGGCGTGATCCGTCAATATTTCGGCCAAATCCATCTCCGCTAGGTTGACCCAACGTGGGTCGGTAGGCAATTTGAGGCCGAGCATACGAACGGTGTAGAGTTCTCTGGTTTCTTGGTCCATGATCGAATAGTTTGTTGAGAAGGTTGAGGGAAGTTGAGGCTGCCGCGAGCGACCTAGACAAGGATGCGCCTAAGTCGCTCGCGGTAGCCTAAACCTTCCTCAACCTTCTAAACCATCTCAACTCAATAACAATCCATCCTTCATTTCCAAACGACGATCGCTCATCTTGGCCAGTTCTTCGTTGTGGGTAACGATGATGAAGGTTTGTTGAAAATCTTTACGCAGGTTAAAAATCAATTGATGCAGCTCCTGAGAAGAAGCTGAGTCAAGATTCCCGGTAGGTTCATCTGCAAAAATAACGGCGGGTTGATTCATCAGTGCCCGGGCTACTGCCACCCTTTGCTGCTCACCACCTGAAAGTTGCGCGGGTTTGTGGGTAGTTCGAGCGGACAAGCCTAGGTAATCCAGCAATTCCAAAGCCCGTTTTTTAGCCACAGCATCGGGCGTACGGTTGATGTAGGCTGGAATACAGACGTTTTCCAGTGCCGTGAATTCGGGCAACAAGTGGTGGAATTGAAAAATAAAACCGAGGTTTTTACTCCGGAAATCGGCCAGCCTTTTGGCATCCAATTTGGAAACCTCCTCGTCAGCGATCAGAATCTGACCACTGTCGGCGTTGTCCAAAGTACCTAAGATGTGCAACAAGGTGCTTTTCCCGGCACCCGATTTCCCTACGATACTCACTACTTCTCCACGCTGCACACTCAGGTCAACACCTTTAAGCACCTGTAATTTGCCGTATGATTTTTTAATTTGTTTTGCAGTAATCATGCGGGCAAAAATAAACAAAAAGCAATAGCCGAAAAGTTTATTTCAGGCAATCCATAAATTCCCGACGGGTTTCTGGGTTTTCGAAACAGCCGCTGTATTCCAGGGTGAGTGTGGTACTCTCGTCGTGTTGAATCCCCCGGTGGCTGACGCACATGTGTTTGGCATCCACTACGATGATCACATCCTGGGTATCAAGGGCCTCCTGTAGAGCCAACAAAATCTGTTTGGTCATCCGTTCTTGCACCTGTGGTCGGCGAGCATAATAGTCGACAATGCGATTCAATTTTGACAATCCAATCACTTTGCCATTGGAGACATACCCGATATGGGCTTTTCCAACAATTGGCAAAAAGTGGTGCTCGCAGAATGTTTTTACGGTGATGTTTTTTTCCACCAACATCCGACTGTACTCGTAATTGTTGTCAAAAGCGGAGATCTCGGGTTTATTTTTAGGATTCAGGCCCTGGAAAATTTCCTGTACGAACATTTTGGCGACCCGCTTGGGGGTATCTTGCAAACTGTCATCATTCAAATCCAGTCCAAGCGTATCCATAATCGCCGCAAAATGATGCGCAATGATCTCCATTTTTTCCTTGTCGTTCAACTCAAAGGCATCGGGGCGCAATGGGGTTTCAATTCCTGTACTGATGTGGTTATCGCCCATGGATTGAGCCTTGTTGCTCAAAATAAGGTCGATAGCATTGTCGGTAGTCACCATTTTGGCGTGTGATTTTTTTTCGTGCATTTTGACGTGCTTGTCAATTGAAGTAACAAAACCCAAATTTGGGCTGTTGGTTCAATTGATGTTCGAGGTATTCAAGTTACGCCAATTTGGATGAGAAAATCAATTATCAGGTAGCTAACAAAATTACAATCAAATTGGTTTGTAAAATTGGCAAATAAAACAATAATAGGAAGAACTTTCTGCTTGGTACAATCTGTTATATCCATTTTGGTGCTAAAAGAGCAATATAAGTTGGGTAATCCGAGTGTAGAAGTAACTGAATTGCTTGGTTTTAGCCACAACCCGTCGATTCCATTTATTTTCAATTAAAATTGAAAATACTGAAAGAATTAATTGACTGGCACCTACATTCAGCCTACCTTTGGGTTAGTTTTAAACTTAAACAAAGAAAACATCCACATATGGACGCTAATCTTCCCGTTATCCCCGAACATCCCAGAGTCGTTGTCGTTGGTGGCGGTTTTGCAGGACTGGCCTTGGCTAAAAAGCTGCGCAAGCAACAATACCAGGTCGTCATGTTGGACCGTAACAATTACCATACTTTCCAACCCTTGTTGTACCAAGTGGCCACCGGGGGCCTTGAACCCGATAGTATTGCTTATCCTATCCGCAAGATATTCCAGGGCAATCCCAAACTTTCGTTCCGCATGGCCGAAGTTCAAAGGATTGATCCTGAGCAAAAAAAAGTGGAAACCAATATCGGTGACATCAGCTACGATCATTTGGTACTCGCCACTGGTAGTCAAACCAACTTCTTTGGCTTTGCCCAGCAGGAAGAACACATGATGGGCCTGAAATCGGTGCCAGAAGCACTGAATTTGCGGAGTTTTATCCTGCAAAATTTTGAAAAAGCCAGCGTTTTACCCGACGGCGTTGCACAGGATTCCTTGATCAATATTGCCATTGTCGGCGGTGGCCCGACCGGAGTAGAGTTGGCCGGGGCGTTGGGCGAGATGAAAAAATTCGTCTTCCCCAAAGATTATCCCGATTTGGACATGGGCCGCATGCGGATTGTACTGCTCGAAGCTGGGCCCAAACTCCTGGGTGGTATGAGCGAAAGTGCCAGTGCCAGGGCCTTAAAAGACCTACGAGCGCTGGATGTAGAAGTCAATTTGAATGCCGAGGTATCCTTCTACGATGGTGCGGTGCTGATTACGAAAGATGGGTTCAAATTGCCTACCGAAACCCTGATTTGGGCAGCGGGTGTGAAAGGTCAATTCCCCGAAGGTATCTCCAGCGATAAAATTGTGGGTGGCAATCGGGTACAAGTCGATGCGTTCAACCGGGTTCTGGGTTACGATGGCCTGTACGTGCTCGGCGACGCCGCAGCCATGATCACGCCCGAAACTCCCCGTGGCTACCCCATGATGGCTCCCGTAGCCATCCAACAGGGAGGACAATTGGGCGCTAACCTGATTCGCTTGAAAAAAGGCCAGGACTGGAAACCCTTCAAATACCTTGACAAGGGCACCATGGCCACCATTGGCCGCAACAAAGCCGTGGTCAACTTTTTGGGCCAAACTTTTCACGGCATCGTCGCCTGGTTGATGTGGATGTTTGTACACATCATGTACCTGGTAGGCTTCCGCAACAAAATCACTACGCTCTGGGGTTGGGTGTACAATTACCTGACTTACGACCGGGCGCTGCGGCTGATCATTCGGCCTTTCGCCAAAAGCAATCGCATTAAGGCATACGGGGAGGTTTAGAAGGTTGAGGGAGGTTGAGGAAGGTTGAGGCCGCAGCGACTTAGACAAGGACGCGTCCAAGTCGCTGCGGTAGCCTCAACCTCCCTCAACCTTCCTCAACCCTCATTTTATTTCCAGCAATTTTTTAGGTGAATATCCCATTTGGTTTACCTTTGCCTCACTCACAAAGTATTTCGTAAACCAAGTTGACAAACCTGTGAAAAGCCAACAACACAAAGTAACATTTGCCAGCCTTATTGTAACCCTGGGCATTGTTTACGGCGATATCGGAACCTCTCCCCTTTATGTTTTTACTGCTATTGCAGGTCAAGACGTTTTGACACAAGAGCTCATATACGGCGGGATTTCGCTCATCTTTTGGACCCTTAGCTTACAAGCAACCTTTAAATACATTTTCATCACACTGAATGCCGATAACAACGGGGAAGGTGGGATTTTTGCTTTATACTCGCTCGTCAGGCGGCGGGCACCCAAGTGGGCCATTTATGTTGCCATGATTGGTTGTGCGGCTTTGATTGCCGACGGGATGATTACTCCAGCCATTTCCTTGACTTCATCGCTAGAGGTCGCGCAAAAGGCCTTGCCTTCACTGCCCATCGTTCCAGGGGTTATTGCTATTTTGATTGCCATTTTTATGTTTCAGCAGTTTGGAACCGATACCATTGGCAAGTTTTTTGGCCCCTTGATGTTGATTTGGTTTACCATGCTGGTTGTGCTGGGGGTTGGAGCAATCATCGGGCATCCCGAGATCTTTTTTGCCTTAAATCCCTATTACGCGGTCAAATTGTTCCAGCACCACCACAATGCCTGGTGGGTAGTTGGGGCGGTTTTTCTTTGCGTTACCGGGGCCGAAGCATTGTATTCGGACTTGGGCCACGTGGGCAAACGCAACATTCAAATTTCCTGGATTTTTGTCAAAATAGCCCTTTTACTCAACTACCTGGGCCAAGGTGCCTGGATGATGGAGCATTTGGGGCAAAAACTCCACGCTAACCCCTTTGCGGGGATCATGCCCCAGTGGTTTGTACCCTTTGGCTCGGCCATTTCCACGATAGCCGCAATCATTGCCAGTCAGGCTTTGATTACGGGGTCTTTCTCCTTGATTCACGAAGCATTGCGCATCAAGACCTGGTTTCGGATTGTGGTGTATCACCCCTCCAAGCACCGTTCACAAATGTACATTCCCTTTGTGAACTGGTTGTTGTTTGCAGGCTGTGTGTTTGTAGTGCTCTTCTTTAAAAAATCTGCGGCCATGGAAGCGGCTTACGGCATCGCGATCACCATAGCCATGTTGTCCACTACCTTGCTCTTGTATTTCTACCTAACCAGCCGCAAGGCCATGCCACAATGGGTGATTTATCTGTTGATCGCTTTGTTTTTGGCCATTGAAGGGGTTTTCTTCAGCGCCAACATTCAAAAAATTGGGCACGGTGCCGAATTTGCACTGATTCTGGGCGGGGTATTTTTCCTGGTGATGTTCACGGTCTACAACGCTAAACTCATCACCAAACAGAAGCGAAATGTGATCATGCTTTCCCGGGTGTTGCCTACCATTAGAGCGGTAAGCCAGGATGAAGGGATTCCCTTGTTCTCTTCTCATCTGGTCTTTTTGACCTCGACCCGCAAAAAGGACCTGATCGAAGAAGCGATTCCACAGTCCATTTACCAAGGTCAACCCAAACGGGCGGATGTCTATTGGCTTCTGCACTTTTCGGAAGAGGATGAACCTTATACCAATTATTACAAGTTCACCGAATTAGAAGCGGGTTTGATTTATCGACTCGACTTTCATTTGGGTTACAAAATCCACCCGGATGTCAGTGAGTTTTTCCCAAGGGCGGTGAATGAATTGGCGGCACAGGGCAAGATTCAACTAAAGAACCACTACCCTACTTTGCAAGAACACAACGTGGGGCCAGATTTCCGTTTTGTGCTGCTGGATACGGCTTTCCTGATTTCACCCGTGATGCCTATCCGCGAGCAGTTGTTGTTGAAGGGGTATTTGTTGCTGAAAAAAATTGGGGTTTCGGCGGAGTCTCACTTTGTACTGGAGCCGGGGACTTGGGTAAAGGAGCAAGTGATTGTGAATGATTAAGGACTTGAAGAGAGTTGATTATCGAACAATTGATAATTTTCTTTTTTTGAGTTAAGAGTTAAGAATACATGACTTACGAGTTTAGAAGTGAGCTACCGCAGCGACTTAGACACAGCCTTGGTTTAAGCTACTGCGGTAGCTCACTTCTAAACTCTTAACTCATGTATTCATGTACTCTTAACTCATGTATTTTGTAAGCCGCTTTGGCCGACTGTGAATTATTGCCGCGAAACCCGCTCCAACTCATCCTCCGTCGCCGTACTCCTCCTGCGTGAAGGTTTCACATCCGTTTTACCAAACTTATAAGTCAAAGTCGCGTTCAAGCGGCGGCTTTCGTTGGTGGGATCTACCACGACATCCACATTGCCTTGTTTGACGATGATGTGGGGTTGGCGGGTAAAAAATACGTCGCTCAGGTTCAGCTTCAAGTTGCCTTTCCCTTTCCAAATCGGTTTGGAAGCACCAATGTCCATGCCCCACATTGGGTCAATTTCGAAGATACCCTCCAGCATTTTGGTTTGGTAAAATACGGTCATTTCGGCCTTTATTTTGCTCGGCAGATTGAAGGTGTTCATGGTCATAAACTGGGCAGTGAACTGGCTCTGATTGATTGCACCATTGGACAGCGGTGAATCAAGATCATTGATGTATCCCACCACATTCAGGCGGCTGTTCCACCATTTGGCCAGTTCAAATGGTGCTGAAATGGTCGCACTGTAGTTTTTGAAAGTGCTCAGGTTGGCGGTAGTCTGGTAGGTTTGGCGCAGGGCATCGTCTTGCTCCAAAACCTGGGTGATTTTGTCGGTGGTATGGTTGTAATTGAGGCTGAGGACGTATTTGTTTTTCAGGGAAAAATTCAGACCCAGCGTGTTCGTAAATTCAGGTGTCAGGTAAGGATTACCTTTGCCAAAAGTATACTGATCGATAAAATACACAAAGGGATTGAGGTCGTCGTATGAAGGCCGGTTGATGCGACGGCTGTAGTTGTAACTCAGGCTGTTGTCTTTACCAATGGGATGAGAAATACTCAAACTGGGAAAGAGGTTGAAATAGTTGCGGGTAAACCGCTCCGACAAAGTTGGCGACTGCCCAAGGGCATCGGTCAATTCCCCACGCAAACCCATCTGGATGCCCACTTTTTTGAACTGAGTATTGAAATTCAGGTAACCCGCGTGGATGTTTTCGGTGTACATGAAGCGGTTGCTGCGCAAAGGATCGTTTTGCCAAACGTTTTCGGTAAAGGTTTCTACCAACAAATCATTGTCCGTGTCCACAAAACTGCTTTTCCAGCCTGCTTCCAAGCGTGATTTTTCACCCAATGGGCGGGAATAATCCATTTTAAAGGCCAGGATGTCCACTTGTAAGCCCGCATCAGTCCGGACAATATTAGGCAGATCAACTTCCTGCCCAGCGGTGGTGAAGAAGCGGTTGGTGTTGGTTTGCAACTTGTCTGCACTGTTGGTTGAATAATCGGCGTCGAAACTCAGCTCGTGGCCTTTGTTGTCAAAAGCGTGCTTCAGGTTGACATTGGTGGTGTAATCCCGCCACTTGTCGCCGCCCGTATTCTCACTGCGTACTTCGTTGAAATCCCCCGGCAAGGCACCACTCAGCAAGTTGCGGCCACTGGATTGGGGCACCCACTCCCCGATTGAGGCATTGGCCAAAACGCCGAGGGTGGTTTTATTGCTCAAAAACCAGTCGGCACCAGCATTGAGGCGGTTGTTGTCCGACCACATGATTTTGCGGTCGTACTGCTTCATTTCAGTGAAGGTGTTTTCAAAAGGAATGCGGCGCGAGATGTCGATATTTTGGAAACGTTTGTTGTAAAAATTGCCGTAAGAACCAAATACATTCACTTTTTTGCTGCGGTTGTTCATGCGCAATTCAGCGCTACCGCGTGGGTTTTCACCGTAACCAGCGCCCAGGGTCAGGTTGCCATTGGTACCCAGGCCTTTTTCCTTTTTCATCCGAATGTTGATGATGCCGGAAGTGCCCGCAGCATCGTATTTGGCGGAAGGGTTGCTGATAATTTCGATGGCTTCAATGCTGGTGGCGGGGGTGTTTTCGAGGAGGCGGGTTACTTCTTCCGCCGACATGTAGGTTTGTTTCCCGTTGATCAAAACCAGTACCCCAGAGCGGCCTTTGAGAGAAATCGTGCTGTTGTGGTCAACCATCACGCCGGGGCTTTTGGCCAGCAATTCCAGGGCGTTGTTGCCTGCTGCAACCGGACTGGCGTCTACGTTGATGATCATTTTATCTTGCTGCAATTCGATGAAGGGCTTTTGAGCTTTTATGGTCACTTCACCCAATTTCACCGAGGCGGTTTGCATACGAATGTCTTCAAATTGGTAATCCGGCTGACCAGCTTTGATTTGGATGCTTTGAGAGAAATGAGGTGTATAACCAATCATGCTACCCGAGATCAGGTACTGCCCTTCGGCAACTGCTTCAATGGTAAAAAGGCCAGCATCGTCGGTGACCGCGCCTTTAACCAGGGAGGAATCCTGGGCCTTCAGCAGCAGTACATTGGCATAGGGCAGCGGTTTTTGCTGTTCATCCAGTACACGGCCTTTCAGCAAGGTTTGGGCACTCATGTATTGACAAATGCTCAACAAGAGAAATAAGGAAAGAGAAAGTATTTTTGTCGGCTTGCTCATAACAACATTGTTTTCGGTGATTGATGCCGAAAGGACGAGCAAGTGCCGAGAAGAAGTTACAGGTAAAAATGCTTTACCCGACCAAGGTTCCTTTTTTTTCGCTGAGTGTTAGAAATACACGGATGAAGAGTTTGCACTCTATGGACATTTTGCTCGGAGGACATGAATTGCCTCCAGCTTTAGCTGGTGGGTAAGCAGTGAACAGTAATTTTGGGCTTTAGCCCCATTTGCAAAATTGAGATTTGGGCTAAAGCCCATTCAAGACTCGAGCTTCGAACCACCAGCTAAAGCTGGAGGCAATTCATGTCCTCCGCTTCCAATGAACAAAATTGTCAAGTAGTGTGAAGAGTTTGTTTAAATGCGAGCATACCAAACGAAGGAATAAGCATAAGGATTCTCCGCATCCGCTGGATGGTCTGCCCTTTTCACTTCTTTCCAAAGCGCAGGATCGATTGCCGGGAAAAAAGCATCCCCTGCACAAGTGGTGTGTACCTCGGTGATGATGAGTTCATCGGCGAGCTGTATGGTTTGGGCATAAATCTCGGCGCCGCCTAGGATGTTCAATTGTCGGACGTCCAGTTTTTCAGCCAGCTCAAAGGCTTCGGCAATGGAATGGGCAACATAGATCCCCTTGGGCGCGTAATCCTTTTGGCGGGTAACCAGAATCACATCCTGGCGATTGGCAAAAACCCCCATTCCTTCGGGTGTTCCGTAAGAGTTGCGCCCGGTGAGCAAATAGCCATTTTGGATTTGCTCCATAAAAAAAGCCAGGTCAGCAGGCATGTGCCAAGGCAGCTTCTGTTGGTTTCCGATGACGTGGTTGTCGGATTTTGCGGCGATGATGGTTTTTTGCATTGGTAACATGTTTCCAATATGAGGCATCTCAAAGAGAATTACCAAAGCGACATTTTTTTATCACAAAGAATAAAAAAGAGGACACAAAGGACACAAAGTTAGACGTTGACGACGCTTCGCTTTGTGTTCTTTGTGCTGCCTTTGGGTTCTTTGTGCTTAAAAAATGTTGCTTTGGTGACCCTCTGAAAATTCGGGATACTTCATATTTAATTCTTAAAGTATTTGACTGGCGACTTGGTGTTGTAAAAGAAAAACGACCACATATCCGCCTGTTCTTCAATGATTTTCGAAGTAGGTTTGCCTGCTCCATGGCCCGCGTCGGTTTCGATGCGGATCAGAACCGGGTTGTCCCCCACGTGGCTTTCTTGCAGTTGGGCCGCAAACTTGAAGGAGTGCGCAGGTACCACCCGGTCGTCGTGGTCGGCAGTAGTGACCATAGTAGCGGGGTACTCCACGCCGGGCTTCAGGTTGTGTAGCGGCGAGTAAGACTTCAGGTAATTGAAATACACGGGATCATCCGCTGAGCCGTATTCGGGAATCCAGCCCTTGCCAACCGTGAATTTGTGGTAGCGCAACATGTCCATAACGCCCACTGCCGGGAAGGCAACGGCGAATAAATCAGGCCGTTGGGTCATGGCTGCACCCACCAGGAGGCCGCCGTTGGAACCACCCGCAATGGCCAGTTTTTCCTTGGAAGTGTAACCCTCCTTGATCAGGTATTCAGCAGCGGAGATGAAGTCATCAAAGACATTTTGCTTTTTGAGCAACATCCCGGCCTGGTGCCATTTTTCGCCGTATTCACCCCCACCGCGCAGGTTGGGCATGGCATATACGCCACCGTTTTCGAGCAAAATCAGACGGGCAGTGCTGAAGCTGGGCGTCAAACTGATGTTGAAACCGCCGTAACCGTAGAGGTAAGTCGGGTTTTTGCCATCCAGCTTGAGGCCTTTTTTGTGCACTACAAACATGGAGACTTTGGTGCCGTCTTTGCTGGGGTAAAAAACCTGTTTTTCTTCGTAATCCTCGGGATTGAACTTCAGCGGCGTTTTGAAGAACTGCTCCGATTTGCCCGTTTTCAGGTCGTATTTGAAGATGACGCTGGGGTAAATGAAGGAAGTGAAGGTATAAAAGGTAAGATCGTCGCCTTCTTTGCCATAAAAACCTCCCGCTGAGCCTACCCCGGGCAACTTGATTTCTTTTTTGTTTTTGCCGTCGTAGTCCATTTGGTAGTAGCGGGTGGTGGCGTTTTGGAGGTAGTCCGCAAATAGTTTTTTGCCCACCGTACTGGCACTTTGCAGCAGGTTTTCTGATTCGGGGATGATGACTTTCCAGTTCTTTTTGTCGGGTTTGGCGGCATCAATTTCAATCACGCGGTAGTTCGGCGCATCGATGTCCGTTTGGGCCAAAAAGCGGCCATTTCCCAGGTGTTGGATGATGCCACTTTTGTTGGTGTAGCCCGGAAAAATGGCTTGAAGTGGGCCATCTTTTTCCAGATCTTTGACGTAGGTCGCGTAGCCATCGGTGCCGGGCGCGGCGTACAAAACCAGGTACTTGTAGTCCTCGGTCACGCCAGCATTGTGGTAAATATTGGGATTTTTGCGGTCTTCGTAGATGAGCTTGTCTTTGGATTGGTCGTCACCCATTTGGTGGTAATAAACCGAATGGTATTGGTTGTTGCCCGAGAGTTCCTGACCTTTGACGGGTTCGGGATAACGGCTGTAAAAGAAGCCGTTTTTGTACCAAGACGCGCCGGAGAATTTGACCCATTTCAGGACGTCTTTCAGCTCTTTTTTAGTGGCAATGTCGACAATGCGGATTTCTTGCCAATCTGAACCAGCCTGATTGCGGGCGATGGCCATGTACTTGTTGCTGGGATCAGCTTCGAGCAAACCCACCGTAATGGTGCCGTCTTTGGAGAGCTGGTTGGGATCGATGAACACTTCAGGGTCTCCATTCAGGCCTTTTTGAATGTAAATCACCGCCTGGTTTTGCAGGCCATCGTTTTTGGTGAAGAAGTAATTGTCGCCGGCTTTGCTTGGCGCGCTCACTTTCGGGAAGTTATACAATTCAGTATAACGATCGGCAATTGCTTTGCGGTAAGGAATTTTTTCCAGATAATCGGTGGTCACCGCATTTTGGGACTGCACCCACTTCTTTACACTTTCGGCGGTATCTGCTTCCAACCAACGGTAGGGATCGGCTACTTTATTGCCGTGGTAATCATCTACTTGTGTTACGGTATCGGTCCCTGGATAGGTGACTTTGATCGTTTCTTCCATGGTAGGTTTTTCTTTTTTGGCGCCACAAGCGCTCAAGGTCAATAATAAAATGGTTAGGAATGAAATTGGTTTCATTATCGTGGTGATTTTTTCGTAAATTGAGCTTTGGAAAGGCCCTAAAATAAGAACTTTTTGAATTCAAGTGGAATTTTACTTTGCATACACCTTTGCGCATAGTCTAGTGCCTATTAAACCAAAAACGATGAACCTTTACATCAAATATATGGTCAGTTTGCGCTGCAAAATGATGGTGAAAGAAGAATTAAAAAAATTGAACCTACACTACGTGTCCGTTGACCTCGGTATGGTGGAAATCATGGAAGAAATGACCCTCGAGCAGCATGATCTGTTGAAAAAAAATCTGTTGAAGTCGGGACTGGAGTTGTTGGATGATAAGCGGGCCATCTTGATTGAAAAAATCAAAAATGTGATCATTGAGATGATTCACTATTCCGATGAGTTGCCCACTGATAATTATTCTGAGTACATCAGCAGAAAACTGAATTACGATTATACTTATTTGTCTAATATTTTTTCAGAGGTGAAAGGAATCACCATCCAACAATTCATCATCAACCATAAAATTGAAAAAGTAAAAGAGTTGCTGCTCTATGACGAGCTCAACCTCACCGAAATTTCATATAGACTCCACTACAGCAGCGTAGCCCACTTGTCCAACCAATTCAAAAAAGTGACTGGACTCTCTCCTTCCTTTTACAAACAATTGAAGCAAAAGCGCCAAGGGAATTTGGAAAGTTTGTAAATCTAAACAATCGGCACAAGGGCCGGAATGCGTTTTAAATGATCCAATTGGGTCTTCAGGGATTCAAGGTACTGCTCAAAATCTGCGGTATCGATGTTTCTGTTTTGCTTACTAATAAATAAGGGCGTTTCGCTCAGCAGCTCATAAAATTCAACAAAGGTTTCGCGGATGGTTTCGGTCACTACAATGATTTCATTGAGCAGTTCCTTTTGCCCCTGATCGGTGATTTGATGGGTTTTGTGCAGGCTGCCCAAGGAAATATAGGGCGTTTGGCCCATGTAAAAAGGCAACATCGGAGGCAATATATTTTCCGTTTTCGAATACATTTCAATGTCTTCAAAATTGTCTTCTAACAAATTGCCAGTGTTAAGCAGTTCCGATTGCGTATCGTCAAACCGTTCGGTGCGATTTTTTTTGGAGCGGATCATTTGACTATAGGGTTGTGGTGTTTGTCAATGGTGAGTCTGGCCATCAGGTAACTCAGGGTAGATTCGGCGCCTTGGTTGAGGTTCACCTGGGTTTCTTCCAATCCATCGTAACAGCCACCGGTGCAGGGGTTGTAAATGATTTGGTGCAAGTGATTGTTGCCCAAAAACCAGTTGAAAGCGCTCTGCATTTTTTGTAAATAACTTTCGTCGTTGAATGCGGTATAAAACTTGCTGAGGGTAAAGATGGTGTAGGCTACGTCAATGGGCTGTTCTCCGTATACGGCGGCTTCCTGACCTTTGAACAACCAGCTCTGGTTGGAAATCACCTTGATGCCGGTTTGGTTGAAGGTGCGCGTCAACAAAAAATCAAAGGAAGCCTGGGCTGTTTCTTTGTACACCTGCCCACCCGTTGCCAGCCAGGCGCAAAGCATAGCCTCGGGCAAAATGCTGTTGGCGTAGGTCAAATACCCTTCGTACCATTGCCAATGTTGTTCGGATTCATGCCGATACATTTGTACCAGGCGGTTGGCCAGGGTTTTGATCAAACGGGTGTGGTAGAGTGATTTTTTTTGCAAATTGGTGTAATACAAACCCTTGATCACAAAAGCCATGGCCCGGGTAGAATGCATATTTTCCACCTGTAGCAAGGCTCGCTGCAAAATTCGTTCCGCTTGCGCCACCAGAGCTACTGGCAAAAGACCCCGGTGGGAAATGAGATAGCCCAGTGCCCAAATCGCCCGGCCATTGGCATCAGCCAGGTTGTTGGCGCTGTTCTGGGCTGTAAAATGATAGTCTTTGTCAACATAATTCAAAAAATCACCATTCGGCTGTTGACAAAATTGAATGAAGTTCAAATAGATTTGTAGGTAGGTCAAGTCCTGTTGCTCCCCGGTAGTTTCAAAGTGCATGCAGAGGGCGATCAGGGCTCGGGCATTGTCATCAATGGTGTACCCGGATTCCAAATCGGGTTGGTTGATTTTTGAAAACTGGATCATCCCAAAATCCGTGGTCATTTTTTGGATGTGCTCCAGGTTGATTGGAGGTATACGGTTGTTCAAAACGATTTTTTCAATTGAATGAGGGCTATGGTTGGGCGCTTTGACCAGTTGATTGATGCAATTCATGGGTCCAGCTACTTTTTGCAACAATAGGGCGTGGGCAATGGCCGAGTTTTCCCAGGCGGTGGGTACAATGCGTTGCAGGGCATTGGAGCGGAAGGCCAAACACAAATTTTCATCACTCATTAAACGATTCACTCCCGCGGCCAATTGATCCGGGTTTTGAAAATCGATGATGATGCCAGTATCTTCGTGCAGCAGTTCGCGGGCATGTGGAATGGGGGTGGAAATGATGGGACAACCACAACTCATCGCGTAAGAAAAAGTTCCACTCACTGCTTGTTTGGGGTCTTTGGAAGTAAACAAATAAATGTCGGTCATTTGTAAGTACTCCAATAAATCCGCCAAGGGCAGGTAACGGTTGATAAAGATGACGTGATCGCAAAGGTTCAAGGTTCGAACTTTGGCGATCAGCATGTTGCGGTATTTTTCGCCCTCATTTTTGATCACGCCCGGGTGGGTGATGCCAATGACCAGAAAGACAATTTCGGGGTTCAATTCAATGATCGCGGGCAAGGCATTGAGTGTGATTTCGATGCCTTTTCCGGAGCTAAGCAAGCCAAAGGTGGACAGTATTTTGCGGTTGGACAAACCATATTTTTCTTTCAATAGGGTTTTATCCAGGTGGGGCACCAAATGGGTGCCGTGGGGGATGACTTCAATTTTTTCGGCAGCAATGCCATAGTCCTCAACCAGAATTTGTGCAGCATTTTGGGTCATGACGATCATGGCCGCGCAAGCATTGGCTATTTTTTGCACTTTTTCCCGCATTGATGCATCGGGCTGAGGCAATACGGTGTGAAAAACGATGATGGCAGGCTTACTGAGCCAGAACAAAAATTGCAAAAATGCGGCCTCCCCTTTTCCCTGAAAAAGCCCAAATTCGTGTTGCACCAAAACGAGGTCAATGTTCATATCGATGTTAATGGCATGGGCCATTTCCAGGTATTTAGCCGGATTGCTGGTATCAAGCACAAATTTCACCTCTTTGGGGTAAACGTGGGTGGTTTTGCTTGGCTCCAAAGCACAAACTTTAAGGGAAAAAGACTGCTTGTATTTATTTTTCAGGGCCTTCAAGAGGTCCTGTGAGTAAGTGGCAATGCCGCACTCTAGTGGAGGGTAGGTAGTGATGAATAAAATTTCGGGTGGTTTCACCTTACGAACCAGAGGTTCCGCGACAATTTTTGGTGTAAAAGTGGGGAATAATGTACTGATTAACTCCTCCTGGACATCAAAAACGATTTCATTATTCATGGTTGGTCAGGTTGAGCGACAACTCCTTCAAGAGCTCAGCTAAAGAAACTGAGGCGCAGGCTATACGCTCGTCGGCGGCTCCGTAATAGATGTATAAAGTATCTTCAAATAAGGCAGCTCCGGTTGGGAAGCACACGTTGTTTACCTCTCCTTTAAGCTCCCATGGGTATGCAGGTATGAACAAGGGGTAAGGCAAACGGGCAATTTCTTTGCGTGGGTCCTCTAAGTCGAGCAATGCTGCACAGGCCGAGTACACGTATCCCTTCAGGGAATCGTGCACGCCATGGTAAATCAACAACCAGCCCTGTTCGGTTTCAATCGGGGGGCAACCGCCGCCGATGTAACTGACTTCGTGGGTGTATTTTGGTGCAAGTACAATACATTCGTCAAAATGCAAAAAGTAATTGTGCCAAAATTCGGGGGTGAGTTCATTCAAATCTCCAACAGCTACAATGATTTGAATATCAGGCTTGATGCGGTGTAAAAAGCAAAATTTGTTGTTGATTTTTCTGGGAAAAAATATCAGGTTTTTGTCCCACAAATAAGCTTCTTTGCCCTGGTGTTCAAGGGTGCGCAAATGTTCGTTGTAGCGAAGGTATTTTGCGTTGATCAAGCCCTTGGCTTCCGCCAGTGCCTGAAATTCCTGATAGGTTATCGTTGGTACGATCAAGCTTTTTTTTCAAAATGTTGCAAATCTGTGGAAGTTGCAAGAGCACCCAAGGCGTTGATGCCATCGTAGGCGGTATAAGTCATGTAGTAAAGGTCCTCGATCTTTACGATGCGGGGGTCTTCCATTCCATGCAATTCGTAGTCAAATTCTGGTGAGAGTAAGGATGTTTCCCGGCGTTCTACCAGATTCATTGGCCCTTCAAATTTGCAATACCCAATACTAGAGTGGTTGCCTTTGCTGACGGCACGGTAAAATAGATGGACAAAATTGCCTTCGCGGATTGCAGCAGGGTTCAACACCCCTTCGTTTTCAAATTCGAGGTCGGTTTTACTCAGAACTACTCCGTGTTTAATCACGTTTACCATGGTATTGGATTGGGAAAAAGGAAAATAAGCAACAAACAGCCAAGACTACCAAATTTTTGATTTGATAGTCTCGGGCCGAATGTTGTGTAGATTGGGATTACAAAGTTAGGTATACTGCGTCACCACATTGGACTTCGGGTGACCAGGAGGTAATTTGGGGTTACTTTAAAAAAGGGCCAGGTCTTGATCTTCCTAGCTTCGAAAGACCAGATGCAGTGCAGCCACACCTTTTTTTCTAGCTCGTCGGATCAAGACACCTGACACACTGACACTAAAACACTCTAGAACAAACAAGCCTTGGGAGCTTACTTAAGACTTAGGGCTATGGCCGGTCTTCGGATTGGGTTTGGGAATAAATACGTCAAGCTTGGGGTCTTTTTCCTTAATCCCTTCGGACTTGTAATCCGACCCGGCTTTTGTTTTACCTTCAGACTTATCTGCAGGCTTTTTCTTATGGTTCTTACTGCCTTTATCTTTACTCATTTTGGTTTTTGTTTAGTTGATTTGTGAATGCTGGGATCATTTGTTCTGGTAATGTAAAAGTAAGGCTATTGAATGGGGGAATTGTTACATAAATCCGGCAAAAAGTTACATTATTCACATATTCACCTTTTTTCATTATTGTAACTGGATTCGCCATTTATTCATAAATAAAAAAAGGCAAATATTTAGTTTGCCTTTTTTTATTGGGTCATGCTTAATTTTTATTATCAACTGCGAGATCTCTCAGGGCTTTGCCGAGCTCATCCATGTCGTGGTTGAATTCCCGTTTGAACAAGGCCCAATCGGTATTGGAGTTCTCGTAATCGTTCATCCAGGTGCGCATGCCGATGTTTCTTTGCTCCAGGGTGTCGATGCGCTCGGTATAGACCACATCCATCTTCTGGCCTGAGGTTTTTTTCTTCTCGCGGAGTTCAACAATGCGGGTTTCGTTGGCTTTGATTTTGGCTTCCGTATCTGTGCGGAATGTTTGCCATTCTTGCTCATCAACTAGCTTTTGATCGGCGATGACTTTATCATCTTTGGCGTCTGCCAGGTCTTTCTGCGCGTCTTCCACATTGTTTTCAGCAGCATCTGCTTTTTGTTGTGGCGACTGGCAGCCCGTAAAAACGAGTCCGGCCATCAGTGTAGCGGCTATAGCGAGATTAAAAATTGGTTTTCTCATAGTATATTGTTGTTTGGTTTTTATCACCTTACAAAGATGCGGGAATTGAATAGATAAGACGTTACACAATTCCTGAATAGAGTTACACGATTCACACATTTTCCAGAGCAATGCGTTTTTTAAATGAGCGCATTTTTTTGAAATGCATTGGCGTGAGTCCTGTCAATTTTTTGAATTGTCCAGATAAATGGGCTACGCTGCTGTAATTCAATAGGTGAGTAATTTCCTTCAAGCTCAATTCATCGTACAAAAGGAGCTCTTTGATCCGTTCAATTTTGTGCAAAATGATGTATTGTTCAATGGTGGTGCCTTTTATTTCGGCAAACATTTTGGAGATGTAATTGAAATTGTAATTCAATTCTTCGCTTAGGTAATCCGAAAAATTGATGAGGAGTGGTTCAGTGCTGTAATGAATCCTTTCCATGATGCAGTGCTTGATTTTTTCAATCAAGATGTTTTTTTTATCATCGATCAAGGCCAAGCCTGATCTCTTCAGCGCTCGATTCAATGCAACGTATTGTTCGGTGCTGAGGTTTTCCGCCATTTCTACCTCCCCTAAATCGATGGCGCTATAGGCAATTCCGAGGTTATCCAGTTCGGCTTTCACCAACAACTTGCAGCGGGTAGAAACCATGTATTGAATATAGATGGTCATGCATGATTTAATTTTTAAAAATTTTCCACCGTAGAGACGCACGGCCGTGCGTCTCTACCATCCGGAGCAGTGTGAATCAGCTATGTACTTCCACCAAACTATCCCGTAAGGTTTGGATTTTGCTGAGCCCAGCACTGATCGACAGGTATTGCTTGTTCAAGAGCGTTTGTTGTTCGGCGCCCAGGAATTCGAGATTGCTATTCAAGGTCTCGTAGTAGGCATCTACAGCGACATTTTCATCATATGCACAGGATTTGAGGAGGCTGAGGCGGTCATTTTTTGTAAAAGCCCCTTTGATGTCTGTCCAGACTTTGGAAAAGGTGTTGCTAATGGTTCCGTCGCCTTCAAGTGGTTCGCCACCCATCTTGCGAATTTCGTAAATGAGTTCCCTTTTGCATTTGAGGCTGGACTGGGCCAAGTGAAAAAACAGGGATTTTAAGTCTGCATCAGTGGTCTCCTTGGAGGCTGTTTCGTAACCTTCAATCCGGTTATTGTTGATTGTGATGAGTGAATTGAACACTTCAACCGCTTTATCTTGCTTCATTTTTTGGTTTTAAAGTGGTTAATCAACCAGTACCGCTGCGGCATTGATGGATGCCTCCGCAATTGCGGAAAGGGCGGCATCAGCGGCTTTCTCTTGATCCAGCGTTTCTTGCAATAGTGCCATGGCTTTTTTCTCGCCGAGCGTTTGGGCAAAAGCGCAAAGGGTGCCATAAGTGGCAATTTCGTAGTGTTCAATTTTTTGGCTAGCTAAAATGATGCCAGCATCGCGCACTACTCCCGCTTCGCAGTCGTCCATTATTCCTTCGGCTTCTTTGATGAGGCCAGACATGGCTTCACACTTTTTGGCCTCCGGTTTTTCGCCAAGGGAAGAAAAAACAGCCTCAAGTCTGCTTACCTGTCCTTCGGTTTCGGTGAGGTGTTTGCTAAGCGCTTTCACCAATTTTGCGTCGGTCGCGTGTCTGATCATTTTGGGAAGCGCCTTAACAAGCGCTTGCTCAGCCCAGTAAATGTCTTTCAGTTGATCGGTCAACAAGGTCCGTAGACCATTACCTACCTTCGTTTTTGAATTTTTTAAATCCTGCATTGTTGGTTTTTTTATTGGGAATGGAAGAATGGTTGCCCTACCATTAGTAGTGGGGCAAAAATAAGTGTTCCTTTTTCCTGAGCCAAAAGATTAGATAAGACACTTGAAGTGAACCATTTACTTATCTAATTTTTTGGCAAAAGGAACGCTTATTTTTTTATTGCCCATTGGTCCTCCAAATGGAGTACCATCATGGGGGTATTGGTAGAAATGGCCATGTTTTGAATGACACTTTTGTAGAGTAAACTTTCCCAAAAGCCACGGTGTCTACTGACAAAAACCATCAGGTCGATCCGATGCGCTTCGCTGTATTTTTCCAACTCTTTGATGATGTCCGTACCGTACAGGGAATGCGTTTGGTAAGACAAGTTGGGGCTGATCGAGGAGAATAGGTGATTCCAGTTGATGTCCTCCACGTTGCTCTCCCCCTCATATCCGACGTTGTCGATGTGTACAAAATGGGTGGCAGCCTCAACCTGAAGGGCAAAATCAGTGGCTTCTCCAATCATCCCGGCCGTCATCGATCGAAAGTTACTGGTGTACATGATGCGCTCGATGCCCATCCAGGATGCTTCACGGGGCACCAGTACAACCGGGCAATGCGCTTTGGTCGCTACGTTGAGGGAAGTGGAGCCAGAAATTCTGGATAAAAAATCCTGTAATCCGGTGGTTCCAATCACGATCAAATCGGTATTTTCTTGCCCGGACAGTTCCAATAAACTATCGACCGCATTGCCCCGCAGGATTTGGGTTTTTACTTTATCTTTTGTCATGACACCCGCGCCGATATCGCTCTCCTGGATAAAAAGGTCAAAGGCTTCATCCAGTTGGGTTTCTTCATTGGCGGCGAAGGGCGAAAAGTTCTCTCCACTTGTAGGGAAAAAATATTCCCTGACGTGGACTACGGTCAAGGTAGCCTCAAGCGCTGCAGCCAGCCCTTGGGCATATTGGAAAGCATTGCGGGCAGTGACTGAAAAATCAGTTGGAACAATAATGTTTTTGATCTTTTCCATCGATGTTTTACTTGCTTACTGGAACCGATAACCTAGGGAAACTTGTCCTACCGAGTTTTTCCCTTCGCCCAAAAGGAGCTGCACATTGTCTTTGCTTACATTGGCAAAACCCTGGTTGTAACGGATGCCCAACAATAGTTTGTTGAAATTGAAACTCAAACCTGCGGTGAGACCGGCGTCAATTTTGTTAAAAGCATCGGTCACCAGTACGTTGTCATTGTACGTGGTGTACTCTGGCTTAGAGATCAGATAAGAGGCGAACGGCCCCACCTGCAAGTCAACTGGGCCTAGCTTAAAAGCAACTGGGAGCAAAAAATCCACGTAGTCCATTTTAAGGTTCTGCTTATTGCCCAAATATTCAAAAGCAGTACCTTTGATGGAATAGCTCAACTCCGGTTGGATCGACATAAACCCAGACGCTACGGGCACATCTGCAAACACACCTGCGTGGAAACCAAAGCGCTCGCGGCGGTCTGGCAGGTTTTCAAAGGCTATGTTGCTGGCATTCAGACCGGCACGGATGCCAAATTTGATTTGAGCAGAGCTTGCAGCGGGAATCAACAGGATAAAGCCCAAGCCCAATATTAGGGTGATTTTTAGTTTCAAGATTTGCATAAACTTTATTTTTAAGTGATTAACATGCGACGTTTACTAAACTTTGAAAGTTTAGTAAACGTAACTCGCAACTTATTGCCCAGCTTCTTGCTTGGCTTCTGCCTTCATTTTTTCATTGGCTGTAATGGCAATTTCGACCCGGCGATTTTGGGCACGATTTCCTTCGGTATCATTGGCAACAGTAGGCTGGTTTTCGCCCATCCCCAGGATACGCAATCTACTATTGCTCACCCCGTTGGAGACCAGGTAATTGGACACCATTGCAGCGCGATTTTCAGAGAGGGTCTGATTGAAAGCATTGGAGCCTACATTATCGGTGTGCCCTACGATGAGCAAATCGGTTTCGGGATTTTCATTCAGGGTTTGGGCAAAGGTTTGCAGGGTTTGTTTGTTTGATTCCATTAAATTGGCTTTACCAAAGTCAAACAGGAGCTGGCTATTGAAGGTCAACTTGATCCCCTCACCTACCCGTTCCACGGTGGCCACCTCGCCCAGTTCTTGTTCCATTTTTTTGGCTTGCTTGTCCATTTTGCTGCCAATTACGGCACCGACGGCGCCACCCGCAGCAGCCCCAATAATGGCACCAATGGCGGTGTTTTTACTTTTGTTGCCAATGATGGCACCGATTACCCCACCGGAGGCTGCGCCGATGACAGCACCTTTGGTGGTTTTATTCGTGCTGGATTTGGTTTTCTCCGTGCCGGATTTGGTTTTTCCAGTTGTTTGTGCTTTTTGGGCGCTTTTACAGCCTACAAAAAACACACTTAACAACATTAAAAACAGGAGTATCTTTTTCATAGTATTTTAGATTTGAGGTAGAGACGCACGGCTGTGCGTCTCTCGTCTCCGGTTTAAAGTCGCACGATCGTGCGTCTCAACAGTTTTGCGTTGTGTACCAGTCCTAGATTTTAACATTCAGGGCACCTAGCAAACCAAATGCCTGCAACAACCATATTGCTACCGCTATCACAACCACCACATTCAGGATGCTTTTGATTTTGCGATCCATGGGGATGTAGTTATTAATCAGCCAAAGCACCAAGCCCACGACAACGAGGACGATAATAATATTCAAGAGAGTCATAATGATGATTTTGAAAGGATTCACACAAAGTTAGGGCTAGCAAGTGTCTTGTGCCTTACACAATAGTTGGAATAAGTTACATTATTCACATATCCAGGAAGATAGACCTATGTCGATCCAGCTATTTGTGGTTGATGAGCCAGGCCTTGAATTCTTCTATTTCACTGTTTTGATCTATGATCATTTGCTCGGCGAGCTTTTTCAATTCCACGTTTTTGCCTTGTCTCAGTTCATTTTCGGCCATCACCACTGCTGAGCGGTGATGGGGAATCATCATTGCAATAAAGTCCTGGTCGGTATGGCCAGTCATGGCCATGTTGTTCATTTTGTTCATCATACTTTTCATGATCAAAGCCAGAATAGGCTGATTACCAGTCGTTCCAGTTTTTACAACTGGCATTTTAAAGTTCGCAACGAACTCTTCCATTTGTTCAATTTGCGCTGTTTGTAGGGTCTGGATGCTTTGCGCCATTGCGATAATTTGTTCGTCACGGCCTTGGGCAATTTCTATCTTACTCATGTCAATGGCCGCCTGATGGTGCAGGATCATCATATTGGCAAAGTCGAGATCAAAGGCACCACTCATCTCCAACTGGTTCATTTTTGCCATGGTCCCACTCAATGCGTGCATTAAGTCATTGTCCATGATCATTTTGGGGTTTCCCAGTGAATCTTTTGGTGCCTTGGGAAGTGTAGTGATATCCGCCTCGCTTGCATTCCGGTTGTCCACACAAGCGCTCAGCAAAAAAATATTGAGCAGCAAAACCGCCGCGATTGATATTTTCATAGTCATTTTTACTTTTTTATAGTCCATTAAAAGGTGATCACTTCTGTCGCGGTTTCCTGGCGCATGGCTTCAAAAAATGGGGTCTGCTTGTGCTCCACACAGTGGGCAGCATAGAGGTACATGGCAGCGCTCCAGGTTTGCCAGTCTTGCCCCATGGCTTGACCATCCTGGGCTTTGATCCATTCATTGAATCCGTAGTCGACATTGGCCTTATTGACCAGTTTGATGCTATCGGTCAATGCCATCAGTTTTTCAGCGGCCAATTCGTATTTTTTAGCTGCAACCAAAGCGGCGATGTAAAAGCCACAAACAAATGGCCAAATGCCACCATTGTGGTAGTTGCCGGGTTGGTTAAATTCGGGGTAACGCCAATTCCAGTCGGGATCGCCGGGTTGAACAAAGGGGAAAAAATTGGGTGGTAAATTCAGGGCCAGCTCGCCGCGGTGTTGCATACTGGTACACTCCTCCTCGATCCAGGAGATGATCTCCCAGGACCGCGCTGGTGAAGCAATTCCCGAGAGAATCGCCAGGCTATTGCCCAGCAGGTCGAAACGTTCGCTGCCGAGAATTTTGTAAGACCACAAGGCGTAGTAAGGCTTGTTTTTTAACACCAGCCGATCATGGACATGTTGATTCCAAGGCGCTTCACGAACCGCAAAGTGCCGCATTTCCTGGCGCAACAGTTCAGCTCTTTCAGGCTGCCCCAATAAGCGCAGGTAGGTGTAAACGAGGGTATTGACAAACAGCCCATGGCCAAGTACCCATTGCTCATCGCGCCAATCACTAGTGGGTTGTTGGGCAACGAGGTAAAAATCCTCAGGGCTTTGGTACTCCATCCAGGTCAGGGCCTTTTGGGTGGCTTCATGCAAAAATTCACGTTCGCCAGTCATGTTTCGAAACACTGCGACCGCGATTAAAAACAAAGGTGTGGTATCACTTGAACCACGGTCGTCGGGGTTGTGCACCATAGAGGAAATATGCCCCCGCTCGCTCTGGTTTAGGGCCAGGGCATGCAAAACTTTGCGGATGCTTTCAAACAATTGTTCATTACCCGATACTCCTATTCCCAAAATAGAAATCATCAAATCTCGAGTGTAGGGTTCGGGATAACCCCAGCCAGCCGTTCGTGGGAAACCGAAATGGGGTCCCTTGGCATTGTAAAGCAGCACTTCAAGCGCGGCCTGTTTTGCCTGCCCAATGGCTTGCCAATTGATCGTTTGCATGGTTTTTGTTTTTAGAGGCCGGTTTAATCAATGCCCAGTTTGTCCCGCATGATTTGTACAAAGCGCCGGGCAACTACACGGTAGTCAAAATTTTCCACCACTCTCTTCCGGCCCGCTAATCCCATTTTTTTTCGCAGCTCAGCGTCGTGCATCAAGGTCAACAAGTGTTCGCTGATGTCTTTTACACTGGCCCTGTAATCAACAGTGCGGGGTTCGTCGAAGACGATGGTAGACTGCGCTTTAAAGCCCGATTCATCCCCCAGGGTGACTTCGTTCACCACAATGCGTTGGGCTACATTTGCTAAAAAAGCGGTTTCGCCATGGACCAGGGTATCCAGCATGCCCATTGCCTTGATGCCGATGACTGGTTTTTGGCAGGCG
Source organism: Haliscomenobacter sp. (assembly GCF_041740695.1). Lineage (GTDB taxonomy): Bacteria > Bacteroidota > Bacteroidia > Chitinophagales > Saprospiraceae > Haliscomenobacter. Next base: position 3,004 of record NZ_JBGSLK010000078.1, on the reverse strand, counting down.
CCCGCTTCGACCTGAGGCATACCAAAACCCTCGAGTCGTGAGGGTGCAGCGTAGATGTCGCAAGCTCCAATCAAGTAGGGCATAAAATCACGGGAAATGATGTTGGTGGCATAAGTGACGCTTTTATCAATGCCAAGGGCCACTGCCATTTTCAAATCTTCCGAATTTTGCAGGCTGGTGCGTGGCTGAGGCCATACTTTGCAGACGTATTTCCAATCGGGTGCCTGGGTATCAATAATGGCCAAGGCCTGCATGACCTCTTGCGCCCCTTTGGAGGCCGCATCTCCACCTACGGTGAGGATCATCAATTGTTCGGGCGTGATCCCCAGTGATTCGCGTACAGCCAGGATTTTGGGGTCATCCCGAGCGTGAGGTTTAAAGGTATGGGTATCACAGCCCACGGGCAAAACTTCAATGTTGTCGCCACTGATGCCATCCCGTACGTACATTTCTTTGACCCACTGCGAAGTAACCAGGATCAGTGGCAATTGATTCAGGACGTCCTGATAGTTGGCGATGTAGCCATTGGCCACCAGCCAGGGTACTGGCTGGATACCATAGCGTTGTGGGTGAAGTACCAACTGGGGCGTATACCCCCAATACCCCACACCAACGACGACGTCTGGCTCGAACCAACGATAATACCATTCTTTTTCTTGTGCAGACTCATAGTGAACCGCATGGGCATCAACGCCCAATTCCAGCAAGCCCCGATAAAGCAGGTCACCTTGAGTGGCCAGTCCACCGGGTGAAGGTGGGTATTCGTATAGTAGGAGTACTTTCATATGGAAACACATCCATTATTGAGCCATTGTACAGCTCTTTTTGGGTCAGAAAACTGCCAAAATGATTCTGTAGAAGGGGTGGTTAAGGCTTCCCAACTGTTGGTATCAAACCCGTAGGTTTTGGTCATCAGTCGGTATTTTTTAAGCCAAATCAGGCGTGATAGTCGGTGGCAGATCGAGGCATTTTGGACTGCTTTGGGAAAATAGGCTTTAGCCCCATCCTCGAAAGCAAAAAACCAAAGCGTAGTAGCCGCTATTTTGCCAGCATGCCAAAGTTCAATTACGGCCCTGCTGGTTTCTTCGTGCCGGAGGTGTCTGGTGTATTCTCCGGCAGGGTGATGAGTGATGATCAAGTCAAAGTGTGTGGTTGGCAAGAGCTGAAGTATCGCATATTGGAAGTCAAAATCGGGGATGGGTGTTTGTTCTGGCCCATCATCCAGGTCGCCCATAATTCCCTCCGCGTGGAGCAAAACCAGGGTTTGTTTAAATTTGGGTACCCGTTCCAGGTCGCTGCCTCGACAAAGGCACACAATAAAACACTCCCAAGAGGGGTGAGAAAGGATGGTTCCGCCTACCCATAAAGTTTCATCATCTGGGTGTGCAACAATAATGGCAACTTGTTTTCGGGGCAATTGAATCATGAGTAAAAATTGTAGCCAAATTTTGCAACTAAATGCTCAATCACCAGGCTCAATCTGCTGATCTTGGTCTTGGTCACCACTGATGAATTTTATGATCCCATCACCAATCGCTTGAATGGTTTCAGGATTGTTGACGATGAACAGGGTGATGCCAAATTGTAAGGAAGTACCCAACAATTTTTTCAAAGGGCTTTCTTCCAGCCCGGAGAATACCTTTTTGGATACATACCCGGCAACCAAACCAAGTGATAAATTGATGATGTCTTCCCGCAAATCCTGAGAGGCAATTGCTTCTTTAAAAGTGCTTCTGATTAGGTTGATAGGCTTGATGCTTTCGTAGGCTTGATTGACATGCTCCTTCAACATTTTTCCTTCCTCAGCTCGGCGGGTTTCCAATTCCAGGATGGCATCGTTCAGGTTAGTTGTTGAATCTAATTTTTGCATCTCCGATATTATTGAAGAACTTGGTTAATCAGGGTATTGCCAATGGGGGCCTTGATCCATTGGTACAGAAAAAAATGCGACAGCAGTGCTGCGATGAGGTAAAACCCTGCTACAATAAAAAAACCGTAGTGTGGTTTTCCCAATAAATCACCTAGCAGCATGGCCACACCAATGCTCAAAAGCACCACAAACAGTATAACCATAATCACTACGCCCAACCTGGCCAACAATGCAGCAATACCTTTGCTGAGTGCTTCCAAAGCTTTGAGTTTGGCCAATTCAACGGTTGTTTTGCTGTAGGTTTCCAGACTTTCGAAGAGTAGTTCTGCTGAGCCACTTGATGCTTCCATGCTTGTTGGTATTTGGTGTGGCACCAACAAAAAGCAATAAGCACCAGTTGGTACCTATTGGGTTTTGTTGATTGGGTTTGTTTATTTAGCCTGTTTGCTGGCCAGCAAGTCATTTTCGACTTCTTCCAGTTTGACTTTGCCGTTGTGGGTCATACGGATCACCTCGTTGTTGACAGCCTCAATTTTTTTGTTGACACTTTCCACAAACGCGTTGAATTTGCTACTCAGGTCTTCAGCGTATTGATTTCCTTGTTTAGAAATTTTCCGCCGGGTAGAAGACCCCTTGTCTGGTGCATACAAAACACCAATGGCAGTACCAACTGCAACTCCAGCCATTACGCCGATTAAAACTTTACCTAAACTCATGGTTTTCGTTTTTGACTTGATTTTAAAAAAGTTCGAAGTGGAACAATTTCTCCTTGCAAAGGTGCAGTCTTTCACTGGGGAAAGCATTACACAATTCTTCATAAGAGTTACATCATTCACAGGTCGATTTTAGTATTTAGGGTTGAAACCAAACCTGGTTCCAACCCCAAATAATTATTGCTTGATGAGAATCAGTTTTTTGTAAGTAATCTGGCGGCCATTGACAATTTTGCAATAGTAAATTCCACCGGCCAGGCTTTCTCCATTCCATTCGGTATGGCGTTGTTGCATGAATCTCCGCTAAAAAAATAGGCTGATCCGGTTAAATTTGCTTTTGCGAAGAAAAACCCAACCAAAACCAGCCCATGTCAAAGATAGCAAAAGCAGATCAGGGAAGCAACAAGCCAAAGCAAAAATA
>NZ_JBGSLK010000077.1:0-6260 GCF_041740695.1 Haliscomenobacter sp. | reverse complement strand
CAACCCGTACCGGGTATCATCATCTTGACCAGAGCTCTGGAAAGACTCAAAACTCTTGTTGATGCTTACATTACATTCTCTCAATGAACTTCTTTTCCATTACCCCAAATCTATTTTGAGGTTTTGTGGGTAATCGACAGGTCTAAGGTTTCTTAGGTGGTGAAAAAGAAAAAACTTGCGAGCAGGCCCTTTTTTCACCACCTAAGAAACCCAAGACACTAAAGGAATCACTTAAGAAATTACTCACCCCAACACCGCATCCTTCCCAATCAAATACACATCCTTATCCCGTGCATCCACCGATGCCGCCAAACTGGCCCATTGCCCATTCATCGCACTAAAGGCATGGATTTTGTCCTGCCCCGGCTGAATCACCATGGCCACATTGCCAGATACAAAAAACTGGTCTCCCTCACTAGGATTTACCGCCACATCCAGCGTACTCCAACTGCCCGTGATGGCGCTAAAGGCCCGGATTTTATTCTGAAACGGTTGCATGATCAGCGCTACATTGGCCCCAATGCGGTAGGCGTCACCATGTCGTGGGTCTACACTCACATTGAGGTGGGACCAGGTGCCCGTAGCTGCACTGTAAGCGCGGATGTGGTTTTGGCCGGGTTGCACCACTAATGCAATGTTGGTATCAATCAAGTAGGTTTCCCCCCGATTGGAATCGATCGGTGCACTGACCACCTCCCAGGTGCCTGTAAACGCGCTAAATGCACAAAGGCGGTCGCGCATGGGTTGGACGATCAGCGCCAGGTTTTGCTCCACCAATTCTATATCGCCTTCATTGTTATTTACCTCAACATTGATAGTTGACCAAACTCCTGAAAAGGCACTGAATCCGTGAATGCGGTCGCGCCAGGGTTGTACCGCCAGGGCAACGTTGCCGCGCACGGCGTAGTGATCCCCTTCGCGGTTGTTGACGGGCACTTCCAGATTGGCCCAGGTGGCAAGGATGCCGCTAAAAGCGCGCAGGAAGTTTTGGCCGGGTTGTACCACCAATGCTACATTGGTGTCCACCAGATAACGGTCGTCTTCATCGATGTTGATGACCACTTCCTGGCTGACCCAGGCCCCTTTTTCGGCGCTGAAAGCCCGCAATTGATTTTGCCCGGGCTGTACCACCAGGGCCACCCTGGAAAGATAAAAAGTGGGATTAATTTCCGACATAGTATATCATTAGTAGTGGGGCAAAAATAATTGATCATTTTTCCTGAGCCAGAGGATTAGATAAGACACTTGAAATGAAACGTTTACTTATCTGATCCTCTGGCAAAATGATCACTTATTTTTTTATCGCCCCTTAATTCCTTATTTGGGAAGAATTTGATCGAACTTGAGCGTGGGCACCAGCGTTCCCTCCAACAAATCGCCAACCTGATAAACTTTGGTCTGGGTATAAATGGATTCCGTTGGTAAAGTGTACACTTCAAGTTGCTTAGCCTTTAAATTAACGATCCAGACTTCTGGGATATTGGCCTGGGCATAAAGTGGAAGTTTGAGCTCCCGATCCTTTTCCAAGGTGGAATCGGCTACCTCAACCAGGAAGGCTACTTCTTTGGGCACGGGATGCTGGTCGAAATAGAAATCATCGCGCCAAAGTAGAACGGCTAAATCAGGTTCAGGTTCAGAGTATTTCCCCAACTGAATGGGGTTTTGATTGGCAATGATGTGGGTTTTGCCCAATAATTTTTCTAATATTTTTTGCAAACGATTGATTGTACCACTGTGGGGGCTATTGATCGGGCTCATTTCTACAATTTCACCATCCAATAATTCGACACGCGCTTCGGCAGGCAAAAGCCCATATTCTCCCAACTGATGATATGCCTCAGTGGAAAATTTGAACCGTTGAATACTGGTGGATGCTGCCGCCATGCCTTGCTTATTTTTTGCAAGTTAATGCTTAGCGCACAAACTTGCAAGGCGTTAGATCAGGCCAAGAACTGCCGCAAATAATTCCGAGCCGTCAGAATTGCACTATTGACATCCTCATCCGAGCCCTCAAAAGCCTTGTCTTCCACCTCGATACATACCGGCCCACGGTAGCGCACATCGGTCAAAGCTGCAAAAAACTTGCGCCAATCGACGTCGCCCAAGCCAGGCAATTTTGGAGAATGGTACTCTAGCGGATTGGCCATGATGCCTACCCGGTTCAACTTGTGTGGATACAGCTTGGCGTCCTTGAGGTGGATGTGGTGCAGGCGGTCTTTGTAGTCGTAAATGGGCTGGACGGGGTCCATCATTTGCCAAACCAGGTGCGAAGGATCGTAGTTAAGGCCAAGCGCTGGACTGGGAATGATTTCGAATAGTTTGTCCCACACTGCAGGACTGATCGCCAGATTTTTTCCCCCCGGCCATTCGTCATTGGTAAAAAACATGGGGCAGTTTTCAATGCCAATTTTTACTCCATTGGCCTCTGCGGTTTGAATGAGCTCCGGCCACACTTCAGCGTATTTGCTCAGGTTGTCCGAAATGTTGCGCGATTGATCCCGACCAATGAAGGTATTGACCACGGGAATGCCCAGAATAGCTGCCGCCTTAATCACCTTTTTGAGGTGCTCACGGGAAAATGCGCCTTGTTCTTCATTGGCATCTAAAGGGTTAGGATAGTAACCCAGGCCAGAAATGTATACTCCTGTAACTCCTTGTACGTCTTTAATGTATTGGATTTCTTCTGGATGAAACCCTTCTACATCAATATGACTTACCCCAGCATAACGTCGGGCATCACTGTTGTTTTTAGGCCAACACATGATTTCTACACACTTGAAACCATTAGCCGCAGCATAGTCCATCACTTCATCAAAGCTGCGATTGGCGAGAATGGCGGACACAAAACCGAGATCTAACATAGGAGAGGTATTTAGTGAAAAGTGAAAAGTAGGTACACCATTTGGATTTCACCGTTTGGTGTATTTTTTTCACTTTTCACTTTTCACTTAAACAGTTACCCAAGCCTGCTTCTTATTGCTTTCCACAATTCTTTCGCAGATCAGCAGCTCGCGCAAACCATCGGCAAAGGTGGGGTAGGTCGGATTGGCAGGTTGTTTGCCTTCGGCAACGGCCTGGTATACTTCTTTGAACAATTGTTTGGAGGTATCCGGGAAGCCCTCGTTGTGGCCGCCAGGGAAAGAAACCACACTTCTGGCCTCACCGTGGAACAAGGATGGGTCGCGCATCAGTTGGCCGTTGAAGCCATCGCGATTGCCGATCCAGAGGTTGTTCGGCGATTCGGAGCACCAGTGGAAGGTAGAGACTGAGCCGGAAATTTCCAGGTCAATCCTGTTCTTGCGCCCAGCTGACACCTGGCTTACAGTGATCACCCCACGGTTGCCATTGCTGAAACGTACGAGTACGTTGGCGTGGTCTTCGGTGGTAATCGGCACGTCCTTGTAATCCTCAGCAGTCAACATTTTGCCGGAATAAGTCTCGACAGGTTTCAATGGCTTCTTGCGGAATTTGTGTACCGTATTGAAATCCGCCATTACCGCTTCGATTTTCACTCCAGTGATGTACTCCAACAAGTCCATGATGTGGGAGCCAATGTCGGCGATGGCCCGGCTTTCGCCCGATTGTTCGGGTTCGAGGCGCCAGTTGTAATCGGTATCTTTGAACAACCAGTCTTGCAGGTAAGTCCCAATTACGGAATAGATCTCGCCCAGTTCTCCTTTTTCGCGCATCACTTTCATCTGGCGGACGATCGGGTAGTAGCGGATGTTGAAGTGTACGGCATTGACCAAACCAGTTTTGGCCGCCAATGCCACCAGCTCTTCGGCTTCGGCGATGGTGGTAGCCAATGGTTTTTCACACACCACGTGTTTGCCCGCCAGCAAGGCGGCTTTGGCTTGGTGGAAGTGCATGGCATTGGGGGTACAAATGTGTACAACCTGCACTTCAGGATCGGCGATCACTTCTTCAAATGATCCATAAGCCTTGGCAATACCGAGTTCTTGGGTCTTTTGGCGACTGCTTTCCAAATCAAAATGCAAGGCGCCAATGACATCTACCGTGGGTACGCGCCGCAGCGCTTCTACGTGGGCTGGGCCAATAAAACCTAGCCCTACTACCGCAGCTTTAATTTTTTGCATGAGTTGTTGATGTTTATTCAGGTGCTAAAAGTACGGTAGAATCCAAGTTTTTAAATAAAATTTGGAAAAAAATGCTAATTTTTTTGAAAAGAACACAATTGTAAATTGTCTAAACTTTTTTCCTCTAGCTTTTCCGCATTCCACTTTAGATGCTTAGCTTTGAGCCGCTTTAAAAAGCATAACCCAAATCCTCCAAAAACACATATCTGATTTGTTATGAATCTTCACGAATATCAAGGAAAAGAAATCCTCAAGCGCTACGGAGTAGCTGTGCAGTCGGGCATTGTAGCCAATACAGTGGAAGAAGCTGAGGCAGCCTGGAAAGAACTGGGTAGTGGCGTAGTGGTGGTGAAAGCCCAAATCCATGCAGGAGGACGCGGTAAAGGAGGTGGTGTAAAACTGGCCAAAAACCTGGATGACCTCAAAACCCACGCTGGCAACATCCTGGGCATGATGCTGAAAACGCCTCAGACTCCAGGTGGTATGGAAGGCCCTGGCAAACTGGTGAGCAAAGTGCTGATCGCTGAAGATTGTTACGCTCCAGACTTTAGTGCCAATAAAGAATACTACGTATCCATCCTGATGGATCGCGAAAAAAAGTGCAACGTGATCATCTATTCTACCGAAGGTGGGATGGACATCGAAGCGGTTGCTGAACATACGCCTGAAAAAGTACAAAAAGAGTGGGTTGATCCCCTGGTCGGCTTTCAAGGTTTCCAGGCGCGTAAAATCGCCTTCAATTTGGGTTTGAGTGGCAAAGCTTTCAAAGAATTTACCACCTTCATCACCAAGTTGTACACGGCTTTTGTTGCTTCCGACGCTTCTTTGTTCGAAATCAACCCTTGCCTGCGCACCGGTGATGAGCGCATCCTGGCCGTAGATGCCAAGGTGTCTATCGACGACAACGCCCTGTACCGCCACGCCGATCTGGAAGCGATGCGCGACACGGCTGAAGAAGATCCAACCGACGTAGAAGCCCAAGAGTTTGAGCTCAACTACGTAAAACTGGACGGTAACGTAGGTTGTATGGTGAACGGCGCAGGTTTGGCCATGGCGACCATGGACATCATCAAATTGTCTGGTGGCGAACCAGCCAACTTCCTCGACGTAGGTGGTACTGCTGATGCAGCCCGGGTAGAAAATGCCTTCAAAATCATTTTGAAAGACCCTGCGGTAAAAGCCATCCTGATCAATATTTTTGGTGGTATTGTACGTTGTGACCGCGTGGCGCAAGGGGTAATCGATGCCTACAAAAACATGGGCAACATTACCGTTCCCATCATCGTGCGTTTGCAGGGTACCAACGCCGATATGGCGAAAAAGATGATCGACGAATCTGGCTTAAAAGTATTCTCCGCAATTCAATTGGCCGATGCAGCCGCTTTGGTGACCAAAGTGCTGAACGAGGCATAAACGAATTGAGCTATATTAAAAAAATACCCTGAGCAATGTCTTTTGCTCGGGGTATTTTTTTATAAATTACATTTGTGATCAAAATCCCTTAGTATGCACCGTAGGAATGCGCTGAAAAAAACCATCCTTTTAGCCGGAACCATCACCATTCTGCCGGAAATGCTAGCCAAGGCTTTGGCCAACGCCGAGCCGATTTTAGCTACTGTTCCCGCTACACAAATAGAATTATTGGCGGAATTGGCGGATACCATCATTCCAACTACGGATACCCCAGGTGCCAAGGCTGCGGGTGTGCACGATTTTATTGCCCTGGCCGTTGAGGCCTGTTTCTCGCCGCAGCAACGCGATCAATTTTGGGCTGATTTGAATGCAGTGGAAGAAAAATGCCAGCGTGAGATGAGCCAAAGTTATTTGCAGTTCAATGACAATGAGCGCTTTCAAATGATGACCCAATTGGAGGCAATGCCTGCAAAAAATGGCCAGGCACAATTTTTTAAGTTGCTCAAAGAGTTGACCTTGCACGGGTATTTTACTTCTGAGATTGGCGCCACTCAAGCCTTGAATTATGACCCGGTTCCGGGGGTATGGATTCCCGATTTGTCCATTGATGAAAACACCAAGGCCTGGACTTCGATGTTTTAAGGAAGTTTAGAAGGTTGAGGAGGTTTAGAAGGTTGAGGCTACCGCGAGCGACTTAGACAAGGACATTGTCAAAATCGCTCGCGGTAGCCTCAACCTTCTCAACCTCCC
>NZ_JBGSLK010000076.1:0-49199 GCF_041740695.1 Haliscomenobacter sp. | reverse complement strand
AAGAACTTATAACTTCCCATTGGGAATCAGTGATGTTGGTTGGGTACATATTTGCAAATTTTCTCCAACCAAATTACCGCTGATTCCTTTTTTCTCATTCCTCACATCTGTAAAATCTTAAATTTTTACAGGCTCTTAATCGTTTATCCAATTTTAGGTTATTTTTTGGGGCATGTTTACCCTTCGTCACCCACTTTTGGTTTGCCCTGCCCTACTACGGTTTTTACTTTTGGTTTGCTGCTCCTGAATGGAAAAAAATGCCCACTTGCCATTCTTATCATTCCTTTCACTTGGTCGATTATCGGGTTTATGGCAGCATTCCAGTTTGGTATTGTGGAAGATACGGGTTTGTTGGTAGCGGGTTTGAGTGCAGCTTCTTTACTGATCTATCGGAATAGAATGTTGTCTAAAAAAGAGGCTTCTATTTTATGAAATGTGAGAAAATTGCAACTTACAATTAAAATTATGTAACACTTCCGTAGTAAAACCCGCTAGCTTTGCGCTATTCTAAAATAGATTGAAAGAAATGGTTAAGAATTATTACTACTTGATTGCAGGGTTTCTTGCGATTCTTTTTTCCATTACGCACGCATGGAATGGACAATCTATTGTGCTGCCATCTCTCAATGTTGATACAATATCCGTAGGTACAAAAACGATATTCTTTTATGTTTGGCACATTATCACAGCAGAAAATACGCTCTTTGGTTTATCTTTTCTTTTTATGTCGGTTCACAAAGATTTGTCAAAAGTCAGATTTGCAGCGTGGATGATTGCGATTTTAATGATTGTTCGCCTGACCGTTATTCTTGGCGGAACATTATTGTACAATGCTTCAGCACTTAAAAATACAGTAATAGATTCAATTGCAATTGTTATTTACGTTTCGCTTATTGTATTAGGCATAAGGGTAAAAGATAAGCAATCTAGAGAATTATTGCTAAAAAAGGATTGAATACTGAGAGGGGGCCTTTTTTCAAAAATAAATAATTATACCAATCTGAAATGGAATTTAAAACTTTTCAAAAATATTTCTTCAACTGTTTTCTTTTAACCATCCCTGTTTTATTATGGGATTATGCGTTCACAGATAGATTGCCCCAAGTTTTTCAAGCTGAAAATTTCTCAAAGGGCATTCCTTCTTTTATCATCAATATTGAAAATGGTTCAAGATTACTAATGTTCATCTTTATTTCATTAATACCCATTGAAATGCTGAAACCCATTCAAAAAAAGGGACTTGTTTTATATGTGATAGGAACCCTACTCTATTTTGCTTCATGGCTAATGCTAATGTATTTTCCAAACAGCACGTGGAGTAAAAGTGCGTTAGGGTTGTTGTCTCCTGCTTACACACCTTTGTTTTGGTTAGTTGGTATCGGGTTAATTGGAGATTCTTTATACTTTAATATTCCCTACAGAAGATGGTGGTATTTTTTCATTGTCATCGTATTTCTAATTTTTCACAACTGGCATACTTATTTAATTTATTTAAAAATAGAGTGATGGTTAAACAACCAAAAACAACAAAAGATTATGAATGTAGCTTCAAACCTTACTGCCATCAAAATTGTCCATACCCTCATTTGGGCTTTTTTCAATGTGGTACTATTCTATATGGCTTATGCAGTCATCGTGAATAAAATTGACAACTTCGTTTGGATCGGTATTGCGCTTATCTTAATAGAAGGGGTAGTCCTGCTGATGTTCAAAAGAATGTGCCCGCTTACCATTATGGCTCGTAGATATTCTGATTCAGAGAAGGATAATTTTGATATTTATCTGCCAAATTGGTTGGCAAAATACAACAAGTTGATTTACACAATTTTTTTTATCCTCATTGTTTGTGGCATAATTTATAGAAAGTTAATCCAAGACTTATGAAAGCAATAATCTGTACGAAATATGGAGCACCCGAAGTTCTTCAGATAAGGCAAGTAGAAAAACCTACGCCGAAGGATGATGAAGTGCTCATAAAGATATACGCAACAGCTGTAACGGCAAGCGATATTTTTATCAGAAGCTCTAATGTACCTATCCAAGTTCTAATACCGATGCGTATTATGTTAGGTTTGTGGAAACCGAGAAAGTCTATCATAGGACTGGTATTAGCGGGAGAAATCGAATCAATAGGTAAGGACATCAAAAAATTCAAAATAGGCGACCAAGTTTATGGGCTTACTGGATTTGGACTTGGTGCTTATGCCGAGTACAAGTGTATGAAAGAGAATGATTCAACTTATGGCTGTTTGACCATAAAACCGACAAATATATCCTATGAAGAAGCGACCGTAGCTGCGTATGGTGGACTTTTAGCATTTCAATCTTTGGAAAAAGGTAACATCCAACCTGGGCAAAATGTGCTGATTTATGGCGCCTCGGGAACATCGGGTACCATAGCCATACAATTGGCTAAATACCTGGGGGCAAAAGTTACAGGGGTATGCAGCACGACAAATTTGGCATTGGTGAAATCGCTGGGAGCTGATGATGTAATTGATTATACCAAAGTGGATACTTTAGACCCAAATGTTCAATATGATTTTATACTTGATGCTGTTGGTAAAATGAAAACATCAAAATTGAAAAAGGCATGTAAAAAAGCGCTTGCTCCCAAAGGAAAATATGTCTCCATTGATGATGAAAAATTAATGTTAGATTCTAAGCGTCTTGATTCCATCAAAGAGGTTATAGAGGCTGGACATATAAAACCCATTATCGATAAATGTTATTCATTTGAAGACATTGTCGAGGCACACAGATATGTGGAGAAAGGGCATAAAAAAGGTGGCGTAGCAATATTAATAAACAAAAAAGAATAACCAATAATAAAATGAAGCAATTTTCTATTCAATCAATTATACAAAAAGGAGGGCGAATTATGCTGATTATGCTTTCAATCTTGATAACCTGCACACTCATTCTTGTAGGCATGCTGTGGATCATAAGTCCCGGAAAACCTGAACCCTTTTTGGATGAAAACGGAAATCGGTTGGCAGGTAGCATTTCTGAAAAAATCCATATCAATATAAATGGCCTGGATCAGGGTATGTTCATCAAGAGCAAAGATGTAAAGCACCCAGTATTGCTTTACCTGCATGGTGGTCTACCTGATTATTTCCTAACCCAAAAGTACCCCACGGGTCTTGAAGACTATTTCACAGTGGTTTGGTGGGAACAAAGGGGTTCAGGACTTTCTTACCGTGCCAACATTCCCCCAGCCTCAATGACGCTGGAGCAAATGATAGCGGACACAAAGCAGGTAACGAATTACCTACGCAAGCGCTTTGGACAGGAAAAAATTTACCTCATGGCACATTCAGGGGGGACCTTTATTGGCATACAAGTGGCTGCGCAAGTGCCTGAATTGTACCACGCCTACATTGGCGTGGCTCAAATGTCGGCTCAGCTTAAATCTGAAAGCCTTGCCTACGACTATATGCTTAAGCAGTTTAAAAAGCAGGGAAACAAAAAAATGGTCAGAAAATTGGAGTCAGCACCAGTCACGCTGACGGATGGAATCCCGGATGCCTACCTTTACCTGCGAGATGAAGCCATGCACAGCCTTGGCATAGGTACCACGCATGCCATGCATTCAATATTCACTGGTATTTTTTTACCCTCGCTTGCCTGTCGCGAGTACACGTTGATGGAAAAGATCAATATGTGGCGTGGCAAATCCCGCTCGGGCGTTAGCTCACTGTGGGATAAGATGCTGGTCACGGATATGGCCAAACAAGTTCCAGCGCTTGCTATTCCGGTCTATTTTTTTCATGGCATCTATGATTACACAGTTTCTTACCATTTGGCAAAGGACTATTTCGAGCAGCTAAAGGCACCGATAAAGGGCTTTTACACATTTCGACAATCAGCACACAGCCCTTTGTTTGAAGAACCAGAAAAAATGCGACAGATTTTTGAGGAGGATGTATTTGTCGGGAAAAACAAGCTTGCAAATATACAATAAATAATTGTAAAAGTTTAGCACCCCACCACCTTTCCAAGATTTTCTTATACCTGGCATTGTTTTGTTCACTGTTTTAGGGCTTTTTCCCAGCTTGTTGGTCTTTGCTTTGTTGAAAAAACCAAGCTCCCGATTGGCTGAGCAATTTAATTTTTTCCAGGATATGCATTGGTCCTGGTCTTTCAGTATTTATGTCGCTTTTGCCCTCATCATCTGGATACAAGTCGAAACCATTTATGTACAAGGGGTAAGTTGGCTGCAAACCTTTTACATGCTTTATGCCATTCCACTCATTTTTATTGCGCTGTTGCCTCAGGTAAGAATTTTTTATAAAAAGGAATAGACTTATGGATACCTACAAAGGAACAAGAACACCACTGAAATTTTTCCTGCTGGTTTATGGGTTTTCAATTCCACTATGGATCATTGAAACCATGATTGACATAAAAGGGCTACCCTTAGATATTCCCATAACGGACATCGCCGCCGCGTTCACACCATTGATTGTAGCCAGCATACTCATTTACAAAGAAGAATGGCATAGTGGGGTTAAAAGACTGTTTCAGCGAATTTTAGATTTTTCCAGGATTACAAAAAAGATATGGTATGTGCCGATTATTTTTCTGCCATTTTTACTGTATTTGTTGATCTACCTCATCATCTATTTTATAGAATTGCCCCTTCCGCGCACATTTTTCATTCCTTTTCAATCTATTCTTTTTATTTTTCCCTTGTTTTTTATCGGAGCAATCTGTGAAGAAATCGGCTATATGGGTTATGCCATTGACCCCATGCAAGAACGGTTTGGCGCATTAGCAGCAAGCATCATGATGGGCATACCTTGGGTAATATGGCATTACCCATCAATCATTCAACAAGGACACCATCTAAGCTGGATAGCCTGGGCAACGCTCGGCACAGTTGCAGTAAGAGTGTTGATTGTTTGGATTTATAATAATACCGGTAAAAGCTTATTTGCCTGCATACTATTTCATACGATGTTGAATTTAGGCAGGCCTTTGTCCCCACAGGATGACCTGCACAATCCATTGGTCGATTATCCTGAAATTCACTATTCAGTTTTTGCAATCACCGCTGTTGTTGTCGTCTTTTTGTGGGGAGCAAAGACCTTAGCAAGGTATAAATACCATCAACCAGCGCCCAATCATGAATAACCAAGCACCAGAAAATAAGTCAGCTATCAAATTCTTTCTATTGGTGCTTTTACTTTCCATCCCCTTTTGGATATTGGCTGCGTTCACCAGAGATTTAACCAAAATACTGCCCATTAAACTCCCAATCAGTGCGTTGATGACTTTTTGCCCCATGTTGGCAGCAATAATCCTGGTTTACCGTGCAAGAAAAACTCAAGGCGTAAAAGAACTATTGCAACGAGCCTTCGACTACAAAAGAATCAAGGATAAAAAATGGTACCTCCCTATTGTTTTTCTGATTCCTTGCATCGCCGCGCTATCTTATGGATATATGAAATTGACCGGAGTGGTGCCAACCGAACCAAAAATATCGTTTTTAGCTGTGGTTATTTTTTTCTTTGTCTATTTTATTGGTGCCATTGGCGAAGAGTTGGGTTGGAGTGGGTATGTTATTGACCCTTTACAAAATCGGTATGGGGCATTAAAAGCAAGCATCTTATTGGGATTGCTGTGGGCACTGTGGCACATTATCCCTTGGAGCCAAGCCCACCAAACCCCTGTCTGGATCATCTGGCAAAGCATCGGTACCATTTTTTTGCGGGTCATCATGGTCTGGATATTCAACAATACTGGCAAAAGTGTTTTTGCAATGGTTCTTTTTCACACCATGATGAACATCAGTCCCTATCTCATCCCCAATTATGGCGCCCACTACGACCCATTTGTATTTAGTGTTTTGTTGGGCATCACTGCAATCGCAATAACCTATTTTTGGGGAGCAAAAGCCTTGGCTGAATAATTACTCCATCACGTACCAGCTGTAGCAAAGCAACAATGTGTGAATTCTGCAACTCTTCGCTATGATTGTGTAACACTTCTCCTTCTCAATCCGCTACCTTGGTATACTAAAACCTATCAATTACCCACAAATCTTCCGAATTGAGTTTGTGGTTGATATTGAGCATTTTACCGTGGTCTCAGAACCCCCGACCCCTAAAGGGGAGTACGTTTTCGGGTAGTAACCAATCGTAAAGCACCTTACAAAAGGCTTATTTTTAGGCTAACGTAAGCTGTACTCCCCTTTAGGGGTCGGGGGTTCTGAGACAAAAGCACAATCTCGCATTCAATGTGCGGATTTGTGAGCAATTGACAGATTCTAAAACAGGTAAACATTTATGAAAAAGGAAAAAAAAGCAGCGGCCAAAAAGACACCTTCTCCAGCTCAAAAAAAGATTGCAGAAGTAATGCATGAATTTAAAGAAGGTGAACTACACTCTGGGAAAAGCGACATCATCGTCACTGATCGCAAACAGGCGATTGCGATTGCACTCAGTGAAGCCGATGAACTAGAAGAAGGAGAAACCCCTAAAAAAACCGATTGAGTGCGTGCTATGTAGTGGAACTGTATTAATCGACATTTTCAACTTGATCGGTCGATTAATACAGTTTCATTACTTAAAATCGAGGCAATGTCACTACTCATCCCAATTTAGAAATCATATTGTCAATGGCTTTTTTAAGTGCTGCAATTTCATTTTTTAATTCCGCTACATCTTTGGCTCCGGCAAAGGGGGCATCCTTTTCTTCCGCGTCTCTTCCAATAAAAAAAGTGGCTAATGTAGCCGTAACATAGCCAAAAATTGCATAGCCAAATATTGCAATTAGAAAGGCAAGTCCTCTGCCTTCAGGAGTTGACGGATAGTATTCACTCCCTGCGGTAATCACCCTCATCGCTGTCCACCACAATGCCATACCATAACTGTCAAACCCCGGATAAGCTTTCTCAATGGCATACATGCCTGCTGCACCAGCAAATGTGACGACAAGGGTCAACAAAAAAACGTAGCCAAAAGCTCTTCGTCTCATTGTAGCCGCAAGGCTCTTCATACTGCGGTTAATGGAAGATACAACCCTAACCAAGCGAATGCCTCTTATACCTCTCAACAAACGTGCAAATCGGAAAACGCGAAATATTCTTAATGCAGGAATAAGTAGTGAAATGGCAGTAAGCCAATTCTCTTTTAGAAAAATAAGCTTACCAGGTGCAAGAATGAATTTGATGATAAAGTCAACAATAAAAATCAGCCAGATGGTAAGGCTCAAATAGTCTAATGGTTTGGACAATCCCCATATCAATTCTACAATCAGTAACACAAGCCATACAAAACCTAAAAAAATCATTGGTCCTTCAAGCAATCTCTCTATGGATAAAAGAAGTTTTTTTCTTTCATTTATGGATGGTCCTTTCATCTGGTTTATTTTTTACAACATTAAATTTTAGACATGCTCTTAATCTTTAAAACCCTGCAACGCAGAGCTTGGTTGTAAACCTCTTATCTGCTTTATGCCATTCCACTCATTTTTGTTGCGCTATTGCCACAGGTGATTTAAAACAGCAAAAACCCTTTGTATCTTTGTCAATAAAAAAAATGCCCTACCCTACTTTCCGCGAAGCGTTCCAAGTGTGGCTCAAAGTAGCGCTGTACAGCTTCGGTGGCCCCGCCGGGCAAATCGCCGTGATGCACAAATACATCGTGGAAGAGAAAAAATGGCTGGGGGAAAACCGTTTTTTGCACGCCCTCAATTATTGCATGCTGCTGCCGGGGCCTGAAGCGCAGCAATTGGCCACCTACATTGGCTGGTTGCTGCACAAAACCCGGGGCGGGCTTATGGCTGGTGGCTTATTTGTGTTACCGGGTTTTGTGTCCATTTTGATCTTGAGCATTTTGTACGCCCTGTGGAAAGACCTGACTTTTGTACAAGGCATTTTTTACGGCATCAAACCCGCTGTGCTGGCCGTAGTGGTGGGTGCAGTCATCAAAATTGGCAAAAAGGCGCTCAAAAACGAAGTTATGGTCGGCATTGCCGTTTTGGCTTTCATCGCCATCTTTTTTTTCAAAATCTCTTTTCCTTACATCGTTTTGGCAGCGGGGTTGATTGGCTATTTCGGAGGTAAAATCTGGGAAGAAAAATTCTACGTCATCAAAGGCCACGCGGATGTAAAGGAGAGTGAAACGGGTTTGATCGACCAGTACATTCAAGCAGAACGACCTTCTTTGGTCAAAACCTTGGGGGTAGCGCTCTTTTGGCTGGCCATGTGGCTGTTGCCGGTAGTAGCATTGATCTTGATTTTGGGAACCGAAAACGTGTTCAGCAAACAAGCCCTGTTTTTTAGCCAATCGGCCATGGTCACTTTTGGGGGCGCATACTCTGTACTGGCCTACATCTCACAAAAAGCCGTAGAAACCTATGGCTGGCTGCAACCGGGCGAAATGCTCGACGGCCTGGGTATGGCAGAAACCACGCCTGGGCCACTCATTCAGGTGGTGCAATTCGTCGGTTTTATGGGGGCTTTCCGCAATGCAGGCACTCTGGACCCAATTTTGGCTGGCGTACTCGCCTCAGTGCTCGTCACCTGGGTAACTTATCTGCCTTCCTTCTTGTTCATTTTTACCGGAGCGCCGTACATCGAATACCTCCGGGGCAATAAGTCCTTGAGCACTGCGCTTTCGGGTATTACCGCTGCGGTGGTGGGCGTTATTCTTAACCTAGGTATCTGGTTCAGTTTGCATACCTTGTTTGCTGAGGTAGGTGAACGGAATTTTGGGCCTTTTTACCTTCCAATCCCCCTCTGGAACACCATAGACTGGGGCGCTTTAGTGATTACCCTTGCCGCATTGATTTTTACTTTTCGCCTGAAGTGGGATATGTTGAAGACAATCGGCGTTTGTATTGTATTGGGATTGATTTTTAAATTTTTCATTCTTTAAACAGTTGTTGAAAAAATGTGGACAATCTGTTTGGCATTTTGAATTGGGACAATGTGGCGCAGCGGTATGCTACGGGGTTGAAGTTGGTGAAGTGATGTGAGTTCGGGGAATTTTGATACCAAAGCGACAATAATAGCAGCGCGGATGACGCGGATGACGCGGATTTACGCGGATTTTTATCCCGCCTTCGGCGTGATTGGGATTAGATGAGCCACGAATTACACGAATTTTTCACGAATTTAGGCATTCACTGCGTTCATGTCAACGTGCTTTCGCGCAAACGAAGTTTGTGCCTTAATTCGTGAAAATTCGTGTAATTCGTGGCAAAAAACTTTGCCGCAGGCAAAGCAAAATCCGCGTAAATCCGCGTCATCCGCGCTGCTATTATTGTCGCTTTGGTATCAATAGTCCCCAGACTCAGTTGGAACTGATCTAATGCATAATATTGAAAAAACACTCAATTTTGTATCCTTTAAAGCCACCGCAAATTGCGCGCTAAAAGCACTTGCTCAATATTAAAGGGCTAAAATCAATGATATTGGGATAAAGCATTCACTATTTTGAGAATAAAATTTAAATATCTATTTTCACCATGCTATAAAACCATACTTACAACCAAGGACCAAGCAATAAGTATGTTCAACAAAATTCAACCTCACTAATGGAAGACATTCACTGGGACGACATTCTCTACGACATCGAAGAACAACGCGCCGTGCTCCTCCTCGGCCACAACTTCTTGCCCAATGCCCACGAGCAACTCAATGCCGCATTGACCGAAAAACTCGGCGACAAACTGCTCCATTTTTACACCCGCGACGGCCTCTTCCTCTTCAAGGACAGCGACGCCAAAACCACCGCCCAACAAGTAGCGGCCCGTTTTTTCAAAAACAACCCACCCGAGGACGCGATTTTGAAAAAAATTGCCGAAATGCCCTTTCGCCTGATGGTCTCGACGAATCCCGACAAGTTTTTGCTCGATGCCTTTGCCCAATACAAACTGAACCTGCAATTCGATTATTTCTCCAGCAACAACAAGGAGCAGGAATACAAAATCGAGCGCCCCAGCGAGGAGAACCCCTTGCTCTACAACATCTGCGGCAGCGTGGAAGACCAGGAATCCCTGATCCTGGACTACGACGATTTGTTCAAAATGTTAAAAACCCTGCTGACCGACCTCAAAGTCCCCAACGAAATCCGCATGCCCCTGATGAAAACTAACACCTATATCTTTGTGGGTTTTCATTTCGAGCGCTGGTACACCCAACTCTTTTTGCGCTACCTGAACATGAATGAAAACCAGTTCGACAACAACAACCGCAACTATGTCCTAAAAACCACCTTTCAGGACGCGGACATGGAGCGCTTTTTTTTGCAGCAATTCAACATCAAATTCATCGGCGCCGACTGGTCGTTTTTTGAGGAATTGCACCGCCGCTTCGCCGAAAAATACCCCGCCAAACTGCGCAAATTGATCAATCAACTTTCGCCTACCGCAGCAACGATTGACCAATTGGTGGCCAAAAGTGAATACGACTCGGCTTTTTCCATGCTCAAAATATTTGAATCCCAGTTCGACAGCGATGATCAACAATTGCTGACCATGACCCAAAGCACCTACAGCCAATACCTGCAAGACAAAAAAGAAGGCATTGTACTGACCGAGCACCTGAACAGCGCCTTGGCGCGAGTGCGCAAAAACATTCTCGAACTCTCCCAAAAACTCCAATAAATGGCTGGCACCCAATCCCGCTACCTCGGCGTGCAGCCCTTTAAAACGAGCCACCGCCACCTATTCTTCGGCCGCGACAAAGACATCGAGGACCTGCACGATTTCATCCTGCTCGAAAAACTCGTCGTGCTCTTTGGCAAATCCGGCTACGGCAAATCTTCCTTGCTCAATGCCGGCATCATGCCCCGGCTCATGGACGAGAAGCAGCCTCCTTTGTTTCGCTTCCAACCCGTGGAGGTGCGCTTCACCCACTACGCCGAAGGCCAGTCGCCCGCGCCCCTGGAAACCCTGAAACGCCTGCTGCGCGACCTGCCTACCGACCCTGCCGCCGATTTTTTGACCGACTTGGTGGAAGGCGACACCCTCTGGCTGCACTTCAAACGCCGCCAGACCAGCACCAATGGCCAGTATGTGCTGCTCTTCGATCAGTTTGAAGAGTTTTTTTCCTACCCCGCCGAGCAACAGGAATGCCTGCGGCGGCAATTGGCGGAATTGTTGTACACCGAAATCCCGCAGTCGGTGCGGGCCAGGCTCGACGAGCTAAGCCCCGAAGCCCGCCGTTTTTTGGCGCAGCCCATGAACATCAAGGCTGTCTTTGCCATCCGCAGCGACCGCATGAGCCAGCTCGACTCCATGAAGGACGTGCTACCCGCCATCTTGCACAAACGGTACGAGCTGCGCCCCCTCACACCCGCGCAGGCACGTGAGGCCATCGTCAAACCCGCCCGCATCCCAGGGGAACACTTTGCCTCTCCGCCCTTTGAATACACCGAAGGCGGCCTGCAAGCCATCATCCGCGCCCTGACCACCAAAACTGCGGAAAGTACAGAAACCGTCGCCACTGGCATCGAAGCCTTCCAACTCCAAATCCTCTGCGCATACCTGGAGGGCCTGGTCAAAGACGGCAAAGTACCCGACCTGGACAACAACGGCCTGCCCGACATCACCGCTGCCCAACTGCCCGACATGGGCCAGCTCTACGAAAACTACTACTACCGCAAACTTGACGAACTACCCGCCGAAGCCCGCAGTAAAGCCCAACGGGTACTCGAAGACGCCCTGCTGGCCGAAGACCCCGCCACTGGCGAAGGCCGCCGCAAAAGTGTAGACCGCCACGACCTCCTCCAAATGGGCCTGAGCGAAACCCTGCTCAACGAACTCGAAAAAACCTACCTCATCCGCCGCGAACTGAACACCGTGGGTGGTTTTAGTTTCGAAATTTCGCACGATACCCTGGTGCTGCCCATCCAAAAAGCCAAAAAAGTCCGCCAGGCGCTGGAAGAACAGGAAAGGTTGCAACAGGAACAAATTGAGAAGGAAAAACAACTGGCCGAAGAACGGCGCAAAAGGAGAAGGGCTACCTGGCTGGCGGTGGCAGGGCTGGTGCTTACTGCCATTGCATTGGTGGCTACCTTTTTTGCCTTAAACCAAACCCGTATGGCCAACGGCAACGCAAAAGTAGCGGTGGATGCGCTATTGAACGTGGCTCAAGATGCTGTATACCATTTAAAATACGAGGAAGCTTTACCTTCCTTACTTGCTGCAGCAAAACTGGGGCAAAACAAAACCAAAGTGGCGCAGGCTTTGCAAGAAATTGCTTTTGTACGCCTCGAATCGGGTCAAAAACTTAGGGAAACTGCTGACCTTATCTCCCAAATTGGAAACTTGCTGGGGAAATCGAAGCCAACGCAACGCAACTTATCCATTGTGCAAATGCGGCAAATGCTAAAAGGTCTGGATGCCAACCACTACGATGTATTGATGGGCCGGTATTTTCCAGTGATGCTCAGCGTTTCAAAAGGAACTTTCCAAATGGGCTGTGATTCCACGATTGATGAGAACTGTCAAGAAGATGAAATCCTCCATACCGTTCAACTCAGCCGTTTCGAACTGGCGCGCACCGAAACCACCTTTTGGCAATGGGGTTTGTACTGCGCGGCCAATCGCTTGGCCTTGCAGGATTATTCTCCGAATTGGGGCATTGATGGCGACAATCCAGCGGTGAATGTAGACTGGTTTGATGCATGCGCTTATGCCAATTGGCTGAGCAGCAGATTTGGACGTAGTGCAGCTTACAAGATTGACTCCATGGAAAAAGCAGACCATTACGAATGGGCGGTAAGCCTGGACACAACAACATCCAATGGCTTTCGCCTCCCCACCGAAGCAGAATGGGAATATGCGGCGCGTGGCGGCCTCAAAAGGCAGCCAATGGTTTACAGCGGTAGCGATGATCTCGATGTAGTTGCTTGGTATGATGAAAATTCAATCATCAATGGTGTACAACGTACCCATCCGGTGGCTGGCAAAAAGAACAATCAACTCGGCTTGTACGACATGAGCGGCAATGTATGGGAATGGTGTTGGGATTGGTATGAGGAATACAATCTTGACATGAAAATCAATCCACGTGGTCCAGATACTGGCTCGCTCCGGGTGCTTCGCGGCGGGTCGTGGAACGTCTACGCGGAGGCGTGCCGCGTTGCCTTTCGCCAAAGAGACTTTTCGGAGCTCATGGACAACGACGACTGTGGGTTCCGGTTAGCCAGGACGTTTTAGCTTTTATCTTTTTTACCTTTTAGCCTTTTGCGAAGAAAAAAGCAGGGAAGAAGGGGGAATACACGCGGTGTGTTCCCCCTTCTTCTGTATGTGCGTATAGGGTATATATGCCTGAAGGTGCCTGAGTGGGCGCTGAAAGCGAAAAAACGAGCAGTTCGGGTCATTCAGATTGATCCGAATGAAATAGAGGAAAATATCCTGATCACCGCATGGATGGATACCATTGAATTAGAAGAAGGGCAAGCGGCGGTTGATGAATTGGTGATCTATACAGTGCTTACTGTGGAGACGAAGGTGAAGTGTGTGGCTTTGATTGAGGAGTGGATTTTGGGGGAGGTGACGGTTGAGGAGATGAAAGGGAGGATTGAGGCGGGAGTTGGGTAGGTTTCTGCCTATTAAATTCTATGTGAAATGCTTGATAACCTGGGAGATGTTATTTACTTTTACAATAGCATAAAACCATCACGTGTTTATTGGTAACTAACGACTAAGGAAAAGGTACAATGCGGATTTTGGGTAGTCGATTGTTGTTAATTAATGAAATTATGGACAATAAGAAGAAAATAAAAAAGTAAAAATGAAAATAAGTGATGACTTTAAAGCAATTGCCTACAAAACTGCTAATCAAGTAATTGAGAAATTTCGTAATAAAGAATTGAAGGATAAGAACGAAGAACAAATTGTCATTGAAGCAACAATGATAAAAGTGGGGATTGATAAAATTCCGTCAATAATTGATAAACAAACTCAATCAAGAAAAAATAGAGGAATTGAAATAACAGAGGATTTTATATTATTTATGATATGCAAAAATAATCATTTGTTTAATAGGACTAATGAACGCTTTAATTTAGAGGAACTGGAAGAGTTAAGTGTAGAGGCAATTATCGCGGATTGGAAAAATACTAAAAACGAGTTTGATGGAGTTGAAAAATATTTCAACACAAAAGACGAACATTTTAACAACAACGCTTATTATTGGCACCTTCATTTGAGAGATAGTAACTTATTCCCTGAGATTGAATTGCCATTTGAGATATTATCAGAGTATTTGTATTTTTTGGACAATTTCAGGACGCCCATTACCTGCGTTGAAAAGTTGAAGAAAAAAATGGATGAATACAATTTGACAAAAGAGCAAAAGATTTTTATTTACGACAAGATAAATGGCTTAATTGCTAATGCAGACACGGGTACTCAAAACAACCTTGCGCATATAAATATTGAAGTTTTAGACAGTCGTTGGAGCTTAGAGCCTTATCAAGATTTAAACATCGAAAAATACTCAATAGAATTCATTGCCGAAGAAGCCTTAAAAATTGATGACCTATATGAAAGACTAAAATTTCTAAAACATCGAAAAATAGAATATGAAAGAGAAGCAGAAAATATTGGTTGGGATATTGGACTGAGTGATGAGATTCAAGTAGAAATAGAGGTGTTGGAAAAAAGAATGAATGATAATAAATTTAATACGAAACCTGCAGGAGCAATCGAAAACATACTTACTAACGTTCAAGAGTTTATAAAAAAAGGTTATACAATTGAGGCAATAAATTATTTGATTGACAATAGATTATCTGAAAATGAATCAGTTAAACGAGATATTTATCTTTTATCGGGCCAATGGGAAGAATTGGAGAGGAAAATAAATTTAGGCCTGATAAACGATGCAGATGCAGGACTGACAAGAAATAGAATTTCCAATGCAATTTTAAAAATTACAAATGAATTTGGAAAATAAAAAATTAGGAAAACGATGCACTGCAGCCAACGGCCGCGTGCTAATGCTCAAACTTCACTCGGTGGCGAGTGCGGCAACGCGACCGTTGTCTGTTATTCAAAACGCGACATAAATCCAGGATAATCATGGAGTATCATTTAATTCCGCCTTTTTTTATTGTCTCAGAAGAATCTTCATTTCATGAAGCATGGGAATACTTTTGTCTAAAATTGCTAAAATTTGAGAATAATTCTAACGATATTGTAAAAAGAAAACCACCTGAAAAAGGTGTTGATTTGTTCTATAGAGAAAAAAAAAGAGCATATCAATGCAAATCAGTTCTCGATGGAATTGATAAAAAATTCAACATAAGCATTGCTAAAGATTCTTTAAAAACAGCAATTGAAGCTAAAGAAGAAATTGGATGGAAGGATTACCATCTCTGTACCAATGTTGAATTAACAGGACAACAGATTCAATCACTAAAGGAGATTTTTTCTGATATTGTCGTCAAAGATAAGTCCTATTGGCTACATCTTTGCGAAAAATATCCTGATGAAGTGAAAAGAAATTTTAGACAATTAGTAAGTGTTAGTCGCAAAACTCCAACTCAAATTTTAAATGATTCACTTGAAAATGATTATTCGAATAAACAAAAACAACTCCTAAACAAAAGCGCATTTCCTATCTTGTTTTACTATGACAAACACAATTTTGTCTATGAGATGAAAGTCTCCGATGAGTTTACTGGTGAGGACTTATTGCAACTGATATTAGATAAGTTTAAGCTACCTCCAACTATCAAGGTTGACGGAACTCCTTATAACGAAAAATACACAGCCATAATAAACATAAGTTACCATCTGTTCTTAAAAGACAGCGAAATAGATTTGCAAAAAACACTTACAGAAAATAGAGTGACGACAAATAATATTGTGACTCTATATATTAAAACAGAAATTGATTTGAACAACATAAATGATATTAAATTCGATTCTAGAAAATATGAAGGCACAATTTTAGCAACTTTAACAACTTTAAAAAAACTTTTTTTAAAAAAGGCGGAAATAGAAATTATTAGATTGCTAAATGGCGCTCCTTTTTAGCACAATAGCCTAAAATTTAGAACTTAAGTTAATGTATGCCAACCTTCATCCAACTCAATCCCGATTCCCTCTAGGCTTTCTACCATTTTTCACTTCATAAGCATCAACATGCTCCTTTTCCAATTGTTTTGCCTTGGCGCGTCCGGGGATTCCAGTGATTAAAACCCGGGCGAAAAACCGAACACAATTGGCAACCGCGTTGTACAAATTAAGTTGTTCTCGGATTCTTTTGGAGTAATCATCTTTACCAATGGGGTGACCACAAATGCCGTATTTAAACACGTCATCGTCTTCTTCTGAATCCAGGATTTCGTAAAGGTGATGGAGCTTTTTGTTGTTGAGGGCATTCCCGTGTTTCCTTTTCACTGGTATTTAAGCTTTCTTCCAACCGGAGCGGTTTTGGTACGTTTCGAAATTGTATTTCGGCAAATAGGTCATTGGTTCGCCTGTTTTTTGAGCATAAGCGTCCGTAGCCAGGTAGAGCAAGGATTCAAAGCTGTACTCAATCGGCATTTTTTCAGGCAGTTGCAGCACTTCTTCAAACGTACTTCTTCCGTCGGCTACTGCTGCACACCGGACGTATAAAAAATCATCCACCGATAAAAAGCCATCTTGGGCAATCAGTGTGGCAGCATAAATTTGGCCATCGAGTTGCCAGAGTTTATGCGATAAAATATCTTGAAACTGTTGAATTTTGGCAATCGGTAGAGCGGAAAGTTGATGGAGAGCGGGTTTCATGATGTCCTCCTCTTCTTCTTTTGCCCAGTCAAAAGAATCAATAATCGCCCAAAATTCTGCCTCTGTTAAAGTATCGCCGTTTTCGTTTTCGTCCAGAATCCGAAGTTCCACCATTGACGAGCCATACCGCGCTTTCCAATCGCGCAGCAGTTCATCATCAATTTCGTCCATATTTACCCGTAAGACTGTGGTCATTACAATGATTTTGTTGGGTAAATTAAATCAATTTGTGCAAAAAATCAAATGGCGTCTAAGATAAGGTTTCCCCCGCTAGCCCAGGTCTTGCTCCTTTACAACACATACACTCGAAAAGCCTTAGCCATTTTATATTGAGCATAAGCGCGTTGAGCACAAGTTTCCATAAATCCGAGGGTAGACTCACTCTGTTCCATCGAGAATTTACCTTCGGAAGCCAGCGTCACTACGGTCAGGCGGAATCCTATTTCCTCCCCAGCAATTTTAAAATAATCATAAACACCATAGTCCAGAACGTAAAATCGGTACAAATCTGCGTCCTCTACTTTTTCAAGCCAATTGGGATCATTGATGTTTTCCTCGATGAAATCCATCGCATCTTTGTCGATTCGTCCAGACCAGTCTTTGTATATTTCCTGTACAAAAGGCGCTAGTTCCGCTGTCGCAATGCTTGATTTTAATGCCAGGGTGATGCTCCCACCTTCGCCTTCAACACAATCGAAAACTTCACTGGGATAATATGCCTCAACTTCTTTTTGAAAGTTTGCTTTTGAAACATTTTTGGGGAGAGTCGTGGTCGCTTTAACCACGAAACCAATGTGGAGATATGCACCCATAATGGATTCAGTTTAGTTAGGGAATTAATTGAAAACAAATTTAAATAAAAAACTTTAATTTAAAACAAATAAAATTAAAAACGTTGTGCTTATTTTGCACCATCGCCTAAATTAAAAAAAGAAGAAGCGGAGTTCGTTTTAGCAAAAACTTAAAATAGACTTGTGGCAAATTGATAACCAAGGAATTATTAGGCAACGACCAGCGGCAGCGCCGCCAAAACGTCTGTAGATTTAATGCGCGACACCAGCGTAAAGGTGCAGAGCACCGCAACAGCTTCTTCCTAGTTGCGGTGCTCTGCACCTTTATTTCACAAATTGACATTTCATGCTACAGACGTTTTGGCGGCGCTGCCGCTGGTCGTTGAGTCTAGGATTACTAAGTTTCCTGATTATCAATTCACCTCAAGCCCAATATTGTTAAGACTGGCAAGCCACCAACAGTTTCCAAAATGGAAATACTTCATTAGGAAAATTACCGCTGAACATTCAACGCCCTCCCCACCGCCTCATCCCCCTTCAACGCATCTCCTGGCAGCGGATATTTTTCATTAAACACCTTCAAATCCAGCTCCGTCAAAACCGTATTTCCCGTTTCATCAAATTTCCCATCCTTCAAGACCCCTGCCGTATTCAAGCCCAAGTGCTTCGCCAAAAAAGCATACGCCGCTTGCCGTTTGGACGCATTGTAATCGTGTTTTTCCTGGGGAAAATGCGCGTTTTCCACCTTGTCTTCACTTTTGTAAAACCCATAAATCCGTTTCACAAAAGGGTATTCAAAATCGGGCGTGTTTTTGGTCCAATCATCGCCATCGGAAATGAGGAGCATGGGTTTGGGGGCAAATAGCGCCGCAATCTCTAGGTTGGAGGTGATATGCGTAGGGCGTTTGTGTACAGGCATGCCACTTTCACAACTACAGCCACCAAAAAAATGCCCCGATACCATCACCACTGGCACCGACACTTTGATGCGTTCGTCCACGGCCGCCAACATAAAGGTTTGGGTGCCACCACCCGATTCCCCGCTCATGGCCACGCGGTTTTTGTCCACTTTAGGCAACGAGAGTAGGAAATTGAGGACGTAGGTACTGTTGATGAGTTGGAGTTTCAGTGCCTTTTCAATTTTGTGCTCGCAATATTTGGAGTCGCCTAGCCCCACCATATCGTACGCAAAAACTGCCGCGCCCATACGCGCGAGCGTGGCGCAACGTTGTTGGACGTATTCCTTGTAGCGGGGTTCGGGGCCGTGCCCATGTGGCGCAAGAATAGCCGCCAATTTGCCCTTCGTATTGAGGGGCGTGTAAAGGTTGCCCGTCACGTAAATACCCGGGAGGGATTGGAACGAAACATTCTCAACAGCGTAGCCATTCAAGGCTTTGCGGCTATGGATGCTGATGTGTTTGGGCTTTTTGAGGCTTAGTTCTTTGATTTCGGCACCGTCCAGAATGCCTTGCCGAATGAGTTGAGCGCGTTTTTCCCAACTGGCCTGGTCATTGTATTTCTCGGCTACGGCTTTGTGGACCTCCACGGCTTGGGCTTCGGTGTAGAAATTGCGTTGGCAAAGCTCGGGTTTCTCGGGGTTGAACTGGGCAAGAAGGGTGGTGCTGAGTGCCAAAAGGAAAGAGAGCAGGAGCTGATTTTTCATTTGTAGGTGTTTTGATCGATTTTCAAATTTATGATAAAAATCGCAATGGCTCAGCGATTCTATTTTGAAAAGCAGATGGGCCTTAAAGTCTACTTGTTATCCACCTGTTAAACTATAAATTATACAGGCAAGGCATCTCGATTTCGCTTATTTTTGCAGCACCAAAATTAAAATCATCAACCATGAAAAACGTATTCGCTGCATTTTTGACCTTCGCCTGCCTGTTTTTTGCCCAAACCCTGATGGCGCAAACAGCCAACGCACCCCAGGACGAAGTAAAGGTGGTTACCGTAAAAGTGAGCGGCGTATGCTGCAACGGTGACTTGGCAACCATTAAAAAGAAACTGGTCAACCAGGAAGGCATCGATTCAGTGACTGCCGATGATGCCAAAAAAGAAGCAACCAACATCAAGGTGACTTACCATACCGGGATTGTTTCTGAAGCAAAAATCCGCAGCTTGATTGAAAAAACCGAAGGTTGTGAAAAACCTGGGGATCTGCCATACAAGGTGAAAGCGGTGACGTACTTGTAACCAAGCTTCCCATTCAAAGTAGACACGAGTTGTCTCAACTATTTTTAGAAGTTTACTAAAGCGACATTTTTTATCACAAAGAAAACACAAAGGTCCACAGAGGACACAAAGGCCGTCAACGTCTAACTTTGTGTCCTTTGTGTCCTCTTTTTTATTCTTTGTGTTAAAAAAATGTCGCTTTGGTACTACGTTGTAACCACAGGGTCGCTTTTTCCCCGAGCACTCCCATTGGTAAAATCACGCTACCATGCGCTTTCTTCTCCTGCTCATTTCCCTCTTCCCCTGTGTCCTTTCCGCCCAAAGCATCAAAGGCAAAATCTTTGGCAAAACCCCCTCCGGCAATGAAATCCTGCCCGGAGCAACCCTCACTTTGGTAGGCTCTACCCAAGGCGCAGTGAGCAATGAATTTGGCGTATTTGAAATCCTGGTACCCACCAATGCCGACCCTCGTTTGGCAGTCTCTTTTTTAGGCTTCAAAACCGATACCGTAGCCATTGCGGGACGCACCTATTTTTCCATATACCTCGAACCTGACGCCAAATACCTGGAAGCCGCCACCGTCGTAGCGCAGCAAGGAGGCTCTTTCATCTCAGCCTTACAAGGCATCAAAGTTGAAGTCATCAACCAAAAAGAACTCACCAAAGCCGCCTGTTGTGATCTGGCGGGTTGTTTTGAAACCCAGGGCACCATCCAGGCCCAAACCACCAACCTCCTGCTCAATAGCAAAGAACTGCGCATCCTTGGACTCTCTGGAACCTATAATCAAATTCTGGTGGACGGTATGCCGATGATTTTGGGCAGCACCTTTACTTATGGCATCAGCAGCATCCCCGGCACTTTGGTCGATCAGATTTTTGTTGCCAAGGGTGCCAATTCCGTCTTGCAAGGATTTGAAAGCATCAGCGGCCAGGTCAACGTAGTACTGAAAGACCCTAAACCTGACAAAGAAAAATTCTTGCTCAACGCCTACCTCAATTCCTTTGGGGAAAAACACCTCAACGCCAATTTTTCGACCACTTTGGGCAAAAACTGGAAAAGCCTGACTTCCCTGCACCTGGTGCAACCCGCTGGAAAACGCGATCGGGATGAAGATACTTTTTTGGACTTGCCCCTGCTGACCCGTTTGGCGATTTACCAAAAATTCACACTGGGCGATGAACAAAGTGCGGGCTGGAGCAGCAAAATAGGCTTGCGTTATTTGGACGAAAAGCGCATCGGCGGACAAACCACTTTTGACGCCAAAAATGACCAGGGCTCCAACCAAGTCTATGGCCAAGTGGTACAATACCAACAACCCGAACTGTACACCAAAACCGGCTATCGTTTTAATCCCCAGTCAAAAATATCCCTGATTGCCTCGGCCTTTCAGCACCAGCAATCGGCTTGGTTTGGCGTCACCCAATACGAATCCAAACACCTGAACGCCTACGCCAACCTGCAATACGAGCAACTTTGGGCGCAAAAACACGACTTGAAGTTTGGCTTCAGCTACCGCCACCTCAGCCTGGACGAGACCATCCGTTTTTCCAACAATGACCTGGAGCGTACTTTTGCGGGCGACTACCGGCGGCAGGAACGCACCCCGGGGATGTTCGCCGAAAACGTGTTCAACTTTGAGCAATTCAGCATCATTGCCGGAGCCAGAGTAGACCACCATCGGCAATTTGGCTGGCAATTCGTACCGCGCCTGACCCTGCGCTACAATGCGGGTGATGCCACGGTGATTCGTGCCAATGTGGGCCGGGGCTTGCGCTCGGTCAACTTGTTTGCCGAAAACATCTCTTTGCTCATCAGTTCTCGCGACATTCAATTTTCGGAATCGCTGGATTTGGAAAAAGCCTGGAATACCGGGGTCAACCTCACCCATACAGCTACGGGCGAGACCTTGGTGGCCACTTTTTCGGTCGACCTGTACCATACCCGTTTTCAAAACCAGATTTTCCCCGATTACGATAGCGACCCAAGTTTGGCCATCATCCAAAATTTTCGGGGTACTTCTATTTCTAATGGCTTTCAGTTCGATGCCAAATTTGTGTTGGCGAAAATTTTTGAAGCCAAGTTTGCCTACAATTTTCTGGATGTGTACCGCCGCACTGGCGAGCAAAAAATCCAGTTGCCCTTCAATGCCCGCCACCGCCTGGTCAGTGCATTTTCTTACGAGCCCAAAAACAAACAATGGCACGCCGATGTAAACATGCATTGGATGGGCCCACAACGTTTGCCGAATACCCAATCCTTACCGGAATCGTTCCGGCAGCCGGATTTTTCGCGCGCATTTTCAGTAACCAATGTGCAGTTTACCAAGGTTTGGAAAAAACTGGATGTTTATGCAGGTTGTGAAAACCTCTTCGATTTCCGCCAAATTCGCCCCATCATCAATTGGCAAAATCCTTTTGGCGATTATTTTGATACGGCTTTTGCCTGGGGGCCTACGCGGGGAAGGGAGTTGTATGTGGGGGTAAGGATGAGATGGTGATTTTATAAAGCGTCCAAATCACCATCTCATTTAGCGGCCATTTTATTTAAAAATCTTCCCCTGTGCCTCCAGTTCCTTGTATTTCTCGATGTACATTTTATCTAAGGTCTCCGAATCCTTGTACTTCAACCGCAGTTTAGCCAGTTTTTTGTGCAGTTCTGCCCTTACCACGGCATATTTGGGATCGTGGTACACGTTTTTCATCTCGTTTTTGTCATTCGTCCGATCGTACAACTCCCATTCATCGATGTCGTAATAAAAATGCACCAGTTTGTATTGTTCGGTTACAATTCCGTAGTGCCGCTTGACCATGTGGACGCTGGGGTACTCATAATAGTGGTAGTATGCCGCATCCCGGAAGTTTTTTCCCTTGCCTTTAAAAATCGGGATCAGGCTTTCGCCCTGCATGTCGCCAGGGGGCTTGATGCCCGCAGCTTCCAGGAAAGTTTGGGCAAAATCGAGGTTTTGCACCATTTGAGAATTGCGGGAACCCGCTTGGATCACCCCAGGCCATTTGACCAAAAGTGGGGTTTTGAACGACTCATCAAAAATGAACCGTTTGTCGAACCAGCCATGCTCGCCCAGGTAAAACCCTTGATCGGAGGTGTACACCACAATGGTATTTTTGTCCAGGCCATTTGCTTTCAAAAAATCCAGCACCTCTCCTACCCCCTCGTCCACGGAGGCAATACACCCCAGGTAGTCCTGCATGTAGCGCTGGTAGCGCCAACGCATTTGGTCTTCCTGGGTCATCTTGGGGTAGTTTTGGATGAATTCCTCGTTCATTTTGCCGTATACCGCGTCCCATTCTTTGCGTTGGGCCTCATTCATCCGTCCAATCGTACCGTTGTAATTGCGTTTGTCGTAAGGATGAGACTCTTTGATGCCCAATTTGTCCATGTTCTCAGGGGAAATTTTGGAATCACCCGCCCAGTTCATGTGGGTGAGGAGGTTCATTTCCTGTTCTTTGGACGCTCGGCCCCGGCCTTCGTAGTTGTCGAAAAGAGTAGCAGGCTCCGGAAATTTGCGCTGAATGAATTCCTTGTAATGGCGTTCAGCCGGGAGCCATTCGCGGTGGGGCGCCTTGTGCAGGTACGCCAGAAAGAAGGGTTTATCTTTCTTCCGTTCGTTTTTCAGCCAATTGAGGGTCATACTAGTGATGAGGTCCGTGACATAGCCCGTCAACTTGATGTTTCCTTCCTTTTTCGTGATAAAATCCGGGTTGTAATAATTCCCTTGATCGGGCAGAATTTTGAATTCATCAAACCCCTTGGGGTTGTTGCCAAAATGGAGTTTGCCAAACATGGCTGTTTGGTAGCCATTGGCTTGCAGCAATTGGGGAAAAGTGACATTGGTGGTGTCAAAGGGGAAATAATTGTCCACCTTCCCATTGAGGTGGCTGTGTTTACCCGTGAGGATGACCGCACGCGAGGGCGCACAAATCGAATTGGTGACACAGGCATTGGTAAACAGCATGCCTTCTTTGGCAATGCGGTCGATATTGGGGGTTTGTAACAATTTATCGCTGTACGCCGAGATCGCCTGGTAGGCATGATCGTCGGACATAATGAAAACGATGTTGGGACGCTCTTGTTTTTGGGGTTTAAAGGACCAAAAAAGCAAGGCTCCGACTCCTAACAAAAACAAACTGATGTAAGCTCTTTTCATGCGACTGTTCTTTTGAGCAATGTTAAGAATAAAACCATACTACTGGAGATTTTTGTTTTTCAGACGCGGAGGACATGAATAGCCCCTGGGGTCATGGAAACGCCCTCTTGATCGGGCTTTAGCCCAAGCCTTAATTTCAAACGAGGGCTAAAGCCCAGATCAGAGGGTATTACGCCAACCCCAGGCTAAAGCCAGGGGCTATTCATGTCCTCCGAGCCCAATATCCAAGAGTTTGAGAATAGGAAACCTGTACTAAGTTTTGGCTATCCCAGGAATGGCCAGCGTAAAATAAACCGCAATCAGCAAAGCCATTACTCCACTCAATGCCAGGGTGGCCGCTGCTCCAAATTGCCACCAAATTAGCCCGGCCAATGAACTGGCCAGCATGGTGCAAATGCTTTGAAAAGCCGAATAAGTACCGATGGCTGTTCCTGTATCCTCTTTGGCAGAGATGTTGCTGATCCAGGCTTTGGAGACTCCTTCGGTAGCAGCGGCATAAAGGCCGTACAACAAAAACCAGGCTGCCAGGACATAGGCATTGCTGGTGGTCGCCATACCCAAATACACGATCCCAAAAAGCAATAAACCAACGCTGTACATTTTTTTGAGCCCGATTTTATCCGCCAGGATACCCAAAGGAAAAGCAGCCAGTGCGTAAATGAGGTTGTAAAAAATATACAGCCCGATGACCCAGGTGTCGTTGAGCCCGCTGGCCTTGGCTTTTAGCAGGAGAAAAACATCCGAGCTATTGAACAAGGTAAAGGCCAAAAGCCCGAGCAGCAGTTTGCGGTAATCCACCGGGCTTTTTTTCCAATAACTCAAAAAGGAGAGGAAAGTGGTAGTGGTATTTTTTTTAACCAGCAGCGACTTTTTTTCCTGTAAAAAAAATGAGGCTGCTACCGCAAACATCCCCGGAATAAAAGCAATGTAAAACAAAGTAAGGTAGTCTTCGGGGTAAAAATAGAGGTACAATAAAGCCAAAAGGGGCCCTAAAACCGCGCCAAAAGTATCCATCGAGCGGTGAAAACCAAACACCTTACCCTTGGTTGCAGGAGTAGCCTCGTCGGAAAGTAACGCATCCCTTGCCCCGGTGCGAATCCCTTTGCCAAAGCGGTCGAGGGTACGGGTAAAAAATATCCAGATTGGGTGGATGAAAAAGGCCATCATGGGTTTGGACAAGGCGCTTAGGGCATAACCGATTTGTACAAAAGGGACCCTTCGGCCCATGTTATCCGACAATTGGCCAAAATAGCCCTTGCTCAAGCCCGCAGTAGCCTCGGCTACACCTTCCAGGATTCCGATCAATACAATTGAAAAACCGATACTTTTGAGGTAAATTGGCATGATCGGGTATAACATTTCGCTGGCCGTATCGGTGAACAGGCTGACGAGGGATAAAACCCAAACGCTGCGGGTGATGTATTTCATACCAATGCATAATTTGTCATGAACAATTGACCATGAACGTTTTATTGACGTATTTTCAACATTTTCAAACCTTAAACAAGGAATGCCAGGATCAATTGCTGGCCATTTCCAGGTTACAGTATTTGAAAAAAAACGATGTTTTGCAACCCATTGGCCACACCTGCAAAACCATCTACTTTGTACAAAAAGGCATCGCCCGCATTTTTTACTACAAAGACGGGATCGACATCACCGAGTGTTTTGCTGCCGAAAACCACATCATTGCCCGGGTAGAAAGCCTGTTTACCCAACGCCCCTCGCAAAAGGGCATCCAAATCATTGAAGCGGCGGAAATTATCGCCATCAATGCTACTCAACTTTTCGCCTTGTACGACCAATATCCCACTATTGAGCGACTATTTCGCAAAATCTTTGAACAAGGTTATGTCGAAACCGTGAACCGCCTGGAAAGCTTACAGTTTTATAGCGCGGAGGAGCGCTATTTGAATTTGCTCAACGAAATGCCCGATTTGTTGCAGCGGGTGCCACTCAAATACATTGCCTCTTACCTCGGCATTACACAGGTGAGTTTGAGCCGGATTCGAGCCAGCATCAAGTGATTATTTATCAATTGTTAAAGGATGCCATTGAAAAACCCTGGAGTTTTGTACGGTAATTCAAAACGTATACTTCATGGAAGCAATTGGCACAAAGCAGTCACACTGGGATCAGGTTTACACCACCAAAGCACTGGAACAAAGTAGTTGGTATCAGCCCATACCCAACATTTCCCTTGGTTTTACACAACAACTTTCAATCGCTAAAGACGACGCCATCATTGACGTGGGTGGAGGGGATAGCCTACTCGTAGACCACTTGCTGGATTTGGGTTATCAAAACATCAGTGTCTTGGACATATCCCCCAAGGCACTGGAAAGAGCCCAAAACCGTTTGGGTGAGCGGGCCA
The DNA here is from genome assembly GCF_041740695.1 of Haliscomenobacter sp. Classification (GTDB taxonomy): domain Bacteria; phylum Bacteroidota; class Bacteroidia; order Chitinophagales; family Saprospiraceae; genus Haliscomenobacter. The sequence goes on along the minus strand of NZ_JBGSLK010000076.1, from coordinate 22,948 downwards.
AAACCGTCAAATGGATCCTAGCTGATGCGGCCAAGTTCGAGCCTACCGAGCAGTACGATTTTTGGCATGACCGGGCTGCCTTTCATTTTTTGACTACAGAAGCGGACATTCAACACTACGCACAAACGGCTGCTCAAGCCATCAAACCCGGTGGTTTTTTGGTCATTGGAACCTTCTCAGAGCAAGGGCCGAAAAAGTGCAGTGGCTTGGAAATCAAACAATATTCGGAACAAGACTTAGTGCAAGTTTTTGAAAATCAATTCAATAAAATATTTTGCCAACAATCTAATCATTTGACTCCATCCCAGGCTACCCAACAATTTACTTTTTGTGTTCTTCAGCGTACACATTCCAATTAATCCACATCGCTGGCTTTGTTCACACAGATTTGAAAAATACATAAGGATTGTAAAATAATAGACACGCCGCCGATTCTTTTGGTTGAAATTTAAACATAGCAATGTAAAGTCGGTTTTATTCCCGATTTCATACTCCTAACTTATCAACCAAAATGAATCAAATTATGAAAACCAAATTTCTGAAGTTCCCCATGCGTAGTTTAATGGTGACCCTTTTATCCGTTTTTGCCTTAGCCTTGACTGCAGCTTGTGACGACAATGATGACGATGCAGATGCCAAAACCATCACCCAAATTGTGGTAGATGGTGCAGATTTTACCTTGCTGGAGGCGGCGGTAGTACGTGCAGGATTGGCCGACGCACTGAGCACCGGTAGCTTGACTGTTTTTGCCCCAACCGACGCCGCTTTTCGTGCAGCTGGTTTTGCTGATGTCAATGCCATCAACAATACGCCCGTAGCTACCCTGCAGGCCGTGTTGCAGTACCATGTGATTGGCAGCAAGATCAACGCAGCAGCCATTCAATCAGGAGACAACCAGACTACGAAAATGTTGAGCAATGTGGATGCTTTTATTACCAAAAATGCTGCTGGTGTGTCCATCAATGGAGCCCTGGTGACCCAGGCAGATGTTAGTGCTTCTAATGGGGTGATTCATGTGATCAACGCAGTGATTCTCCCACCATCAGTAAACATTGTTGGTTTGGCTTCTGCCAATGCAAACTTGAGCTTTCTGGTGGCCGCGGTAACTCGCGCAGGTAGTGGTGTGGTCAATGCATTGACTTCGGCTGGACCGCTGACTGTGTTTGCGCCAACCAATGCCGCATTCCAGGCCGCTGGTTTTCCAACCATCGCTTCCATTGAAGCTGCTGATCCAGCAACCCTGGCGGGCATTCTTACTTATCACGTAGTTGCGGCCAGAGCTTTCTCTACCAACCTGACCAATGGTGCAGAATTAACTACGGTGCAAGGAGGCAAAGCCAAAGTGACGATTGCTGAAGGTGCTGTAAAGGTATTGGGCAATGGCAACGGTGCAAATGCTTCCAATGTCAGCATCGCCAATTTATTGGCAACAAACGGTGTAGTGCACGTGATTGATCGAGTATTGTTGCCATAATTCTTTTCGATTTAGCTTAGTCGTATTTTAATGCGCTGTGGCCAGCCTCTAAAACGGGGTTGGCCTTTTTTTTCTGAAGCTTTAAATTATGATTTTGGTTAAAAGTTCGGGCTGGAGCAATATTTGCAAAATATGGTTTTAAAAACCTAAACCTTTTTTGGTTTTTATTGTCTTACATCCGATTGCATTAGTAAAAAAATGAAACAACACTTCGATTGCATTATCGCAGGGGGAGGTTGCGCTGGTTTGAGCCTGGCCTACTATTTAGTTGAGCAAGGTTACCTGGGTGACGTCCTAATATTGGACCGTGAACAAAAGTCCAATAATGACCGCACGTGGTGTTGGTGGAGCAAGTCGCCAACACCATTCGACTCTTTGTTTATGCATCGATGGCAACATTTAAAGTTTGCTGATCACAGCAAACAAAGAGCCCAATCCATTGATCCCTACCGTTATTGTTTGCTCCGCTCCGCTGATTTTTACCATTTTATTCAGCAAAGACTTGCTCTCGCTCCCAATGTTACCTGGCTTCAATCCGAAATTGAAAGCATTGAAGATGCCGAAACTGGCGCAATTGTACGGGCTGGAGGAACTTCTTTTTCAGCCGAATGGGTGTTCTCCAGCATTCAAAAACTGCCTGTCCAATTTGCTACTGACGATAAACTTTATCAGCATTTCGCTGGATGGTGGATAGAAACAGCAGAGGATTGTTTTGACCCGAGTTGCGCCACCATAATGGACTTTAGAGTTCCTCAGTATGGCAATACCCGTTTCTGTTACGTATTGCCAACGTCTGCTCGGCGAGCACTGGTGGAATTCACTGTATTTTCAACCGAGCTATTGGCCAAAAAAGCTTATGATGCAGCACTTGAAGAATACCTCCAAAATACCCTAAAGATCAAGCGCTGGGTAATCCACGAGCAAGAATTCGGCGTGATTCCCATGCAAATCATGGAATCCAAACCCAGGGAAAAACAAGCGCACGTCTTCCAAATCGGGACAGTTGGTGGAGCAGTAAAACCCTCAACGGGCTACGCTTTTGCGCGCATCCAGGAACAAACCAAACAACTTGCGCAACAATTGGTCGAACAAAAGTTGCCCAATCCCCAACTCAAACGCCCCAAAAGATTTGAATTTTACGATCAATTGTTGTTGCATATTCTAACTTATCGAGGAGGCCTGGGTGCCTCAATTTTTGGTCGGTTATTTCAACAGATCGACTTTCCTCAAATTCTCAAATTTTTAGATGAAGACACCCAACTCAGTGAGGAGCTTGGAATTCTGGCCAGTTTGCCACCAGGGCCATTCCTCCAAGCCGTTTGGGAGTCTCATCTCGGCATGCATACATCTGCGTCATTACGTCCAAAATCCGTTTTCCAATGACTGCACGTTACCCTCGCCTCTATTTTTGGTTGCGGCTGACTAGTTTATTGATGTCTATCCTGGTGTTGGTTTTACCAGGCTCAGCCCTGCACTTGAGTTTTTTTCTGGCACTATTGCTGATTGCAGGTTTGGGCATCCCCCATGGCGCAACTGATCATCGAATCTTTCATGTACTGCTTCAGCAAAGAGGGGGAAAGCCAGCGATGCTGGGGTTTTATGGTGGCTATTTGGGTTTGATGCTGATTTACGCATTGTTGTGGTGGTTGAGCCCGGTCTTTAGTTTGCTGATTTTTTTACTGACTTCCATGTACCATTTCGGACAGTCCAACTGGAATTACGTAAACTTAAGCAACTGGCATCAAGTCCCGCTTTATTTGTTTTACGGGGCTTTTGTGCTCTTTGTACCCATTCTAGCTCATTTTGAGACTGCCCAACCCATTGTTGAATCGATCATTCAGCGTCCCCTTCCCATTGTATCAACTCAGTTATTAAATGGAGGCATTGGATTGATTACGATCCTCAATTTGGGGGCAATCATTGTGCTTTGGATGAGGGGAAAATTGACCGTTCAGGAAGTTTGGGCAGAGGTTTTAAACACATTCATCTTGCTTGTACTTTTTGTATCCACGCCACTTTTATTGGGATTTGCCCTTTATTTTTCTGGGTGGCATGCGCTGAGCTCAATCCAAGATCAAATTGCTTTTTTTCGGTCGCAAAAGCCTGGGTTTCGGCTTAAAGATTACATCAAAGCGGCAATACCTTATACTGGACTCGCCATCTTTGGACTAATGATGATGATCTGGTATTCCAACTCCATTCAATTGGATGCAGCCTGGGGAATCCTGTTCATCTTTTTGTCCTTGGTTACTTTACCTCACCTTCTCCTTATCGAAATGTTGTACGGAATGGGGCAAGCTGCCGATGCAGAATGGGGCACAAGTGTGTCCGAATAGGCGATTAATCTTTTATTTTTATTGAAAGTTCTGAATATTTTGAACATTTCAAATGGCCCTTCGTTAAGCATACATTGTATCTTCAATAAACCTTATTACATCATGAATGCATTAGTAATCAACAACTTTCAGCCACTTTTTCTGGCTCAATTGCAGCCTGGAGATTATGTTGGCTTCACCTTTTTTATCGGTTCAATGGCCATGTTGGCTTCAACCGTCTTTTTCTTTGTCCAGATGACCCGGGTAGAAGGGAAGTGGAAAGACTCTCTGCTCGTATCCGCCCTAATTACGGGAATTGCTGCTGCGCACTATTTTTACATGCGTAGCTTTTGGGCCGAGAATCAAACTTCACCAACCGAGTTTCGGTACATCGACTGGATTTTGACCGTACCATTGATGTGCGTCGAATTCTACTTGATCCTGAAGCCCTACGGTGCCAAACAAAGCCTGATGTGGCGCATGATCTTCTGGTCATTGTGGATGCTCGTAACCGGATATCTGGGTGAAACGGTCTTCCGCAGCCAATCGGCGATTTGGGGAGCCATTTCCACCATCGGTTATGCGTTTATTGCCTATGACGTATGGTTTGGTGGTGCCAGAAAATTGGCAAACAGCTCTGCTGACCCGAACCTGCAAAATGCCATGCGAATTTTGGGATGGTTCATCTTGGTAGGTTGGGCTATTTATCCCATTGGTTACATGGCTATCGAAGGTGGATTGTTGAGCGGAGTACTGCCCATCCAAGCTATGGATTTGATCTATAACATCGGCGATGCGGTCAACAAAATTGGCTTCGGATTGGTCATCTACAGCCTGGCTATCAGCAGCAATCAGAAATTACAGACTGCCTAATCAGAGCAACTAACTTTTTTATAAATGAAAAGGCCTACCCCAGGACACACCATGAAGTAGGCTGAATTGCATTAGTAATAAAGTTGCAAGTTATGGACTTTCTAGGATAGGCGAGGCTTTTTAACGTTTTTTTAGCTTTGGCCATAAAGCGATCAAGCGTTATAACCATGCATGGGCTGTAAAGGAAAATGAACCCTTTACAGCCTTTTTTATGTCAAACAAACTTATTTGCGGGTGAAATAATAGTAGGAGATTTGTAATTTATGACAAACGTTTCCCGTTTTTAAAACATACAAATTCCCACGATGACACAAACCCTTGCCGCCACATTTCACCTCACGCACCAGTGTAATTTGCGCTGTACTTACTGCTATACCGGAACAAAAGTGCATCGCCCCATAGAAAAAGCCATTCCCATTTTGCTACGCGCCAACCCTTGTGCCAGCGTCACCACGGTGCTAACGCCCTTTTCAGCTGGTCATGCAGCCGAATCCATTGACTGGCTCTACCAAAAAGGGTTCAGGTATTTCAACCTTACTTTGGATTACAGTGCGGATTGGACGATGGAAGACATGCATCGATTGGAAAAAAGCTACCATCAACTTGCCCGTTGGTACGAGGAAAAGATGCAGCAGAATCAACGCTTCTACCTCAGTTGTTCAGAAAAAAGGGATTTAAGGCGGTGAGTGGGGTGAGCCTCTGGTACTTTGAATGGCGGGATGTGTATGCGTTGGGACGGGAGATGGTGGGGTATTATCGGCAGGTGGGGCGATAATTTCAAAAAAACATTGTTTGCTTGAAACCTTTGCTGGATAATATCGTATACACCAAATGATCTAAAACTCTTTATTACCTCATGTTTAAAATCACTTTATGGAAAACATTACTAAAATTGACACTGAATTATCCACTTTAATTACTAGCCTGAAAGCAGAGCTTGATCATTACCAATTTGAATCACAATTTGAGTTCGTCTTGAATAAAAATTTTGACCTCTCTTTTCTCCAAAATATAAAATATCCTGGTGTATATCTAATTGAGATACATACAGGAGACCAGGGAATTGTATTTAACGACTGGGTGAAATCATTTTTGGAAAAATGGCAAGACAAAGAGTATGCGTCACATTTTGTGCCTAACTCAAGAAAAGGCAGATTAGCAGCTCATAAAGACCTAAGTACATGGTTCCCTCTTTACATTGGTAAATCTAAGGATATCTCTAAACGTATAAAAGAGCATTTATACATTGAGATGAAAAGACCAACTGGTGCCTTAAAGTTAATTGGTCGTGAGAACATTTATGAGCATGTTTTTAAAGTAAGTACCATAAAAGTAGAAGTAAAAAACTACGATATTATTATGCCTCAGCTTGAGAGAATGCTTCGAAATAAAATAAATCCCATACTGGGAAGGCAATAGACTTGAAGCAAATTGATAATCTAGCAATTATTAAGTAACGACCAGCGGCATAGCCGCCAAAACGTCTGTAGATTTAATGCATGATACCAGCTTAAAGGTGCAGAGCACCGTAACTCCTGCTTCTTTGTTGCGGTGCTCCGCACCTTTACTCCAGAATTAGACACTTCATACTACAGACGTTTAGCGGCGCTGCCGCTGGTCGTTGAGCCTAACACTATATAACTGACTGATTATCAATCATTATTAGTCTAATGATTATATTTTCTAAGATTTGAAAATGGTTATTTTTTGGGTATAGCTAGTTAGCAGCGATTATTCAGACCAAATTTATCTGGCATAAAGCAACTCTTTTTCCTGATGAATAAGCGGGCCAATAAACTCAGAAAGCCCCCTAGCAGAAACCAAATCCACTTCTCTACCCAATAAATCCTCAAGATCCAATTTCATGCCCACAAACTCCAGCCCGACTGGTTGAGTATAGTCCAGTTCGACCAAAATGTCTACATCACTTTTTTCCTCTGCCTCACCACGTACATATGAGCCAAATAAGTACGCTTTCAAAACTGGTTTGTTTTGAAAATAGTCCCGAATTGTTTGTACTTGTTGGTCGTTGAGGTACATATTTTGCATTTGGATTGGATAAAATTATGTTTTTTTGAGGTACTGAACAAGTCTTTCAGTTTTTACAAACCAGGAACAAAGAAAAAACATTCATGCGCCTGTTTCCCATTTTCATCATCTGCCTTGTTTTCCTCACCATGTCCCAAGCCCAAACCCGCGCCCGCGCCCTTGGCCTCCGTATCGGCGTACTCCCGACTGGCCTCCACAACGCCATCACCGACGTAGGCAATGTCCAGGTCGGCCACCACACCCTGCGTGAAGGGCCAAACATCCGCACCGGAGTCACCGTGATTGTGCCCGACACGGGTAATCTTTTCCAAAACAAAATCCCCGCCGCCATCTTTGTCGCCAATGGTTTTGGCAAACTGGCGGGCAGTACCCAGGTGCAGGAGTTGGGTAACCTCGAAACGCCCATCGCCCTCACCAATACCCTCAACGTATCCACCGCTATGGATGCCCTCATCGAATACACCTTGAACCAGCCCGGCAACGAAAAGGCCCAGTCAGTGAATGCCCTGGTGGGTGAAACCAACGATGGTTACCTCAACGACATTCGGGGGCGGCATCTGCGCGTGGAGCACGTCTGGGAGGCCTTGAAAAACGCCAAATCGGGCCCGGTCGCCGAAGGTTGTGTGGGTGCGGGGACTGGTACGGTTTGTTTCAATTTTAAAGGAGGAATTGGCACGGCGTCGCGGAAATTTCCGGCTGAATTGGGTGGGTATACGCTGGGGGTACTGGTACAAACCAACTTCGGTGGCGTGCTGGAAATTAACGGTGCCCCCGTAGGCAAAGAGCTGAAACAATACTACCTCAGCGAATACTTCAAAGACAAAGCCGATGGCTCCTGCATGATTGTAGTAGCCACCGATGCGCCACTCGACAGCCGCAATCTGGAGCGCCTGGCCAAACGGGCTTTTTTAGGCTTGGGCAAAACGGGCGGCATTGCCTCCAACGGCAGCGGTGACTACGTGATCGCATTCAGTACCGCTCCAGAAAATAGAGTCAAGCACGAATCCAAAAACCTAACCCAAACAGTCACAGTGCTACGCAACGACGCCATGTCTGGCTTGTTTATGGCCGCCATCGAAGCCACCGAAGAAGCTATCCTCAATTCCCTGTTTATGGCCACCACTACCGAGGGTAAGGATGGACATAAAATTGAGGCGATACCGCTGGATAAAGTCCTTCCCATCCTGAGAAAATACAATAAAATAGTGAAAAGTGAAAAGTGATACACCATTAGAGTTCCACCGCTTACAATATTTTGATGCATCTGAATAAACATAAGGCGGTTAAAATAAACAGTCTACTGCTTTTCACTTTTCACTTTTCACTTTTCATTTTTCACTTTTCACTTTTCACTTTTCACTTACCATGCTCTACATCACCCAACTCATCTACCTCAAACCCGGCCAGGAGGCCATTTTTGACGAATTTGAAGCCATTGCGCTGCCGGGGATTCCTCGCTACAATGGACGTTTGTTGTTCCGCTTACGGCCAGAAAACGACGCAGATTACATCGAATTACACCTCGAAAAACCCTATGAAATTCATTTGGTGGAATTTGATTCCGAGCAAGACTTTCAAGGGTACATGCAGGATGAAATCCGCAAGCAGTTTTTGCATTTGAAGGAGCAGTCCATTCAATCCGCGGTATTGATTAAGGGTGAAAAGTTGTAAACAAAGTCTAGTATCTTTGCTCAGATCAATCACCCACAATTCAGATCATCATGCGCTGCTACCTCCTGCTTCTGTTTGCAAGCCTGCACTTTTGCCTTTTTGCTCAAGAACAAGCTCCTCAAGACACCTTACGCACCTTGGATATTGCGCCCATCACGGTAAGCGCTTCCCGTTTTGAGGCCCAATACAACCGTTTGCCGTTTGCCATCAGTATCCTGAACAAAAGCCAAATCCAGCGGGCCCAGGCTCAGCTTTCACTCAATGAATCGCTGGTCGCCTTACCGGGCGTTTTCACCCTCAACCCGGATAACTTTTCCCAGGATTTGCGCATTTCCATTCGGGGTTTTGGGGCGCGTTCGGCCTTTGGGATTCGGGGCATCCGTTTGTTTGTAGATGGCCTGCCCGAATCTACTCCCGATGGCCAGGCGGATGTAGACAACGTGGACCCAGGCGCGCTGCAACGCGTTGAATTGTTGCGCGGTGCCTCGGCGGGTTTGTACGGCAATGCCTCGGGTGGAGTACTCAACCTGAGCACGGAGGAACCCAACAAGCAGTCTTTTGTAGAAACCCAGGCCCTCTTGGGTAGCTTTGGTTTCCAGCGTTACCAGGTCAAAACCGGGTTTATGGCGGGCAAACTGGGTGTTTTTGCCAGTGCCTCCCAAAACCGCATGGAAGGCTATCGGGCCCAAAGTTCCATGCAACAAACGACGCTGAACCTCAAACTGCGCTACCAACTCAGCACCGACACCAAACTTTCGTTTTTGCTCAATTACGGGAACAGCCCTTATGCACAAGACCCGGGCGGGCTGACAGCAGAGCAAGTCCAGGCGGATCGACGCCAGGCGCGTGCAGCCAACGTGCAGTTCGACGCCGGAGAAGAAGTAAGCCAAGGCCGAGTAGGACTGGTTTTTGAAAAACAGTTTTCTGCCAAACATCGCCTCAGTGCCCGTGGGTTCATCACCAATCGGGACTTTGCCAATCGCCTGGCTTTTCAGGGTGGTGGTTGGGTAGAATTTCAGCGGAGTTTTGGTGGTCTGGGCGTGACGTATGCCTATACCAGCGGCTCGTATCGCTCCCAAGTGGGGCTGGAATGGAACGACCAAAACGACGACCGCCAACGCTACAACAACGACAATGGCAAAAGAGGTACCATGACCCTTGACCAACTGGAAAGTTTCCGCAGCATCGGCGCTTTTTGGTTGAACGAATTGGCTTTGGGCAAAAAACTAACCCTCACCGCCGCCACCCGGTACGATGCGCTGCAACTCAGCGCCGATGATGCGTTTTTGAGCGATGGCAATCAAAGTGGAAAAAACAACTTCAATCGTTTCAACCCCAGTGTAGGCGCAGTATTTGTAGCCAGTAAATGGGCCAATATTTATGCTAACCTCGCCAGCAATTTTGAAACCCCTACCCTCACCGAATTATCCGCCAACCCGAATAACCTGGGCGGCTTCAACCCCGACCTACAGCCTCAGCGTTCCTTGAATTACGAACTGGGCACCAAACTCCTGGTCAATGATCGGCTGAGTTTTGACCTGGCCCTTTTCCAAATCAACTTACAGGATGAACTGGTGCCTTACCAATTGGCTAGTGCGCCTGGGCGTACTTTTTTCCGCAATGCGGGCAAGTCACTGCGCCGAGGCTTGGAGGCTGCCATGAATTTGCGCATCGAAGAAGGGCTTTACCTAAGTGTCAATTATACCTATTCCGACTTCAGTTATCAGGAATATGCAGCCAATGGCACCCGCTTTGATGGCAATATCCAACCTGCGGTGCCCAAGCATCACTTGTTCAGTGTGTTGCAATGGGCACACCGCTCCGGCTTTTTTGTAGCAGCACAGGTGCGCAACATCAGCAGTACCTTTGTCAACGATGCCAACACCGCCAGTGCTGAAGCATTTACCATGGCTTCCGCCCGCGCTGGACATGCTTTCCGCTTGGGTAAACTGTGGCGGATAGAGCCTTTTGCGGGCATCAACAACATCTTTGGTACCGCCTATACCGGGAATATTCTGCTCAATGCCGTAGGCAATCGTTTTTATGAACCAGGAGTGGCACAAGCGACTTATTATGGAGGGTTAAAGTTAAGTTGGAAGAAAAACTAAAAAAACTTAACTTGGACTGAAGCAAAAAACAAATCCTGCATGAAATCTCCATTCCCCGGCATGGACCCTTATTTGGAAGGTTACTTGTGGCCCGATGTCCACAATCGGATGGCTGCCGTGATTTCGGAATTTCTGGCTCCACAAATAGCACCCAAATATGTAGCCCGTTTGGAGTTGTATACAGTGGCGGACAGTGTCCCCGAAACGGAGGTTGGCATCATCTACCCCGATGTAGAGATTTTAAAACGTAATTTGCTCAGAGAATCGGAAGTAGCGTAAAGTGACCACAAAAACGGAATAACCCACGATTAACCAAAAATTCATTGATAATGTCAAGCAGGTTTACACTTTTTGCCTTATTCATGTTCCTCTTATTGAGCGCTTGTAATGCCCAAAAACCAGACGGAACCCCAACGGTAGGTGGTGATAGAGACAAACACGGCTGCATTGGTTCCGCAGGATACCAATGGTCGGAATTGCGTGGTGAATGCCTTCGCCTTTTTGAAATTGGCATTCGCCTTGATCCAAAGGCTAAGGACTTGAACCAAACCACTTCAGCCTTTATCGTATTTAAATCGATGGACGAAGATGCCAAGGTCGAGCTTTTTTTACCCGGTGAAAAAGCTATACTTCTTCCTAAAATAGGCAAGGATGATGCGGGTACTTGGAAGAATAAAAAGTACGTGCTGAAGCAGTGGCGCGGGATGTATTCTTTGGAAGCTGTCAAAGGGAAGTTGTTGTATGAGGGTGCTGCGTCAAAGTAGTTTTATTTACCTTTCATCATTTCTAACGCATAACTTAAAACACAAAAAATGAAGGTGTACAAACTTGAGTCACTCATTTATTATTCGAAAATATCGCTGGACAAAGAACACATCCTCAAAGATTCGACCAGTGATATTCAGGCCAAATTGGACGAATATGCACAAGAAGGCTACAGGTTGGTTTCAACAGACGCAACTGATTTTGGATTTGCGGTTTATTTTTATCTGTATTTTGAAAAAGACATCGCTGAAGAATATTTATAAATAAAAGTGTCACCATTACAACTGGACGAACCGTGTAAACGTCCAGTTGTAAGTATTTTGGTAGCCAGTCTTTATTCCTCCAAAACCTTGGCCGCTTCACACAACTCCTCATAAAAATCTTCCCCGTACTTCCGAATCAAAGCATCCTTTAAAAAGACATAAACGGGTACTTTTTCCTTTTTGCCCAGCGTACATGCTGCCGAACAAATGTGCCAACGCTCATAGTTCAGCCCCTCAAATCCGGCCACTTCCGACTTGGCGCGGATCGGGTACAAATGACAGGAAATGGGTTTTAAGAAAGGACTTGCCCCAGCCTGATGCGCCAATTCAATGCCACATTTTGCAATGCCATTGATGTCGTAGGTAAGGTAAGCACAGGCAGCTCCGTTGACAAGTGGGGTTCCATAGCCCCCCATTTCTTCAAAGTAGGTGTATTTGCCCTGAGCTTCAATTGCCGCGCGGCCATCACTGGTCAAAAAATCCTTGATGGAGTCGTAGATTTCATCCAAAATGGGCAATTCGGCCTTTTCCAGGGGTGCACCAAAATCTCCCTCCCAGCAACAAGCCCCCTTACAAGCGTCCAAATCACAAATGAAATGCTCTTGCACCACTTCGTCACTAATCAATACATCGTTTACAACCAACATACTAGAAACTTAAATGAGCAACAAAACTAAAAAAGAAGCGGCAAGGAGACACAGATCGCCTAAAAAAATCAATTTATTATTGCATTTTTATGGCGTGATTTGCCCCAACTAAGCAAGCGAATAACATTACTAACCATAACACTTACTTGAATGGATACCCTCAAGAAAAAATTCTACGAGAAATCCAGCGCACTCAAAGTCGAAATCAAATCCTTGCTCAAGGAGTACAGCGAATTGATGGTGGATGACGTAAACCTCGGACAGATTTATGGCGGTGCCCGCGACATCAAAATGATGGTGTGGGAAACCTCCGAATTGGACGCAATGGAAGGTATCCGCTTTCGGAATATGTCGATTCCGGAATTGAAAGCACAACTCCCTAAAGGTAAAGACGGCAAAGAACCACTGCCCGAAGCATTGTTTTGGTTGATGTTGGTTGGTGAAGTGCCAACGCAGGCTGAAGCAGATGGGTTGACCGAAGAATGGCGCAAACGTGCTGCCGTGCCTGCTCACGTGTTTACGACCCTGGATGCTTTGCCAGCGAACACCCACGCCATGACTCAGTTCTCGATTGCCATTACCGCCATGCAAACCGAAAGCATCTTTGCCGCCCGTTACGACGAAGGGATGCCGAAGGATGAGTATTGGGATGCAACGTACGAGGACACGATGAACCTCATTGCGCGTTTGCCCCAAGTTGCTGCATACATCTACCGCCGCACTTATGCAAGTGGAAAGCATATTGCACCCAGCACTACCGAAGACTGGTCGGGCAATTACGCGCACATGCTGGGTTTTGAGAACGAAGAGTTCAAAGCCTTGATGCGCTTGTACCTGACCATCCACGCCGACCACGAAGGCGGTAATGCTTCGGCGCACACCACCCACCTGGTTGGTTCTACCCTCAGCGATCCTTACCTGACTTTTGCAGCGGGCATGAACGCGTTGGCTGGCCCACTCCACGGATTGGCGAATCAGGAAGTAATCAAGTGGATCTTCGATATGCTGGACGAGTTGGGCACTACAGCGCCCAGCAAAGAGCAAATTGCAGATTATGTACACGCCACCTTGGCAAAAGGTCAAGTGGTTCCAGGTTATGGGCATGCGGTATTGCGTCGCCCCGATCCACGGTTTATGGCCCAAATGGAGTTTGCCAAGGAATACATCAGCCACGATGATGTGGTAGAAGTCGTTTGGAAAGTATTCGATGTGGTGCCAGGGATTCTGAGCAGCCTGGGCAAAGTAAAAAACCCCTGGCCAAACGTGGATGCACACTCTGGTGCCCTGTTGGTACACTATGGCCTGAAAGAATATGGGTATTACACCGTTTTGTTCGGGGTTTCCCGCGCCTTGGGTGTACTGGCGGCCTTGTGCTGGTCGCGCGCCCTGGGTTTCCCGCTGGAGCGGCCAAAATCCGTGACTACGGAATGGGTAAAACAGTTCCTGGCCGAGCATAAGGCCAAAGCATAAGTTGAATAATCGGTCGCTGAGCGAAGTCGAAGCGCCGATTACTCAACCAACCAATAAAACCAATTTTAAACACTCAACAATTCCAATATGAATTTTCCTCAAGACTTGCGCTATACCTCTGAGCACGAATGGGTGCGCGTAACGGAAGGCAATATTGCCACCATTGGCATCACTGATTTTGCTCAGGGTGAGTTGGGCGATATTGTTTACGTTGACATCGACAGCATCGGGAACCACCTCAACGCAAATGAGGTGTTCGGTTCGGTTGAGGCGGTGAAAACCGTTTCTGACCTGTTCATGCCCCTTGATGGCAAGGTATTAGAAGTGAACGCCACTTTGGATGGTTCTCCCGATTTGGTCAATACCGATCCTTATGGCGAGGGCTGGATCATTAAAGTAGAAATGAGTGATCCTTCACAGTTGGAAGGATTGATGGATGCGGCTGCTTATGAAAGTAGTGTAGCTGGATAGTTACGAGGCCAATACTTGTAAAGATTGCAGGGCACTAAGCATCATTGTTTAGTGCCCTTCTTCTTTTACTTTTTTCTCCAACGGCGCCAAAAGAAATACCCTCCTACTCCAAAAATGAGCAAGAAAGGCCATATGGAAGTAAGGCCAATCACAAAACTGAGCATCCCATCCCATCCATTGTGGAAAGCACGTCCGAATCTATTTTCTTCTACAACTCGATGTTCAGGTGTTTTTTTGTAAAAACTGATGTCTAGCGTTGAATAATCCACCCGATTGTTAAGGTAGCGCAACCGCCCTTCGATGGATTCAATCTCAGCACGCAATTCGCCAATTTGCCGCTCAATCTCCAGGATTTCTGAGATTTTATTGGCGCGTTTCAGTAATTCCTGGTAACGCTGTTCTACCTGTTTTTTGGTTTTGAGCCGGGCTTCAGCGTCTACAAATTCTTCGGTGACATCTACCGCTTCGATGGTTTTGGTGTCAAAATGTTCCACCCCTTTGCACACCGCATCTACCAGTTTGTCAAAATTGCGGGAAGGTACCCGGATGGTGAGGTGCTGTACAATTCGGTCGTATTCATTAGCCGTAGATTCATTGCTTAAAAAACCTGCATTGATTTGGGCAGCATTGCGGATGCGCTGGTAAGTATTACCCAGGTCGGAGGTTTGAAACTCCAGGTTACCCGTTTTGATGAGTTTTATTTCAATAGCGACATCAGCTTTTGCTTCACCAGGTGAAGAGGGTGAAGGCGGCGGCGGCGGCGCTTCAGGAGCTGCTTTGGATTCAACTTCGGGTGCAGATGAGTCCATTTCCGCAACGCTTTCAAGGTTGCCAGATTTGTCGTTGTTACATGCATAGGGCAGAATACTGACCAAAACCAAAAAACTCAATAGGGATAAGGTACGCATAATCAGGGATTTTTAGTTACCAGTGTAGATGCTAAGGTATGCTAAAATGGTGTACCCTGAATCAAATTAATGTAGAGACGCAAGATTTTGCGCCTCTACTCTTTTCTCATAATCTAATACGCTGCCGCTTCCGGCTTACAAAGCATGTCGTGAAGGATTTCCCGGGCCCGGTGCAACTGTGCTTTTACGGTACCCAATGGGATTTGTAGCTCGTCGGCGATTTCAGCGTAGGTCAGGTTTTCGTAATAACGCAGTTCCAACATTATTTGATAGCGCTCACTGAGTTGAGCGATCAATTTGCGGAGCAGGTGTCTTTTTTGCAGGCTGATGAGGTTTTCCTCGGGGTTCAAGGTTTTGGCGCGAATGTTTTCCGAAAATCGCCCTTCAAATTCTTCACACATCCGGGCGTCGATCGAAAGGGTATGTAAACGACGTTTGCGCTGGTGGTCAATGCAGTGATTAATGGCGATGCGCTGTAGCCAGGTGCCAAAAGCAAAATGAGGGCGGTACCTTTCAAGATTGCTAAAAGCTTTGCCAAAGGATTCCATAGCCAGGTCTTCTGCATCGACCCGATTGGGGACGATTTTTTGGATGGCCCGCATCAAGCTGACTTGATGCCGCTCCACCAAAATGCTGTAAGCGAGTTGATTGCCATTTACAGCGAGTTCAACCAGGCTATGGTCGTCTTTGCCCCGGCGGCGGGCGGTGTTGTTTTGTGCTAGTGTTTCCATGATGTTCGTGGGTTGCCGATTATCAAAACCGGCGCAAACACGAAGTAGTAGAGGAGATAAATCAGGTCTAAAAAGAGCATCCAAGGCCAGAGAGAAAGCGCTTTCAAGCGGCTGAAGATGGGTCTGCTTACCATTGCTACTACCGTGGCTCGCGCCAGGTAAAAAATCAAAATGATGCCCCATTGACCCGTGTACAAACCCCAGCCCAAACCTCCAATGTAATGGAAGAAATGGCTGGCTGACAACATGCCCAACACCAATTGATGCATTGGTTTGTAGCGGTTGCCAGTGGTCAAATGGCGCGTTTTTTGACGGTAGTAGCCTCCCCAAGTCATTTTGGGGATGGTAAAAACAAAACTTTCTGAAGCCAATTGCACTGCCGTATTTTTCCCTGTAGCTACGGCGTTGACAAACAAATCGTCGTCACCGGAAGCGAGGTCCAAATGTGTAGAAAAACCTTGTTGTTGTTGATAGAGTGATTTGTGGTAAATCAAATTCCTGCCAACGCCCATATAAGGCATACCCACGATGGAGAAGGAAAAATATTGGATAGCAGTGTAAATGGCCTCAAAGCGGATGAAACGATTGAGCAAACCGTTTCGGTATTCATACGGACTATAGCCTAGTCCAATTAAAACCTCATCTTTAATTAAAGACTGCATGTGCCGGATCCAATGGGGGGAGGATGGGTAGCAGTCTGCGTCACTCAACAAAAGCAAATCGTATTTTGCGGCTGCAATCCCCACCTGTAAAGCGTACTTTTTTCCAGGTGGATGTTGCTCTGTGATCGTAACGGGACGTAATATCGAATATTTTTTTTGAAACGCAAACAAAATTTTTTCAGTTTCATCAACTGAATTGTCATTTACGACCACAACTTCAAAGAAAGGGTAGTCTTGGGCGAGAAAACGGTCAAGGTATTTGTTCAAATTGTCCGCTTCGTTACATCCGCAGATGACAACGGAGATGGGGGGAAGTTGATCATCAGAGAGATTTACGTCCCCTAAAGCAGGTATTTGAGGATAATTACCCAGTCGTGAAAAAACCAGCAGCCAAAACAACAACTGCACTACCGTGGCCCCGATAAAAACAATTGCGAGGATGCTGGACACCATTTAGGATTAGATTTAATGTAAAAAAAACTCCAACTGATCAGCAAGTGCCTTCCTTTCCTTCGCTAACTTATGCTTAATCGGTCCCATTTTATTCAATTTTACAAAGGAAAAACCATTCTCCATGTAACGCTGATTGACACTGGCAATTCTACCCGCTAGGACAATGGCCAGTAAATAAACCCAACTCCAGGCAGTACTCGTCAACAGCTCTACCAGTAAGGATTGCAGGAAGTAAAAAATGGGCAAAGCTGGCAACCCAAGGCATAGCTCCACTGTCGTTTTGTAGCCAATATGCAAATTCAGCTTGCGTACCGCCCAACGGCACAAGGCAATCAGCGGCCAATGGTTCAGCCAGGCGAAAGCCCAAATGGGCGCCAATAGCCAAAATTTCAATTGTTTGCCCAGGCGTGCCGAACGCCCCATCTGCTGTAAAAATACGGCTCCCGAGCGCACTTGAGTAGATTTGAGCGCCAAGGCATAATTTTTTACTTGTAAAACAAAGCTATCGTAAGCCTCGGGATGCTCAATGGCGTGATTGCGCAAGTGGAGCAACAGCACTTTGCTGCGTTGAAAAAAGGCGGGTAGAGGCAGTGGAGCTTCGTCACGCAGTATTTCTTCCAACACATATAAGAGTTGATCTTCTTCCTCGTCTTTGACATTGAGCAGCAAGTCCTGCATGCGTTTTTCCAGTAGCCCCGTCAGATTGCGCACGGCACTCTGGTGATCCTGGGCATTGGCGTCCGCAAAGTCTTGTAACATAATAGGCTCGCCAGCCTGGATCAACATTTCACTGCCAAACTGCTCCCGATCACCATAATAGGTATAGCCCAATGGAACGATGTGCAAACCCAGTTGAAAATCACGCTCCATTTCTGCACTTAGACTGATGCGTGCGGTACCCGTTTTAAGCGGCAATAAATTGCGCTCCAGCTCATTGCCACCATCGGGGGCTATAAACAGGTTTCGACCCGCCAACAGGTGATCAATGGCCTGGCGGAATGAATCATCATTGTTGACAGGGCCGCCATTGTTGTCCTTGCGCCGCTCGAGGGGAATACAAAATAAAAAACGCAGGATTTTGCCCACCCAATCTGGTTTAAATAATCGGGCCATGGCCAAAAAATATACTGGCTCATTGACCCAAATTGCACCATTCAGGGCATCCATCAGGGTATTGGGGTGATTGCCGGTGATAATCGTAGGACCACTGATCTTCAGTTTTCTTTTTCCTGAAAACGCGATTCGTGGATAATACACATACACAACCAGCTTAATCAGGGCTTTCAATACGGTATAAACAATGCGTTGCAAAAGGCTCACGATGTAGGATTTGGGTGAAAATACACGCTGTGGTGGCTCAAACTTTAAAATTGAGCAAATAATTTTGAATCATTTGATCAAACTGAGGCCCTTCATTGAATAAAAACTCCACCTCGATAGGCAATACAAAGATGGGCAAATCCTCTTTAAGTATGTACTCCCGATGAGCCTCCAGCCGCATGGCATCTTTTTCAGTGGTCAGAATCAACTTGTTGGGCGATTTGATGCGTAGGAATTGCGCCCGAATGTCCCGCAGATCATCCTCTGAAAAATTGTGGTGATCCGTGTATTCCTGGCTGGTTACCGTGGCTACCAGTGGATTAAGGAAAGTCATTAGGTAGTCGGTCCCTGCGATGGCGCTGAGTAGTTGCAGGTCGGTATCCTTGTCCAGGATTTTTTTGTACCCTGAGTTAAAAATATAATAAGGATCGCCGTAAGTGTACTGGGTAAAAAAGACTTTTTGATGCGCCAGTGGTTTCAGCTTTTCGAGCATTTGATGTTTCTGGTCGACTGTCAAATCGGCGGGGCATTTGCTTACGATCAGCACATCGGCCCGGCGGTAGGCGGATCGCCATTCGCGCAATCGGCCAGAAGGCATCAAAAAATCTTCAAAAAACGGCCTGGCGTACTCGGTCAACATGAGGTTCAGCCCAGGGATTACTGCACGGTGTTGGAAGGCATCGTCGAGTAAAATTGCTTGTAAGGTAGGATGTTGCCCTACCATTTGGGGAATGCCATAAGCTCGATTTTCACAAACCGAAACGGCGATATTAGGGAATTTACGCCGAAACTGGAGGGGTTCATCCCCCACTTCACTGGCGCTGTGATCAGCTTCCACATCCAGGTAACCCGAGGTGTTGCGCTTGTAACCCCGACTCAGGGTACCCACTTCGATGTAATCGTGCAGCAGCCGCAAGAGGTATTCAATATGTGGGGTCTTGCCAGCTCCACCTACGGATAGGTTGCCAACCGAAATGACGGGCAGGTTAAACTTGACCGAACGAATCAGTCCAGAGTTGTAAAAACTGTTGCGTACACTGATGCCAATGCCATACAAGAGGGACAATGGTGCGAGCAGGAGTTTGACGATGATGTTGTCGAGCATGAGTTATTTTCCAAATACTTGATGTGCAGGGATTTGAAAGTCGGCTAGAATGGGGGCTGCCGAGCAGATATCGCTGTCGCTGCAGATGGTTGCTGAACAAAAATACTTCTTTCGCTTAAAAAACGTATTTTTGTATAGAACAGTTTCGATCTTGGTGAATATTTGGTCGACAACTTTTGCTCTATCGGCTAATCCAAAAACATGAATCACATTAAATTCTTTTTCATCAGCATCGTCCTGCTGGTTTATTCTGCTATTTCCGCCCAAACTTCCATCCTCGACTCCGGTGGCCCGCTCAGCCCTGAACAATCCGCCTACGACGTCACTTTTTACGACCTCAGTGTGAGCATCAAACCCGACACCCGCGAAATTGACGGTCAGGTCATCGTTCGCGCCAAAGTAGTTCAGCCCATGAATCGATTGGTACTGGATTTGGATACCTTGTTGAGCGTTAAGGAAATCTGGGATTTATCCAATCCGAAAAAGCCGGTTGTTGCACCTTTTGTACGCAAAGTTGGCCAAATCTGGATCGACCTTGGCTTTACCCGCCAGGCGGGCGAACAAGTCCAGGTCCGCATTCTTTATGGCGGCAAACCCCGCGTGGCCGCTCGTGCCCCTTGGGATGGTGGCTTCACCTGGGCAACTACCAAAGCTGGCGCACCCTGGATCACCACCACTTGCCAGGGCGAAGGGGCCGACCTCTGGTGGCCCTGCAAAGACCACGTATCCGATGAGCCGGATTCAATGGCCTTCAACGTGCGGGTACCCGAACCCTTGGTGGCTGCCTGCAATGGCCGTTTGCGCAGTACCAGCAAACACAAAGATGGCACCCAAACCTTCCACTGGTACATCTCTACCCCCATCAACATTTACAACGTAGCGCTCAATCTCGCGCCTTACCGCAGCATCGAAGGGCCATATAAAAGTGTGACTGGAGAAACTTTCCCGGTGGTGTTTTATGTGTTGCCGGATGATTATGAGAAGGGAAAAAAACTCTTTACCGAGATTTTTGAGCACATCAAGTTTTACGAAAAAATGTTGGGCCCCTACCCTTTCCGCATTGACAAATATGGCGTGGCTCAAACCCCACACCTGGGCATGGAGCACCAAAGCATCATTGCATATGGTGCCAACTTCAACAATGGGAGTATGACCGGGGGTAAAGACTGGGGCTTCGATGCCCTGCACCACCATGAATTTGGGCATGAATGGTGGGGTAACCTCGTTACCAATTACGATTGGAAAGACATGTGGATCCACGAAGGTTTTTGCACTTACATGCAGGCCTTGTACCTGGAGGAGCTGAAAGGATTGGCGGGTTACCACGATTATATGAATGCTTCGCGGCGTTTTCCCAACAACCTGGCAGTTGCTCCTTTGGCTTCCCAAAGTTCCAAACAAATTTACCGC
This sequence comes from Haliscomenobacter sp., assembly GCF_041740695.1. GTDB lineage: Bacteria > Bacteroidota > Bacteroidia > Chitinophagales > Saprospiraceae > Haliscomenobacter. The sequence goes on along the minus strand of NZ_JBGSLK010000076.1, from coordinate 2,253 downwards.
GCACCAATCTATACCAAAGGTGCCTGGATTTTGCACGCCCTGCGTGCAGTGATTGGCAAAGAAGCTTTACTCAAATCCATGCGCCGCCTATGTTACGATACGCCTGAAGCAGAAAAAATCAAAGATGGCCGCCAGTGCCATTTTGTAACCACTGCCGACTTTCAACTGATTTGTGAGCAGGAAAGTGGCAAAGCACTGGGTTGGTTTTTTGATGTATACCTCCGTCAAGCACAATTGCCCAAACTGGTCACTAAGGTAGAAGGCCAGCAGATCAGCTTGCACTGGGAAACGCCCCAGAATTTGCCCTTCTCTTTCCCCGTTGAAATAAAAATTAATGGGAAAATTCAGCGCCTTGATTTGGGTAAAGAAACCATTACCTTATCTTTCAACCCGGGAGACAAACCCGAAGTAGACCCAGATCGCTGGGGACTTTACGATATAGCCAGATAAAAAAACCTATAACAGACATGAAAACGATACAAGGGCCCGCCATTTTTCTGGCGCAGTTCATGGGCGATGAAGCCCCATTCAATAGCCTGGACAGTGTATGCCAGTGGGCCGCAGGCCTGGGCTACGAAGGCATTCAAATTCCAACTTGGGATAGTCGTTTGATCGACCTCAAAAAAGCCGCCGAAAGCAAAAGCTATTGTGATGAGTTGGTGGGTAAAATTGACGATTACGGCTTGTCCATCACCGAATTGTCGACACACTTGCAAGGTCAACTGGTCGCAGTACACCCCGCTTACGACGCCATGTTTGATGGTTTTGCACCAGCAGAAGTACACGGCAATCCCAAAGCCCGCACCGAATGGGCGGTGCAGCAATTGAAATGGGGCGCACAGGCGAGCAAAAACCTGGGTTTGACCTCACACGTTACTTTCTCCGGTGCCTTATTGTGGCCCTTCCTTTACCCTTGGCCTCAACGGCCAGCTGGATTGGTAGAAACGGGCTTCAAAGAATTGGCTGCGCGTTGGAAACCAATCCTGGATGTGTTTGAAGACAATGGGGTGGATGCCTGTTACGAGTTGCATCCAGGAGAAGACTTGCACGATGGGGTAACCTTCGAGATGTTTGTAGATTACCTCGGTGGCCACCCTCGCGCCAATATCAACTACGACCCCAGCCACTTTGTGCTGCAATGCCTGGATTACGTAGCCTTTATCGACCTTTACCACGACCGCATCAAGGCGTTCCATGTGAAAGATGCCGAGTTTAATCCTAGTGGTTCTCAAGGGGTGTACAGCGGCTTCCAGGGTTGGGTGAACCGCGCTGGGCGTTTCCGCTCATTGGGCGACGGGCAAGTCGACTTTGGGGCCATCTTCAGCAAATTGTCGCAATACGATTACGATGGCTGGGCGGTATTGGAATGGGAATGTTGCATCAAGAGCCCGGAACAAGGGGCTGAAGAAGGTGCGCAATTCATCGCCGACCACATCATTCAGGTGACGGAGAAGGCATTTGATGATTTTGCGGGTGCAGGATCGGATGAGGCGTTTAACCGGAAGGTGTTAGGGATTTAGGTACAACACGCTTAAGTAAACATAACTAACGACTAATCAATTGAGTTTTGATTGGTCGTTAGTTATGAAGTTTTATGAATAGAACTCAATTAATCGACTATTTCCCGCTTTGACAAAGGTGATCGTTTTTAAAAAACTACTGCAATTACAGATAAATGTAGTGGCTTTCTTGATTGCTAACTTGAACCTATCCCCTCTATTTCAACATCCTACCAATCGCGGAGCGATTGAATTTAGAATAGCCCCGGTCGTCCGGGGAATTTTCGGGCCCAGGTTTGTTTCCCAACCGCGGTAGCGGTTGAACCATTCGCAGTGGTCAGTTCAACCACTGCCGTGGTTGAGACACCTCGCTCCGACTTTTTACCGCAGACGACTGCGGCTATTCTGAATTGAACCACTCCGTGGTTAGACAGGTTACATTGTGGTAGAGGAGCAGGGCCCCATATATCTGGCCTGCATTGCATTCGGGACGCCCTGCGTTCCGAATTGAAATGGTGTTTTTCAGGTCGGGTTGTGTGTTGGGTTTTGTTCTGGCCCAGACACACGAAAGCCCCACCTGGGTTACCAGATGAGGCTTTATATTGTGTGTGTTTATTGAGTTGGCAGCGACCTACTCTCCCACCCAAGGGCAGTACCATCAGCGCTGAGCGGCTTAACTTCTCTGTTCGGAATGGGAAGAGGTGGAACCCGCTCGCTATAACCACCAACAATTCTTTGGTGAATGACGAATGTT
>NZ_JBGSLK010000075.1:0-39553 GCF_041740695.1 Haliscomenobacter sp. | reverse complement strand
GCTCGGCAACCGGTTGCCGAGCGTAGCCCAGGCATCAACCCTTCAACTTTTCAACCAATATGAAAAACCAACACACCCTCGGCATCCTGGCCGTGCTACTCGGGGCGACCGTCTGGAGCACGGGAGGTTTGTGCATCAAATTGCTGCCTTACGATCCATATACTATCCTGTTTTACCGCTCGATTTTTGCGGCGTTGACCTTTTTGGCTTTCTTCCGGCAGCGGGCACTGACCCTGACGCCGATCATCGGTGCTGTTGGTTTGCAATACGCTGGGCTAGCAATTTGCTTTGTGGTCGCCACCAAAACCACCACAGCCGCCAATGCCGTTTTGTTGCAATACACTGCGCCGATTTACGTGTTTTTACTGGAACCCATCTTGTTCAAATTCAAACTGACCCGGCTGAACATCATTACAGTGGTAGTTTGTTTTGTGGGCATGTTGCTCTTTTTTGCGGAAGATTTGGGTGGAGGCAATCTAAAAGGCAATCTGATAGCGCTCCTATCCGGTCTACTATTGGCTGCCATGATGATCACTCAACGTTTTAACCAGAAGGAGCATTACGACGCGGGTTTGTTTTGGGGGAACATCTTCATTGCGCTGATCTGTTTGCCCTGGTTTTTACAATCGGCTACCCCTACGTTGGAGCACTGGACTTTATTTTTCATTCTGGGCGTTATTCAAATCGGGGTGGGTTACATGTTATTCAACTACGGGCTCAAACGCACCCTGGCCATCGAGAGTGTGCTGCTGGCCATGATGGAGCCGATATTGAATCCCATTTGGGTTTTTATTGGGTACGGAGAAAAGCCGGGGATGTGGACCATTTTGGGCGGGCTCGTGATTTTGAGCATGCTGGCGGTGCAGGTGATTGTGGGGGAAAAAGGACGACAAAAACCGGAAGTTCAACTTTAAAAACTACCTTTAAACAAAGCTTACTTACCATGTTCAAACAACTCTTGCTTTCCATTTGCTGCATCAGTTTCAGCCTGTGCATTCATGCTGCGAAGGTTGACACCGTTGAGATCACCAGCACTTTTTTGCAGCGCAAAGTCAAAATCGCGGTGGTCACCCCCAAAGGTTATCAAAGTGGACAAGCTACTTATCCAACCTTGTATTTGTTGCACGGGGGCAATGGCAAATTCAGCGATTGGTTGATGGCCCCACCCGACAAAAACCTGGTACACCGCATTGCAGATGAATACAACCTGATCATCGTACTGCCCGAAGGTGGCGCAGGTGGCTATTACCTGGATAGTCCGATCAATCCGGCCAGCCAGTATGAAAGTTTCATCACCAAAGAAGTTGTCACCAAGGTGGACGGCACTTACCGCAGCATCAAGGAGAAAACTGGCCGGGTCATTTGTGGCTTGAGCATGGGTGGGCACGGCGCCTTGTACCTCGCCACCCGCAATCCCCAGCTCTTTTGCGCCGTGGGCAGCATGAGTGGGGCACTGGACATCAACACCGACCAATGGGACGTTACCCCCGAACGCCGCAAAGCCATTGCCGACCGCCAGGTCAACGTGTGGCCGCCCAAAGCGGAAAATCCGGCTTTTTACTACAACAATTCAGTGGTGAACATGGCTGAAAAAATAAAAACCAACGGCCTCCCCATCAAGTTCGATTGTGGCGTAGACGACTTCCTGATCAGCCCCAATCGGGAATTGCACCGCCGCCTCTTGTACAATAAAACCCCTCACGAATACACCGAGCGCCCCGGCGCCCATACCTGGGAATATTGGCAAAATGCGCTGCCGGATCACGTGCAGTTTTTCCAAAAAATTTGGAAAGGCAACGGGACATTGAAATAAAGTGTCTGTAGGAGGTTGAGAAGGTTGAGTGAAGTTGAGAAGGTTGAGGCTCCGCGAGCGACTTAGACAAGGAAATTGTCAAAATCGCTCGCGGAGCCTCAACCTTCCTCAACCTTCTCAACTTCCCTCAACCTCCCTAAATCTTATCAAATGCCCTCTCGAAAAGTCCTCACTGGCGGTCAACGTTTCCGCAAAGCCTACCGCACTGCCCTGCAGGTCATGCTGAGTTATGCGGGTTTGTTTCTGGGCAAGCGTTTGTTTGGGCAGCGTTATTACGACCTGCGCATTGAAAAGCTGCACATCCGCAATGCAGAGCGGGTCAAACGAGCCATTTTGGAGCTCGATGGGCTGTTCATCAAAATTGGGCAGATGTTGTCCATCCTCAGCAATTTTTTACCAGAGACTTTTCAAAAACCGCTGGAGGAATTGCAGGACAAAATCCCCGCCCGCCCCTATGAGCAAGTACGCGAGCGCGTGCGCAGCGAGCTGGGAAAGTACCCCGAAGAGCTGTTCACTCGCTTTGATGCTGAGCCACTGGCGGCAGCCTCCATTGGTCAGGCTCACCGCGCCCAACTCCCCGACGGCACCGAAGTGGTGGTCAAAGTCCAACACATGGGCATCGAAGCTACGGCCCGCATCGACCTGGAAATCATCCGCCGTTTGATTCAAGTTAGCGCCTGGTTTTACAACATCCAGGGTATGGATTATGTGTACACCCAGGTCAAGTTGATGATTGAGGAAGAACTGGATTTCAGAAAAGAGGCGCTATCCATGGAAAAAATCCGGCTCAATTTGTTGGACGAAGTGGGCTTGAACATTCCCCAAATTCATCCCACTTATTCCGCGACCCGGGTCATGACCAGCACCTGGCACGATGGGGTCAAAATTTCCAATCTGGAACAAATCGACGCCTGGAAACTGGATCGCCGGGCGCTGGCCAGTATCCTATTGCGGGCTTACAGCAAAATGGTGCTCAAGGATGGCTTTTACCACGCCGATCCCCACCCGGGGAATATTTTGGTGCAAAAAGACGGCACCCTGGTTTTACTCGATTTTGGTGCTACTGGACAACTCAGCCCTGCCCTCAAAGAAGGTATCCCCAAACTAATCGAATCCGCTGTAAAAAACGACACCCAGGGAATCATCGAAGCGATCCGCCTGATGGGTTTCTTGGCCGATGGCCGTGAAGCGGAACAAATGGCCGAAAAAATGGTCGAGGCCATGCGCAATTTCCTACAAAACGAAGTCAAGTTGGAAGGTTTGAACTTCAAAGACATCCAGGTTAATCCCTTCAACAACAGCATGGTTGCTCTGATCCAGGACATTGGCATCAGCGGCATCACTGGGACGGTAACGGTGCCGAAAGACTGGATTTTGCTCAATCGGGCTTTGACCTTGTTGTTGGGCATTTGCAATACCCTGGATCCTAAGCTCAATCCATTGGAAGTTGTGCGACCCTATGCCACGGAGTTGGTAAAAGACCAGCAAGGCGGTTGGTTTGGCTTTGTCCGCAACCTACTGCAAGGCACCCTGGTCAATCTGCTGGCCCTGCCCGATGAGCTGCGCAAAACCTTACAAAAAGCGAACAAAGGGCAATTGGAGGTGCGTACACCGGATATTCGGGATGGGGCAAAGTTGTTGTATTTGGCAGCCCGGCAGTGGTTGATGGCCTTGTTGGCCTTGGCAGCGGTGGTGTTGGCTCAATGGTTTTTGAAGAGTGGAGAGCACAATTCGGCACGCTGGGCTTATGGAGCGGCGGCGCTGTTTGGCTGGTTGTTTTTAAGCGCTTGGCGAAAGGGGGGGAAGATTTTTCGCAATATGGACTAAGTGGCAAGTCAACCAATTTCTGATAAGTACCAGATCATAATTAATGATGTTTATTTGCCCCTCAAATAACATTGATTAATTGTGAGCTGGTACTTAAGTTGTATCATGACATATATGATAGCCTTTGGAACTTACCATTTTTGTAGTGCAGCAGGATACTGCCCCATCACTTAAAAGGAATAAATGAGATTAAAACCTGCTTGACCACTGCGGATGCTCTGTTCTCCAACCCCATTGATGGTGCCGCTCCTTGAAGAGCTTTCAAATTCAGCTTCTATACTGATGGCGGATTTATTGAAAGGAAATGAATAGCCAATGCTCCCCGTCAAAGTGGAGCCAACGGCAAATTGATGGACATAATTGTTGGTCACTTCATTGGCCCGTTTGGTCGTCAACTGCCCAAATCCAATGCCTCCCCGAGCGTAAAATCCCCGGTTGAATTGACCACTGAATGCGTAATACTTGGCCGAAAAGGATAAATTGTAGTAATTGAAAAAATAGCTGTCCCCAAAATCGCCAATTACACTGCCCGCGGCTGAACCTTTGATCCTTGAACCTAGCCCTAGTCCATTCCATTTTTCTGGTGCATAATAAAACGCCATGGATAAATTGCCGGTAACGCCCGGATCGAAGGTGCCACCAAGAGCAGTGAGGACTTGATTTTTGGTCTCACCCATAAATAAGGTCTGGCCAAAACCCAGCCCAAACTCACCATATACCGGGAGTTTTTTTTCTTGCGCATTGGCCACAAATACTGCAATAGCAAATGCGAACATCAGGATTTCCTTTTTCATCTTGTAAATGTTTTAAATGGTTGTTTTGAACACTACAAAGATCGGGGAACCCTGGCTCCTGCGCATTGATCTGGGTTAAGAAGACCGAAGCCGTGTAGCTGAATTTGGATGTAGAATCTGCTGGTCAGATTTTCACCAATATTTTTCCTTTTGCTTTACCTGTTTCGCTGTACTGATGAGCTTCTGATAGTTGGTCAAGTGTATATTCTCTATCAACAATGACTCGAAGTTTTTTTTCGGCGACTAATTTTGCTAAAAGCGCAATGTTTTCAGGAGTTGGGTTGTTGTTGATACTTTTGAATTTTTTAGCACTAAATGAAGTGATCAGTTGCGTAAGCATTGCTTTAGGAGTTGGCAACGTGTTGATCATTACGCCATGCTTTTTAAGGATAGCTTTGATCTTGTTAAAATCTAAATTGCTTACGGTATCAAATACAATATCAAATTGTTGGTTAGTTGAGTAAACATTTTCTTTGGTATAATCAATAACCTTATTAGCGCCTAATGCCTCTACATTTTTTATGTTTTGTGTGCTACAAATGGCCGTAACGTTTGCGCCTGCCAATTTTGCCAATTGAACTGCGGCAATCCCCACCCCACCGTAAGCGCCATTAATTAATACTTCATCCCCTTTTTTAATTTTTCCTAATACATGTAAAGCATTAAAGGCAGTAGATGCAACAACTGGCAAGGTTGCCCCTTCTCCGAAAGACACATTGTCTGGTAGTTTTGCCACGGAAGATTCTGGAATAGCTACGAATTCTGCATAAGTTCCAATTTTTATTCCAGCAATTGCGATTACCCGATCACCCTTTTTAAAGTCCTTTACCTTATGGCCAACTTGTTCAATAACCCCGGCACTTTCTGTCCCCAGTATTTTGGGAAATTTGTTTCCCGTAATAATTTTCATGCTTCCATTTCGAACTTTATAGTCCCAAGGATTTACTGAGGTGTAATGGTTTTTCACCAAAACCTCGTTTGGTTTAATGCTAGGTTGCGGCAACTCTACTAATTTCAGTTCATTAGTGGCGCCATACTTGTTGATTATCACTGCTTTCATGTTAAACTTGTTTTCTAGTTGCTAAATGATAGTTGTTGGAATTTGAATGAATTTAAAATATAACATCGTTATATTTTAGGTTAAAAAAATTATTGGATGCCTTTTATGAAATCCCGGATGATCTCTTCCAAAAGTTTTTCCGCCTCATTCCCCTTTTTGGATAAATTTTGATGGGTGACTTCATAAAAGCCATGTACCAAACTAAACCAATGTAGAAAATTGGTTAAACTTTTACTGGGGTTTATTTGGTCTATAACTTTGCGAACGGGTTCAGCAGCTTGAGTCAACACATTAGGCGAAATGCTTTTGCAAAGTGCATCATTGTGCGTAAACATAAGTTCGTAATACCTGGAATGCTTTAAAGCAAAACGATAGTGAGCCAGGCAAATTTCAACCAACTGTTCTTCTGCATTCTCTTTTGATGTAGAAGCTTTTATGTATTCATCTGTGAGCAATCGAAAACCTCTTTTTTGAATTTCTTGAAGGAGCTTATCCTTGTCGCCAAACTCAGAATAAATCTTAATGGTGCTGTAACCAATTTCTTTTGAAATCTCTCTCACAGAAGTCTTATTCCAGCCATTTTTGGTGGCATACTGAATGGTCTTATCAAGAATCTCCTCGCGAGTAAATTTCATTTTGACAAATTAAGTACTAGACCGCAAATATAACATTGTTATATTTGCTAATCAAGGCTTTTCCGATTTTTTTTGCGGAAAAATTAATCAAGGGATGACCAGGATGTAATTTAACAGGGCCTTTTGTACACCTCAGCCCTCCATTTTCTTTCGATACTCCACTGGACTTTCCTGAAACTGCTTGCGGAACAAGCGATTGAAATTCGACAGGTTTTTAAAGCCCGATTCGTAACAAATCTCGAGAATTGACTGGTCGGTTTCTTTCAACAAACGGCAACTCTCATTCAGGCGCATTTCGATGACAAAGCTGAGGAAGGATTTCTGCGTGCGCGATTTGAAATACCGACAAAAGGCCGATTCCGACAAGTTGACCAATTTGGCAGCAGCGTGGATGGTGATGTCGTTTTTGTAGTGCAGCAGGGCGTATTCCAGCACCTTGTGCATTTTTAGGCTGTCTTTGACATTGATGCCGCTGATGGTATTGATGGAAAGGGGTTGCAATTCGGTGGAGGTAGACAGTAGGCCAAAAATTTCGATCAAACCCTTCAAACGCCCAATTTTCCCAGTCTCCAGCATCTCGTACATAAGGTCTTTGATCTTCCGGCGCGTTTCGCCTAAAACCATGATGCCATTCATCGATAGGGCCAAGACTTGTTTCATTTCGGTCATTTCCGCACAATTGAAAAAATGTTTGCCCAAAAAGCTTTCCAAAAACTGCACGACAACAGAGCTGGGCTTGACACTTGAGTCAGCTTGATAAAAGGAATCATCGGCCTTGAACAAGTGAGGGACATTTTTGCCAATCAACGCAATTTCGCCTTCCTGATAGCTGGAAAAACTGTTGCCAATAAATTTCATGCCAAAGCCCCGCTCACAATAGACCAGTTCGTATTCTTCATGAAAATGCCAAGGCGTTTCGAAGTACGGCGACTCGTATCGATTCACGATGAATGAACTTCCCGTAGAAAGGGGAAGCTTCTGAAAAAGGGCGTTTTTGTTTAACTTTATTTTGGTCAAAATAGTATCGTTAAAAGTTTGTTTGTAGTGGCAAGATAACAAGAGGAGTTGTTTTTTTGTGTAACTATTAATTTTACCCCAACACATTGGTATTATTTTGACTAAATCCTACATCAAAATTCAGCAAGACACCGATGAAAAAACTACCATTTCTCCTTTTTTTTCTGCCACTCCTCGCCCTATGGCACGGTAATGTGCCCCAACAGCCTGACCCGCCAGTCAATGGAGGAGACTGGGCTCATTTCGGCTACGACCCGAGCCAAAGCAAGTTTTCACCGCTTGACGCCATTAATCTCAAAAATGTTCAACAATTAAAAGAGGTTTGGCACCATCAGGAATCTGCCGATGGGTCAAGTATCTATTTAAATCCCTTGGTCATCAATGGCAGAATGATCGCCTTGATGCCCTCCAAAAAACTGGTCGCCCTGGATGCCAGCAATGGAAAATTGATCTGGGAATTTGAACCCGATCCCTCGGACATCTCCAATTGGACCAAAGGAATAGCTTACCGCCACGGCAGCAAAGGCAAACCTGACGCCATTTTATTCGTTTCAGGATCAACCCTTTATTCGATTGACGCCTCAACGGGGAAGCCAATACCTGGTTTTGGCAAAAACGGGAGAGTTGACTTTTACACCGGCCTTAGTGTAAGTAAGGACCGGCGCAACGAGGTGGCCATCAGCAGCAATGCCCCTGGCGTGATTTACAAAGACCTGTACATCATTGGTTGTAAAGTGCCCGATGAATTGCCTTCAACATCTGGAGATATCCGCGCTTTCAACGTGAATACAGGTAAGTTGGTGTGGACTTTTTATACCATCCCCAAAGCAGGGGAATATGGTGCCGATACCTGGCCTGCCGGGGCCCGCGACAAAAACGGCGGGGCCAATTGTTGGGGCGGGATGGCTCTGGATGAAAAAAGAGGCATCGTGTATGTACCTACCGCCTCCCCTTCCTTTGATTTTTATGGCGCGGATCGCGAAGGACAAAACCTTTTCGCCAATTGTTTATTGGCACTGGATGCCAAAACGGGCAAAAGAATCTGGCATTTTCAAACCACCCACCACGATTTGTGGGACCGCGACAATGGCTCACCACCCAATCTGGTGACCATTGAACAAGACGGCAAAAAAGTGGATGTCGTAGCATTGGCGACGAAAATGGGCTACGTATATGTTTTCAATCGGGATACCGGAGTGCCCATCTTTCCCATTGAAGAGGTGCCTGTACCAACCAAAAGTGAGATGCCCGGTGAAAAGCCCTGGCCAACTCAACCCATCCCGGTCAAACCCGCTCCTTTTGCCCGTCAGGGTTTCAAAAAAGAATATTACAGCACCATTAGCCCGGAATCAGAACAATACATCAAGGATCAAATCGCTAGCCAACAATACAATACGGGGATTTATGAACCACCGAACCTGAGGGGTTCAATAATTGTCCCCTCGGCGAATGGGGGCTCCAATTGGGGCGGGGCTGCTGTGAACCCCCAATCTGGGGTAATGTTTGTCAACTCGGTTGATTTGCCCTGGTTTTTAAAGCTACAAGAGATGAAGAGTTTGAGCGCGAATAACGACAAAACTGGCGAAAACTTATTCAAACTGTATTGCAGCAGTTGCCACGGTGTGGATAAAAAAGGCGCAGGGGCTGGCCCTGACATCAGTGCAAAAGTCAATCTGTATTCGGCCAAAAAACTCGAAAACATCATCAGAAAAGGAGCCGAACCGATGCCCTCGTTCAAACATTTGCCACCCGTGCAAATCAATGCGATCGTTGCCTACCTAAAAGGAACGCCAATGGATACCAAAAATGGAGGTACTGGATTGGAATCCGCTAGTACTGAGCCCTATGGCTTTTCGGGGTACAATTTTTATCAGGACAAATGGGGCTTTTCCGCCATCAAACCACCCTACGGTACGCTCAATGCCATCGACCTCAATCAGGGCGAAATCCTCTGGCAAGTCCCTCTGGGAGAAGACCCCAAACTGGCCAAAATGGGCATCAAACAGTCCGGGATGTTCAGCCGGGGCGGGTGCATTGCAACAGCCGGAGGACTAATCTTCATTGGTGCTACCGCTGATGGAATGTTTCGGGCTTTTGACCAGGCAAACGGTAAAATCGTTTGGGAAACCCAACTGCCGGGCAACGGCACCGCCATTCCTTCGACGTATGCCATCGGCCAAAAGCAATACGTCACGATTGCCGTCAGCCCCAACCCTGGTAAAGGATACAAGGGCGGATACATCACCTATAGCCTCGACTAGCGGTGATTTAACCTGACTTAATGAAGAAAATTTATGCTGACCAGACTATGCTAAAGGATAAAAAAATTATCATCATCGGAGGAACCACGGGTATTGGGCTTTCAGCTGCCAAAGCCTTTGTCCAAGCAGGAGCACAGGTGGTTTTGGTGGGCAGAAACCCGGAAAGTGGCCAGGCAGCTCAAGCATTATTGGGCGATAAAGCCGCCGTGATGGCCGCAGATGCCACTAACCCTGCCACTGCCGAAAAGGCCATCGATTTGTGCCTCGAAGCTTTTGGGGATTTTGATGGCTTGTACCACGTAGCGGGTGGCAGTGGGCGTAAGTTTGGCGATGGCCCGCTGCACGAACTCAGCCTGGAAGGTTGGAACAAAACCTTCGAACTGAACCTCACCAGCCTGATGCTCTCCAACCAGGCCGCCATTCGCAGATTCCGGGCTTTGGGCAAAGCCGGGACAATCCTGAATATGGGTTCCGTACTAGGTTTTTCACCTTCACCCAAATTTTTTGTAACCCACGCCTACGCAGCGACAAAATCAGCGGTGATCGGGTTTACCAAATCCATTGCGGCGTATTATGCTGCCGACAACATCCGAGTCAATCTCCTGGCACCAGCATTGGTTGAAACCCCCATGTCGGAGCGGGCCAGCAAAGATGAGACCATCCTGAGTTTTGTCAAAACCAAACAGCCCCTGGATGGTGGCCGCAATGGCAGGCCCGAAGATTTGGATGGTGCGGCTATCTACTTCATGTCGGATGCTTCCAAATTCACTACGGGACAAACTTTGTATGTGGATGGTGGTTGGGAGGTCTCGGAGGGGCAATACTAGTGGATATTTTGCTCGGAGGACATGAATTGCCTCCAGCTTTAGCTGGTGGATAAGCAGTGAGCTCTAGTTTTGGGCTTTAGCCCTATTCACAAATTTGAGCTTAGGCTAAAGCCCCATCAAAAAGGATGCCCCGATACACCAGCTGAAGCTGGAGGCAATTCATGTCCTCCGATTCCGATAAACAAAAATATCCACTAGTACGGAGCCTTTGTAACCATTTTAGCCATAATCCCGCCAAAGGCGGGTGCATTTACAAAATAATTCAACTCAACAGAATCGCAAGATCCTATGTCTTATACACAAACCTACCTCCAAAAATGCCAAGGCCTACTGGAAACTGTAGCCCAGCAAGAAGCAAAAATCCAGCGAGTAGCCGCCATTTTTGCCAACTCCATCCTCGCTGGCCGCATGGTCCATGTATTTGGCAGTGGCCACAGCCGAATCATGGTAGAGGAAATGTGGCCCCGTTACGGTTCCTTTCCGGGCTTTAACCCCATCGTAGAATTGTCGCTGACCTTTCACAACCTCGTGGTGGGCGCCAATGGACAACGTCAGGCGATGTTTTTGGAAAATATACCCGGACTCGCCACTCAAATTTTGCGGAATTTCGACCTGTCTGACGTAGATTCTGCGCTGATCATCTCTTCCTCTGGTTGCAATGTAGTACCCATCGAAATGGCCGAGTTGTTTCAACAAAAAGGCATCAAAACGGTGGGCATCATTTCCAAACTGCATTCCGAGGCTAGCACCAGCAAACGCCAGGATGGCCGCAAACTGCAAGACTTTTGCGACATTGTACTCGATTCGGGCGCACCAGTCGGCGATGCGATGGTACACATTGAAAACCTGGATACCCCTGTGGCGCCAGGCTCTACGGTGGGTTCTTGTATGCTCATCAATTGCATCAAAGCCGAGTTGGCCAATTTGCTGACCCAAGCCGGCCACCCGCCCAAAGTATTGACTGCTGGGGCTGTAATTGGTGCCGAACGTGCCACCGAGTTGTTTCAAGCAGCTTACGACGAGCATGCCCACCGCATTTCGCGGATGTACAAAAAAGTGGGGATTCCCAGCTACGTTTCCGAGCAAAATCTATAGTGGTCATGTACAAAAACCTGAAAACCATTGAAGTGGTCGATATTCTCGTGGTGGGCGCAGGCTCGGCCGGTTGTGTCGCCGCATTGGCCGCCGCTTCTTCCAAGTACCGCGTGTTGCTGGTGGAACGTTATGGGTTTTTAGGTGGTTCATCTACCCAAATGCTGGATACTTTTTACGGATTTTTTACGCCTAGTGAAACGCCAAAAAAGATAGTCGGCGGCTGGCCAGATGTGGTGGTCAATACCCTCGATGATCACGGAGAAATTTTTCTGCGCCCCAATACTTACGGAGCGGGTACCGGGGTGAACTACAACCCCGAACGCCTTAAAAACGTGTGGGACACGCTCCTGCTCCAAGCTGGAGTCGACTTTTTGCTGCATACTACCCTAATCGACGTCAACCCCTTGCCCGACGGGCGTTACGAATGTATCTTTTGGAACAAATCCGGCTTTTGGAAAGTAAGCCCCCAACGCATCATTGACGCCTCGGGCGATGCTGATTTTTGCCACCTGTCCGGTTTTGACTACGAAATCGCCGGAGAACAGGAGCCCGCCCAAAGCATGACCACCACCTTCCGCATGGCCAACGTAGACTTGGATGCTTTTGAAAAGGCGGGTGGGAAAAAAGTCTTGGCTCAAATCATGGCCGAAACCAGCCATCCCCTACCCCGCAAAGAAGGCTCTGCACACGCCATGAACATACCCAAATGTATCTCCACTGTAGCGGTAAAAGTAGGCGGAATGAATGCACTCAATGTGCAAGACCTTACCAAAGCGGAAGTAGAAGGCCGCCGACAAGCCTTTGTATTTGAAGCATTTTTCCAAAAGGAAGTCCCGGGATACCGCGATGCAAAAATCATTGGCTTGTCCACCCAGATTGGGGTGCGCGAAACCCGCAGGGTCTATGGTGAACACCGCCTGACTATGGAGGAATGTATGGCTGCGCAAATTCCGAACGACACGATTCTGCTTTGTGGTGCCCCCATTGAAGACCACCGCGAAGACAAAAATGGTGAAAGCGAAACACACTGGCAATACATCCCCGCAGGCGGCATTTATGGCGTTTCCTATGGCACCATTGTGCCCAAAAACAGCCATTTAGTGTGGGTGGCAGGCAGGTGCTTCTCAGCCACGCACGATGCGCATGCCTCTTGCCGCTCGATGGCACAGACCATGGCCATGGGGCAGGCCGCCGGACTGGCCGCGCTGCAATCACTCGATCACGACAGTTCCGCCAGCCAGCTGGATGTATCCAAGTTGCGCGAAACCTTGCTACAGCAAAGAGCAATATTGGAAACGCCCGATCAACCTGCTTTTACAGGAAAAGACCAATGGAAACTCAACTTTGCCTGATATGCCATTTATTCGAACCATCTTAGGCGATTTGCCCAGCGAAAAAATGGGTATCACTTTTTCACATGAACACGTGGTGATTGAGGAAAACTACGTCACGCTGGATCACCCGGATTTTTTATTGAACGATGTGGAAAAAATCAGCGCTGAGTTGCAGGACTTAAAAACCCTGGGATGTTCCACCATGGTGGATACGATGCCGGCCAACGCAGGAAGAAACCCCATAAAGTCCGCGGCAATTTCGCACCAAACGGGCATCAACCTCATCGTCCCAACGGGCATCCACCTCGAACAGTATTACCCGGCCAGTCATTGGCGCTATACGTATACCGAAGACCAACTAAGCGATTTGTTCATTGCTGATATTGAATTGGGAATCGATCAATTTGATTACAACGGACCGATAGTCGAGCGTACTCCCCATCGAGCCGGACTGATCAAACTGGCTACCGGCGATGAATCGATCACGGCTCACCAGGAGAAAATTTTTCGGGCTGTGGTCAATGCCCATCTAGCTACGGGGGCTCCAATCCTCACCCATACCAATGGGGGCAAACACGCGCTTGCCCAGGCTGAATATTTTGCCAAACTGGGTGCCAATCTCCAGCACATTGTACTTTCGCATGTGGATAAAAATCGGGATTTGGGTTACCAGCACGCCTTGATGCAAACGGGTGTGAGTGTAGAATACGACAGTGCCTTTCGCTGGAAAACCGGAGCGGAAAACTGGACCTATACTTTACTCGAAAAATTGCTACCAGACTATCCCGAGCAAATTACAGTAGGTATGGATGCGGCCAAAAACACCTATTGGCGAGCGTATGGTGGCAAACCAGGCTTGGATTTTTTACTAACTACTTTTGTCGAGCAACTGAATCAACGGGATTTAGGCAATTACTTCAGTGCAATCTTTATCGATAATCCAGCGCGGATTTTTAGTTTTGAAAAACACAATCCATAAACTATAAACAACATGGCCAACATATGCATTCTGGGAGGCGGATTCATTGGGCGTTTTTATGCCGAATCCTTATGCGGCAGACGGAGCAAAGACAACGTTACGGTCGTTTTTTCGCGTAGTGAAGCCTCCGTGGCCCGGTTTGCCACGGATTATTCCGTACCCCACCATTTCACCGATATGGAAGCAGCCGTACAACACCCGGGTGCCGATTTGGTAGTCATTGCCTTGCCCAATTATCAACATGAAGAAGCTGTGCATCTCTGCGTAAAACACAAAAAGGCGGTGTTGTGCACCAAACCCCTGGGGCGAAACGCCGCCGAAGCCCTGCGCATGATGCAGGCTTGTGAGGAAGCCGGAATCTTTGCGGGCTACCTCGAAGATTTGTGCTATACCCCCAAGTTTTTGAAATCATTGAGCAGTATAAAAAGCGGCGCAATTGGTCGGATTCTCTGGGCAAAATCCAGAGAAACGCACCCCGGGCCACACTCCGACTGGTTTTGGGACCTGAACTTTGCCGGTGGAGGTGCCATCCTGGACATGGGTTGTCACTGTGTGGAAATTTCCAGAAACTTCATTGGCAAAGACGTCAAACCCGTCGAAGTCATGTGTTGGGCCGACACCCAGGTCAAACCCATCGACGCAGAAGACCACGCCATTGGTTTGGTGAAATACGAAAACGGTGCCATCGGCCAATTTGAAGTTTCCTGGACCTTTCGCGGCGGCATGGATTTGCGCGATGAAGTGATGGGGACTGAAGGAACCATCTGGCTCAACTCCTGGCTGCGCACGGGCTTTGAAATGTTCACCAGCGGTGCAGGAGATGGTGGATACGTGGTCGAAAAAGCCGAAAGCTCCAGCGGTTGGCAGTTCCCCGTGGGCGATGAGGCCCATGAACTGGGCTACACCAATATGTTCATCGACATGTTCGATGCTTTTGAAAAAGGCCAGGAACCCAGCGAAACTTTCTACGATGGTTACGTGGTCAATGCCATCATTGATGCGGCCTACAAATCGGCCAAAACCAAACTATGGGAACCCGTGGACTTACCCATCTGGCGGGGTTTGACCGGGCTGAGCAAACCTTCGGTCTATCAGGAATACGACCAGGATCACTGGTTCATCAAAGAAGAAATTTTACCCAACGGCGATAAAAAAGTCATCGTCAAGAAAAAGGCCTCCGGCGAAATCCTGGAAATTGAAACCCTGAAAACCACCAAGTCCCATGAATAGCGCAAAAAAACGGACCTACGATGCCATTGTGATTGGATCGGGCATCAGTGGAGGTTGGGCCGCGAAGGAGCTTTGTGAAAAAGGGCTAAAAACCCTGGTTTTGGAGCGGGGTCGGGATGTCAAACACATCGAGGACTACCCCACCACCCTGATGAATCCCTGGGAATTCGAGCACCGGGGAGAATTGCCGCTGGAGGTTCAAAAAGCCAACCCAATTGCCAATCGCTGCTACATTTTTAAGGAGGACGCTGCTCATTTTGTGGTCAAAGATGCCGAGCATCCTTACATCCAGGACAAACCTTTTGATTGGATTCGCGGCTATCAAGTTGGCGGCAAATCCTTGCTTTGGGCCCGCCATACCCAACGTTGGAGCAAGTACGATTTTGAAGGCCCCGCTCGGGACAACTTCGCCGTTGCGTGGCCGATTGGATACGATGATATAGCGCCTTGGTACAGTCACGTGGAAAAATTCGCAGGTATTGCTGGCAATCGCGACGGGTTGGATACCTTGCCCGATGGCGAGTTTTTGCCTCCCTTTGAAATGAGCTGTGTGGAAACTTATTTCAAAGAAAAGCTTGTGGAAAAATACCCCAATCGCCATGTCATTAGCGCGAGAATGGCTCATTTGACCAAACCTCAGCCCATTCATTTGGAACAAGGCCGGGGTAAATGTATGAATCGAACCATTTGTCAGCGCGGCTGCCCCTTTGGCGGCTATTTCAGCAGCAATGCCTCTACTTTGCCCTGGGCGGCACAAACCGGGAAAATGACCCTGCGTCCCAATTCGGTGGTTCATTCCATCATTTTTGATGAAAAAAAACAACGTGCAAAGGGCGTGCGGGTCTTTGATGCTGAAACCAAGGAAATGATGGAGTTTTATGCCCGCATCGTTTTTGTCAATGCCGCAGCATTCAACACCAATTTGATTTTACTCAATTCAACCTCTAATCGCTTTCCCAATGGCCTGGGCAACGACAATGGCCTGATGGGCAAATACGTCGCCTTTCACAATTACCGAGCCCGCGTAAGTGCCGAATACGATGGTTTTATGGACCGTACTACCGATGGCAAACGCCCCGGCAGTAGCTACATGCCCCGATTTCGGAACGTGTACCAACAAGAAACGGACTTTCTGCGCGGTTACGCCACAGTGCTCTGGGCTGAGCGCGAGCAATCCTTCAGTTCAGATGGCCTCGGCGTTGATTTAAAAACGAACATAACGACCAAGCAGCTGGGCAATTGGAAAGTAGGCATGTTGATGATGGGAGAAACCATTCCCAAAGCGAGCAATTACCTGGCCCTGGACAAGCAACAACTCGATCCTTTTGGCATGCCAAAGTTGAAGATATCGATCGATTACGACGACAATGATGAAAAGATGATCAAAGACTTTTTTGAGCAAAGTGAAACCATGTTTTCAAGTGCAGGCTTCCGCAATTTCAAAACCTCGGATTCTCATCAGGCACCTGGGCTAGATATCCACGAAATGGGCGGCGTAAGGATGGGGAAAGACCCCAAAACCTCCTTGCTAAATGCCTGGAACCAGTTGCACGCCTGCAAAAATGTGTTTGTGACGGATGGGGCTTGTATGACTTCTACCTCAACCCAGAATCCTTCATTGACTTATATGGCACTTGCGGCTCGTGCAGCGGATTTTGCAGTGAAGGAATTGAAGGCGATGAGGTTGTGAAATAATTAGACCGGTGTTGGTTTTCATCTTTATTGCCCATTGTTAAAGGCAAAAAGAACCCAAATCGTGAGTAGGAGAGCTTATTCTATTTTAAAGTCGACCAATGCGTAGTTGACGTTTCGTCCTCCTTCCCCGGTTTGTTGCAAGATGCCTTTTTCCACCAAGTCTTTGATGTCCCGTAAGGCAGTGTCGGTAGAGGTTTTGGCGATTTTAGCCCATTTTGAACTTTGTAGTTTTCCTTCAAAACCGTCAAAGAGTTTGTTGAGCATCAATCGTTGGCGTTCGTTGATGGCGGTATGCTCATGTAGTTTCCAAAACTCTGCTTTGCGCACTATTTTTTGGGTGGTGTTTTCGGTGGCGAGCAGTGCATTTTTGAGGCAATGCAAAAACCAATCGAGCCATTCAGTGATGTCGCCTGAACTATGTTGCACTTGTTGCAATACTTCGTAATAGCGTTTGCGCTCGGCCAATATTTGACTCGACATGCTGTAAAAACGTTCTCCACTGCCTTCCGCACGGGCGAGCAATAGATCGGTGATGGCTCTGCCAATTCTGCCGTTTCCGTCATCAAAGGGGTGAATGATGATGAACCAAAAGTGCGCGATGGCGGCTTTTAAAACCGGGTCAAGGTGGTTTTCGTTGTTGAACCAATCCAAAAATTTGTCCATTTCCGTTTTTACCAATGCGGGCTTTACAGCTTCGTAATGCACTTTTTCTTTACCCATTGCGCCCGAAACCACTTGTATCTCGCCGCTGCGGTATTGTCCCACTTCTATCTCGTAAGGTCCGCTGTACCCGGTGGGAAAAAGCGCTGCATGCCAACCAAACAAACGTTTTTCGCTCAAAGGCGTGGAGTGGCGTTGAGTGGCATCCAACATCATTTCTACTACACCTTCGATGTGGCGGCTGCTTGGCACCAGTCCGGCGGTGTTGATACCTAAACGCCGGGCAATGGACGAACGTACCTGCTCATAATTGAGCAATTCGCCTTCTATTTCTGATGATTTGACTACATCCAAGGTTAAGGTGGTAAGCGTGGCTTCTTCCTTGGCAGAAAAGCCCAAAGCGTTCATTTGCCCAATTATTTTACCTTGCATGTGCCGCACCTCCCCAAATACGACATTGATGGCTTTGTCCTGCCAGGAGAAATCGGTCCAGTTGGGGTGCTCGTAGATGTATTTTGGCATTGAGTGGGAAGGTTTTGCGGTAAATATAGGGATTATTTGCCGCAAATTTGCGGGGATTGGTATGTTTTTTTGCCGCATGGGGGAAAAAAGGCTGGGAAGACACATTAAAATTTAGCAGGAATTTGGTTTTGACGGCTTAGCCCCGTAGGGGCGAAATGTGGGTAGAATGATTGGTACACCGTTTCTCCAAAGCCCCTTTAGGGGCGAAATGTGGGTTATGTTTCGCCCCTAAAGGGGCTTTGAATGACTCCGGCGGCCATTTTTCTACCCATATTTCGCCCCTAAAGGGGCTTTGGAGCCTTATAATTTTAATGTGTATGCACTGAGGATTGGGGCTTGTAATTTCACTTGTCGAAAATAGAATTGACTTTTTGGGGCAGCTGAGCTAAATTTGAGAAAACTTAAGAGGAAGTTCCTCTTTAATTGATGCAGACATGACCACACTTTCTTTGCAGACAATCATCAGCGACGAGCAGTTGTATGCCCTTTTGCAACAACTATCAGTAGCAGAAAAATATGAACTTTCTAACTTTTTACGGGCACAAGCTAGTCAAGAGGAATGGAGTTTGTTGTCACAACAATTACCTGATGTTGAAGAACTTACTGAAGAAGATATTCTAGTAGAAATTAAGGCCTATCGGGCGGAGAAAGCACAACAGGATTAAGCAATGCGAATTGTTATTGATACAAACCTCTGGATTAGTGCCTTATTCAGCTACTCCTTACGCCAACGGCTAGAGTCAATTATTGGCAATGAACAAATTGCCATTTTAGCCAGCGATGAGCTTTTAAATGAAGTCAAAGAGGTGGCTCAAAGACCTAATCTTCAAAAATACGTCAAACCCGATTTGGCTGCATTATTCCTTGAAGTGTTATCAAGACGAGTGGATTTAATCGAAGTAAATAGCGAAGTACAGGTTTGTAGAGATCCAAACGATGATTTTTTGTTGGCTTTGTGCAAAGACGGTAAAGCTGATTTATTGATTACGGGAGATAAGGACTTGTTGATTATTGGAGCATTTGAAAACACAAAAATTGTAAATTTGAGTAGCTTTGAAGGTATTCTTTCAGGGTGAATGAAATTTATTCCAAAATTATCAATATATGAAAAGGAAGATATTGTATAGAGGTGGAAGTTTTGTTGAGGTAGTTGATTTTTGGAATCATGATGAAACAGGAAAAAGTTGGGTTGAAAGAGAATACCATGAGCTTGGGGAATACCAGATCAGATTTGAACCATTTCATCAGTTATCAGAATCGGAGTCAAAAATATTTAACCAAAATGGCTATGAGCTTTCTATCGCAATAGATAAAAACAACTCACTTGGCTACTTGGAAGAGCCCATTAAAAAGACAATATCAGTGTCTTATAGTGGAGATTTTATTTGTAATTTCTTTAAGTTGCCGTCTGATTTTGGCTATTATTATTTTCTTTCAACAACATATGAACAAGGCGAAAAGTTTATCTCATTCAATAGCTTACTTCAGAAAATTGAGTCTCTAAAAATTGAAAAACTACTTTACTCGCCTTCAAATTTATACATATTTGAGCTAAAAATCACAAATAATTTAGACCTGACCTCGGAAAGGCACTTATTACTGGATTTAAGTGTAAATAGTCAATCGCATTTTTTAAGTCAAGAGTGTTTCTCTAACTATCTTAAGATATGCAAAGATGGGGTACTCAGAATTAATGGAGTTGAAGATTGGAATCATATAAAAAGAATAATTAGAAGCGAAAAGATTGGGATGTATGAACTTATCAATGAATCCCCCATTTCCTTTGTTTTTAGAGAAGAAAGTGACTATTTCATCAAAATAAAGTATTCAAGCAACGAAGATCGATTCGAGATATATAATGATGAATCAATAATCGATGAAAAAGATTTGTTAATGAAAAAATTTAAAGAACTTCTAGCATCTGGTAATATTAATTCACATAGTATTTTTTGCTATGAAAATTTTATTAATATGAAAGCTGAGGAAATATTTCCCAAGGAAAAGTATATCGAACATAGAATAATGAAACTAAAAGAAGAAATTTATAATCTATCGATTTTTTTAGAAATCCCAGGATTCGATACAGAAGATGTTTATAACACTGTCGCTGCTTTGAAGCTTGAATTAGAAGAATTACGTTTACATTAACCCCCTCACACCCCATGCCTCTCGTTCACCACCACATTCTCCATCGTCCATTCCACCCTTTTTTCAAACACATGCTTCCGATACGCACAATCCTCCTTCATACACAGCGGGCAGGAATTGGGCATACAGGGATCAATGTGGATGAACAACTCCACGGGGTTTTCCCGATTGTCATTGACTAGTCGCTCCAGCGCTTCCACTTCCCGATGCGCTTCGCGGGTGGTGAAATACCAGGGCACCGTCATGTGGCAATCGATGTGCAAGTGGGCCCCATATTTGATCACCCGCAGGTTGTGGATATCGATCCAGTGGGGCGAGCGGTGCGCTTGGAGTTGCTCCACAATTTCGGCCACCAGGGCTGTATCCGTTTCATCCATGATGCCCGCCATGGCCGAGCGCACCAGGCCATAACCCGTGTAGATGATCAGCAGCGCAAACAAGATGGCAATCACACTGTCCAACACGTACCAGCCCGTGGCCCATACCAGGCCCAGCCCGATGATCAACCCCAACGAAGACCAGGCGTCGCTCTGAAGGTGTTTGCCACTGGCGACCATGATGGTGGATTCTACCTTGCGGCCCCTTTTTTCCAAATAAATGCCCATCAAATAATTGAATCCCCCAGTTACTACCGTCAGGATCACCCCGATGTCCAGCGCGCCAATGGGTTGGGGAAATTGCAGGTTATAGATGGCCTTGCCGATGATGGAAATACCAGCTAAAAAGATCAGTGCACCTTCAAAACCTGCGGAAACAAACTCAATTTTGCCATGTCCGTAGGGGTGATTGTGGTCGCGTGGTTGTGCCGCAATCCCCAGGCTGTACAAGGCAAATGCCCCGGCTACCACGTTGATGATGCTTTCCAGTGCATCCGATAGCACGGCATTGGAATTGGTAAACCACCAGGCGATGAATTTGATGGCCATCAAGGCGATGCCCAGGATAAGTGCCCAGAGCTGCATCTGATAATTGCTCCGAGAGCTAGTGTTCGACATGTACGGCCTAATTAAGGGGCGACAAAAAAATGAATGTTCATTTTGCCACAGGATTAGATAAGTAAACGCTTCACTTCAAGGGTCTTATCTAATCCTGTGGCTCAAGAAAAATGAACATTTATTTTTGCCCCACTACTAAGTTCCAAAATTACCAGAATTTGGGCACATTTTCAGAAGCCCCTTTAATTATTGTACAATCGGCGCATTCAGGGTGGAATCCGAAAGTAGCCCTCCAGGCCGGATTGGTAAAATCCCGCCGACAAGGATCATCGATGGAATACCGAAAAATGTCACGTTCGGTGGCGGTGTATGCAGTATCTACCGCGGCTACTTCAAAATAGCCCAGGATGCGCTCTTTGGGGTTGTCTACATTGTAAATATTTCCCCGAACCGTGGCCGGGGGTACATCAAAAATGGTCCCTTTTGGATTGCCTACCAGATTGATGTCGTTCCAATAGTCATATGCACGCGCCGAGATTCGATATTGGACTACTTCAAAGGCATTCCGTTCAAAAAACCGAACATCTGCCTCTACTCTGGCCACCTCCTGCTGGCGCAACGTGAAAGCATCCTTACGTTTGGTGCCAAAAATCCGGATTGTATTGGGCTCGGGATCTTCGGTAATGTAACAGATCGGGAAATCGGGATAACGCAGGTAATTCATGAACAAAGCCCCAAAATCAATGGAAGTTCTGCGCCATACCCGCGACACCTCCCAACGCAAATAAACACCATCGGGGTTAGCAGGAATTTTTACATCGGCAAATACTTGAAAGGTTTGATCATAAGAGCGCTCCTCTACTTCAAGCCCCGGATAAGCTCGATCCAGCTGAACGGGAGTTGCCATTACCTCTACATCCGAACGATAATGCTCACCCCCCGGAAGTACTACATCCAATTGGTACTGTTCACCGGCTAAAGCCTGAAACAGCGTATCTTTTAGTTGATAAGTCCCCGCATCAAGTTCCACAAAAGGGTACTTGTTGGCCTTGGAGTCCTGCACAAATAAAGTGGCACCACTGATCGGGTTACTGTCAACCTGCCGTTCGAAGGGGTTGGTTCGGGTCACCCGAAACAGGTGTTTGCCCGGCTGGTCAGACAAAGTTCCAAAAATGACCAGTTGGTCTTCCTGCTGGCCCAGTTCAAAATTGATTTCTTTGATACAGCCACTGCACAATAGCAACAATATTAAGTAACTGTATTTTTTATACTTGCTCATGTTCTTTTGATTAGCCACCAAACAGTGACACAGGTTTTTAATTCGGGCCACACTACTCGACATTTTGCTCAGAGGACATGAATTGCCACGTGCTTTAGCGCGTGGATCGGGATTGCCCCTCTTGATCGGGCTTTAGCCAAAGCCTTTCAAAAAGTGAAATTGTACGAAACTGCCGGAATTGCGGTACCCACCACCGCCAACTGGTAAGCCGAAGGACGGCCCACTTCATTGCGGCGGAAAAAGATGGAAAAAGGATTGGCCCGACCGTAAACATTGTAAATCGACGCCGTGAAACTGCCCCGAATCCCTTTGAGGCGGGTCTGGCGATTGTCTACCGTCCAGGCGATGTCCAAGCGGTGGTAATCCGGGATGCGGAACTGGTTGCGGTCTGAAAAATTGGCAAAAGCCGCGTTGCCCAAACGATAACTCGATACCGGAATGGAGATGGGTCGGCCAGTGCTGTAGGTAAAATTAAAGGTAAAACTGTTGGTTGGGTTCATTTGTAGGCGACTGATCAGGTTGACTTGGTGGGGTTTGTCAAAATTGGCGGGGAACCAGCGCCCGGCATTGACCGTCTCTTCCGCCGAAGGCCCGACTACCCTGGCCATAGAACGCGCATAGGTATAACTGAACCAGCCGGTGAGTTTGCCCTGGGTTTTGCGGATCGAAAACTCGCCCCCGTATGCTTTGCCTTTTCCAGCCAGGATTTCGGTTTCCAGGCGTTGATTCAGGATCAGTTCAGGCAAATCTTTGTATTCCAGCACATTCAAAATCGACTTGTAATAGAACTCCAGCGAGGTTTCCCATTTTTTATCCGCAGCATCCAAAAACCAGCCGATGGAATATTGGTCAGCAATTTGGGGCGGAATGTACAAATTGGAAGCTTGCCACACGTCCACCGGTGTAGGCGCTACCGTATTGGACGTCAGGTGGATGTATTGCCGCAAGCGGTTGTAGCTCATTTTGAAGGAGGTATTGTCACTCACACCTAATTTGATTGAAGCCCTTGGCTCCAAACCACCGTAAGAGGTAATCACCTCACCTTGTGCAAAAACAGCGGAATCCCGAACACTCAAAGTTTCACGGGGTTGGCCTTCCTCGTAGTACCACACCGTACGTGGCCCCAGGTTTTGGTAATAACTATAGCGTGAGCCCAAGGAGATGGAAATGCGCTTGGAGATCGTGATCTCATCCTGCACATACAGCGCAAATTCCCGGCCATTGTCCTTCGAAACCTGCTCGGGCAAAAATACCGAAATATCACTGAGTGGCCTTAGTGCTTCGGGTTTGGCAAAATATTGACTGCCTTCTGCTCCAAAGCGAACAGCGTGGGCCTTACCTGCCGAAAGCACATTGTCGATTTTCAGTTTCACGTTGTTCAAGCCATTGCGCAAGGCAAAGGCATCGTTGCCCTCCGGGTCGATTTGTTCGGCCCGGTAAGCGCCATAAGAGGCGTGAATTTTGGTAAAAAAACGATCCGAATGCACCCGGTTCCAGGCGGCAGCCAGTTGGTAATTCTGCCAGTTGTAGCCAAAATCCTGGGCATAACGAAAATCATCGCCGCTGGCAAATCCCATCAGACGGAAGGTATTTTTGGCATTGACCCGCCAGGTTAGTTTCAGCAGGCCGTCGTTAAATGCAGATTTACTGTCCTTAATGGTGATGCTGGTGCTTTGTTGAAGGGTCGGCCCTAAGTACGACTGCCGACCACCAATCAGGATCGATAATTTGTCTTTTTTAATGGGCCCTTCCAATACCATCCGGCTCGCGATGAACCCAATGCTGCCCTTGCCCGTCCATTTGCGCATGTTGCCATCTTTGAGCTGCACGTCTAGCACCGAAGACAACCTGCCGCCGTACTGCGCAGGGATGTGCCCTTTGTACAGACTGATTTGGTCCACCGCATCAGCGTTAAAAATTGAGAAAAAACCCAGGGCATGGGCAGAATTGAACAAGGGTGCATCGTCTTGCATGATCAGGTTTTGATCAATGTTCCCACCCCGTACATTAAATCCGGCCACTCCCTCCCCGGCATTGGTAACCCCCGGCAGGGTTTGTAGGCTTTTGATTACATCCGCTTCGCCCATCAAGGTGGGCAGTTCGTTGAGGGATTTGGCGCTGAGGCGTTCGATGCCCATGTTGGTACTCTGTGCTCCTTTTTCGACTGCTTGTGCTTTGATCAATACCTCATTCAATTGTTGGGGCATGCTGATTAGCCGAACGGGCAAGTCGCCGTCGGCGTATAAACTCACGTAATTGAGTTGTGATTGGTAGCTAATGTAGGTGATTTGTAGCGTGTACTTTCCAGGAGCCAGTTTGAGCTGAAAATTGCCTTTTTCATCACTGACTTCACCTTGTCCCGTTTCTCGTACGAGCACAGTCGCACCAATGATGGCTTCATTGCTTTCGTCGTCCTGGACTTGGCCTTTGATGCTTAATTTCCCTACACTCGGTGCCGTAGCTGCGGAACCAAAATCGAAGCTTTTCTCGGCAATACTGGACAAAACTGGCGCTTGCCACTCCCCTGCTTTCCATTTTTTGATCATACTTTCCACAAAAGCGCGGTTGCGTTGGTCTTCAGGCACCAGCACCATTTCATTGGGCGACCATTTGGTGAAGGTCAACAAACTACCTTCCAACAACTTTTTCATCACCTGGTAAAAGGGTTGGCTCTTAAACTCAATGGTGATGGGATAAAAAGGAATTTTTTCAGGAATGTAATAAAACTTGACTGGATAACGCGACTCCAAATCACTCAGAATCTCTGGCAAAGCACGCTCCTGATAAGCCCCAGTTATGGAAAGGTCAAAGGCACTCGTCTGTTGTGCCTGCAATAGGTTTACGACCAAGCACAGTAAGCCACTGCACAGCAATGGCAACAAATTAAGTTTCATACATTAATTGATCAGTACCGATTCCCGTGGGTAGCGGTAATTCTTGCAATCTACATCTTTGATTAGCCCAATCAAGATAGTGATTGCGCCCACTCTTCCCACAAACATAACCACAATTAATGTGATTTTGCTAATATCAGACAGTTGTGGCGTGATGCCCAGACTCAAACCTACCGTGGCGTAAGCCGATACACATTCAAAGAGGATGGACAAAAAAGGAATGTTGCCTTCAGCTTCCGCTATTACAGTAAAGCCTAATCCAATTACGAACCAGGACAACACAATGATGGCAAAAGAGCGGTTAACGGAGTCTTGTGGAATTTCCCTGCCCGCATAATCGATGCGCGGTTTGTTGCGCACTACGGCAAAAATATTCATGATGGCTACTGCAAAAGTGCTGGTTTTGATCCCCCCCCCAGTCGAAGCCGGAGAGGCCCCAATCCACATGAAGAGAATGGTTACCAAAATAGTAGATCTAGACAATTCAGCCATGTTGACGGTATTGAACCCGGCAGTACGCGGCGTAACCGATCCAAAAAAGGAAGTCACCAACTTGCCCCAAAGGGTGGGATGCTCTTTGAGTACGCCATTCCATTCCAATGCCCCAAAAGCAATGGTCCCCACTATGAGCAGGATTATCGTGGTGAAGATTACCACTCGTGTATTTAATGTAGCGATCCGCACTGCCTTTCGATAGGCTACGAGGTGTACCACAAAATGGTTGTACCAATTGAGCACGGCGTATTTGACCAGGATAAAAAGATTGAACATGATGCTAAAGCCCAAACCGCCAATGATGACCAAAAAAGCAACGGTCAGGTGGATGTTGTAGTTAAACCGAAAAGGCGCTTCATATAAACTATTGGTCAACGTGGAGAACCCAGCATTACAAAAAGCGGATACAGCGTGAAAGGCACAAAAAAAGATTTTATCAAAATAGGAATCAAATTCCTGCTCGGGCAAGTTGATGAAAATGAAAAAAGCGCCAACAAACTCTATGCCGAGGGTGAGCAACACAATTTTCATAGCCAGTCCCAACAAACCTTCAAACTGGTCGGAACTCAAAAAGTCACGGATAAAAAGCCCTTCTACATATGAGGATTTGCCCTTAAAAAAGTAAGCGAAAAAGGCGGTTAAGGTCAACATCCCCAAACCACCCAATTGGATGCAAACCAGGATGACCGTTTGCCCCATCAAGGTAAACGTAGTAGGGGTATCCACAACCGCCAAGCCAGTTACACTCACTGCACTGGTGATGGTAAAAATGGCGTCCAACCAGGTAATCCCGGCATTGGTGGCATTGGGGAGCTTTAGAAAAAGGGTCCCAAAAAAGATCACAATCATAAAGCTGCTAACAAAAATGACGGCGGGTGAAAAATTCCGTCGATACAAGAGGCTAGCGATGTTCGACATGCCATAAAAAACCAGCAACAGGATATTGGCAAAAAACCACCCCTCATTGTGCACTACTGCAGCTCGAAGGCTTTCACCCCAGAACAACAAATCTACGGCAATCACCGAAAAAGCGGTGTACGGCAGTACCAAACGAATGAAATAAAAAAGGTTGAAAGGAATTTGGCCCTTGTACAAGCGATAGGACTCTAAAACGGCAAAGGTGAGGGTTAGTCCAAAATAAGCGTTAAAAATCAAAATCTCCTCTCGACGATCTTGACCATAGCCAAAATCGTAAATCACAAGCACCAATGCCAATGAAGTCAATAGTTGTATGATACGCCGAATCAACACTTCACCACAAGTTGTCGCTTTAATGAGGGGTAAATATAAATAAAATGTAGACACGCACAAGCAATCACTATTTTGTAGCATCCGGCAACCAGACCTACAAAATAGATTAGGAGTAGTCATTCACACTCCGATTTCAAAAAAATCCCATCTCCTTAAATAATTCACAATCAATTTTTTACTTTTAAAAAATGACTTATCGATACTTAAAATTGTTCGACGAAACTCAGGCATTTTGTCCTTTTTTCTGCTCAAAAACTGCCCTACCTTGCTCATCCTTTAGACAACCTGATCTCCAGGTTTACTAGAACGCTGATCTTTCACCAATCAGGGGAAAATCCTTAAATTTTATCTAGGGTTTACCCTGATCTTTTTTTGAATTTTACTTATAATATATTGTTAACCAAAAAATTGCGTTTAGCTACCACCTACCCATCTATCAACGCCTGAATTCCATTCACTTTTACGGTTTTATCATTTACGTGAACAAACAAAATAACTATGCGCGAGTTTACTAGTTTTTTCAGGCTGATTTCAGCTACCTTGATGTACTTTTTTCTCTTGACAGGTTTCTGTACCACTCCAATCCAAGCGCAACAAGATGCGGTATTGGAGCAGATTCGATCAGCCCGTCAAAAGGGCATGGTTTTCCGCCCTTATTCACTTTTCACCTACCAAGATGCACTTGAAAATGTGCTTCCTTTACGTACAGCTCTTCCCGAAGGTGCAGTCCTAAAAATCAATCCAGATGCTTTGCGAGCCCTGAACCAGCAGCGTCCTGAAGCCTTGTCTTTGGCCTTGCCTCGCGACAAAAATGGGCAGGTTTTTCAAATGGATTTGATCCGGATTGACTTGCACACTCCTGATTTTAAACTCAACACTTCCGCAAATGGCCCGATTGCTTATGAAACAGGCATTCACTATCGTGGGGTGTTGCGCAATGAAGCAAAAACCAGCGTTGCCTTGAGTTTTTCCAAAGACGAAGTGATGGGCATGATTGGCTTCTCAGAAAGTTCAAATTGGGTGTTAGGCCAGCTGGAAGGTACCAGTTTGCGAGATGCTTATACCGTATACCGCGAAGATGATCTATCCTTTGACAAGTCCTTCAATTGTGGCTCTAGCGAGGTTTCCCAGGAAATTCAGCGAGCTGAACACAAATTGGGCGAGTTGCGAGGGGTTACCGCTGTTGACAAGACCGTAAGGGTTTATTTTGAATGTGAATACGATCTGGTGACTGAAAAAGGGGGTGCCGTTGGCGCAGCCAATTTTATCAATGGCATTTTCAACATTGTAGCTTTGTTGTACCAAAACGAAGGCATTAATGTGGTCATTTCTGAAATTTTTGCCTGGACTACACCAGATTCCTACCCTACAAATTCCAGCTCTAATACCTTAACTTCCTTTCGCAATACCCGAACGAGCTTCAATGGCGACATAGCCCATTTGGTATCACGGGGTCAACCGACCGGTGGTGGAATTGCCTTTCGCCCTGGCTTATGTAATGGTTACGGGTATGCTTATAGTTATGTCAACAGTACTTACTCCGCATTTCCTACTTATTCCTGGACGGCCAATGTGATTACCCACGAAATGGGGCATAACCTGGGCTCGCCCCACACCCATGACTGTGCTTGGAATGGCAACAACACTCCGCTGGATGGCTGTGGCCCTGCCGCTGGTTATACTGGAACGGGTTCTTGTCCTCCTTTGGCTGCGCCTACAGCTCCATTTAAAGGCACAATTATGAGTTATTGCCATCTGTTGGGTGGGATTGGCATTGATCTCAACCTGGGCTTTGGCCAACAACCAGGCGATCTCATCCGTGCCACCGTAGCTGCAGCTACTTGTTTAAGTGGAGCGGGTTCCGTTTGTACAACACCTACTACAGCTCAACTTCTGGCCAACAACGTTACCGCCAATTCGGCTACTTTGGCCATCAACGTCAATGGATTAGTTGGCTATGATTGGCGCTATCGACTGGTCGGAAGTAGTACTTGGACCGATGTAGCTTCTTCTGCTTCCAACACAATCAACATTACTGGTTTAACCTCTAACAGCAATTATGAGTTTCTGGGGGCGGTGCAATGTACAGCAGGAGGCACTTGGACAACTTGGTCGGCTTCTAAAACTTTTACAACCACGAGTACTGTTTGTACCACGCCCACTATTGCTCAAATCTCGGCTTCGAATATTGCTCCCACTACCGCTACTTTGAATTGTAGTGTGACGGGCGTAGTGAGCTACGACTGGCGCTATCGTTTAGTGGGTACCAGCCTTTGGACCAACCTGACCAATACCAGTACCAGCAGTGTCAATATCAGTGGGTTGGATTTGGCCAGTAATTATCAATTCCAGGTAAGTTTACAGTGTTTGGCTGGAGGAACCTGGACAGCCTGGTCGGCTTCAAGCCCTTTTACCACTTTGACGGCAGCGGCTTGTACAGCACCAACTACAGCCCAAATCTCTGCCAGCAATTTAGGGACAAATACAGCTACGCTCAATTGTAGTGTGACCGGTGTAGTGAGTTACGATTGGCGCTATCGGCTGGTAGGCGGCATTACCTGGACAGATTTGACCAACACGAGTACAAACAATACCAGCTTAAGTAGTCTTGCGGCCTCCAGCAACTACGAGTTTCAGGTAGCTGTGCAATGTACAGTTGGCGGCACTTGGAGCCCCTGGTCAGCTTCTAAAACTTTTACCACCCTGGCCGCTGCTTGTAATGCGCCCAGTTCTACCCAAATATCGGCTACCGGCATTACTGCGGCAACTGCTACGCTCAATTGTAGCTCGCCTGGCGTAGTAAGTTACGACTGGCGCTATCGCCTCGTAGGCAGTAGTACCTGGACGGATTTGACCAATACCAGTACCAGCAGTACCAGCTTGAGTAGCCTGGTGGCTTCTAGTAACTACGAGTTTCAAGTAGCTGTGCAATGTACAGCTGGAGGAGCTTGGAGCCCCTGGTCAGTTTCTAAAACTTTTACCACTTTGGCGCTGGTTTGTTCAACGCCTACTACAACCCAAATTGCCGCTACCAGTATCACTTCCAGCACTGCTACCTTGAGTTGTAGTTTGGCAGGTATGGTCAGTTATGATTGGAGGTATCGTTTAGCGGGCACCAGCCTTTGGAACAACCTGACCAATACCAGTGCAGCCAGTGTTAACATCAGTGGGTTGAGTGCAGGAGGCAATTATCAATTCCAGGTAAGTGTACAATGTACGGCTGGAGGAACCTGGACAGCTTGGTCTGCTTCAAAATCATTTAGCACGTTGGCTGCAGCTTGTGTAGCACCAACTACGGCTCAAATTTCTGCCAGCAATGTCGGTACCAATGCGGCCACTTTAAATTGCGCTTTGACAGGTATGGCCAATTACGATTGGCGGTATCGTATAGTTGGTAGCAGTAGTTGGATCGACCTGGCTGCAGGGGCAACAAGCTCCGTAAGTCTAAATGTCTTGACAGTCAACACCACTTACGAGTTTCAGGTGTCGGTGCGATGTACCTCTATTGGTGCCTGGAGCGCTTGGTCTGGTTCAGGAACTTTTACCACTATTTCCTCCCAGGCTTGTGGTCAGCCTTCCATTGGTCAACTTTCAGTAAGCAACCTGACCACTACCTCAGTACAACTGAATTGTACTGTCACTGGGGCACAAGCTTACGGGTGGCAATACCGCCAGGTAGGTTCTCCATTTTGGACCAGCCCACTGAATACCATTGTGGGCAGTACAACCATTGGTGGTTTGTCGCCAGGCACGCAATACGAATTTAGTGTACGGGTCAATTGTTTGTTTTCATTCACGGCTTGGTCACCCTCTGCTATTTTTGTTACACCAGCAGCATTGGAGGGTTCAATTTATGAGCCAAATCTTCCACAATTGGACAACTTGTGGCTTTACCCCAACCCTACCCGAGCTGAGTTGAATGTAAATTACAACTTGAATACTGATAGTAAAGAAGTGTCCATCCTGGTTTACGACTTGAGTGGCAGGCAAATACAAAAGCACAATCTGGGCGCGCAAAAGGCAGGGGCTTATCAGCACAAAATTCAACCCAACCTGACGTCTGGTTTGTTTTTCTTACGGGTGACTACTGAAAAGACAAGTTTGGTAGAACGTTTTAGTGTTTTGCGATAATACAATAACCACATTATATAAGCTATTGTAAGAGGCCAACTCATTAAACAGAGTTGGCCTCGCCTTTTTGAGCTGTTTTTGCGGTAAACGCCCTAAAGTAGTTCGGCTTTTCATGACCTGAATATGACATAGTTATTCTGCTCAATTATTTTTCGGTGCGCAAAATCAAAAATTCAACCAATCTAAATCATTGTCTTTGTTGTTTTTACAAGAAAAAAATCAATAAAAAAGCACTATATTTAATGCATTAAAATGCTGTAATTTGTCCTTTTTTTCGCCTTCAAACCGATCTAAATTGCATCATAGTAAAAACTGAATTTCAGAATTTTACTAGAACGCTGATTATTTGTTAAGTCCGAGAAAACCCTGTTTGCGAAGCTGGGTTCTCTCGGAACTTTTAACACGTTATTTTTTAGCACTGACACTAATACTGTAACTTTCGATTTGCCCTCTTAGAACACTTCTTCAAGCCTTTCTCCACGACGAGAAAAATCCCCCTATTTTTTAATCCCATATCATGTATGCAATAACCACATATACGCTATTGCAAGGGCCAGCTCTAAGTTGATCATTTGGAGTTTGGCCCTGACTTTTTAAGCGTATGCTCTAAACCTAAGTTTTGGCCTTTCATACCGAATAAGCCATCCGCAAGCCCTCTCCAATCAATTTTGCCGACAACCTTATCACAATATCACCAGTCCTTGCTCCGTTTCTTTGCTTTTCAACACTCAAAAAATCACTATGTCGACTGATGCCTCGTCCTACCCAAGCAAAGTGCTCAAACAAGAAATTGCCAATAGTGTTTCCCACGGGTTTGGCATTTTATTCAGCATTGTGTGTATTCCCTTGCTCATTGTCCTGGCCGCAAAAAGTGGCAGTTCCGTGGCTACCCTGGGCGTCAGCATTTATGCCTTCAGTTTTTTGATGGTGTACACTTGTTCAACCTTGTACCATGGCTTTCAGGAACCTTTGGTCAAAAAAGTGCTCCAAATCTTGGATCACATCAGCATCTATTTTTTGATCGCAGGTAGTTACACCCCTTTCATTTTGTTGTTTGTGTTCAATCAGGTAGGCATTACTTTATTGATCGTGTTGTGGGGATTGGCCATGGCCGGAACGGCGTTTAAAATCTTCTTTATCAATCGTTTCAATTATTTGTCTACCGTCATTTATCTATTGATGGGTTGGATTTTGTTGGCGGCGGGCAAAACCTTTTTTGTGAGTTTACCTACAGATGTGCTCATCCTGATTGTGGTTGGTGGAGTGTTGTACTCCTTGGGGGTCATTTTTTACCTTTGGGAAAAATACACCTATCATCACCTGGTTTGGCATTTGTTTGTATTGGCGGCTAGCATCAGCCATTTTGTAGCGGTCATCCTGGCGGTTTCGGCAATCTCTTGAAGTTGAAGGTTTTTTACGCCGATTTATCCAATATTTTATATTTTTGCCCCGTGAAAAAATTCTTGAGGATCACCACTTTGGTTCATTTGTTGCTTCTGTTTGGCTGCTTTGCTGGCTCAAACACTAGAGTGGTATCGGATTCCAGGTTAGTTTCTCAGGCAGCTCAAGTTGCCGAAACTGGGCTTCAAACTGCCCTCAGTGGCCGGAACCTACTCTGTCCTTGCAATCCTATTGAAAGTACAATTAGTGGGGTTTCACAAGTTTTTCCTTCTTTTTCCAAACAGCCTTTTTTTGATTTTATCGCCTTCATTCGCAGCAGCGAGCAGGTGTTTTTAAGCGCATTTCTGCATTACCGCTTTTTTGCAGACAAGCTTTTGCTGCGTTTTTTCAGTCGCGACATCATCTATCCTTTCCACAGTTTTTGGTGATTGCTCCCATCTTGCGCAACTCGCGCAGCTTTCAATCTTTATGTCACAACATCCTGCAGTCATTGCTATGTCTGTAGGGTACATTTCTGTTAATCATTCAATTTTTTTAAGATGGATTTAGGAAACATCCTGCTGTGGAGCATCATCACTTTGCTTTGTGTGGTGCCATTTATCGTTTTGAGCAACATTGCCAAAAAGAAAAAACAACAAGACTTGAAGGCCCTTTTGGACTTCTCCACCAATCATCATTTTACCATTACCCAACATGACCTTTGGTTTAAATCCGCTATCGGGCTGGATGAAGCCAAGCAGGCCATTGTTTTTGTCAGCAACCTGCATGGTACACCTGTTGCGCAATGGGTCATGCTGGAAGACATCCAAAAGTGCCAGATCAACGAGACGAGCAGAATGGTGGGTGGCCAAGACCAAAGCAGCAAAGTTGTTGACAAGTTTGAGTTGGTCTTTAGCAGCAATAAAGGAAATACCAGCTTTGAATTTTTCAACGTCAAATCCGGCAATTTAACGCCAACCATCGAATACCAACTGGCTGATAAATGGAGCAAAATTGCCAACGAGCGGATCGCATCGTTGGTTCAATCCAAATAAGTACAAAATTCAATTTAACGTTGTTTAAGCCTTTTGTGCTGGGTATGGCTTGGTCCTTGCCCAGCACTTTTATTTTTATGTAAAATTTTTCCCAAAAAAGATGGTTGAAAAGCGGCGCATTTGTAAAATTGGACTCCATTTTTCGTCACTTCAAAAACAATTGGTATGACCGGAAACAAACCCCGCAGCATTGACGAGTACATCGACAGCTTTCCGCCTGAGATCCAGGTGATTTTAGAGCAGGTGCGGGAAACCATCCGACAAACGGTACCGGAAGCCCAAGAGACCATCAAGTACGACATGCCCACCTTCACCCTGGGAGGCAATCTGGTCTACTTTGCTGCCTTTAAAAAACACCTGGGTTTTTATCCCATCCCGATGGAGCATCCAGATTTTATGGCCGATTTCGCGCCGTACAAACAAGGTAAAGGTTCGATCCAGTTTCCGCTGGATCGGCCCATGCCTTTGGAATTGATTGCCAGGGTGGTGCGGTATCGGGTGGGTGTACTCAATAAAGTTTAATCAAAAATGATTTACTTTGTAGTGTACACCAAACCGTATACATAATGCGCCTTAGCCTGAAAATCCAGTATTGCTGCCTTTTAATGCTATTGACCACCGCCCTTTGTGCCCAGGAAAAAGGCGATTCCAGCAAAATTCCGCCCCCCAAGTCCTTCATCACCAACCATCAAGGCGTTTTTGGCGGCAAAATCATCCGCTACAAAGCCACCGCCAAAGAAACCTATTTGAAGAATGACAAGGGGGATTCAGTGGCCTCCATCTGGAGCGTAGCCTATACTCAGGAGGGTGTCACTGATCTGAGTAAACGGCCCGTCACTTTTGTGTTTAATGGCGGTCCTGGCTCAGCGTCCATTTGGTTGCACATGGGCATGTTTGGGCCACAAATTGTCAAGGTAGATTCAGATGCCAAAAAGGATGATGGGGCTGCACCTTACGCTTTGGTGGAGAACAAACATGGAATCCTGGATTTGACCGATTTGGTCTTCATTGATCCTGTAGGCACTGGTTACAGCCGGGTAGTGGGCAAGGGAAAAGGTGAAGATTATTGGGGTTTAAAAGAAGATGCAGCTTCAATCGCGAAGTTCATGCGCAGCTGGGTCACCGAACAAAAACGTTGGTTTTCTCCAAAATACATCGCTGGCGAAAGTTTTGGCACCACCCGGGCCGCCGCTGTCGCCAACGCCTTAGAAAAGGACGGACAAACGATGGACTTAAATGGTCTGGTGCTCATTTCTCAAGCCCTCGACTATACCGGATCTACCTCCATCCACGACAACATTACCTCCAACCTGACCTACCTGCCCAGCATGGCCGCTACCGCCTGGTACCACAAAAAAGTAGGGCAGGGCAAAAAGTTGGAAGACTTCATCGAAGAATGCCGCAAATTCACTTACGACACCTACGCTCCAGCCTTGTACCGCGGCAGTTTATTAAGCGCTGCAGAGCAAAACACCATTGCCGAAAAATTGGCTTATTTCATTGGTTTGGACAAAAACTACATCCTCCGTTCCAACCTCAGCGTGCTCATGCATCGCTTTCAAAAACAATTGTTGGCGGGTCAGGGCCTGGCCATTGGCCGCCTGGATGGTCGTTTTATGGGTGACGAAGCTGATAAAGTTTCCGAAGGCCCCGACTTGGGCGACCCTTCGGATTACCAAATCAGTGGGGCTTACACAGCGGCCTTGAATCACTATTTTGCCTCGGCATTAAAAGTAGAAATGGATCGCCCTTACCTGACCTCCAACGACGAAGTAGGCGAAAAATGGCGCTGGCGGCCTGTGCCCGACGGCCAATACTGGGAACCCATGCCCGTCAACGTAGCCCGGCAATTGGGTGAAACCATGCGCCGCAATACCGCCATGAAAGTGTTAGTGGCCAGTGGGTATTACGACCTGATTTGTCCATTTTTTGATACAGAATACACCTTTGCGCGCAATGGCATTGTACCCGAGCGGGTCACCAAAACCTACTACGAAGCTGGTCACATGATGTACCTGCACGAGCCGGATTTGGTGAAGTTGGCGGCGGATATCCGCAAGTTTTTGACAGAATAAACCATGCAGTTTAAAACAATGGTCAATCTAGCTAACCAAAGCACCCAGAAAAGCAGTATTTTGCAGTAAAGTCTAGGCTTATGCGCAAGGTTTTTCCCAATTTCGCCCGGCTCCAGGCCAAAATCTGGTTCACCTTTTTGATGTTTCTGGGCTTATTCACTGGCATGAATGCCCAGGTGCAAAGCCGCTCCTATCAGTTTGTGCTACGCAAGTTGTTAAAACATACGGTACCGGAGTTAAGTGTAGAAGCGGTGACCAAAAACCTAGCCGCTCATCCCGTTTTTATCGATGCCCGAGAATGGAATGAGTATGCCGTAAGCCACGTCAAAGGTGCCATTTGGGTGGGCTACAAAGACTTTGATCTAGCCAGAATGGAGAGGGTAGACAAAAACAGCCCAATCGTTGTATATTGTTCAGTGGGTTACCGCAGTGAAAAAATTGCTGAGAAGCTCCTGGCCGCAGGCTACCCACAAGCCGCCAATTTGTACGGCGGCATTTTTGAGTGGGTCAATCGCAAACAGGCTTTGGTCAACCTGGAGGGCCACCCCACGGAGTATGTACATGCCTACAATAAGATGTGGGGCACTTGGCTCCGCGTAAAAAAAAAGCGCAAGGTGTATAAATGATTAACAAGCTCGCAAAATCATCAACGTATGAACCAAATTCAAAAATCGCTTTCACTTTGGCTCATTTTACTGAGCTTTTGCACCCTTGCCCGTGCTCAAGACAACAGTCCCAGTATCGGTCCGGCCCGCGGCTCGTTGATGATTGTAGGTGGAGGCAGTGTAGGTGCCGATATATGGGCGCGTTTCATTGAGTTGGCGGGTGGTGAAAGCGCCAGTATTGTGGTCATCCCTACTGCCAATGAAGACGTCAACATCAGCAATGGCACGTCTGCTGAAAAAGAATTGCTCCAACATTTGGGCGTAAAAAACGTCACCGTACTGCATACCCGCGACCGCAAGCAGGCCGACGATCCCAATTTTGTCGCACCCTTGCACAAGGCCACCGGTATTTGGTTCACGGGCGGGCGGCATTGGCGCCTGGCCGACTCCTACCTCAATACCCTGGCTCATCGCGAATTTAAAGCCTTACTCGCGCGGGGTGGGGTGATTGCAGGTACTTCGGCAGGGGCGACTATTCAAGGCTCCTTTATGGTTCGGGGAGACACCAAAGGCAATACCCTGATGATTGGCGACCATACCGAAGGACTGGGCTTTATCCAAAATGTGACGATCGATCAGCATCTCCTGGTACGCAATCGCCAATTTGATTTGGTGGAAGTGATTCGCCAAAAGCCCCAACTCCTGGGCATCGGCATCGATGAAAGTACCGCCATCGTGGTGCAAAAAGATACCTTCGAAGTGATCGGCAATTCTTTTGTGGCCATTTATGATGCCAAAAACATCACGGGCAACGCAAACCAATCCAATGGCGCAACCCCGAGTGCCAATCGACCTTTCTATTTTTTGAATCGTGGCCAGAGGTTTAATTTGAAAGAAAAAATTGTCCTGCGCCGTTAACGAATAAAGTAATTGACGTAAAAAAAGACCACGAGGTAAATCCACAGCACATCCAAAAAGTGCCAATAAATGCCGAGCAGGCGTAGGTTTAGTCGTTTTTCCGGGTCAGAAAAATACACCAGCACACTGACTGGCTCCTTCATGCGATAACGCGCCTGGTAGATAAAATAGCCCAAAAAAGGCAATCCGGCAATGACGTGTGCAAAGTGCAGGCCAGAAATGACGTACAAATAACCCGCCGAATTGTCTGAACTCATCAAAACGCCATCACTAAACAACATGTACCAGGCAATGGCTTGTGCAGCCATAAACAACAGGGACAGTCCCAGCGTAAACCACAAAGCCTTTTGGTAATTTTCAGTATGATCATCCAAATAGGATTTTTTGGCCCAGACCATGGTTGTACTGCTGCCCAACAAAATAAGCGTGTTGAACAAAAACAAGATGGGCAGGCGCAGTGGAGGCAAGTGTTGAGTTACCCGATTGTACACATAGGCCAGCGACAAGGCAATAAAAATGGTACTGAGCCCCATCAGCAAAAGCACCAAAATGATGTTTTTGGGGTGAAAAGCCAGATAGGCGTATTCGTTGTGTGGTTGTTCGTGTTCAGACATCATGTACAATTTTGGATTCAAAGACCTAAAGCTGATCGCTGATCGCTGATTACTGAAAGCTGATTGCTAAATCCCCCTCCTGCATCGCTCGCTACAATATTTTACCTCCTCCCAAACCTTCTCCCACTTCTTCCGCCAGCTGAATGGGCGTTTACAAACCGGGCAGATTTTTTGAGGAAGGTCGACTTTTTTAGGTTTTTTTGCCAATATTTTCATTTTTATTGAAGCAAAGTAGAAAACAGCGAGCAGCCTGAATTGTTTTGATCAATACCTTTGTTTATTTTCGACGATTAAAATGCAGTGTTAAGTAGGTGGTAAGATTAAATGATGGTTTTTGAAGCGACTACTTAAGCAACGCTGCGGTGCAAACTTACTATGAAGAAGTGTATTCGCTGCCAAATGGTTTTGTCGGACGACGCCCGGTTCTGCTCCAACTGTGGGGCACCCCAGCCCGATTGGACTGCCAGTCAACGCAGCACTGTACCCAGTATTGACATGGATCTGGAAATTGAGCCCCAACTTTCCGAAAAATTCTTTCTGGCGCTGAAAGACCGCATCGATCGAGAACATCGTCCC
The DNA here is from genome assembly GCF_041740695.1 of Haliscomenobacter sp. Classification (GTDB taxonomy): domain Bacteria; phylum Bacteroidota; class Bacteroidia; order Chitinophagales; family Saprospiraceae; genus Haliscomenobacter. Next base: position 1,448 of record NZ_JBGSLK010000075.1, on the reverse strand, counting down.
GATCAATATACGGCATACTCCGAGCGCATGTACCCTTCCGGTTTTCGCGATGTGATCGCCCGGCGATTTACGCAGGCAGCGGATCGGCTGCGCAGTCAACAAGCCCTTGGCATGTTGGAAACCGCCCAGCTCAACTGGTTTGTCGAAGATTTATTCGAAGAGCTGCTCGATTTTTACATCATTCGTTACTGCAAAGACCTCAATGAGGTGGAGCTCCCCAAAGCCATCCTCAAGTACCAAAATGTACCCATGAGTGAAATCAACCTGTTCCAGGTGGTGAAAGACTTTTTGCAGTTCGACCGCGAGCCAGAAAAAATCTATACGGATTTACTACAAATGCCCATTCCTAAACTCAAAAACGCCAGCCAGGCCTTTCTTTTTCCACCTCGTGACGAAAAAATCCTGCTGGTCGCCGATCAAAGTTTGTTGGGCAACGGCAAAGAGGGGTTTGCCATTACCGCCAGGGGCATGTACTGGAAAGCACCGTTCCAGAAATCACAAATTGTCCTCTTTTCAAACCTGATTGACCTGCGGCGCAAGGAAGACTGGATCGAAATCAACGGCCATTTTTTCAATGCTGGCCTAACGCTCAATGTTAAATTGTTGCGCCTCTTGGGTCGTTTAAAGTTGTGGCATCGTTAAAAAGACGTGCACGTTATTGCATTGATTAACAAAACCTTAAAAAGGTTTTTTAACAGCCGTTAAACTGCTCCTAAAGTCTCTAAAACATAGACTTTGTTTGTAAAAATCCTTGTTCATTGCAGCAATAAAAATTTGCAACATGAAAGGATTTTTAGCAATCACCACGACTATCGCATTCCTTGGAATGTTTGCCGCAACTACCTCGGCACAAAAAGTCACTGGAATAAGCACTACTCCAGGCTATTCCAATTCACAGCCAAGTACCCCCGGCATCAACAGCGCAAACCGCCGCTACGACGCACCGCGAGTAGATTACCGCACCCCACCCAATTCAGGTGGCAGGTATGACCGCAACGAACCCTATCGGCATGATCGCGACGATAGAGACCGCCGAGGTGATGATGATCGCCGCGGAGGCTACGGTTCACGAGATGATGACCGTAGAAGATACGAGCACCGGGACAATGATCGCAACTGTTCTTGTGACAAATGCCACCACCACCATGATGACCGATATGACAGTAGAAGTAGATCAACTTCTTCTTCCAGAGACCGCGACAGAGGTTACGTGGATTATCGGGACCGGGATCGGAATGAAAGATCACGAGGTTCTTCCTGTCCGCCAAAAGGTCGGGGCAAATATGGAAGGGATTGATCAATAGACTTGAGGCGAATTGATTATCAAGATTGATAATTTTCTTGTTTTTTCAAGTGACGAGTTCCGAATACATGACTTAAGAGTTTTGAAGTGAGCTACCGCGGCGACTTGGACCAAGGCTGTGCCTGAGTCGCTGCGGTAGCTCACT
>NZ_JBGSLK010000074.1:0-64829 GCF_041740695.1 Haliscomenobacter sp. | reverse complement strand
GGCTACGCTCAGCAACCGGTCACTGAGCGTAGCCGAAGTGCCGGTTGCTGAGCGTAGCCGAAGCACAACTAATAAGTCACTAATGGTCGCAAATACTCCACAATCCGCAGCGCTGAGTCTTCGATACTCATTTGATCGGTGCGAATTTCGAGTTCAGGGTTTTCGGGGGCTTCGTAAGGATCATCAATACCCGTGAATCCTTTAATGAGGCCCGCCCGAGCTTTTTGGTATAAGCCCTTCACATCGCGGGCTTCACACACCTCGATGGGAGCATTGATGTATATTTCAATGAAATCTTCCGAGCCAACAATACTGCGGGCCAAGTCGCGCATTTCACGGGTAGGGCTAATGAAAGAATTGATACAAATGATGCCGCTGTGGAGGTAGAGTTTGGAAATTTCGGCAATACGCCGAATGTTTTCCAGGCGGTCTTCGGAGCTGAAACTCAGGTTGCTGTTGATGCCAAAACGGATGTTGTCACCGTCCAACACCTGGGGCAGATACCCTTCAACAAAAAGTACCCTTTCGAGGTATTTGGCCACGGTACTTTTTCCAGAACCCGATAATCCGGTCAGCCAAAGTACCTTGCTGCGTTGTTGCAGGCGTTCTTCCCGCTCTGAACGTTGGAGCAGTTGATCAAAAATTGGATGAATATGCTCTGCCAAGGACTATTGTTTTCAATTCGTTTGGGTAAATAATGGCGCGAAGATAATATACTCTGTGCTAAATTTCCACAATTTTATGCGATAACATATTGACATTCATTCATTTATTCTTGCGAATGAAACCGTTAAGTTGTGGATTTTGTGGTAGTTATACAGAATAGCTGCGCTGTGGGATTGTAAAAAAGGATGGAAAATTTTCGTTAAAGTAGATTGGAGAGGTAGAGAATTGGATAAAAAGGGAGAAAGAAGTGAGCCGGGGAAGAGCCCCGGCATACTTTCAACCGCTTGAAATTAGAAACACACCAAAATATAATAAATCAAAATCTCATTCAAATTTGCCTGCTCAAAAACTCTTTTTGCGAAAGACCGGTTAAGTTTGGTCACAATGACCCCCTAGACAATCAAATGACTGTCGTATCAACGGTAATCACCCTTACGAGGAACCGTTGATGGTTTCGATTAGTAGACTGTGTTTGCATAGTGCGGGCTTCACAAAAATTTTCAATGCTGTTTTCCTCTTGATACAAAGGTGCAACACATGATAATTTTTCTGCTTAAAAAAAAAGCTTCATTTGTAACTTTGAAAAATATAAAAAATGCAATAAAAAAATCTATATTTAATTGATTGACAATGTTTTTTGTTTTGATGGAAACCCAAAAACGTTACGAAAGCACCTATCTTACAAACTGATAAAATACCACAGATTGACCACCAGAACGCACCACAATCAGGTAACGACCAGCATTAAGTTGGTTTAAATTGAGTTTTTTGGTGTTTTTGCCTGCGGGCAAACTGGCAAATACTTGTTTGTCTACTTCTTTTTTGAGGGTGTTGTACACACAGATTTGGGCTTCTCCTGCTTTGGGTAAGATGAATGGGATATTGACTTCATTGCTGAATGGATCAACGCTGCAAGCAGCCAGTTTGGCCCACTCCTTGTCATTGTTGGCAGACTCGGCGGCTTCGGCTGGACTGAGCGCTAGCACAGGGGGGTGATTGCCAGCAGCGGTTTGCAATGGATTGGCTTTTTTATTCAAAATGGTCAACACGTTTCCATTGCTGGGCTCCCAAAGTTTGATCCCTACGGGTAAAATGAAGGGGCTTTTGCTTTCCTGCACACCCTGAGCCTGATCGGTAACCACGGCCCGTATTTCTACTTTTTCCTGATCCACATAAACCAGGTTAAAGTGGTTGAAGCTTCCACTGTTGCGGGTCCATTTTTTATTGTCGTCGCTGGCGCGTAAGGGAGCACCCCAGCAGCCCTCCCCAATATAAACCGTACCCCGTTCATCATCCCGGATGAAATTTTCAGCGCTGCCGTGCTCCCGTGATACCCGAATGGGGTAAGTCCATTTGGCCACGTGTGAGTCCGATTCCATGGCCAATTGCACTTGGTGGTACAAAAATAGAGGTGCCCAGTTTTGGACCAAATCATCCCGTTCTGATTTTCCGATGGTATGGGGGCGCATGGCGTGGTGGTACTGGGCAAAGCGCCAGATGAAACCCTTGGCACCAGCCAGTTCACGTTCCAACCAGGTTTTTTGATCGCCTCCGCTGGCACCCATGGTGTTGAGGGTCAGCAAACGCAACAGGTTCCCCCCAAAACTAAGTGCATAATAAGCTTCAGGATAGGGGATGTCAAAAACTTCCTGGAGGCTCCGATTGTCCAGTTCATGGTTGCCCCGGGCCACCACCACAGGAAAAATCCGTCCATCGCTGCCTATGGTGTACTGCCAATCGTCGAGCCAAAGTGCCCACTCTGGGCCAGTATCCGTAGCCGTCATGTCACCATTGAACAATACAAACGTGGGGCGAATTTTGGAGACAAGGGTATTGGCGCTGATGCGTGCCTCGCGGTTGTTGCGCGAATCGCCGCCTGAGATGAATGAAAGGCGCTCGGTCGGTACATTCGGCGCAGTGCGAAAGGAATACCTCCTACTCAGCCCTTCACTGTCTTTGATCAGAAAATAATAAAGGGTGTTGGGTTTAAGGCCAGTGAGGCGGGCAAAATGATTGTTGAGTCCACGAGCGACCACGACTTGATCCGGCTTGCGTTTGATTCGATAGGCTTCAGCTTTGAGGCCATTGTCTACTTCATCGTAATGAATCATCGGGGTACTTCCACTCACCTGATCCCAACCAATCACCATGGAAGTAGCGGGATCATCGCGCCACATGGCGCGGAAACGTACGGCTTTAGCCTCCAGGGAAATAGTGTTTACCAGGATACAAATACAAACAACCAATCGGGTCATAAACAATAATTTAAATCTGCACTACATTTCATCGCAATCAAAAGCGAAGATATTGTACTTTTGCGGCTGAATATTCAAAGCGACAATATATTGTACCATGAAGGATACGGTAATTTTTGATTTGATTCATGACGAGTTGGATCGCCAGCGGAAAGGCATAGAGCTAATTGCCTCCGAAAACTTCACCAGCCAGGCGGTGTTGGATGCCATGGGCACTTGTTTGACCAATAAGTACGCTGAAGGTTACCCTGGCAAGCGCTACTACGGCGGTTGTGAAGTGGTGGACAAAATTGAACAAATTGCCATCGACCGGTTGTGCACTTTGTTTGGTGCCGAATATGCCAACGTGCAGCCCCACTCCGGTGCACAGGCCAATGCCGCAGTGTTTTTGGCTTGTTTGAGCCCGGGCGATCGGGTTTTGGGCTTCAACCTGGCGCATGGTGGTCACCTTTCGCACGGTTCTCCGGTCAACTATTCTGGCAAAGTATATGCGGCGCATTTTTATGGCGTAGAGCAAGAAACGGGTTTGATCGACATGGACAAGGTAGAAGCTACCGCCCTGGAAGTACAACCTAAGCTGATTGTTTGTGGTGCCTCTGCTTATGCCCGGGATTGGGATTATGCCCGCTTCCGCGCCATTGCGGATAAGGTAGGTGCCTTGTTGCTGGCCGATATTGCGCACCCGGCAGGTTTGATCGCGGCAGGTTTGTTGAACAACCCCATGGATCATTGCCATATCGTCACTTCTACTACCCACAAAACCCTGCGCGGTCCACGCGGTGGGATCATTATGATGGGTAAAAACTTTGATAACCCTTGGGGTCGTACAACTCAAAAGGGTGAAAAAATCAAAATGTCGGCCATTCTGAACAGTGGTGTATTCCCTGGAATGCAGGGTGGCCCATTGGAGCACGTCATTGCCGCCAAAGCCATTGCTTTCCAGGAAGCACTCCAGCCAGAATTTAAGGAATATGGCCAACAAGTGATGAAAAATGCCCAGGTTATGGCCGATGCCTTTGTTCAAAAAGGCTACAAAGTCATTTCCGGGGGTACCGACAACCACTTGATGCTGATTGATTTACGTTCTAAAAACGTGACTGGTAAAGATGCCGAAAACGCACTGGTTCGTGCCGATATTACGGTGAACAAAAATATGGTCCCTTTTGATACCCAATCGCCGATGGTCACCTCCGGAATCCGGGTAGGTACAGCGGCTATCACCACACGTGGCTTCAATGAAGCAGATTGTTTAAAAGTCATCGATTGGATCGACGCCATTTTGACCGACTATAAAAACGAAACACTCATTCGCGCTACCCGCAATGAGATCAATGCCTACATGGAGAACTTCCCATTGTACGCGGAGCAAGGTGTGATTGCTTAATCAACACAAAGGTTCCATGGCTCCAGAATTCCAAAGTTCCAGGGTTCCATCCGGTCACTGAGCTGGTCACTGAGCGAAGTCGAAGTGCAGTCGAAGTGCCGGATGGAACCCTGGAACTTTGGAACTCTGGAACCTCGGAACCCTGGAACCCAAAAAAACATGCTAAAAGTAGCCATCCTCACTGGCGGCAATGTCGCCGAACGTAGTGTCTCCCTCAAAAGTGCCCAAACGGTATTCAAACACCTCAATGATCAGAAGTACGAAAAGTACGTGATTGAACTAAATGGTACCGTGTTTAGTGAGCAGCAGACGGGGGCAGCGGTCAATCTCAACGACTTCACTTTGCCTACCCCGAATGGAGCCATCAAATTCGATTTGGTGTACCAAATGTTGCATGGCCACCCGGCTGAAGATGGTTGTTTGCAGGGTTACTTCGAAGTGTTGGGGATTCCCTACACGGGTTGCGACGTGATGGCCAGTGCGATTACATTTAACAAACAAGCTTGTAAGGATTTTTTGCGCAGCCACAATATCCCGATGGCACCTTCTAAGGTGTTGCGCAAGGGCGAGGCCATCAATTGGGCTGAGCTGGAAGCCATGGGCATCCCGGTTTTTGTGAAACCCAATAAAAATGGCAGCAGTTACGGTGCTTCCAAGGTGAGTGCTCCGGAACAATTGGCCGGGGCCATTGACCATGCTTTTGAGTACGATGACGAGGTAGTGGTTGAAGGCTTTTTGAAGGGGAATGAGTTTTCCAACGGCGTATTGCGTCGCGACGGCGAAATTGTGGTATTGCCCATCACGGAAATTGTACCCCACAACGAGTTTTTTGACTTCAAAGCCAAATACGAAAACCAAAGCCAGGAGATTACGCCAGCCCGGCTTTCAGCAGACCAAACCGCGCTGGTACAGGGTCAAACCAAACTGATTTACGAAGCCCTGGGTTGCAGGGGCATCTGCCGCTTTGATTACATTCAGGTGGGCGATACCTTCTTTTTTCTGGAAGCGAATACTATTCCTGGTATGTCCGAACAGAGTATCGTGCCGCAGCAGGCGCGGGCGTATGGGTGGAGCATTACGGAGTTGTTGGATGCAGCGATGAATGAAGCGCTGGCGCGTGAGGCCATGAAAAAAATCTAAGGTACAATGAAAAATAAAGATTAGTTCCGGTATGCTGCAGCGTGCATCCGATCGGATTAAGAAAGAAAAATCTCAACTTGAATGTTTTTCGAATAAAAGTTAAAGGTCATCGCCATCACGCATGGGTACATCCAACACGGTTACCTCGATGATCAAAGGACTGTTTTGAATCATATCCACAATTCTTACCTGGTATGGATGAATGATCAGCTCTTGTCCTTCTTCCGGTAGTTCTTCACTGTGTTCCATAATCAAACCAGCCAAGGTAATGTATGACTCACTCTCCGGGAGTGGAGAGGGCAAAAACGCATTAATCTCATCCAATGGATGTTGGGCATGAATGCGGTATACTCTATCAGATATTTTCTCCACGATGGGCATCTCCGTATCTGTTTCATCCTGAATGTCACCAACCAGCTCTTCGATGATGTCTTCCAGGGTTACCAAACCTACCATACCACCAAATTCATTGACTACAATGGCCATTTGATTTTTTTGCTCCTGAAACTGGCGCAAAACCTGGCTGATTTTTTTGCCGGACGAAATGAACAACAACTCGCGGATCATGCTGCGAAAATCGACCTGGCGGTGTTGACTGCGCAGGGTAGCCAACAGGTCTTTGGTCAAAATAAACCCAATGATGTTGTCCATGCTGCCTTCATACACCGGGTACCGCGAGTATCCTTCCTGAATCGCGTAATCAATTGCATCATCGATGGGCATGGCCACATTGATGGCTGCAATTTGGTTGCGGGGCTTGAGCACCTGGCGCACTGTACGGTCATCAAAATCAAACACGTTTTGAATCAGCTCCCGTTCAGAAGCACGAATGGCACCCCCTTCGGCACTCTCGGCAATGATGAGTTTGAGTTCGTCTTCTGAGTGGATTTCAGCGTGAGGTACTGGCTGTATGCCAATCATCCGCAGGATGAAATTGGCAAAACCATTCAGAACGTATATAAATGGCCGAAACACAAAGTAAAAAACCTTGAGTGGCACTGAGGTATACAAAGTGGTGGAAGTCGGGAAACGAATGGCCAGAGACTTAGGGGCCAATTCTCCAAAAACGATGTGCAACACTGTGATGACACTAAAGGCGATGGGTAGCGCAATGCGGTGCGCCAATGCTTCATCTACTTGTATGCGAAGGCCCTCCATGGCCGCCAAAATCAATTTTGTCATGACATCTTCGCCAATCCAGCCTAAGCCCAAACTGGCCAGCGTGATGCCCAACTGGGTTGCTGCCAGATAGCCATCCAAATTGCTGACTACACTTTCCGCAATGCGTCCAGTAAAACTGTTTAAAGCCTTGACTTGAATTTGAGAAATGCGGACTTTGACGATGGCAAATTCCGCCGCAACGAAGAATCCGTTTAATAAAACTAAACAAAGTGTGAGTAATATCTCAGGCCCCATTTTGATCGTTATAACAAGATAAAGCAGCCAGACTCATTGGATGATTTTAGTGTGAGCTGTGCTATTGCTACTTTCCTTGAGATGATTTAGCCACAAAATTAGGGATATTCTTACAACTTTGTGATATTGTTTTCATTCAATAAAAAAATGAATGTTTTTTCAGGCCCGTTTTCGCCCAACAACGGACATGAAAGGCAGCTAAAATTTTACCACAAAATAATTGCGTTAAAATAAGAATAAACCATAATTTGACCATTGAAAATGAGGTTATAAAAACAAATCCTCGGCATGAAATCCCTTTTTTTTACGCTAACCTTGGTTTGCTTTATAGGCATTAATCAACGCTTATCGGCCACTATCATCTGTGCCTCCACAATTGAATGCAATGATTTTCAGCCCAAAAAGAATCGTGATCGACCTAAGTTGAAGACGTATCACCGCCCTGTCAGAGTATTTGCACCCATCAAAGTAGGGCGCGAAGGAATCTGGACAGTATTCACTCTGGTGTTGATTCTCGCAGGATATGTGGGTCTTTTTTTCTTGTCTCGCAATGGTCAAACTCAATTTATGGCCGTCATCTTGGCTTTTCTATTGTTGGTAGAAATGGTCATTATTCTAACGCACCCAATCATTTGGTTGATCCGCTGGATTCGATTGTTGAGTTGGCAATTGGCTTGGCGGAGGCGTTATCGGGCTTGCCCGGGGCAATATTGATGGTGCTGAGTCTTTTTTTTAAATGTCGCTTAAAATTTAAGAATAGTTTCCAAAAGTTTTACACTTTTGGAAAGCTTAAGTATGTAGCATTTTGTGTGCGGCGCAATATTCTCTAACTTCGAGCATTCAAAATCAATCGTCTGCCATGAGCAAAGCGCCCAAAGGAAGGAAAAATACAGGAGGAAAAATGGGTCCTAATAAGCCTACCTCAAACAACCCCTCGAGTTCCAGTGCCATACCTACAGTAGTGGATTCAGGCAATCCGCCTTTGCAGCTACATTTGATTGTTCTGATGGTATTGAGTATTCTGCTTTACACAAATACCCTAGGTCACCAATTTGCGCTCGACGATGCCATTGTCATCACCGACAACATGCACGTTCAAAAGGGTTGGGCAGGGCTGGCCGACATTTTTAACAAAGATACTTTCCACGGTTTTTTTAAAACGGACAAGCAAGGTTTGCTGGAAGGTGGGCGTTATCGTCCCTTCACCCTGGCCATGTTTGCGGTGGAGCTGAGCATTTTTGGCAAAGCCGCCTTTTGGGGGCACTTGTTCAATGTGTTGTGGTATGGACTAACTGGGCTGGTGTTTTATTTGCTAGCGAGTGGCTTGTTTGCCTACCGCTGGAACAAAACCCTGAGTGCTTGGCTAGCCTTTGTGGCAGCATTGCTTTTTGTGGCGCATCCCTTGCATACCGAGGCAGTGGCCAACATCAAAGGACGAGACGAAATTATGGCCTTATTGGGCAGTTTGGCAGCCTTGTATTTTTCACTGCGCAGTTTTCGATCCGGCAATCTGGGTTGGGAAGCGCTGGCCGCAGTGTCTTTTTTGATCGGTATTTTTTCCAAAGAAAATGCCATTACTTTTTTGGCGGTCGTGCCACTCACCTATTGGTTTTTCACCAATGCTTCAATCGCCCAAATCCTGCGGCAGACGGCTCCTTTTTTAGCGATCGCCATCCTGTTTTTGCTGGTGCGTTCAAGTGTATTGCCCAATGCCCAGATTGGCACCGCGTCCAATGAATTGATGAACAACCCTTTCCTGAAACTGGAGGGCACCCAATACGTCCCATTCAGCGGGGCAGAGCGGCAGGCTACGGTGTTTTATACCCTGGGAAAATACATCCAGTTGTTTTTGTTCCCCTACCCACTGACCCACGATTATTACCCCAACCACATCCCACGCATGAGTTGGGGGCAACCTGGGGCGATGCTGAGCTTTTTGTTGTATTTGGGTATGGGGATTGTCGGGGTGATGGGCTTGCGCAAAAAATCGCCCGTTGCGTATGGGCTATTGTTTTATTTGGCCACCCTTTCCATCGTTTCCAACATTTGGCTCGTAGTGGGTACCAACATGTCGGAGCGTTTGATCTTTATGCCCTCGGTGGGTTTATGCTTTGCGCTGGTGGCTTTTTTGGCCAATTTATGGTATGGAAAAGCGCCTCAAACGCAAAGGCCCCAAACCCTTCTGATTGGGATCGGTCTGGTAGCTTTGATTTTTGGTGGCTTGACGATTGTCCGAAATTTTGCCTGGAAAAACAACCTGACGCTCTTTCGCACCGATGCAAAAACCTCGGTCAACAGTGCCAAAGTGCACAACGCATTGGGGGGACAGTTGATTTCGGATTCGGAAAAAATGAAAAACGATTCACTGGGGCGTATTGCCCTCTTGCAAGAGGCGGAAACCCATTTGTTGCAGGCGGTACAAATCCATCCAGGTTACAAAGACGGCTTTTTCCTGCTGGGCACTTGTAATCTGTATTTGGGTAAATATGCCGAATCGGTCAAATACCTCAATGCCTCGTATAGCCTCAACAACAGCGATGCCAATACCAAAAACAACCTGGCAGTGGCTTATCGCCTACTGGGACAGGAGGAAGGAGAAAAACGAGGAAACCTGGCGCAAGCATTGCAGTATTTGCAACAATCCTTGGCTTTGAACCCTAATGATTACACGACGGTGCGTTTATTGGGCGTAGCCAATAGTTTTGGAGGAAACCAACAAGCGGCTTTGGCTTATTTCGAAAAGGCCAGAGATTTGGCACCGAAAAGTGCTGATGCCTGGTTTGAGCTGCAAATGGCGTATCAAAAAGTAGGTGACCTGAGCAAAGCACAGCAAGCCCTGGCTCAAGCGCAACAAATTGATCCTGAGATCGCCCAGAAATTTGCTCAAAAGGGGGCAAATCCCGCGAATAAATAGACTATAAATGGACAATCGTTGGAAAAATTGTAAATTAGCAGTGTCTTAGGGACGGATAAGAAAGATACTTTTATTTTTTCCGTGTCTAAACAAACCTTTCCCCCTTTCGGGAGGTCTTAATAGAAAATCGTTTGGAATGATGATAAAGCGCATCTGGTGGATATTGTTTTTGGTCGGCATCACGAGCTTAGGGGCTGAATTGCAGGCGCAACGAGATTCCAATTTGGTTCAGTTTTCAGGTTTGGTTCTGGACGGAAGCAATGATCAGCTCATCCCCGTCCCCTATACCAACGTGTTTATCAAAGGAAAAAACCGGGGTACTTACTCCGACCTCAAAGGATTTTTCTCCATTGTAGTAGAAAAAGGAGACGTGATTCGTTTTTCCACGGTGGGCTATGAAACGATAGAATACAAAATCCCTAAAGATTTATCGGAGGATCGTTACTCTCTGGTGCAGCTCATGACCCAGGATGTAGTCAACCTGCCCGAAACGGTCATTTTTCCCTGGCCTAGCCGCGATCACTTCCGCCTGGAATTCCTGGCAATGGACGTCACGCCAGAGCTGCAAAAACGCGCTACAGAAAACCTCGCCACAGAATCCTTGAAAAAAGCCGAGGTGGGCACCCGTTTCGACGGCGACGAAAACGCCGACTTCTACCTGCGCCGTCAGGCCAGCAACTACTACTATTATGGGCAAGCGCCCCCTATGAATATCTTCAACCCAATCGCTTGGGGCAAGTTCTTCAAGGCCTGGAAGGATGGGGACTTTAAGAAGAAAGAGTAAATTCTAAAGATGAAAGATAAAAGATGAGAGATGCTACCGCAGAGACTTAGACAGAGGTCATCGTCAAAAACGTTGCGGTAGCATCTCTCATCTTTTATCTTTCATCTCTCATCTTTCATCTTTTCAAACCATTTCCATCAGCGTCCGAAACGCCACATACCGATCCCGATACCGCTCCATATGTTTGCGCTGAAATAGCGCAGCATCCTCCTGCTGGTAGCGTTGAAAAGTTTCCATATCTGGACTATAGTATTGAATGGCGTAGGTTACTCCGTCATCCTCATCGTCGTGCAAGAGGCGACAAACGCGGTGTTCACTGAATTTGCCAGTGGCCATAATTTCTGGCAATTGTACAGTTTTCATCCAGGCCAGCCACTCTTCGTGGATGCTTCCTTCAATTTTTATGGTTTCGTTGTACACAATCATGGTACTTTATTCGATTGACTACTTTTTGGGTAAATGGAAAAGCCATACCTTGAGCTGAGCTGTATTCCCAAAAAACCTGCAACAAGTAGTCCATTATGAAAAAGTTTTTTTTACTCCTGCTCGCTGGATCATTTTTTGTTCAGCTCAATGCACAAAGCGCGTATTACATCAATTTGCAAAATGAATTGAGTAGCAAATATACGCTTTCGGGAGGGTTTTGGTCGCTCCCCGCGGATGAAAATCTAGCCCTCAGTAATTTTGGCGGATATGGCGGCACATTTGGTGCCAGCACTACAACTACCGGACAAAGCTTCACCCGCTTGCGGCAAATGACCATCAGTTCCCCTGGTACGGAAGCCTGGAGCAGCGGCATCAGCTGTAGTAACACCCAAGCCATCACCAAAGGTTCAATCTGCTTGATGGTGATTTGGGTGCGTTCGGCAGGTGCTGAAAAAGCCAAAGTCAATTTATTCCTGGAACGTGCCAATACTTATGAGAAGGAAATTTTCCTCACTACAGAAATTGGCGCGGAGTGGCAGCAGTTCGTTGCCCCTTTTGATGCCGATTTTGACTATGCAGCGCAACAACTCAATTTTGGTTTCCATACCGGGTACAAAGCGCAAAGCATCCAAATTGCCGGGATTGCCTTGATCGATTTTAAAAACAAATACACCATCGATCGTTTCCCCATCGAATTGCACCAAAGTTATGCTGGCTCCGAGGCCAATGCTGCTTGGCGCACTGAAGCCGATCAACGGATTGAACAAATCCGCAAGGCCAATTTTATGCTAAATGTAACGAAGGCGAACGGTGACCCCATAGCTGGCGCGACCGTAAAAATGGAAATGTTGGCACACGAATTCAAATTTGGTTCCGCCATCACCGCCAACCGCATTGCCGGAAACAAACAACAAGACAATACCTACCAGCAAAAAATCTTCGATTTTGACGGCAAAGGCCATGGATTCAACGAAGTGGTTTTTGAAAACGATATGAAATGGGATGCCTGGGAAGAAAAATGGTTTGTCAGCAATGCCGAAGTGGCCAAAGCGACTACCTGGTTGAACGACCGGGGGGTGGCGGTGCGTGGGCACAATTTGGTCTGGCCCGCCTGGCAATACCTGCCCGATGACATGCAATTGAATCAGGGCAATCCAATTTATCTCAAACAACGCATCAATAGCCACTTAACGGAAATTCTGAATTATCCTGGCATCAAAGGGGTGGTCAAAGAATGGGACGTACTCAATGAAATTACCTTCAACGAAGAATTAGCGAAGGCCTTGGCGGGGAGTCCTGGTTATGTTACTGGCCGGGAAATTTACGTCGATATACTGAAAAAAGTAAAAGAAATAGACCCCACAATCAAACTGTACCTCAACGATTACAGCACCATTGACCAAGGCAATTTGCCAGGTAGCGTGGTGTACGAACGTACCAAACAATACCTCAAGGAAATTCAAAATGCGGGCATCAAAATTGACGGCATTGGTTTCCAAGGCCACATCAGTTCAGGCTTGGTTTCGATGTACGATGTCAAAACCACGCTGGATGATTTTTACACCACCTTCGGTGCCCGGGCCAAAATCACCGAATACGACTACGGGAATTTGGTGGGCGATAGCCTCGCCGCCCAGTTCACCGCCGATTTTTTGACGATGTGTTTTAGCCACCCCTCCGTAGATGGTTTTCTGAGTTGGGGTTTTTGGCACGGTGCGCATTGGTTAAGCAATGGCCCTTTTTTCCGTTTGGATTGGTCAATGCGCCCGGCAGGAAGAGCAGTATCGGATTTGTTGTTCAACAAGTGGTGGACCAATACCAGCACTAGCACCAATGCCAGTGGTGTGGCACAAGTACGGGGTTTCAAAGGAAAATATCGAATTACGGTGAGCCTCAACGGCAAAGTGGGTTATGTGGACACATTGAGTTTGAGTGAAAACACCAATCTGGTAGTCAGTCTGCCAACCTCGGTTAGGCTAAATGATCCGAGTAGAGATAAATTCAAGTTGCAATTTAAAAACCCTGTGGAGCGAGGGGCTGTAGTGACGATTAGTTGTTCAGAAACACCCCTCCATGCCGAGCTCATTAGCCTGGAAGGGCGAGTTTTGCAGCAAGTGAATAAACCTGGGTTAAAATTCAACCTGGTTACACCAACTACACCTGGGTTGTATTATTTTAGGGTACAGCTGACTAATGGCCAGTTATGGGCAGAAAAATTATTGGTACACTAGCTAACTATTCACAAAATCTCATTGAAATCATCATCGTCTTTTGCCGCCAATTTATTGATGGTCGGCTGTAAAATCCACACCCCAATCGGGAAAAACCAAACCAGGAAAAACTCTGCAATAAAATCACTGAAAGTGACCTTTCTTTGCAATTCAACCGTTTTGATGGTTTTGGCTACATGATAGATGCAGTAGAATATAAATGAGATGCTGGCTTCGGGGAGTAGAAGGGCTAGCAACAGGGGAATTATTCGACTAGCTGTTTATTTCTTCGCTACCACATCCTTCGCCGAATCGATATACGGTTTCCAATACTTACTCGCCGTGATGTTGTCGACAATTACGCCGCGTGAAGTGGTGCTGTGTACAACTTTAATGCCTTGTTTGTCATTGGAAACAACCAGGGAAACGTGGAAAATTGGCTCGGAGGCGCTGCGGCGGAAAAAAATCAGATCGCCGGGTTTCACCTTAGAAACATCGATGGATTTGCCTTGCAAGGCTTGGTCGCGGGAGCTAGAGGAGATTTTGATGCCATATTTACTCATTACATAAGAGGTAAATCCAGAGCAGTCGAACCCAGTGCTTGGATTTTTACCCGCATATTGGTAGATGGCACCTATCTGGTTTTGGGCAAAAGTAGTGATGTCTTTGCGCAGCAACATTTCTTTGGTAGAAACGGAGGGTGGAACGGGGCCATAATCGGTACCCGGTTTTTCAACGGGGTCCTTCGTCCGGTCTGTCGTCAGATCGCGTAGTACATTGCAACGTACGGCCAACCATACCAAAAGCAGCAAAAACAACAAGCGTTTGGTCTTGAACATCCAGATTTGGAATTTGGTGGGTCGACGTGTGGCCATAAGGTTCTTTTTTGTGTACTATAGCTAACTACGAAAAAGTCTCAAAAAGGTTTCGACAACTAAAACAGCAGATGTACAAGAATTATTTCTTCAGCACGCTAAGCAAGCTAAACTTTAATAAAGTTTTAAGACTGGTAAAATGCGCCGATGGCGTCCACTACCTGATCCAAATGGGCTACTGGCATTCCCGGATAGAGTGGCAAACTCAAGCATTTTTGCGCAATTTGCTCCGCAATGGGAAACTGTCCTCGTTTAAATCCTAAAGGAAAATAAGCCTCCTGCAAATGTGGTGGCAAGGGATAATGAATCAAGGTGCCAATCCCGCGCTCCTGCAAGTAAACCTGCAAGGCATCCCGCCGCTCGGCCAATACCACAAACAAATGCCAAACCGAGGTACAATCTGTGCCAAGCGTGGGTAAGCGCAACTGCTTAATTCCTCGGAGTTGTTCCAAATACCTGTTTGCTAACACTTCCCTTTCCGCATTCCAGCTCGCCAAATGCGCCAATTTGATGCGCAAAATACCCGCTTGCACAGCATCCAAACGCGAGTTTAGCCCTGGCATTTCATTGTAATACCGTTGCCTGGAGCCATAATTACGGTACATTTTGGCAAAGTCGGCCAAAGCGGAGTCGTTGGTAGTTACCGCGCCCGCATCACCCAATGCACCCAGGTTTTTGGTGGGGTAAAAACTCACCCCATTGATTTGCCCAAAACTTCCGGTCAATTTTCCCTGCCAACGTGCCCCATGGGCCTGGGCATTGTCTTCCACTAGGGCCACATCATAACGGGTGGCCAGCTCCATAATTGGCCCCATTTCGCAAGCTTGCCCATAAAGGTGTACGGGCATAATGACACGAGTCCGGGTACTGATAGCGGCTTCAATGCGTTGAGGGTCGATGTTCCAAGTGTGAGGGTCAGGCTCCACCGGAACTGGAATGGCGCCTACCTGTGACACCCCCAACCAGGAAGCGATGTAAGTATTGGAGGGCACAATGACTTCGTCGCCCGGGCCAACCCCTAGCGCTTTTAGTGCGATGTGCAAGGCATCCAGACCATTGGCCACTCCCACACAAAAACGAGTTTGGTTGAATGCGGCGTAAGCCGCCTCAAATGCTTCCACCTCTGGCCCCAACACGTACCAATTGGAATCGTAAAATTTTTGCCAAAAAGCATCAAGCTCCACTTTTAAAGGCTGGTGCATAGGGGCGGAGGAAAAAAAAGGAATTTGCATACAGGTGTACGGTTTGGCTTTGAGTTGGCGCGGTTAATTCACGGCAATTTAATTAACTTGTCGCCTAAATAAGGGCGATAAAAAAATAAGTGTTCATTTTGCCAAGGGATTAGATAAGTAAACGATTCATTTCAAGTGTCTTATTTAATCCCTTGGCTCAGAAAAAATGAACACTTATTTTTGCCCCACTGCTAAGCACACCTATTGACCCAATGGACAAAAATAAAGCAAAGAAAAAACGCCCAAATCCAGGGGCTCCTGCCAACAAACCTATCGCTCAATCTACTGCACCCAGCAAAGTTGACAAGCCCAGTGAACCCTGGAAGCCTGGCATCCTGTTTTGGCTGCACCTTGGCATCATCACGGTTTTTCTGCTGATTCTGCGCCTGAGTTTAATGGATTTGCCTCTGGAGCGCGATGAAAGTGCGTATGCTTATTTGGGTAAAAGAGCAATGGAGGGCTTAGCACCTTATCGGGATTTTTATGAAATGAAACCCCCTTTGTTGTTTTATGGGTATGGACTATTGGATCTGGTTTTTGGGTACAGCCTGGCAGGATTGCGTTGGGGTGCCTGGTTTTTAACCTGGTTGATGTGTGGTGGGACTTATTTGATCGGACGTAGTTTTTTTGGTCCCAAATATGGCTTACTGGCTGCCCTGGTTTTAGCTTTATTCAGTGCGAATCCTTATACCAGTATGGTTTTTGAGGAGTCGGAATTGCTGGTGATGGCACTCGCCTTGTATGGGATTTGGTTTTTGTGCCGATTGTTAAACGAAGCAGGGAATCCCCAGCAGCAGCGTTGGTGGTTAATTGGTGCGGGAGTACTGATTGGCAGTAGTGTGATGGTCAAACAATCTGCGGTGTTTTTCTTGGGCTTTGCAGCTGTAGTTTTGGTTTTATTGGCCGACGGAGATAATTTCAAAGCCCGTTTAGGCAAATTGGTCCGACAAGGGCTTTGGTTTTCGGTGGGGGCGCTCACGCCAGTTTTGCTGTGTGCAGCCATCATTATGGGGTTTGGGGTTTGGGATGAATTTTTGTTCTGGAACCTGGAATATCCTAGACTTTACACTGGGGGAGAAGATAGAAATGCAGAAATCAATCTTTTACAATACAACTTCAACAGTTTGACCCAGCACCAACTGATTTTGTGGGTGTTGGCAGGCCTGGGAGTATTGGCCATTGCTTTGAAAGGAATGAGCAAAAAGGCAAATATTGCTTTACTGGCGCTGGCCCTCTTTTCTTTTTTAACCATTACACCCGGTCAAAGATACTACCTGCACTACTGGATTCAATTTTTACCCGCAGTGGCACTACTTTTTGCCCATTTGTTTTTCAAATTGGAAAAATTGGGCGAAAGGCCCAGTCTTAGCATTGCCAAAAGCTTGAGTTTGCCCTTAGCGGGTTTGTTTTTGCTGATTGGGGTGGCTTTATCCAGTACGCATTGGCTAAAAACCGATTCAAATACCTTGATGCGGAATATGTTTGGGGGGAATCCCTTTGTGGAAGACCAGCTTTTTGCGCGCATCCTTGAAGCACAAATTCAACCCGATGAAACGGTGGCCGTAATGGGTTCTGAGCCCCAAATTTACGTTTACCTCAATCGTAAAGCTCCAAGTCGGCATTTTTATACGGCGTTTTTATCGCGGAAACATCGCTTTACCGAAACCTGGCATAATGAAGCCTTGGAGGGACTCAAAGCGCAAAAACCCGATTACGTGGTGTTCAACATTGTGTCGATGTCCTGGATGTTGAAGCCGGATTCGAACCAGGGTTTTTATCAAAATTCGTATTCCTGGGTCATGGAAAATTACAACCCCGTCGCCTGGGCTGACTATGTGGATTTTTACAACCCCACAATCGTTTCCGATGCGGCAGCGAGTACCTACAAGCCACAAAGTGGGAGTTATGTGATGTTGTTGAAGAAAAAATAATAATGAGCAACACCGAACCACAATTGATCCAATTCCACACCCATGGTGAATCAGCCATTGGATATTTGGCTGTGGCGCAAATCCAGCAGGACATTCCTTTTGTGGTCAAACGTTTGTTTTGGACTTATTTCACACCCCAAAGCGTGATCCGGGGTCGGCACGCCCACCATGCCACCTCGATGGTATTGATTGCGGTGCATGGCCGGATCGAGGTACACACCGAGATGCTCAACGGACAAAAAAACAGTTTTTTATTGGATCGACCCGACGTAGGGGTATGGATGCCCCCGCTCACCTGGCATACCATGCAATACAGCCACGATGCGGTGCAGCTGGTGCTGACGGATACGGAGTATGTGGCAACGGATTACATTCGGAGTTATGAGGAGTTTGTGGGGTTGAGGGGAAGATGATTTTGGTACCCTCCCCTCAAGTGATTTTTTCTCTGGTAAGACTATTCCGACTTTAAACTCTCAACTGGATTCCTGATGGCTGCTTTCAAACTCTGAAAACTCACCGTCAACAGGGCAATCCCCACGGCCATGACTCCGGCCAGGGCGAATACCCACCATTCCAGGTTGACCCGATAGGCAAAATTCTTCAGCCATAGCTGGGTGGCCCACCAAGCCAGCGGGCTGGCAATGACAATGGCCAAAACGACCAATTGCACAAAATCTCGGGAAAGCAGCAAAACGATGCTGCTGATGCTGGCCCCCAGTACCTTGCGTACCCCAATTTCCTTGGTGCGTTGCTCAGCGGTAAAGGTGGCAAGGCCAAGTAGGCCCAGACAAGAAATCAGGATGGCAATGGCCGCTGCAGTATTGACCAAGGTGCTGATTTTTTGTTCCCCACGGTATAAGTTCGCAATGGCATCATCCAAAAAAGTATACTCAAATTTGTCGTCAGGATATACAGCCTGCCAGGCTTTTTGAATTTTGTCCAACACAACTTTCGCCTCACCCATGCTTTGTCCCGCGGTATTGAGCTTCACACCCAGGTTTTTGGACATGCCGGGGATGTAGGCGATAAAAGTGGGCCGGATGGGGGCGCGTAAGGAGTTCTCGTGGAAATCGGCTACCACCCCAACCACCGGGTAATCGCGGCCATTGAGGTTGAGTAATTGGCCTAGCGCTTGGGCGTCCTCTTTAAAACCCATACTTTTGACCAGACTTTGGTTGATCACCAGTTCAGTGAGGGTATCGCTGGGGCGGTAATTCCGACCCGCTACCAGTTTGAGCTGGTACAGGGGGATAAAATTGGCGTCGCCCATTTTGCCCGACACTTCCAGTTCTTTTTCTTCTTCACGCTTGTATTTGAGGTTGGTCAGGGAGTACCACTCGCTCAACGGCGCTGACCACTGCATGGCTACTTGTTTTACGCCCGCGATTTGTCGAACTTTTTCGGCCAATACCAAACTTTTGTCATCGTGTTTGGTATTGATCATGATGACCTGATCGGCAGAAAAACCCAAATCTTTGTTGCGCATAAAATTCAGCTGGCGGCCCACCATGAGCGTGCCAATGATAAAAATGAGCGACACGGTAAACTGGAAAACGATCAAACCCTTGCGCAGGTAACTCCTGGAGGATCCCGCCAGGGCAGTCGCTCCTTTGAGCACAAGTGCAGGCCGATAAGCTGATAAAATCATCGCTGGATAAAAGCCCGCCAAAAATACGGTCAGCAGTGTGATGCCTAACAAGTAGAACATTACTGTTGGGTTAAAAAGGGTAAAATGCACTCCTGCGGGAATGAATGACCTTAGGCTTTGCAAAATGGGATTGGCGACCAGCAATGCCAGTAACATCGAAAGACTGGTTAAAATCAAAGTTTCACTCATGAACTGCCCGATCAAACTACCCCGACTACTGCCCAATACCTTGCGCATACCCACCTCCCGCGAGCGCCTGGTCGCCTGCGCGGTAGACAAATTGATGAAGTTGATCGCAGCGATGATCAGGATAAACAGAGCTACTCCTGCTAAGCCGTACAAAGTGGGCAAATGAGCCTTTCGGGAATAATTGTCCATAAAGGCAGGGTTGAAATGTAGATCGGAAATGGGCTGCAATTGTAGGTTGACCACAAAGTCGCCCGTTCCTGCTTTGGGGCCAAAATGGCGTTGGGAAAAGGTTTTTAATTGGGCGTTCAGTTTGGCCTCATCACTCGCTTTGGACCGTTTTACAAACACCTGAGAAGATGACCAAATGTCGTTCCATTCATCCAGGTTGATTTCCCGTTTCAAAAAACTGGCCCGGATGCTGGCTGCGGAAACAAAATCGGTAAAACCCAAATCCGTGTGTTGAGCCCAAGGCTTGATGATGCCACTCAGCGTAGCCCGGACGGAATCGCGGTAAACCAACTCGCGGCCCAGGAAGGAATTGAGGTCGCCTTCTCCAAAGTACAGGCGGGCTTTGGGTTCAGTCAACACCACGCGGTAAGGTTCACTCAGTGCGGAACTGGGATCACCAGCCAACCATTCGTAGCTGAAAATGTCAAAGTACTCCTGCTCCGCCAGGACGATTTGAGCGGGGTCTTTGTCCATGTTGCGGCCAGGGAAAGTTTTGGAATCTTGTCCTGCACGGGGCACCACCACCGCCGATTCCAGGTTGTGGAAAGTAGCCACAACCTCCAAGTCCACGAGCTCTTCCCGCAAGGCAGCCGGAACGGCGCGTGGCACAAAACCGATGGGGTTAAAGGTGCCCTCCTTGCCAAATTTCGCTTGCCCCACCACGCGATAGATGCGCTCCTGATCGGGGTGGAAACGATCAAAACTGAGCTCAAAATGGATGATCACGCCCAATACCAAACAGGCACTGATGCCCAGAGTAAGGCCGAGGAGATTGATGGCGGCGGTAGCCTTGTGGTTCCAAAGGTTGCGCCAGGCAATTTTAAATTGATTTTGTAACATAGCCGGATGAAATAAGGATGATTTTGGATAAGGGTTCGGTTTGCGTTTGAGGGCAAAGGGTTTGAGGAAGCTTAGTACGGCCCAAACGTACTGTTGCCGGGCACTGCGCAGTCCAAAGAGCTGTACCTGCCGCTGGAACCGTTCGTACAAATCCCCCTGAATTTCTTCGAGCAGGTGTGGCGCACAAAAAAACTCCAACAGCCAGTCTGCCCAGCTGGGTGGTTGAGGAAGTTTTGTACTCATAGCTCGAAGGCAATTGAAGGCAAGGAATTGGGCGGAATGGAACCCCAAAGGCGCTCACGTACCGAACGGATTTCGTGCAGAATTTGACTACCCTGGGCGGTGACCGAAAATAGGCGTTTGCGGCGGCCTCCACGTTCGGCAGTGGCGTCGCCCATGTAAGAACTCAACATGCCTTTTTCTTCCAGGCGCTGCAAAGCGGCATGCACCGCACTGAGGCTGACGCTGCGCCCCGATTGCTCATCGAGCTCATTGGTGATGGATACACCATAAGCACCCTCGCCCAACACGGCAACGGTGAGTAATACTATTTCTTCAAATTCTCCCAGGTAGGTTCTGCGCATGGCTTTGTGATTATATCAACTTTTGTAGAACAAATGGTATGCCAAAAAGATAAACGATTGTTTTTGAAGAAAGTAGAGATTGAAAAGGCTTTACTTGTGACCGGATGTGGACAGTTGGGTGTGCGGGAGTGGACGGGATAATTGTTAAAAAGTTCAAAAATTGGATTGTAGTTTTTAAATTGTTATATTGCTTTTAAATCTGGTGTTCAATGGAAAATAAGCATATTTTCAACTCCTATGGGTTCAATCTTGCCCTAGCCATTTTGTTGTTGAACGATTTTATCTTGAAGGATATTTATGGCAGTTGGTTGACAGGCAAACTGTCTGACTTTGCTGGATTGTTTGTCTTTTCGCTGTTTTTTATTGCCGTTTTCCCCAAGTACAGGCAAGTTGTGCTTTATGCTACGGGAATTTTGTTCATTTTTTGGAAATCACCTTTTTCGCAGCCGATCATAAATTTTTGGAATCACCTCTCCATTTTCAGCATTCATCGTGTTGTTGATTATACTGATTTTTTTGCATTGTTGATGTTGCCCCTCGCTGGATTATTTTCCAAAATAGTCCCGAAAGCACCCGAGCTCAAGTTTAATCCCATTTTGCCTATGTTGGTGGCGTGCTTTGCTTTTGTGGCGACGAGTCGAGGTAAAGATTTTGGGTTTAAGGTTGAAAAAATATACACATATTCACTCTCTAAAGACACTCTAATTGCCCGCATGAATAGTAGACTTGATTCACTTAATCATGTTTTGAGGCTCGATTCTCTTGGTGAACATTCAGGTAAGGTTTATTTTTTCATTCCTTTAGATTTTTATGGGGAGCCAATTCTTGAGATTTCAGTTCAAGAAAGGAGTGCAAGTGAAACGGAAGTGGAGCTGATTGGCATAGATCTTTCACGGCTAATAGAAGAAAAGGATCAAAAAGCATTAATCGAAGAAGTTGAGCAAAAAATTCTTAATAGACTGAACTAAAAATGTGGGAGCAAAATGATTAGTAAAACTTGAATTCAAAGGTCAAACAATACCTCCATCATCAACTCATTTTACACCCAACTCAGCTATAAGTGTATTAAAAAGACCAGTTATAGCCAAAATGAACCTTCATTTTGGCTATAACTATACAATTACGAGTTTTCTAGCCACATCACCCTCCATAACACCTTACCTCCAACAAAGCAGCAGGCACCAACGCTGATGGATGCTCCAGCTCAATCCGCAACATCTTTGTATGTACCGTCTCTTCGAAATCAATCCTCCGCTGACTCTGGTGATTGTCCACAATCTCCGCTACCAACTCCTCCCGATCGTTCCACACCCGTACCCGTTTTACACAAAAAGGCATTTCATTTTCCGGGTGTGCCATCAAGACTGTTTCCATGGGATGGTCAAAATCGGTGTCAAAATGCAGCACCAGTTGCCGGATGTTTTGAGGTTCCTCCCAACTTAAGTGCAAGCTAGGGTGTTCGTCAGCAGGATCAGCTACCCAGGCATTCGGCTGCTTCGTGGGGCGTTGAACACC
Organism: Haliscomenobacter sp.; assembly: GCF_041740695.1. Lineage (GTDB taxonomy): Bacteria > Bacteroidota > Bacteroidia > Chitinophagales > Saprospiraceae > Haliscomenobacter. The sequence goes on along the minus strand of NZ_JBGSLK010000074.1, from coordinate 42,592 downwards.
ATTGCGAATGTTTTCAGCAGCAAAGGCAGTTAGTGCAGGTGTAAATTTTAAGGCCAGGTTTTTACCCGCCGGGCGGCGTTGGGGGCACCAAAATTCGAAGGCATCTACCCCAATGTCTTCCAAGGGTTTCTGTTTGCCGTAATTGGAAACGGCTTTATTGATGGCGTTGAACACCGTCAAAATGCCCGTGATGCGTTGTGGCGAAAACTGCAATTTGACCTGCTCATTTTTCAAAATGGTTATAAAGCCATAAGTCTGCAGTTGCGCAGCAGGGCTATTTTTGGCCAAAAGTGGATGTTCATTCAAGATAAAACTGAGCGGTACGCAGTTGCGCCCCGGCTGTAGATTTACAACCTGTTTTGCCAAAATGACATCGGGGGTATGATTGTCCATTTTGCTGGATACACGTAGTTCGATCTCCAGTTCCGTAGCCGCATCGGCATATGGATGAATGACAAATTGGAGTGGGGCCTGGCTTGTGCCAAATTGTAGGGGTACCATTTGTGCCAGGGAAAAAGGCATTGGCTCTGCTTCGCCAGCAGGCAAAAGTTCGGCCAATTGCAACTCGCTGCTGGCGGAAATGCGGGCGCCTTGCACCAAATCGAGCGGGTCCTGCAAACGCAGGTTTGGAATGTGTTGCCCGCTTTTGAGCAGTTCCCGCTGCAACAATTGAATGAATTCTGGTTTCGCCAAATCACGGGGCAACAACCCGTGTTCTGCACACAATTTAGCTGCCATCCCCACCGCCTGCCCACCGTGTGCGCTCGTGGCCATCACCCGGGAAGAGCCAAACGCCACGTGACTGGCCGAAATGATCCGCCCGGCAATGAATAGGTTCTGGATGTTGCGCGAGTAAAAGCAGCGGTAAGGAATGCCATAAATCCCCTTGCTGTGCCATTGATTGCAACTGGAGAGTTCTTTTTCCGAAAAAACGCCGTCGGCAGGATGTAAGTCGATCGACCAGCCGCCAAAAGCTACGTCATCGTAATGCGCACGTTGCTCGACGATGTCTTGCTGGATCAGCATGTAATCGCCCTCAAAACGCCGGCTTTCCCTTTTGCCGGGAATATGGCCAACCCATTCAAGGGTCAGGTTTTCAGCTTCCGGGAACAGGCCCGAGTTTTTGATGTAATTCCAAACGCCATACACCACTTTCCAAAGTTCCCATTTGATGGTTTCGGTGTCGTGCACAGTGTCCAGTCGGCCTCCATATTCGATCCACCAGAGTTTACAGCCAAAGTCCTGGGTATTGAAGGAGCGAAACTTGGGTACTTTTTGGGTGACATCGTGTGCAAAACTCGGTGCCACAAATTTGACGGGTTTGCCTACGTCTTTGGAGTAAAAATAAAGGCTGTGCCCCAGCAACTCACCGTAGGCTTTGGAAGGCGCGAATTTTTCCCCAAACTCCTCCTGCGCCTCCGCCCCCATGCGGAAAGCCGCCCCGGCCAGAAAACCCACAATGCCATCGCCCGAAGCGTCGCAAAACAAAGGTGCGACTAATTCATAACGGGTGGAATTTTGGGCGCAAAAGGCATATACTTTGGAAATCGTATCTGCATCCGCTTTTTTCAAATCGTATACAGCGGTGTTGAGCAGCAAGGTAATGTTGGGCTCACTTACCACTTTTTCCAATAAAATGGTGTCAAAAATGAGCGGATTGCTGTCAGGGTTGCGGTACATGTTTTCTACCAATAACTCGTCCAAAACGCCCCCTTCCCTGGCCCAGCGGTTGTTGTTGCCCATGTGGGAGGTAGCGCCCAATACCCACAAACGCACTTCGCTGGAAGAGTTGCCGCCCAGTACTGGCCGATCACTCACCAGGGTTACCCGAATGCCTCCACGTGCCGCCGTAATGGCGGAACACAAGCCGGACAAACCACCACCCACCACCACCAGTTCACTGTTCAGGGTGATGTTTTTGGGGTTTCTTTTATCGCTTGCTGCTGCTTTTATCATGATCTTAAGTGTAGAAAATTACTTTAATGGGAAGGTTTCACTTTTGACAGTGCGTTAAGTATGGCTATTGGCCTCAATTTGAATCTTCCGCGCTGCCTGCCAGGGAATGATCGCCCCCAACAAAATCACCATCGAAATAATCCGGGTCACCAGCCCTCCTGAGCTGGTCAAAAAACTCAAAATGAGTAGAATAATGGCCACAAAGACCAGGGCACCAGCAATCACCTGCATGCCATAGCGGTTTTGCTTTTTGATTTCCAATGCCTCGGCAGGCGATTCAGCCAGTGCATTCGCAGTACGTTTGGCTTTGGTTTCGAGGTATTGCAAGTATTCTGGTGCAATTTTCCCTTTAGCCCGAGCGTAGAGTTCGTAGGCTAAGAGCAATAGTAGCGGCAGGCCAATGCCCACAATTGTCTCAACACTCCGGGTAAGTTTGAAGTGGAGCAACATCGGGGCAAGGATTTTGAAGAACAAATTGACAGAAAGACCAATCAGCGTGATCCAAAAAGTGGTGCGCCCATTGAGTCGTTTGGAAAACAAAGCCCAGAGTGGCGGAGCCAACAAGGGTCCACCCGAAATAGCTGAAATACTCAGCACCACTTCCACAATTCCTCCCGCCGCTGGCACCAACAGAGCAATGCCGATCATCCCTAGGCCAAAACCCCAAGAGGACAGCCGTGCCACCCGAATCAACTGCCGATCCGAAGCCGTCGGGTTGATGAAGCCACGATAAACATCATTGGTGAATACCGCCGATACGACATTCAAAGTTGTATTCGCGCTGGCCGAAGTAGAGAAATACATGCCGGTCAGCATCAAGCCCAACAAACCAGGAGGCAGTACCAATTGGCAAATTTTCAAATAAGCGTTTTCGGTATCCAAGCCCACCAAATCAGGATTAATCGCCCGGTAAATCATAGGCGGCAGCATCCAGATCACAGGGCTAACGAGGTACAAGGCTGCGAATAAAAAGGCAACCTTACGCGCCGATTGAGGGCTGTCCACACTGGTGTAGCGCTGCACAAAAGTCCAGTTGCCCCCGATTTGAGCGATGTGGAAAAAAATGAAAGCCAGGATAAACCCGAGGGTATATTCACCATTCAGTAGGTTGAAAAAGTCGTCAGGAACTTTTTGAGTAAAGGCCTCAAATCCGCCCACCTTGCCTAAGGACAGTGGTAGCAAAATGAAGACCGCCGCCGACAAAATCACAAACTGCAAAATATCGGTGACCATCACCGCCCAAAGGCCCCCCACCGCGGTGTAGGCGATCATAAAAATGCCCAGTACTATGGTGCATTCAAAGAGTGGGAAACCCAGGGAAACACTTACTAATTTCGCGACAGGATACAAAACCGAACCTTTGATGAACAAGGAAACGAGGGTAAATATCCCGATGTAAATTTTTTGTACCCCTTCACCCAAACGCTCCCGGATGAATTCCGCCGCAGTGAGGTTGCCCGTAGCCCGCCAACGCGGTGACAGAAACAACCCAGTTACAATGGCTCCCAGGCACATCGTCCACTGAATGGTCACCGCCACCCAACCATGTTTGTAAGCAATGGAACCCCATGCTACAAAAGTACCCGCCGAAAAGAAAGACATAAACAGCGACAAACCACCAATGAACCAGGGCACTGCTTCACCGCCGGCAAAAAAGGATTTGAGGTTGCGGCCGGTGCGGGCAAACAGTAAGCCAATGCCCAACACAAAGGCAGAGAAGATAAAAATGACGGCGGTATCGATGTAGGCGTTCAACATGTGCTTGTTTTGGTAAATGTTGTTTCGTCCTTAGGTGTGTCTTTAGTGCCTTAGGTTTCTTAGGTGGTGAAATAGTTTTTTTACCATCTAAGAAACCTAAGGCACTAAAGACACACCTAAGGAAGGATACATAAAAATAAAACCATTCAAGGTGTGATCGTCAGGATTTCAAAGCCCAGCGCTGGTAGCTGCTTGGCCTTTGCCGCAGCGCCCTTGATGCTGATTTGAAAATCCGTAGCCTGCGCTCGGTTGTTCATCAAAATCACAAAGACTTTGTCTTTTTTCTCGGTAGTCGCCAGTAAGTAATCAATCGCCGGGTGGTCGATTTTGACCAGGTTTTCATCCACAATCAGCCGCGCTTTTTGCCCATTGACGGTGCCAGGCGCAAAACCATATGCTTGGTGCGGCCCCACTTTTGGGGTTACAAACCCCCGAGGGAAACGCACTTGCCCATTCGAGCGCAATTCCGCTTCAGCCATCAGGTAGTCGGTCAACCAGCCAATTTGCCACCAGGCGTGGTGTGGATATGGCCCGGCACCCCGGTTCATCGCGTTCCAGTAATAAGAAGCGACACTGGTTTTGGCGTCCACAAAAGCATCGCGGCCCCAGGCACCCGCCCGCGCGAGATCAGCGAAGATGGGTTCTTTGGTAAGCTGGTACATGCGGATGAATAAACCCGCGTGGCTGCACAATTGAATCGGGCCGTGGATATTGGAAGAACCAAAAATCCCACCGTGTTCAAAACTGAGTCCATACTGGGCAATCTCCCAGTCCTGTCGCTCCACCCCATTCACGGTTTTAGCAGCAGTAGTAGGAATAGGGTGGGTGAAAATGGAAGTAGTGTATATCTTGGCTGCGCTGATGGCCGCAGACTTATATTTCACTTGTTGGGTCAGGTCAAAAAGGTCGAGAAAAGCTTGGGCGGTCTGAGCCGTGGCAAAATCGGGGGCGTAACGCGCATCCCCACATACACCCAGGTAGCTCCCCTTGGCTACTGCAGCCTGCAACAACCAATCAGCTCCCTTTTGCGCGGCAAGCAGGTACCGCTGGTCTTTCAAAATGCGGTAAGCCACAATCAAACCATAAAAAGTAGCCCGCAAATCCTTGATGTCTTTGTACAATTCGGCTTCATTCTTGCGGTCGTAGGCTACGGCCCAACTGCCATCGGCTTTTTGGTTTTTCAACAACCACTCTGCCCCAGCGCGTAGGCGCGCTTTCAATTCGCTGTTATTGGGTTCAAAAAGCAGGATATTGCCGATGTCGAGCATGGTGTAGTAGGTCACCGCGATGGGTTCGACCACTTCACCCCACTCTTCTACGAATTTTTTGCTTTTGGCCAGGTAGTATTGCCCAGCGAGTGAACCGTTGAAAAAACCGGGCTCGCTGATTTGTTGTACAAATTTGAAATTGAGCGCGTAAGGCAGTACATTTTTGGTCAGCAAAGTGTCTTGCGTCGCATTCGCCAACATCCACATGGCCCCGTAATCGGAGTTTTTCATGGCGTCCTTATTCGAACCCACTACGCCGCCGAGGTAGGATTGTGCCCCAATTTTTCGCCCCTGAAATTCCTCAACGTTCCATAGCGAAGTTTGTGGATCGGTCAGGTAGTGGTGCATTTGTTGGATGCGACTGGTTAGGGATTGTTTGCTTTGGCGCAGCGCCAGGGCAGATTTGAGTTGGTACACATCGTAGGCCGCGTGTTTGATGGCCTGAAACCAATCACCAGTGCCGAGGTGATAGCGCGAGGTGTAGGTGATTTCTTCGCCAGCTTTCAGCAAAGACTTGGGCTCGCCCAAAACGGGAAAGTACAAGGTAGGCGACAACTGCGCTTTGCGGTTTTTGTGCGAAAGGCCAATGTTCCAGTCGTGGAGCGTGTTTTTGTCTTTGGCCCAAGGATCGCGGCACAGGCTCGGGTCGGCAATCAGGGCCAGGGTCAGTCCAGTTTTGGTGCTGACCAGCGGTGCCAGCGTACTAGCCGAACGCTCGCGATAAACCACCGGCAAGGCAGGAACACCATGCCCATAAGCGTAGGACAAGGCAAAGTTGGGTTGAATGTAATTTCCATGAAAATAGCCCGGCACCGAGGCCCAGGCCAGGTTACTTTCGCTGATGTTGGCCAAACACGGCGTAGCTAAAGAGTAGTAGCCATCTTTTTTTACTTTGAGGGTTTGAGTCAGGAGGATGTCGTTGGGAAACTTGGGGTCAAAACGCCATTCGGCTACCAAGGTGCCCAGTTCGGTTGATTGCTCAAAACGCAGTTGATTCGGGGCGATTTGCTGCCCTTTTTGTGCAAAAAAATGCAGTGCCTGTCCGGCGGTGTTGAGGGAAACCGGGTTGATGCTTTCCGCCCAAATTTTTTGTTGATAATGGTAAAGATCTTCGGGGAATTTTTGCCCAATGATGCTTTTGAAGGTTGAGTCGGGGTCGGTTTTGGGTTTTTCGGCACTGTACAGTAAAGTGTGTTCTCCTGAGGGCTGCTCCAGATTGACCCAGGTCTGGCCTTTTTTAACGGTGATGGTTTTGATGCGCCAGCCCGATCCGCTGTTTTCCCAACGCAGGCGCAGGTTGGCATTGGCCAGGTTGAGGACCTGCGGCGTTTGCGCTGCGAGGCTCAGAATTATACTGCTGAACAAAAAAGAGAATAAAAATTTCATGTCTAATGCTTTTTGTTTGCCTACGGTGCCTTTATGTTGATGCTGGCTTTTTGGGCAAATCCCAAAGAACCATAGCTAACTTGTAAGGCGCGTCCAGTACTGGGCACTTTGTAGTTGGCCCTAAAAATGCCAGTATTTTCGCCCGTCTCTGTCACTTCAAAGGCAATTGCGGGTTTTTGATCTAGTTTTACCCAAACCTTCCCTTTTTCTACCTGATCCCAATCCAGGTTCAAAGCAGCTTTTAGTTCAATGGTCACGGTTTCAGCAACTTTGGCTTGGGTAAGGACTGCGCCACGGGTATTCAAAATTTTGACATGCTGGCTGCCCAAAGTAGAAAAAGTCAGCGTGGCCATCCAACCCCGATTGGACACACACCAACCTTCGGTGGCGTAGGCGTCTTTGCCAATCTGATCCTGAGGTTCTTGTCCAGCAGCGGCAGTCACTTTTTGTTGAAAATCCTTGTCCAAAGGTGAGCCATCCAGGGTGCCCCGCACCTTGCCCAATTGCCCGTAACCGTTGGGGTGCGCTCCGGGCCAACCATTCTCGACGCCAGCCCAATACCCACCAATATCTAGCCGATCTTGGCTTTTGTTGCTCAAGTGTGCGCCGATGGGATTGACGCCAAAAACAAAATCCACCTGGGCCCAGCCAATGTCGCGGAGTCGTGGATTTTTCAACAAGTGCGCCACAGCAAATAGAGAGCCACCCAATGCCGGAGCCCCACCCAATTCTTTGGTTTTGGGGTGCGCCCATTCCGTTTCGCTGTGTACGCGGTATTTCCAGAAATTGTTTGTTTTTTGCTGCATGTGGATGGCCCATGCGCTCAGTTTTTCACGTGTTCCGTTGGGAGCTTGATCGGGTGCCAATAGCAGGAAATAGGCGAGGGCTTGGGGCGTAATGTGCTCGGCATTGCGGATCCACCACATGTGGCGCGGGTTGTTAAAGTCCCAGTTTTGGATGATGTCCAGGGCGCTTTCATGGGCCCATTTCAGGTATTTGGCAGACTGGCCATCCGCCTCATTTTTTTCACAATAGTACATGAATAAATTGCGGAAAACCGACTGCCCAAAGGCATTGCCCATTTCGTTGAATTCCTGAAAACCAAAGTCGACCCATTTGGTGCTGTACGTCCAGTAGCGGTTTTCCCGGTGGCGCTCGTAGGCCAGCCATTTTTCGTTGCAAACCTTGCGGTAAAGCAGGTACTTTTCGCGAGATAGGTATGGTTTTAAAAAATCGTGGTAAGCTGCACAAACCACTGCCAGTTGATCCAGGTGGTTCCAATAATCGTACTGCATTCGCGGCTGGCCCTCGTAACCCAGGCTGCCGTGCCGATTGGCCACCGGGCCCTGGTAGGCGACATGGTTATAGGCAAATTCGGCGTGCCAAAGGATCAGGTCAATGAGGTCAGGTACATTGTTGTCCCCCAATTCCGTTTTCCAGCGGTCAAATAGCGCCGGATTCGAGGCGTAGTAGAGGCATTCAAAAATGGTTTCGAGCCCATACGCGCCGCCGTCGCGCGAGGGGCCGCCGCCGTAGATTTTACTCAAATCCGCTATCGAGGCATCTTCAGAACCCCGCACATCGATGAAAAAATCGTAGGCGAGTTTAGTAGAAATTTTTTCCATCAAATGGTCGGCAATCCAAAAAGGAACTGATTGGCCGTGCCCGGTTACGTCGATGTAAAATTCATTTTTGGCAATGGGGTTAAAGGTGCTGAACCAGCCCTCCTGATTCAGTATTTCGCCTTCAAATTCAACTTGTTTGCTGGTGTTGTTGAGGATTTTAAATTTGGTGCCGTCTTTGGCACCTACACAAACGAACCGTTTGGCTTCACCCAGGTTGTATCCCGCTTGATTGACCAAGGGTTTGTTTTGGGCGAAGGCGACCATGCCAACTAGCAGAAAAATCAAGGTATGAATTGCGTTCATCAGGTAAAAAAAAGCCCCGGTAAAACATTGCCGTGTTTTACCGGGGACATGAAGGTTGTATTTATTTCCAATCTGGATTCTGCTCGATTTTCGGGTTGGCATTCAACTCATCCAAGGGGATGGGGAAATACCGGTGCTTGGCTAGTGGAGTACGTACAGGATATACGTTGTTCACCGCTTTAGGTACAACAGTAAGGAATGTGTTGGTACGGGTAAGGTCGTACCAGCGGTCTCCTTCAGCAAAAAACTCCCAGGCGCGCTCTTGAATTACCGCATCAATAAATGCCTCTTTGCTCAAACCTGGCGTGAGGTCACTCAAACCGGCTCGTTTGCGGATTGGATTGACAAAACCATACGCGGCAGCGCTTGCACCGTTTAAGCGGGCTTCTGCTTCTGCGGCGATCAAGTACATGTCGGGCAAACGGAGGATGGGAATGTTGGAGATCAAACCTGTGACAGAAATCGGATCCTGGTATTTTTTGATCAAAACTGCTTTGGGGGTAATGGGCGTAATGCTGCGCTGAGGAACCGTAACCCCGCTGCGGTTGACATAAGTGGTATCCAACAACTGGCGGCGTTTGTCGCTTGGATCAAAAGAATCAAAAAAAGTTTGATACGCAAACATTGATCCAAAAGAAGTGCGGGAATAATCTGCGCCCGCACTACCTGGAGGGCCACAAAGGCTGGTCAACTGATGGCTACGACCCGGAGAAATGGGGGCAGATTCATAAGCCCACATGTTTTCAATCCGGGCGGCGTCTTCCTTGTCGTAGCGGTACACATCGCGTACATCGGCCATCAGGCTGTATTTGCCAGAGCTGATTACTTCCTGGGCTTTTTGCGAGGCTTTGGCCCAATCTTCATTGTACAAAGCAGCTTTGGCGTACAGGGCATTGACTACCTCTTTAGAAGGGCGGCCTTTTTCCACGGCGGGATAAGAAGGCAAACCTGCCGCAAGGGCCAAGTCCAGGTCAGCATAAATTTGTTTGTACACATCTGCTTTGAGGCTTTTAGCCACGATACCTTCCGCCTCCGAAGTACTCGGCGCGGTTTTAATGACCACATCTCTAAAGTTTTTGGTCAGGTTCCAGTGGTAAAAAGCCCTCAGAAAATAGGCTTCGCCGATGATCTGATTTTTACGCGTAGCGTCCATCACCGCGTCAGGTACTTTGGCAATGACCCAGTTGGCTTTTTCGATGCCATCGTAGCAGGATTGCCAGATTTGCTGCGGTGATTCGTTGATTCGGCCAGCGGTGCGTTGGGTGGTGTAGTTGTCATCGTAAGCAAAAATGGTCAGGGTATTGCGACCTACTACTGCCCGAGGGTAGCATTGGTCGGCGCTAAAGTCTGATACAATGGTCAGTGCTGGCCCTGAGCCCATGTCGCCGATGGGATCGTACACCGCGACCAGCCCTTTTTCGGCATCCGATGCAGTTTTGTAAAAAGCTTCGGTATAAATGGAGGAATAAATGGTTTCCTCCAGTTCGCAGGACGTGTTCAGCAGGCAAAAAGCCAAACCTAGTCCGATGAATTGATATGGTGCTCGCATGTTTTTTACTTTTAAAAAATCCTTAAAAATTCACTTGTAGGCCGCCGATGAAGGAACGCGCCTGAGGATACACGAGGTTGTCGATGCCAATTACGGTATTGGAACCTGCGAAAGTGTTGACTTCAGGATCAAAACCAGAGTAATCGGTGATGGTGATCAGGTTGTTTCCACTCACGTACAAACGGATGTTTTGGACCCCTTTTATGCCTTTGAGGGTATACCCCAGTGTGATGTTTTTGCAGCGGACATAAGAGCCATCCTCTAGCGCATAGTCAGTTACGGGCAAACGGCCACCTTGAGCAGCACTTACATACTGGTTACTGGGGTTGGTTGGCGACCAGCGGTTCACCACTCCTTCATATAGGTTGCGTTGCCCCAACGGGTTTTCAAAAGACAAGCGGCTGACATTGTAAATGTCGTTGCCTTGGGTGCCGGACCAGAAGGTACTGAAATCAAACCCCAGAAAAGACAGATTGGTGGAAAAACCAAAGATGACATCCGGGTTGGGGTTGCCAACGATGATTTGGTCAGCTGCGCTGATGGCACCGTCGCCATTGATGTCTTTGACCTTGTGGCCACCCAAACGACCATCGTAACCAGGTAGGATGGTTTCACCAGATTGGTTGACCCCATCAAACACGAAGGTTTTGATCAAACCCAAAGGCTCACCTACTTTCAGAACGGTGTAAGAAGTCACAAAACGCTCCAGGGTCGTCCCGCCATCCAGGTCGAGTACTTTGTTGCGGTTGATGGTGGCGTTGGCAGCTACAGTCCATTTTACTGCGCCGTCGCTGAGGCGGGCATTGGCCATGAGTTCAAGACCCTTGTTTTCCATGGAAGCAAAGTTGCCCGTGATGCTGGTGTAGCCAGAGCTCAAGGGCAGGGTTTTGATGTACAACAGGTCTTCAGTTGTTTTGTGGTATACCTCGGCCTGGAGGCTAAAGCGATCTTTGAAGAAGGCCAAATCAACGGCCAAGGTGGCTTGTTTGGATTTTTCCCAACGCAGCGCCGGGTTGGCAATCCCGGTAGGGTTGATCCCGGTCACGTAGGCATTGTTGAAAACATAATCGCTACCCACCGAAGCCACGGTACTCAGCGATTGGTAAGGCGAAATACCGCCAGCATTACCCGTGATGCCATAGCCGCCACGGATTCTGAAATCGGAAATCCACTTCACATTGTCCATAAAAGGCTCCTGGATGACCCTCCAGGATGCGGATGCGGCGGGGAAAAAGCCGTACTTGTTTTCGGCACCAAAACGGCTGGAACCATCCACCCGAGCCACTACGTCAACGAAGTATTTGTCCTTAAACCCGTAGTTGATCCGGCCCATGTAGGAGTCTAGGCGTTGTTTGCTGCGGCCGCTGCTCACCGTGCGATTGAGCGCCAATTGCAGTGCTTCGTTTTGGGTAGCGTCGTTGGGGAAGCCAGAAGCGCTAATAGAATTACTGTTGCTCAGGTCGGATTGGGTGGCAAAAACGCCAGTGAATTTCAGGGTTTGATTTTCACCCAATCTCTGTGCATAAGTTAAAATACTTTCGTGCAAAAGCCCGGTAAAGCTGGAGTTCGATTTGGAACCAGAGCCTGAGTTGTCATTCAAGTCCCGTACAGCCACATTCGAACGAGGCGAGTAACGGTCATTCAGGTTGTTTTGCAAATCGATGTTGAAAGAAGCCCGATAGGTCAGGTTTTTCAAAATCTCTACTTCGCCGTAGAAGTTGGCCAAAGTGCGGCGCAGATCGGTACGGTTCAGGGTTTGGGCAAAGCCCAAGGGGTTGGCTACTTCGCGGTAGCGCCCATCTGCCTGCTCGCCAAAAGGAAAGATCGAGCCATCGGCACGATAGGGTTGCAAGACGGGCGGCGCACCAATGGCAGCGCCCAGGATACTGCCCGTTACTACCCCGCCGTCGCCCACGCTAGTAGAGCCCGTGGTGATCCCGGAGTTGATAGAGTAGCTGCCCAAAATGCTGGTTCCCACCTTGAATTTTTTGCTAATGCGGTGATCCAGGTTGGTACGGAAGGAGTAGCGCTTGAAGTTGGAATTGATCATGATCCCATCCTGGTTGAAGTAGTTGAGCGAAACCGCCAGTTGGGTTTTCTCATTGCCACCGTTGATGGACAACTGGTGGTTTTGGATGGGCGCTTCCCGAAAGATGAGGCCCTGCCAGTCGACTCCTTCGCCCAGCGCGGCAGGGTCACTGTAATAGTTGTTTTTAAAAACCTCATTTTCTACTTGAGCAAACTCAGTCGCGTTGAGTACGGGCAGCGTTTTGAGCACTTTCTGAATGCCGTAGTAGCTGTCGAAAGTCACGCGGGTTGCCCCAGCTTTACCCCGTTTGGTGGTGATCAAAACTACCCCGTTGGCCGCGCGTGAACCATAAATGGCTGAAGCTCCAGCGTCTTTAAGGATTTCAATGCTCTCGATGTCGCTCGGGTTGATCGTCGACAAAGGGCTGATGTCGTTGATACCCCCACCGTTGGATACCTGAATCCCGTCCACTACATAGAGGGGTTCGGAGGTTCCGTTGATGGAGTTGGTACCCCGAATGCGTACACTGACGTTGCCACCGGGTGCCCCCGAGTTTTGAGTGACCTGGATCCCCGAGGCTCGCGCCTGGATGCCTTGCGCCACGTTGACCACGGGCGTTTGCATGAGGTCGGAGGCTTTGATGGATACGATGGAACCCGTAGTGCTCGATTTGCGCTGGGTACCGTAGCCGACTACCACAACTTCATTGAGGGCCTCTACATCCAGACCGAGCACAACATCAATGAGTGTGCGGTTGTTGACCGAAACCTCCTGGGTGAGGTACCCGGTGTAAGAAATAACCAGTGTGGCTTGCGGTGAAACGCCTTCCAGTTGGTAGGTGCCATCGAGTTCAGAGACAGTTCCACTAGTGGTGCCTTTTATAGCGATACTGGCACCAACTAGCATTTCTCCGCTGGAATCGGATATCTTTCCGCGTAGGGAGAGATTTTGGGCTTGGGCACTGGTCAACAGACCAAAAAACACAAGCAATATTTGTAATTTGCCTGACATAGGTAGAAAGGTTAAAGTCGGTGATAAGTGATTTTTTAAAACCAATTTTTTAGGTTCAAAAAACCTAGTGAGCCGATTTTTTTTCCGAAAATAAAGTCAATGTCAAAATAATCAACTGTATAGAATAGGCGAATCGGGACAAAACCTATCGGGAAGGTTCTCGAAACGGGTAGCGATAGCGAGATTTCGGTAAAAAAAATTAGCCAAATGTGTACCTTCTCTTTTTTTTAGGAGTTCAGTCCAGAGGTATGATCAAATGTAAAAAGTGTAATCAGGTCGAGTTTATCCAAAAATCGGGCATCATGCGGGGGAAGCAACGCTACTACTGCAAGTCCTGTGATTACCATTTTACAATTGGTGATGAAAATACACCACAAGAACCCAAGCGCCACCACGAAGTCACCATTATGGACATTGCCCGACAGTTGGGCATTTCTAAGTCTACTGTCTCGCGGGCACTACGCGGGCACACGGACATACACGAGGGTACCCGCCAGATGATTTTGGATTTGGCCAAAGAGCTGGACTACGAGCCGAACCCGCTCGCCAATGCCCTCCTCAAACGCCGCACCAACATCATCGGAATGCTGGTGCCCGAGTTTCGGCATTATTTTTTTCCCACCATCATCATGGGGGCACAAGCCGTGCTCTCGAAGGCTGGTTACAACCTGATGATTTTTCAATCCGACGAGTCTTACGAAACGGAGGTTGCCAATGTAAAAGCCCTGCTGCGCAGTCGGGTGGACGGGCTGCTGGTTTCTATCACTGGCAAAACCGAGAATTTTGACCATTTCCGCACCGTACTGCAAAAGGAAGTCCCAGTGGTGTTTTTCAACCGGGTATGCCCCGAACTGGACACGCCTCAAGTCATCATCGACGACTATTCCGGTGCTTTCCAAGCGGTGGAACACTTGATCGAACAAGGCTACCGGCGCATTGCGCACCTGGCCGGGCCAAGTATCTTACAAATCGCCCGGCTGCGGATGCAAGGCTATGTGGATGCCCTGCAAAAACATGGGCTGCCCATGGACGAAAGTTTGATCGTCTACCATGACTTGACTGAGGAGAATGCCCGGCTTTGTGCTCGGCATTTGTTGGATTTGCCGCAGCCTCCCGAAGCCATATTTGCGGTCAATGACCCCTCTGCGCTGGAGGTACTGCTGTTGGCAAAAAAACGGGGCATTAAAGTCCCTCAGGATTTGGGCATTGTAGGTTTCAGCAATGATCCGGTTTCGGCGATTATTGAACCTTCCTTGTCCACGGTGGAGCAGCCAGTATGGGAAATTGGCGAGCAATCGGCACAGTTGTTGCTGGAGCAGTTGGAACAGCCGAGGTTGGAGACGAAGGTGTTGAAGACGAGGTTGATTGTGAGGGATTCGTCGCGGAGGAGGGGCTGAGCGAAATAAGTATACACACTTTTTTAACCATTTCCACCAAAGCTTGTTTAGCATCCAAAATCCAAGTACTCATGCCCGAACTCCCCGAAGTCAACACCTTCCAGCGCTACTTCGACGCCAGTGCCCTGCACCAACGCATCCAGCGCGTTGACGTACACGACGATAAAATCATTCGGAACATGGATGGGGCGCAGTTTGCCGAGCGGCTGCAAGGGCGCAGCTTCACGGGCTCATACCGCCGGGGAAAATACCTCTTTGGGAGTTTGGACAACGGCCACCACGTCTTGCTGCACTTCGGCATGACGGGCGACATCAAATATTACGAAGACCCCCTGGATCGACCCAAATACGAACGTTTTGCCTTTGTATTCGACAATGGCTTTCAACTGGGTTTTGATGATCCCCGCAAGTTTGCCCGCATCCTGTACCTGGAAGATTTGCAGGCTTACATCGACTCCCTTCCACTTGGCGAAGATGCCCTGCGCATTTCCGAAGCCGATTTTTTGGACTTGATCAACGCCAAAAAAGGCCAACTCAAAGCCTTTTTGCTCAATCAACAATACTTGTCTGGTGTCGGGAATTTATACGCCGATGAGCTGTGCTACCAAACCCGGATTCACCCGGCGGCACGCATTGAAGACCTATCCCAAGAGGAGAAAAAACTGCTCTTCCACACCCTGCAAAAGATCCTGAACTACGCGGTAGAACGCCGAGCCTATTACAAAGACTACCCCGAAGATTGGCTCTGGCAATGGCGGGTAGAAGGTTTTGTGCCCGCCGATGGCAAGGGTGTGGTGAAGAAAGGGACGATTGCGGGAAGAACGACGTATTTTTTGAGTGAAAAGTGAATAGTGAAAAGTGAAAAGCAGGTACACCAATTGTTTTTTAACTGTTGTATGCAGTTTTATTGCCTAAAAGTTTGGATGGCAAAGGGAGGTGCATTTTTTTCACTTTTCACTTTTCACTTTTCACTTTTCACTTTTCACTCATTATAGCTCAAATTTAATCCCCTGCGCCAGTGGCAGCTGCGTGCTGTAATTGATCGTATTCGTCTGTCGGCGCATGTAAGCTTTCCAGGAGTCGGAACCACTTTCGCGGCCGCCGCCCGTTTCTTTTTCTCCACCAAAAGCGCCGCCAATTTCTGCGCCGCTGGTGCCGATGTTGACGTTGGCGATGCCGCAGTCGGAACCGGAGCTGGAGAGGAAAAGTTCGGCTTCGCGCAAGTTGTTGGTCATGATCGCCGAAGAAAGTCCTTGTGGAACTTCGTTTTGGATGGCGATGCCCTCTTCCAAATCGGAGTACTTGAGCAGGTAAAGGATCGGGGCAAAGGTTTCGTGGTGTACGATGGCAGCATTGTGCTTGATTTCAGCCACACATGGCTTGACATAACAGCCACTTTCATAGCCGGGGCCGTCCAATACGCCGCCTTGCACCAACATACTGCCACCCTCTGCCTCAATTTGTTCCAGCGCTTTATTGTAATTGCGTACCGCCGCCTGATCGATTAGCGGACCAACGTGGTTGTTTTGATCCAAGGGGTCGCCGATGCGCAATTGGGTGTAGGCCTTGGCCAATGCTTGGCGCACGGTATCGTAAATGCTCTCGTGTACAATCAAACGGCGGGTGCTGGTACAGCGTTGGCCTGCGGTACCTACTGCCCCGAATAAGGCGCCTGTCAAGACAATTTTTAAATCAGAACTTGGCGTCACGATGATGGCGTTGTTGCCGCCCAATTCCAGGATACTACGCCCCATGCGCGCGGCTACCATTGCCCCAACGGTGCGGCCCATGCGTGTGCTACCCGTGGCAGAGATGAGTGGAACTCGCTTGTCCTGGGTCATGTATTCGCCTACGCGGTAGTCGCCATTGACGATGCAAGAAACACCCTCGGGTACATTGTTGCTGCGCAGGACTTCGTGCAGGATATTCTGGCAGGCTACAGCACAAAGCGGTGTTTTTTCTGAAGCTTTCCAAATGCAGGTGTCGCCACAAACCATGGCGATCATGGCATTCCAAGACCAAACTGCAACCGGAAAATTGAAAGCAGAAATGATGCCCACCACCCCCATCGGGTGCCATTGCTCGTACATGCGGTGACCGGGGCGCTCGGAGTGCATGCTCAATCCGTACAACTGGCGAGAAAGCCCTACGGCAAAGTCGCAGATGTCGATCATTTCCTGGACTTCACCCAGGCCTTCTTGCAGGCTTTTGCCCATTTCATAGGAGACCAGTTTGCCCAATGCATCCTTGTTTTTGCGGAGCGCTTCACCGTATTGGCGGACTACTTCACCCCGCTTGGGGGCAGGAACACTGCGCCAGGCCTGGAAGGCTTCCTGGGCTTTGACTACGGTGAGGTCGTATTCTTTGCGGCTGGTCGTACTGACACTGGCAATGTAAGTGCCATCGACGGGCGAGTAGGAGTCGAGGTACACCTGAGAGAGATTGGAGGACTCCAATCCGGTGCTGGTTCCGTGGTTTTTTTCCTGTAAACCGAGCACTTGTAAAAAATCTTTGTTCATTGGTTAAGGCTTTAAACACGAGTCATCCCGAATTTTTGGGAAAATGAACCGCGAAAGCGGTTGAATTTTGAATAGCCCCGGTCGTCCGGGGTTATTTCAGTAGCAAAAGGTTTCGCAACCGCGGATGCGGTTGAATTTTATGCTCTATTGAGTTCAACCACTGCCGTGGTTGCAACCAATTTGGCCCTACTATTAACCCCGGACGACCGGGGCTATTCAAAATTCAATCGCTCCACGATTAGATTTTAGCCCGATTTTGGCTTTTCAAAAATTCGGGATGACTCACGTTTTTATTTCAAGAGCTGCTTCACAACCTCTGACACCAAACGTCCATCAGCTTTACCCGCCAATTGTTTGGTGGCTGCACCCATCACTTTACCCATGTCTTTGGGCGAGCTGGCACCTACTTCGGCGATGATGCCTTGCAGGATGACGGTCAGTTCTTCAGCGTTGAGTTGTTTGGGCAAAAACTTTTCGATGACGTCTAATTCTTCCTGTTCTTTTTTGGCCAAATCATTGCGGTTTTGCTCCACAAAAATGGTCAAGGAATCGCGGCGTTGTTTGGCCATTTTTTGCAAAATCTGGATCTCGCGCTCTTCGTTTATCTCCGTGCCAGATCCATCGGTTTTGGCCAACAAAATTTGGGCTTTGATCTCACGCAAGCCCCGTTTGGCGGCTTCGTCTCTGGCCTTCATTGCCTCTTTCAGGGCTTCGTTGATCCGATCTTCTAAGGTCATTTTAATGATTGTTTAATGATTAGACTTTTTGTTCATAAAGTCTATTGTAATTGGAAGACAAACAAGCAAATGGAATGGTTTAGTTCCAAGCCGCAAAGGTACGGGATCAAGTCTCAAAACAAAAAGAGAATTCGAGATAATGCTTAACTTTCCGGCGCATTGAACGTTTTACCCAAAAAATCATCTTGTTGAGCACACCATTGTTTGAACTCCGCCACATCAGTAAGGCTTATCAGCAGGATCAGCCGGTTGTTGATCAACTCAGTCTGGACTTGCAGGCGGGAGAGATCTTCGGCTTATTGGGCGAAAGTGGAGCGGGCAAAAGTACCCTTTTACAATTGGCCGCGAACCTGATCAATCCCGATGCGGGTGAGGTATGGCTGGAGGGTGAAAAACTGACCTTGCCCAGCGATTTGCTCATTCCGGGGCATCCCGACATCAAAATTGTACACCAGGATTATCAACTTTCTGCTGCGCTTTCGGTGCGGGAAAACATCCGTTACGCGCTGCGGTACTACGAAAAAAATTACCGCGATGCCCGCATTGAGGAGTTGTTGGAATTGTGCCAATTGCAGGAAGTGGCCGAACGCCCGACTAAGCTGCTTTCTGGAGGTGAAAAGCAGCGCACCGCCATTGCCCGAGCACTGGCTGAAGAGGCGCGAGTTTTATTGTTGGACGAACCCTTTGCGAACCTGGATTTACCAAACAATCGCCGCCTGGCAGAAACCATCCGCAATTCGGTGGCGCAGACTGGGGCCGCCTGTATTTTTGTAACCCATCATGCTACAGATGCTTTGGGATTGTCGCAGCGGATGGGTATTTTGCAGCAAGGAAGTTTGATCCAGATGGGCACGCCGCAAGAAATTTACCATCAACCGTGCAACGCCTATGTAGCGGGTTTAACCGGAGAGGCCAATCTTCTGGAGCAAAAACTGGTCGTTCAGTATTTCGGCATGCAGAATTGGCAAGTTTTACCCGATGATCGGGTGCTCATTCGTCCGGAATATTTGAAAGTACAAACAATCCCATGTGCTGGTTCCCTGGAAGCCGAAGTACGCTGGAGTGTATTTGAAGGGAGTCGTTATCGGGTTGGTGTACATTTAGGAGCAATCGATTTGATTGTTTATAGTGATAAAATGGTAGTAGAAAAGCAAAAAGTGTGTATTGAGTTGACTTAAACTGCTTGATCAAAATCAACTGCCAATGAACCCATATTTGCAACAACTCTACGACATCGCACAAAAGCCCGTTCGCCACATCATTGGTTTGATGTCGGGCACCTCGCTGGATGGTTTGGACGTAGCACTTTGCGCTTTGCGTGGCGCAGGACCCAATACTCAGGTAGAGTTGTTAAAATTCAGCACCGTGCCTTACGATGCAGCGCTCAAAGCGGAAATCCGCCAGGTGTTTGCCAAACGGGAAATCGACTTTCAAGACCTTTGCCTCCTGAATCCCAAAATTGGCATCCTGCATGGCCAAATGATCAATGCTTGTTTGTTGGAATGGGGCATCCCAGCAGCGGAGGTAGACCTGGTAGCTAGCCACGGACAAACGGTTTACCACGCGCCCAAAACCCAACATGGGCTAGCGGAGTACGGCAATACGACCTTACAAATTGGAGATGGCGATCACGTGGCCCACACCACGGGCATCATCACCTTGGCCGACTTCCGCATGCGCCACATTGCGGCGGGGGGCGAAGGTGCACCGCTAGCGGTATATGGAGATTATTTTGTGCTGGGCAAAGCCGGGGAAGACCGCATTTTGCTGAACATGGGCGGCATTTCTAACTTCACTTACCTGCCCGGCGACCTGGATGCTGGCAAAGTTTTTACCACGGATACCGGACCGGGCAATACCCTGCTGGATGCCATTACCCGCCAATTTTATCCCAATCTGGATTACGATGAAGATGGAAAAATTGCCTTATCGGGGCAAATCAATACTGCCCTATTGGATGCTTTAAAAAGCCATCCCTTCTTCGAAGCCCCTTTCCCTAAAACAACCGGGCCCGAGGTGTTCAATTTGGGCTATCTGCAAGCGGCGCAGGAAAAGACCAATACCCAACATTTGGGTGCCCCCGATTTACTGCGCACCCTGGTGCAATTCAGCGCGGATACGATTGTGGCCGGCATCAAACGGGCCATTGGTAGCCAACCTTTTGCTTTCTATTTGAGTGGTGGTGGGGCGCACAATCCGGCTTTGATTGGAGCGATTCGGGCGCAATTTCCGGGGGGCAGTTTTCAGTCGACGGATGTATTGGGCGTGCCGGGTGATGCCAAGGAGGCGGTGCTTTTTGCCATTTTGGCCAATGAGGCGGTGGCAGGAGGGTTTACTTCTTTTGGGGATCGGCACAAGGTGCCTTCGGTGGTGATGGGGAAGATTTGTTGGCCGGGCTAAAAAACTGTTCAATTTCAAACCAATTGCCTCACAGTCGGTCTTATCCACTGAGATTGATTTGACTTTTAAAGAGGATTGAGTATCACTTTACTTCAAACATTGCCAAAACGACATTTTTTTAGCACAAAGGGAAAAAAGAGGACACAAAGGACACAAAGCGAAGCGTCGTCAACGTCTAACTTTGTGTCCTTTGTGCCCCTTGGTGTTTTCTTTGTGATAAAAAAATGCCACTTTGAGCTACTATGGGGTTGTCACAAACTTGCTCAATGTGCCAATTCCAAATTTGCTTCATCGATATCTTCGACAACGTTTTTCACCTCCACCTTCGGCGGCAACAACTTGTACAACAGCGGCGTCACAATACGGCTCAACAACGTTGAACTAATCAACCCCCCAATCAAAACCCAAGCCAGTGGCGAAATCAGCGGCGAGTTTTCCAACACCAGCGGAATCAAACCCCCAATGGCCGTAATGGTCGTCAGCAGGATGGGCAAAAAGCGCGTCTCGGCGCCTTCCGTAATTGCTTGCTCCAGGGGCATGCCCTGTTCTCGCAACTGGTTGGTGTAGTCCACCAACAGGATCGAGTTTTTGATCTCAATCCCCACCAGGGCAATCATACCAATGGTCGCCACAAAGGACAAGGTTTCGCCAATCAGCCAAAGCATGGTCAGTGCCCCAATGATGCCCAGGGGAATCACCGACAACACGATGATCGTACTTTTAAAAGTCCGGAATTCGAGCACCAAAATCCCCAGCAAACCAAAGATGGAAATGATGATGATGGTCTCGATGCCCCCAAAGGATTCCGCCGCACTTTCCCTTTCACCGCCCGCGGCATATGTGTAACCTTTTGGGAAGGGATACTCGGCCAGTTTGGCGAGGATTTCATCGGTCAGTTGAGCAGTGTTGTAGCCCGTTTTGACAAAACTGGTAATGCCTACGTAACGCTCCTTGTTGAAGTGCCGCAACTGTGAAGGTGAAGCGCCCAATTCCAGTTTCGCAATCTGGTTCAAGGGGATCAATGCCCCACTCAATGAAGTGATGTAAATGCGGGAAAAAACCTCCAGCGCTTCTTGTTCGGTACGCGCTACCGACACTTTTATCGAATATTCTTCCCCCTCGTTGGTGCGGAATTCACTCACATCCAAACCCGCGATGCCCATGCGGATTGTACGCGCTACTTCCGCTACCGGAATGCCCAAGAGCCCCGATTTTTCACGATTGATGATGACCTTGAGGTCGGTTTTTTGGGTTTGCAGCGGATTGGTCACATAAACGGTGCCGTCGGTACTTTTGACCATTTTTTCCACCACAAAAGCCAGTTTGCGCAGGGTGTCCAGGTTGTCTCCCAAAATTCGCATTTCGATGGGGGCAGCTACTGGCGCACCTTGCTGGAAGCGACGCACCTGAATTTTTGCCCCGGGATATTGATCAAAGGCCAGTCGTAAACTATCCGTGAGGGCCACAATTTCGGGCACTTGCATTTCCTGTTCTACCTGTACGAAGAGCTGGGCGTAGTTGGGGGCTTGGTTGCGTTGAAACTCGTTGTAATACACCCGAGGGTTGCCTTTGCCTACGTTCGTACTCACGGTGCGCACGCGCGAGTGCCGCCACAATTCCGCCTCTACTTTGCGGGTAATGCGGTCGGTTTCTTTCAAGCTGGTACCCAGTGGTGTTTCAATGTCCACGTTGAACATCGGTTTTTCCGATGCAGGGAACAAGCTGAAGCCAATGCTGGGTACCAACATCAAACTGCCCATAAAAATCAAACCCGTAAACAAAAGGGTCAGAAATGGATGGCGGAAGCCCCACAACAAAACCACCCGGTAAGGATCGTTCAAATACCGTTTGAAGGCCCGCATGAAAAAATTGCCTTCCGCCTGCTCGTGCTGGCGCAACAACATGCTGGACAAAAACGGGATGATGGTAATGGCCACAAACAGGGAGGCAATCACGGTCAGCATCACGGCCATGGGCAAACTGCGGATGAACTCGCCAGAACCTTCCGGCAAAAAGGCGAGGGGCAAAAAGGCCAGGATCAAAGTGGCAGTACAACCTACCACGGCTACGCCAATCTGCTTGGTGGCCAAAATTGCTGCATCCTTGCGGCTATAGCCCATGCGCAGGAAGCGCTCGATGTTTTCCACGATTACAATGCTGTCGTCCACCAATAAACCCAGCGATACTACTAAACCTACGATACTCAACTGATTGAGCGTATAGCCAAAGAAATTGAGCATGGCCAACCCAATCGACAAGGACAAGGGTATGGAAATCATCACCACCAGCGAAGCCCGCCAACCTAGGGGCACCAGGGTCAACATCACCAAAAATACGGCGATGGCAAAGTCACGCCCCAGGCCACCCAAACGGTGCTCCACATTCACTGCTTGGTCAAAACCCGTATCCAACTTCATGTCGGCGGGTAGTTCTTTAGCAAATTCAGCGACGACAGGTTTGATTTTTTCGTCGGCCTGGATGATGTTTTTGCGGTCTTTCAACTTGGTGATCACCCAAATGGCGCGGGTGCCGTTGAAGCGGGCGATGTGGGCTTCGTCGGCCTCGCCGTATTGCACATTGGCGATGTCGCGCAAGTAAACGACCCGCCCTTCCGAGGTGCTTTGCACCACGACGCTGCGCAAATCGTCCAGATTTTCAAGACTGCTGGTGGTTTCGATGTTGAATTTTTTAGAACCCACATCCACGCTGCCACCGGGAATGTTGACGTTGTTGGCCTGAATGGCGCCCAATACCTGGTTCAAACCCAGGCGGTTTTGGGCCATTTTTTCCAAATTAACTTCCACTTTTACCTCCCGCTCGGGGTAAGCTTGGATTTCAATTTCCTTGAGGTCGCGGATTTTTTCCAAACGTTTTTTCAATTCTTCACCCTGTTCTTTCATGGATTCAAAAGAAGCAGTGGGCGAAGTAATGGCGGTTTGTAAAATGGCCACATCGGAAGAAGAAGCCCGGATGATGTCCAGGAGCAAAAGGTCATCGGGCAGGCTGCTGCGCAAACGGTTCACTTCCCGGATGACGTCGTTGTTTTTGGCGTCCACGTCTACTCCGTAAGTGAATTCCAGTTGCAGGCGCAGCAAACCATCGTCGCAGTCGGTGTTGATCTTTTTGATGTCTTCCAGTTCGGAAAGGGCATCTTCGATGGGGTCGGCCAGCAGTTCTTCGATGTCTTCCGGACTTGCTCCGGGATAGACGGCCAAGACCACAAAGATGGGGGCACCAAAAGGTGGATCTTCACCCCTTGGCATATTGAACAGGGCGCTGAGCCCCAGCAACAGCACCATCACAAAAATGATGATGGTGAACTGGTAATTTTTGACGGAAAATTCGGCTATTTTCATCTTGGAAAGGTTCGGGTCGTTTAGGGTTTATTGGATCACTTTGACTTTACTCCCATCCTCCAAATACGGCGCACCCGAAGTAACAACCTGGCTTCCCGCAGTCAATCCAGAGGCGATGATGGCTTTGTTTTCAAAAATTTGTCCGATGCTCACTTCGGTACGTTTGACCGTATTGTCGCTTTGCAACACGTAGACGAAGGCTTTGGTGCCACTACTTTCCACCAAAGCATCAATGGGCACGATGGGGTGTGCACCATCCTCTTTGGGGTAAATATTCAAGGAGGCAATCAGGCCAACCGCCAGGCGCGGCATCGTACCAGTGAAGGAAAACTCAGCGTCAAAAGTGCCACTTTGTGGATTGCCGACGTCGGCTAATTGCTTGACTTTAGCGGTGAAATTGCGGTTGGGGTAAGCATCCAGACGTACTTCGGCGCGGTCGCCCAGTCTGAGTCTGGCCCAATCCCGGTCAACCAAGCCACTTTTGACCACCCAATCGGCCTGGGCTGATCCGAGGATGTAAAATACGGGCGTGCCCGGACCGACCACTTCACCCTGGTTCATCAGTTTTTTGACCACTTTGCCGCTGATCGGCGAGCGGATTTCGGAATAACTCTGGTTGTAGCGGGCAATTTGTAAATTTTGCTCTGCAACACTCAAACCCGTGGTAGCATCTTGCACCTGTTCCAAGGTGGCCACACTATCGGCGTAGAGGTTTTTGGCGCGGGTGAGGTCGCGGTTGGATTTACCAACGGCTTCGTTGGCTTGCTGTACCTGGGCATTGATTTCGGTGAGGTTGAGGGTCGCCAACAGTTGACCTTGGCGCACGAAAGCACCTTCCTCAACCAAAATACGGGCGATGATGCCGCCAGTTTTAAATGCAGGCCGGGCTTCGTTGGACGCAGACACGATCCCCGAAACTTGTACAGGTACGGAGATGACTTCGCTGCTGACGTCTACAATTTTTACGGGAATCGAAGTGTCGGGTGCGGGTTTGTTGGTCTCGGTGCTGTGGTCTTTTTTGCCGCAGGCTGCCAAAATCAACAAGGAGAGAAGTAAGGGAAAAAACTGTATTTTCATGACAATAAATTGTAAAATTGGAGATATAGGGTTTCGGATATGCGATTTCGGATTTCGGGCTGGCTTTGCATCAAAAAGGCAACGCGACTCCGAAATCCGAAATCTCGAAATCCGAGATTATTTCAAAGGATAAGCTGCCAGGGCGCGTTCCAGTTCAGCTTTGCGCATCAGCACGTTGTAGTAGGAGATGGAACGGCGCACATCGAGGTTGGTGACCTGGGTGCGGGCGTCAAGCAATTCGATGTAACTGGTCACTCCTTCTTTGTAGCGGCGAAAGGTGTCGCGGTAGTACTGGCGGGCGGCGTCCTGCTGGGTGTTGTAACTTTGCAGTATTTCCTGCTCGGCTTGTACGGCGTTTTGGGCAATGCGGATTTGGAGTTGAATCTGGTCTTTGACCTGGGCGATTTGCTCATTCAGGGCACTGACGTTGCTGGCGGCTTGTTGCACTTGTAGTTTGTTGCGGTTGGCCGTCCAGAGGGGGATTTCGAGGGAAATGCCCAGCAGCGCGTAAGGGCCTACATCCAGGCCGAACGCTTGGGAACCTACATCGAGTTGGGCACCCAGCTTGGGTTTGCGGTAGGTTTCTTCCAGGTTGACCACCAGTTGATTGATCTCCTGGGCCTTGTTCAACTGGACAATTTCTTCGCGGTTTTCAAAAATAAAGGGGCGACCTTCCTGTTCGCTCACTAAAATACGGTCGCCCCCCTGAACTATTTGGATGGTATCAATGGCAATGGTTTGATCGAGGCTGCGGCCCAGCAAGTGATTGAAATAGGCTGCGGCGTTGCGCTGTTGGTTACGGGCTTCTACGGCCTGGGCTTCTACGGCGGCAATCTCGGAATTGCTGCGGGTGATCACGCTGGGGATGGCTTTGTCGTTGCGCACCAGACTTTCGTTGACCCGTTTGCTTTCCTGGAGCAATTGGGTGGCATTTTGGTAAATCTGGGCGGCTTCCCGCGCCTGGAGGTATTGGTAGTAGGCCAGTTTTACGTTTTTTGCCAATTCGCGGCGGTACACCTGCATGTCGATTTCCTGGAGGGACACCTGGGCACTTTTGATGCTGCGGTTGATCTTGATTTCGGCATTGATGATGGGCTGCTGAGTGCGCACCTTGATGTCGTAAAAATTATTGGGGGCCAGCAACTCGTTGACGTTTTCAATTTGGGGAAATTGGTTGCTGTTGGTCATTTGATTGAGGGTGGAATACACGGGGTTCAGCAAATCCCCAACTGGAAACTCCAGTCGACGGCCACCTGCCGCGAGGGTATAGGTTCCGTTCAAATTGACGGTGGGATAATACAATCGTTTGGCTTCTTCCAGCGCCAGCAGGTTGCGCTCCAGCACAAATTGCTTTTCTTTGAGGGCGTGGCTGTTTTGGATGGCTTCCTGGATGTAGGCATCCAGTGGGTTGGACTGCCCCACAACGATCAGGGGCAAAAACAGTAGCGGGAAAAAGAACAGTCGGATGATTCCACGTATGAGTGGGGACCTTGGTGTTTTCATGATCAACTACAATTCAATGTTTGGGTGAATCTGTGGTAAAGGTAAAGGTAACTTATTGGCTAAGACAGCGAAAGCTGCCGAGCTGTGGCAAAAGGACATTGAATTGTAGGTATGGGGGTCTGAGTTGTTGGGGAAATGCCCTGCTTCGCAGGTCTTTTTCTTTTTTACCACCTAAGGAACCTAAACCATAAATCCACCCATTGAATGCGAGATTGTGCTTTTAGCCTCAGAACTCTCGATCTTGAAAGAAGTGGGCTGCCATCTTCTAAATCTAGCGCTTTGGCGCAGCTTCGCTGCTTGGTATTAACACAACGACACAACGCAACGACGACACGACGATTAGCTCCCGCTACCACCCAACGCCAAGCGTTGGGGAAACTCAGCGCGCAGCACTGAGGACGTCGTGTCGTCGTTGCGTTGTGTCGTCGTGTTGAATAGATTTGGCGAAGCCGAATCCAATTAATGTACGGTTTTGTGAATCGACAGGCCTTAGGCGCATCATAAAAAATGAAGGCACGAAGCGATATCACCACATCGTGCCTATAAGAATCATTTGAAATACAAACCTTAATGGCTTACACCTCCGCCAAATACTCATGCACAAACTTAATCGCCATTGCCCCTTCACCCACTGCTGAAGCCACCCGATTCATCGCTCCAGCGCGTACATCCCCGGCGGCAAAAACCCCGGGTTGGCAGGTTTCCAACAGGAAGGGTTCGCGCTGGCGTTTCCAGATCGATTTGAATTGGGGATATTGTTTGAGTTCCTTGCCCGTTTCGATGAAGCCCTTGTCGTCTAAGAGAATGTTGGAAGGCAACCACTCCGAAGCGGGGCGGGTGCCGATGAAGATGAACAAAGAATCCGCTTTGACCTGACGGGTTGTTTTGGTTTCCACGTTTTCCAGTACGACACATTCCAGAAAGTCGTGTCCCAGGGCCTCGATGATTTCAGTTTTACCCAAAATTTCGATGTTGGGAATGGCCTTGATTTGGTCAATCAGGTAGGAAGACATGGTAGCGGTCAGGTCTTCGCGGCGAATGACGATGTGGACTTTGTTCGCAAATTGGGAAAGATACACGGCACCCTGCCCAGCAGAGTTGCCGCCGCCTACCACATAAATCTGCTTGTCGCGACAGGCATTGGCTTCGGTGGTGGCTGCGCCGTAATACACGCCCGCTCCAGTGAATTGATCCGCCCCCTTGGCGGGCAATTTACGATAGTCCACCCCGGTGGCAATGATTACACTTTTGGTGTTGATCTGATTGCCATCCTTGAGGGTCAGTTTTTTGTAATTGCCTTCAATCTCAATTTTATCCACCCCCGTTGAGGATAAAAACTCAGCGCCCAGGCGGACGGCCTGAGTGATGGCTCGGCGGGTAAGATCGGACCCACTCAATCCATCGGGAAAACCGAGGTAGTTTTCAATGCGCGAACTTGTACCAGCCTGTCCACCCGGTGCTCGGCGCTCAATCAACAAGGTTTTTAAGCCCTCCGAGCCACCATATACTGCCGCAGCCAGGCCAGCAGGCCCAGCACCAATGATGGTGACGTCGTAAGTTTCCTGCAATGCCTGGGTAGCCAGGCCCAATTTTGTGGCCAACTCGGGAATGCTGGGATTTACCAGCGGGCTGCCGTCCTCTAATAAAACCAGGGGTAAGTCCTTCGTTTCCAGGTTGTGGAGGGTCAGCCATTCTTTGGCTCTTTCATCGTTTTCAATGTCAAGCCATTGGTAATGAAAGAGATTTCCGGCCAAAAAATCCTTGATTTCGTGCGATTTTGGAACATACTGGTACCCAATCAGCCGGATGCCGTGGAATTCAGGAATGTAGTTGTTTTGCCATTGATCCAGGAGTTTGTCGATGACCGGATACAGTTTTTCACTGGGTGGATCCCAGGGTTTGATCAGGTAGTGATCCAGCCCCACATTGTTGATGGCGCGAATGGCCGCTTCGGTATCTGAATAAGCGGTGAGCAACACCCGCTTAGCTTCTGGAAAATACCTTTTGGCTTGCTCCAGAAACTCCACCCCCAACATGTTGGGCATGCGTTGGTCGGACAAAAACAGCGCCACTGTTTCACCTTGCTTTTTTAGATCGGGTAAACTTTTCAGTGCCTCCAGGGGTGAATCGGTGCTGAAGATGCGGTATTCACTTTTGTAGGCGTTGCGCAAATCATTCTTGAGCGAGCGCAGTACTTGTGGATCGTCGTCGATGGAAAAAATGATGGGTTTTTTATCGGAAGCCATGATTGTTAAAGTTGAGCGTTGAATTAATTGGTTGAGGGAGGTTGAGGAAGGTTGAGAAGGTTGAGGCTACCGCGAGCGATTTTGACAATGTCCTTGTCTAAGTCGCTCGCGGTAGCCTCAACCTCCCTCAACCTTCTCAACTTTTTAAAGAGGAAGACAAACTGAAAAAATCGTTTCGCCTGGCTTAGATTTTACATTGAGTTCACCGTGGTGTTTGAGCACAATGCGGCGGGTGATTTCCAGCCCCATTCCGGTGCCTTTGCCTACTTCTTTGGTCGTGAAAAAAGGGTCAAATATTTTGCTGAGCACCGTTTCAGGGATGCCCGCACCATTGTCGATGATGTCGACTACCGCTTTGTGGTTTTTGGTATAGGTATGCACTTTCAAAACTCCATTGGTAGCTGGGATGGCATCGATGGCATTGTCGATCAGGTTGGTCCAAACCTGGTTGATCTGGCCGGGGAACAATTTGACCAAAGGCATCTCCGGGTCAAAATCTTTGACCACCTGAATGCCTTTATCCTTGAACTGGTGCTTGAGCATGATCATCGAGCTGCGGATGCCTTCGTGCAAGTCGCTAGGCTGCAAATCCTGGCTTTGATCCATGTGCGTATACACTTTGATGGAACCCACCAAACTCCCGATCCGATCCGCCGACTCCCGAATTTCTTGCACCAGTCGCTCCATACTCAGGGTACTTTCAATCCACCACATCATGGGGTTGAGTTCCTTGCCATTGAGGGCGGTTTTCATGGCTTCGGCGTCTTCGAGGTGCAGGCCAAAATCGAGGAAGGTTTCGGCGATGTCGTCCGCATTGTTGATGTCGTGGTCTTCGAGCCAGTCTAACAGTTCATCCTTACAACCTTCTCGCTCCATCAAGCTCAGTTCTTTGATGGGGCCCTGACGGGCTTTGGCAAAGAGGATTTCGTTCAGTGCGTCGGTTTCCTCTGGGGTCACCCGCATGGTGATGATTGACTTGAAGCGTTCGGGGGACATGTGTAGTCGTTGGTACAACTCATCGGCACCACGTACCAGGGCCGCGGCTGGATTGTTGAGTTCGTGTGCTAAACCCGCCGATAGTTTGCCCAGCGACATCAATTTTTCCTCCTGTAAACGCTGCTCGGTGTAGCTCTTGATGCGGGAAGACATGGCCGCTACCAGATTTTGGGTCAATTCATAGCTGATCTGAGCCATGGGGGCAAAACAAGAGCGATGCAGTGCCAAAATCTCCATGCTGGGGCAGATGATGGTGCCATAGCCGGAGTATTTTTTCATGCGGGAAAAGGGCAAAAGCCCCGACACGTCGCCTGGGCCACCTTCCATTAAATCCCGAAATTCATTGCCTTGTTGCATGCGCAACACGTACTGGCCTCTCACTACCAGAGTCATGTATTGGGCCTCGTCGCCAGGGCGAATAAAATGTTCCCCTTCCAGGTATTGCCGGTATTCCGCACGGTCGATGAACCATTGAATGGCCTCGGTGGCTACCCCGTCGAAGATTTCGAATTTGGCCAAGGTGGACAACAAATCGGAGTGTTTATCGATGATTTTCACAGAAGAATTCAGTTGATTTAGGGAAAAGGTTGCTTCGATCATTCATTCAATACGGGTAAAAAACATTCTCTTCGAAACACCACAACCAACTTTCACCCGGTTCGGCAGAGCTTACCACCGGGTGCCCACTCTCATGGAAATGTTTGGTTGCATGTTTGTTGGGTGACGAATCACAGCAGTGGGTTTCGCCGCAGGTTTGACAGGTGCGCAGGTGTACCCAATGGCCGCCCGTTTTGACACACTCGGCGCATTCATGGGCTTTGGCCACTTTGACTTCGTCGAGTGGGGGCATATGTTGACAAGGTGCTTTTGCCATGTTTGGATTGTTTATTCAAGGATAAATTATTCAAGTACAAATAACACGTCGCTAAAATACTGCTTTTGATCCTGAAAATAGGTCAACACTTTTAACTGTGCATCAGCAGCCAGGGACTCGATTTCTGCAAAATCAAATTTTTTGGACAACTCCATATCGATCGCTTCCCAGGCGGCAAAGTCTATGTTCACATCCAGTGCTTTGATGTACACCTTTTGTGCAATCGTGCTCAATAGGTAACTTTTGGTATGGCCTGTAGTAGGTTGATACAACGGCCAATGCAAAAAAGTTTGTGCGTCAAAATTGGCACCCAGTTCCCGATTGATGCGCAACAGGTGATTGTGGTTAAAAGCGCTGGTTACTCCCGCTGCATCGTTGTAAGCAGCCAGAATGATGTCCGGGTCTTTTTTGAGGTCAAAACCGACCAGCAGCAAATCGCCGGGAGACAACTCAACGCGGAGTCGCTGCAAAAAAGCCCGGGAGTCCGCCAAGGTCATATTCCCGATGGTCGAGCCCAAAAACAACACCAACTTACGGCGCGGCGTTTCGGCGGCGGGCATTTGGTGCAAAGCGGTAAAATAATCACCTTCCAGCGGGACGACGGTCAAATCCGGCCACAAAGCACTCAACGTTTCTTGCAAATGCGCCAAAATATTGGCAGAAATATCCACGGGCAAGTAACGGAAATGCAGCGCCTGGTTTTGAAACTGTTCCAGCAGGATGCGAGTTTTGAGCCCATCACCTGCCCCCAATTCGATGAGGTCAAAAGGGGCTTCGCCCAGATATTGTGCCAAATCCCCGGCGTATTGGCGCAAAATTTCATCTTCGCAGCGGGTCAGGTAATACTCCGGCAATTCCATGATGTCCTGGAAAAGCCGATCCCCAGCCGCGTCGTAGAAGTATTTGGAAAGCAAATATTTGGGCTGGCTACTCAGACCCTTGAGGCTATCCTGCGCAAAAGCAGACAATTGTGTATTTGTTTCAGCAGTCAAAATCATTCAATAAGTTTTAGTAGTGGGGCAAAAATAAGTATTCATTTTTCCTGAGCCAAATGATTAGATAAGACACTTAAAATGAACCGTTTAATTATCTAATCCTTTGGCAAAATGAAACACTTATTTTTTATTGCCCCTTAGCGTGCTAAACGGATTCCGGTGAATTGCCAACGTTTGTCGGTTTGGAAAAAATTGCGGTAACTGACGCGCATATGCGATTGGGGCGTAGCCACTGAGCCACCACGCAAGACCATCTGGTTGATCATAAATTTGCCATTGTATTCCCCCAAGGCGCCTTTGAAACGAGGGTAATTGGGGTAAGGCAGGTAGGCGCTGGCCGTCCATTCCCATACGTCCCCCAAAAACTGGGTAGCCACCCTTTGACCAACACCATGAGGATGCCAATGGTTTTGTTCCAAAAAATTGCCGCTGATTTGTGGTTCAGCAACCCGGCAGGCCGCTTCCCACTCTTGCTCGGTAGGCAAACGCAAGCCCTTCCA
The DNA here is from genome assembly GCF_041740695.1 of Haliscomenobacter sp. GTDB lineage: Bacteria > Bacteroidota > Bacteroidia > Chitinophagales > Saprospiraceae > Haliscomenobacter. The sequence continues at coordinate 11,107 of NZ_JBGSLK010000074.1, read as the reverse complement.
ACGCGCAAAGGCATCAGCTTCAAAATAACTGACGTGGGTGACGGGCAAGTTCAAATCGACGGGCCGAAATCCCTGTAATGTATAATGATGCCAAGCTTTTCCTTCTACCGCGTACCAATACAATGGCGATTTACTTTCCAATCCTTTTACCCAATCCCAACCTTCTGCCAGCCAATGCTCATGGTTGTCATAACCGCCAGCCAGCATAAATTCCAGGTATTCGCCATTGGTCACCAGGCGATCCTGGATAGCGTATTCCTGTAGGTAAACCTGATGGGCATTGAGCTCGTTGTCCCAGCAAAAATCGTCACCAAGATGGCCGATGGTATACAAACCGGCGTCCATTTCAATCCATTTGGCCAGGCGAATGAGCTCGGCCCTTGAGGGTTCGCGGGGATCATATACCGGAAAAAGCGGGTTGTTGCCCAGGATGTATTTGATGTCCGTTACTAGTAGTTCCTGGTGCTGTTGTTCGTGTTGCAAGCCAACTTCGAGGGTAAAGCGGGCTTCAGTAGCCCAGGATTCATCGCTGGTTTCAATTTGCTCAATGAGTTCCAACAAATGTTGATCTACGTATTTGCGAAACTTGTAAATGTCTTCCACCGAAGGGCGGGTCATGTTCCCCCGGTGGCTGCGGTGTACCCTTGGCCCCTGGCTTTCGTAATAACTGTTGAAAAAAAAGGGATATTTTGGATTAAAAACGGTGTAATCTTTCAGGTAAGGAACGAGTAGAAAATTTTCAAAAAACCAGGTCGTATGCCCCAAATGCCACTTGGGCGGACTCACGTCGGGGCTGGGTTGCACCACGTAGTCTTCGGTGGCCAGGGGCGCACACAATTGTTCGGATTGCTGGCGGATTTGAGTATAGCGGGTGCGTAGGGAAATATGGGTAGCTGTTGGCATCATGGATTTGGGTTGGTTTTATAAAAATAACACAAAGTGGAAAATTGTTTCAGGAAAAATCTGCCATCCTAGATGTCCCCCATAACATCGCCCAATTTTTCCTATCTTCGCCCCCTAAAATCTACACCGCCGTGAATTACCTGACGCTGGAAAACGTGACCAAGACCTACGGGGAAAAAGTACTCTTCCAAAACATCAACCTGCAAGTCAACAAAAACCAAAAAGTGGGACTCGTAGCCAAAAACGGCTCCGGCAAATCCACCCTGCTCAGAGTAGTAGCGGGGCTGGAAAAGTCCGAAGGCGAGCAAGCCCGCATGATCATGCACCGCGATGCCCGGGTAGGCTTTTTGTTTCAAGACCCGGTTTTCAACCCCAACCACATCATCATTGAAGCGGCTTTGGATGCCGACAATCCAGCGTTCAAGGCGATCAAAGCCTACGAAGAGGCTCTGTTGCAAAGTGACAACGAAACCATCCTGCAGGCGGCCATGACCCAGATGGACGACCTTAAAGCCTGGGACCTCGACACCAAACTAAAAGAACTGCTCACCCGCTTTCGAATCAACAATCATGCCCAGCCAGTACGGACCCTTTCGGGCGGGCAAAAAAAACGCCTCGCCCTGGTGCGCATGATCCTGGCCGATCCTGATTTTTTGATCCTCGATGAACCTACCAACCACCTGGACCTCGATATGATTGAGTGGTTGGAAGAATACCTGGCGCAGCCCAATTTTACCATCCTGATGGTGACCCACGACCGCTACTTTCTGGAACGGGTTTGCAACCAGATCGTGGAATTGGATCAAGGTCAGGTATACAAATACAGCGGCAATTATTCGGATTTTTTGGAGAAAAAAGCCGCCCGCGCCGAAAACGAAAACATCGAGCTGGAGAAAGACCGTAAACTGCTCAAAAAAGAACTGGACTGGGTGCGCCGCCAACCCAAAGCCCGTAGCACCAAGGCCAAGTCACGGGTAGATTCTTACAGCGACCTCAACGAAAAAGTATCCAGCGTCACCGTTGAAAAAGAAATGAAAATCGACATCAAAGGCCAGCGCATGGGTAAAAAAGTGCTGGAGCTGCACAATGTCGGCAAAAGTTTCAAGGACCAAAAGATCGTGGAGGGCATGAACTACAAGTTTCGCCCTTTTGAGCGGGTAGGCATTGTAGGCCCCAATGGTGTGGGCAAAACCACTTTCCTCAAAATCCTCACTGGCGAAATTCGCCCCGATACTGGCAAGGTTGTGCAAGGTGACAATACCCTCTTTGGCTATTACACCCAAGATGGCATCCAGCTCAAAGAAGACAAACGGGTCATCGACGCGGTGCAAGACATTGCCGAATACATCCCCCTGGAAAAAGGACTCAAACTCAGTGCGGCCCAACTGCTGGAACGTTTTTTGTTTAGCCGCAAACAACAGTTGGTCTTTGTATCACAATTGAGTGGAGGTGAGCGCCGCCGCCTGTTTTTGTTGATGATCTTGATGCGCAACCCCAACTTCCTGATCCTGGATGAGCCCACCAACGATCTGGACATCCTCACCCTCAATATTCTGGAAGACTTCCTCCTCGAATTCCCCGGCTGCGTGATCATCGTCACGCACGACCGCTACTTTATGGACAAGGTGGTGGAACACCTCTTCGTATTTGAAGGCGATGGCCAAATCCGCGACTTCAACGGCGACTACAGCGACTACCGCGAAATCCAGCGCGAAAAAGAACGCGAACAACGCCGCCAAGGGAAAGCCGAACAACAAAAGGTCAAAGACGAACAAAAGGAAGCAAAACCCGGCCTGACTTTTGACCAACGCAAAGAAATGAACCGCATCGAAAAAGAAATCCAAAAACTGGAAGAAAAAAAGACGCAGGTGGCGGATCAGTTCAATCGTACAGATTTGACCCCGGATGACATCAAAAAGTTTTCGCAGGAAATCAATCAATTGACGGGACAAATCGAGGAAAAGGAAATGCGTTGGATGGAATTGGCAGAGCTGGCTTGAGCCTTCGATGCTGTTCTGGTGTTTAATTGAGCATGCAAAACTTCGTACAGCTTTTTCAAAGATTGGAGCAAAGTACCCAAACCGATGACAAGGTAGAGGCACTGGCCGATTATTTCCAAAAAGCCGCAGCGAAAGATAAATTGTGGGCCATTGCCTTGCTGCTCGCCCAACATAGGCCCAAGCGCAGCGTCAATATAGCCCAATTGCGTGAGTGGGCCCAGGAATATACAAACATACCTGACTGGCTATTTGAAGCCTCCTTCCAGGTTGTCGGTGACTTGACCGAAACCATCAGCTTGATACTGCCCAATCCACCAAGACCAGTTCAGGAAAGCCTTAGTTACTGGATTGATTACATCCGCGAACTGGCCAATCTCGAAGAAGCTCAGCGGCGGGAGCAGGTACAGGCCGCTTGGGCACAATTGGACCCTGACGAGCGCTTTGTTTTTAACAAACTTATCACGGGTGGTTTCCGCATGAGTATCGCCCAAATGATCCTGGTCAAAGCCCTGGCCAAAGCGACCAGCCAAGAGGAAAGTGTGCTGGCGCATCGCCTGATGAGCAACTGGACGCCCGACTCCATCACGTTTGAGGCATTGGTACTGGCAGGCCAAACTGTAGCCGACCCCTCCAAACCTTATCCTTTCTTTTTGGCCTACACCTTGGATGAGGCATCTGAAAGCCTGGGTGATGCCGCTGAATGGCTCGCAGAACGCCTCTGGGATGGCATCCGTGGGCAAATCGTAGTGCGAGGTGCTGAAGTGTTTGTCTGGTCGCGCGCTGAAGAACTCTTGAGCGATAAATTCCCCGAATTCCAGATTTTTAAAACCGCCTTGCCCAATGGGACTGTCATCGATGGGGAAATTTTACCTTTTAAAGATGGGCAAGTTTTGCCTTTGCAAGTAGTAGAAACCCGCATCAGCCGCAAAAACCTGAACAAAAGTGTGCTCCAACAAGCTCCAGTGGTGTTTCGTGCCTACGATTTGTTAGAGTGGCAGGGGGAAGATTGGCGCGAACGCCCTTTGATCGAGCGGCGTACGCAGTTGGAAGCGCTCGTGCAGGAATCCCCTGGTGGCGGAGTTTTACAAATATCCACCACTATACCTTTTGAGTCCTTGTCAACCCTGGATGCAGAACGTGCCCGTTCGCGTGAATTCAACAGCACCGGACTGATGCTCAAGCGCAAAAATTCTCCTTACGGCACTGGCCGCCAGCGCGACGATTGGTGGAAATGGAAGGTAGATCCCCACACCATAGATGCGGTATTGATTTATGCCCAAAGTGGAAATGCTGAGAACGCCAATTTGTACACAGATTTCACTTTTGCCGTCTGGGACGGCGAGCAATTGGTACCTTTTACCAAAACTTATGCGGGCCTGAGCGATGCAGAATACCACGAAATCAACACCTGGGTTCGTGAAAATACCCTGGAGCGTTTTGGGCCTGTACGCAGTGTGAAGCCCGAGTTGGTATTTGAGTTGGCTTTTGAAGGCATTCAGTTTTCCAAGCGCCACAAATCAGGCATTGTGCTGCGTTTTCCCCGGATTGTGCGTTGGCATAAAGACAAACCCGCCGCAGTAGCCGATCAACTGGCGAAGCTCAAACAATTGATGTGTTAAAAACGTGCAATCGATGGTTTTTTTCTCGATATGACCTTGCATTAATCCCCCAATAGCTTTAAATTGAAGCAGTTTGAAAGATCCTCTCCAATCACCTTGAATTTATTTATAGCCCTTTTCGCTGCTGCAAAACCCCAACTCTTGCAACGCTGATAACCAAACACTGCTATTGATAGCCATGACCAAAATCAACCTTGGCCATGACTAAAATCTTTGGAATACGGCCCTAATCTTGCAAAGATTAGGGCAGACCTACTATTGATCATTTATAAAGCCATACCACTGATGAAGACCATTAAGCAACTCATGAGTAGTCCGGTCGTCATGGCCACTGTAGAGACTACTGTGCAAGATTTAAGGAAATTAATGAGCCAACACGACATTGGTGCTGTGCCCATTACTGACGAAGGCCCAGATGCAGGCATCATGGGCATTGTAACCGACAGCGATCTGCGTAACGTAAAGGATTCAACTTTACCAGTAATGAGTGTGATGAGTACCAAACTATGTTACATCAACAATGATGACTCCACCGCTGCCGCAGCCAATTTGATGTTGAAAAATGGCATTCATCATTTGTTGGTCAAGGAAGACAATGCGGTGGTAGGGATTCTGAGTTCAGTTGATTTGTTGAAATTGGTGGCGAGTAAACCGATTACTTTCCAACCACATTTGTTTTTTGTGTAGCAATTGCTTATTTGATGTTGGGTTAAACAAACAATGGTACACTGTACAAATGCGAAGGCACCAAGAGACTTGTTCTCTTGGTGCCTTTGTATTTCAACCTATCCTAGTTTTTTAGAAGCGAAGGACATCAATTGCCACGTGCTTTAGCTCGTGGCTTGGGGCATCTCGCTTGATGGGCTTCAGCCCAAACCTTGATTTTCAAGCTGGGGCTAAAGCCCAAATCGAACATCCATCTCTCCCTCCAGCTAAAGCAGGAGGCAATTGATGTCCTCCAAGTCTGCAATCAGCAATCACTTTTTATTAAACGTATTCATGGTATGTGCCAAACCCACCGCCGCAAAACTTTTACTCGTATCGGCAGCGTACTTGATGATTTCGGGCAAATCTACATTTTCCTCGTCTGACCATTCGCCGAGTACAAAATCCACCTGCTGTCCTTTGCGAAAATCGTTGCCAATGCCGATGCGCAAGCGGGCGTAGTTGTTGCCAATGACCTGGTCAATGTCCTTGAGGCCATTGTGGCCCCCATCGCTGCCCTTGCCGCGCAGGCGCTGTTTCCCATATTCCAAATTGAGGTCGTCCAGCACGATCAGCAGGTTTTCGATGGGAATTTTTTCCTTCTGCAACCAATAATTCACCGACTTGCCACTGCGATTCATGTAAGTGGAAGGTTTGAGCAAAATGAGGGTACGCCCTTTGTGCTTGATTTTGCTCAGGGCACCCAAATGTTCGGTTTCCCAACTGGCTTCAGCATCTTTAGCCAGCTGATCCACCACCAGAAAGCCGACGTTGTGCCGGGTATCTGCGTATTCGGCACCGACATTCCCCAGGCCGACAATTAAGTATTTCATGGTTCCAAGGTTCTGGAGTTAAATCGCACACTACTCGACGGTTTTGCTCGGAGGACATGAATTGCCCCAGGCTTATGAAGTTTTTTGAAAAGACCGTTCTTTAGGCACTGGCGTTTGAATTGCCTCCAGCTTTAGCTGGTGGTTCGAAGGTCAGGCCTTGAATGGGCTTTAGCCCAAATCTCGATTTTGCAAACGGGGCTAAAGCCCAAAAACTAGCGTTCACTGCTTATCCACCAGCTAAAGCTGGAGGCAATTCATGTCCTCCGAGCAAAAATGTCGAGTATTGGTCATTAAACTGCTACACTATAATCCCGCAGCGCATTATTCAGCGATACCTTTTTATCGGTACTTTCTTTGCGCTGCCCGATGATCAACGCGCAAGGCACCTGGTAGGTTCCGGCAGGAAATTCTTTGGTGTAAGTGCCAGGAATGACCACCGAACGCGCAGGTACCCGACCCCGATAGGTGATGGGCTCTGGGCCACTCACGTCAATGATGTGGGTGCTGTCGGTAAGTACCACGTTGGCACCCAGGACAGATTCTTTTTCAATTCTTACGCCTTCTACGACAATGCAGCGCGAGCCGATGAAACAATCGTCTTCGATGATCGTGGGAGCGGCTTGGGGTGGTTCCAATACTCCACCAATACCCACACCTCCGCTGAGGTGCACATTGCGGCCAATCTGGGCACAGGAGCCTACCGTAGCCCAGGTGTCCACCATGGTGCCGCTACCTACCCAGGCACCAATGTTGACGTAGCTGGGCATCAGGATGACGCCACGCTCCAGAAAGGAGCCATACCGTGCAATGGCGTTAGGAACTACCCGCACACCCATCTCGGCATATGATTTTTTGAGTGGAATTTTATCGTGAAATTCAAATGGGCCTACCTCGATGGTTTCCATTTGACGCAGTGGGAAGTACATCACCACCCCCTTTTTGACCCAGTCGTTCACCTTCCAGTTGCCGTCGGCAGTGGGTTCGGCTACGCGGAGTTGCCCTTTGTCCAGTAGCTCTACTACTTGAAATACGGCTTCTTTGACCTCAGTCTGGGCCAGGAGACTACGATCCTCCCAGGCTTGTTCAATCGTTTGTTGCAGCGTGCTCATTTGTATTGGATGTTAAAAACGAGCTGCAAAAATAGAAAAACGATTGGAACCATCCATTTAAAGCATCTCCGAATAAGCTGCAGTAATTTTACTTGGTTGACTCAATCATGAAGTTTGTTTAACTTTGGCCTAAATAAAAAAGACCAATGACTATTCATATTGATGTGAGCAACCAGCAAAAAATGCTTTATTTAGTTGAGCTTCTAAAGTCAATGGACTTTGTGGAAAGGATAAGAATTGATGAAGAAGTCCAAAAAAATGATCCCAAGCCCTATTCATTCTTCGAAAAGCACAACGGAGGAATACCTTCTTTGGATGTAAGTGCTTTTGAACATTATGTCAATGAAACCAGAAGTACATGGGAGAGAGATACTTACTAGACACCAACATTTTGATTTATTTGCAGAAAGGAATATCAGATACTCAAGCTATAACTTTTTTATCTCAAGCAATAGCTGCAAATCCGAAGATTTCCGTCATTACTGAAATAGAAGTGTTGGGTTTCAAATTTGATTCAGGTACAGATTTGCAAAAAATGGAAGACTTAATTGCAGATACTGTTGTCCTACCCTTGGACAAAGCAGTTGCATTAAAGACCATATCCATTCGCAGAATGCATAAAATCAAATTACCAGATGCTATTATTGCTGCTACTGCTTTAGTCCACGAACTAGCTTTAATCACGCGTAATACTTCTGATTTTTCGTCAATTGACAACCTTTCAGTTATAAATCCATTTGCTTTATAGGTCAGTCTTTAAACTTCCACCTTTGTAACCACCACCCGCCGCATCAGGATCAAACCGATGATGAAAAACACGGCCAGTGACAACACCGAATTGCGCATTCCGCCACTGAGTTGTGTGATCAGACCAAAAACAAAAGTGCCCATCACGGTGGAGAGTTTATCCAGAATATCGTAAAAACTGAAGTAAGAGGCAGTATCGGGAGTGTCTTCAGGCAACAACTTGGCGTAAGTCGCCCTGGCCAGGGATTGCATGCCCCCCATCACCAGGCCTACAGCTGCGGCAAGAAAGTAAAAATCGAGACCCGTTCTGACCACATAACCACCGATGCAAATCAGGGTCCAAATGACCATCATGTACATCATGGCATTTTTATTGCCCCGTTTACTAGAGACCCAGGCAAAGAAATACGCTCCCCCAATACCGACTACCTGCAAAATCAAAATCAGCACGATCAAGTTCGACGTATTGAAATGCAATTCCTTTTCGGCAAAAATGGAGGCGAGGTACAATACCGATTGTACCCCCGCATTGGCAAAAAAGAAAGCGGACAGGTAACGCAACATATTGGGGCGGGCCAAGACCCGGCGGGCGGTTTTGCTGACTTCTTCATAGCCACGTTTGAGTAATTCTTTGGAATAGGGATGGCGCGCGTCTTCCGGCAAACGACGTAGGGGGATTTGCGCAAACCCTATCCACCACAAACCTACCATCACAAAAGCTACTGGAACGGCTTTTAAACTTTCGGAAAAACCAAACCACTCAAAGTTTTCAATCACGATCAAATTGGTCACCAACAAAATAATACTCCCCGCAAATCCATAACTAAAGCCAGTGGCACTCACTTTGTCGTAACGATCCTCCGTAGCGATCTCCGGCAAAAAGGCATTGTAAAAAACCAATCCCCCGGAAAAACCTATGGTAGCCAGGATAAAACAGGTGACCCCAACCCAGAGGGTTTTCATGTCGGTGAAAAATAAAAGCCCCATACAGGCCAGTGCACCTAATGTGGTAAAAAAGCGCAGGAAAACTTTTTTGCGCCCCCCATAGTCGGCAATCCCCGAAAGTAGGGGTGAAACCAGCGCAATCAACAGGTATGCAAAAGACAAGGAATACGAATACAGGGCACTATCACTAATCTTTAAGCCCAAAATATTCACCTCATCGGCGGTAACGTGCAAAAAATAGCCTGGAAAAATAGCTACCGTTATCACGAGTGCATAAGCGCTGTTGGCCCAGTCAAAAAAAGCCCAACCCTGGAGGATACGGGGTTGATTTTTTACAAAAGGAATCGCTAAAGAGCCGGATTCATTGGTGTTTTTTTCCATGGATTGACTTCCTTTTTTTCGGAAAGTAGACATTTTATTTAGATTGATGTACGAAATCCAAAACAAATTTCCTATCTTGCCATTGTTCAGTTTTTTCCACTCCCATGAGGCGAAATTTCGCCAGTTTTTCGAACCTTTTTTCAACAAAATTTCCCTGTAAGCACTTGAAAATGAATAAAATGAAAGTTTTAACACTTTCAAGTGGTGAAACTTTCAGAAATTTTGCTTTATCTTTGCATCGGTCCCATCCGAACATATTTATCAAATACTCACCCAGTTACACATCCCATGTAGTCCCATACATAAATCATTCATGCGAACCAACGTACTTATTATATGCTAGAAGTATTAACTACTTGTTTAGCCTTAGGAACTTGTGCACCTACGACGCTTAACGTATCCATTCCAGCCGATCTGCCTACAACGGTAGCAGAAGCTGAAAAACGATTCCGCAAGGACGTACTAGATTATGCACAGCTTTACATGGGGTTGCCATACCGTTACGCCGGATATTCTCCGGTAAGTGGTTTTGACTGCTCCGGGTTTACTTCCTACGTTTTGGCTCATTTTAAAGTCAACGTTTCACGTTCATCTCGCGCCCAGGAACTGGAAGGCGAGAAAGTTGAACTGAGCGCTGCGCAACCTGGTGATCTGCTCTTTTTCCGTCGTTCGGCCAGCAGCAGAGTTTTTCACGTCGCCATGGTTTACTCCAATGATGAAAATGGTATCAGATTCATCCATAGCTGCTGCTCCAAAGGCATCGCTATCGACAATCTGAAAGAATCAAGCTACTGGAGCGCCAAAAGCGTTTCCGCACGAAGAATTGTACAAAAAGCCGATTTTGTTGGGTTGTATGGCCCACAAGTCATGCAGGTGGCTCCTGCACCCACTGCCGCTCAGGTGGTAACTGCTCAGCTCAACTTGGTGCCCGAAGAAAAAATCGAACCCATGGGTTTGATTGCCGAAATTGAAACTCGGTGCTTTTCGATCGGATCAAGAAGGTAAAATTAGGTTGAGAAGGTGGATAAAATTGATACGGTTTAGTTTCTAAATTTCTTCAATCTTTTCCACTTTCTCGACCTTTTACATTTTCCATCTAAATCACTTGAGGGTTTGAAAGTTAATTAATAACTTTCAAACCCTTAATTTTTTCAATAACTTTTGCTTCTTTTGCTACGCAAAACCTACTTTAAATATGATCAATTTGATACTCTTTGGTCCTCCAGGATCAGGTAAAGGAACCCAAGCGGCTAAACTGGTTGATAAGTATCAGCTCCTGCACATTTCTACTGGTGATCTTTTTCGTTATGAAATAGGAAATAGTACCCCCCTTGGCCTGGAAGCCAAAAGTTTCATGGATCGGGGAATGTTGGTGCCAGATTCTGTAACCATTGGAATGTTGCGCAATAAAGTGGAAGCCAATCCCGACGTAGCCGGGTATATTTTTGATGGTTTTCCACGCACCATCCCCCAAAGTGAAGCGTTAAATGCACTAATGGCTGAAAAAGACCAGCGCATTTCCAAGCTGATTATGTTGGAAGTGCCCGATGAAGAGCTGGTCGTTCGTTTAATGGAACGGGGAAAATCCTCTGGACGACCCGACGACGCCAATGAAAACGTGATTCACAGACGCATCGACGTTTACAAAGCGGAAACATCACCAGTGTTTGATTTTTATGCAGAGTATAACCTTTCGATTAAAATCGATGGAGTGGGCAGTAAAACAGAAATTTTCGAGCGCTTGTGCGCTGAGATCGATAGTCTTTAATCATGAGTCGAGAAGGTTGAGAAGGTTGAGAAGGTTGAGGCTACCGCGAGCGATGTTGACGTAGTTCTCGTCAAAGTTGTTCGCGGTAGCCTCAACC
>NZ_JBGSLK010000073.1:0-17597 GCF_041740695.1 Haliscomenobacter sp. | reverse complement strand
AAAACAGCCTTGGTCCAAGTCGCTGCGGTAGCTCACTTCTAAAGTCTTAAGTCATGTACTCGGAACTCGTCACTCAAAAAATAAGAAAATTATCCACCACAAAGACTCAAAGTTGAAAATTATTGGTCGTCGTGGCCGTCACACCTTAAACACCAAACTAAACTTCGCCCCACTCCCCAACTGTGAGTCCACACCCAGCACCCCGCCGTGCAACTGCAAAATCTGCCGCGAAAGGCTCAAGCCTACGCCTGTCCCATCTTCTTTCGTGGTGTAAAAAGGAATAAAAATCTGTTCCAGTTTATCCGGTTCAATGCCGGGACCATTGTCGCTGACCTCCAGGGTAGCGCGCTGTGTCGTTTGATCAAGCGAGCTACGGATGTCAATGCGGGCATTGGCTTGCCCTTCCAGAATTTCCACGGCGTTTTTGATCAAATTGATGAGCACCATTTCAATTTGATCCTGGTCCATGCTAATTTCAAGCTCATCCGGTTGGATGTCATAAGTCAGGCGGATGCCTTTATCCCGCAAAGTAGGGGCAAAAAGAGAGGTGATGCGTTGGACCAGCGGCAACACCAGTACCGGATCCATATTGGGTTTGGGAATGCTGGTAAAAGTGCGGTAGGCATTGACGAAGTTCATCAAACCATTGGTGCGGTTTTCCACCACTTCCAAGGCTTCATTTAGGTCTTGCCAGGTTTCGGCATGGCTAGGATCGGGTTCTTCCATTTCCTGTTGGACAATGTCGCGCATGGTCGAGACCAGCGAGGCGATGGGCGTAACCGAATTCATGATTTCGTGGCGCAATACGCGGGTCAGGTTTTGCCAGGCTTCCAACTCCTTACTTTCCAGTTCGGATTGGATGTTTTGGATAGCCACTAATTTGATCAGTTTACCCCGCATGCGAATGGCGGTACTGCTGATTGACAGTTGCCGGTCTGCTGCGGCTTGGAACAATACACTTTCGCCTGAAACGAGGTTTTGCAACAAATTTTGCAACTCTGGATTGTCCTCCTGCAAATCCTTCAAGGTTTTGAGCCGATACAAGCCCAACAGCCGCAGGGCGGCATTGTTGATCAGTTCAATCCTACCCGATTCATCAAAAGCCAGTAAGCCCGTATTGACGTGTTGAACGATGGTTTGCAAATACTGGCTACTGGCTTCTTTGTCCGCCCGAACCTGCCGAAAAGCATCCAATACGTCGTTGAACTGCCTGCTCAATTCCCGAAAAGTAGAATCGTCCTGATTGGCAGCAAAACGCACTGAAAAATCGTCATAACGCACTGACTCCAGAAAACGCACTAATTTCCGATTGGTGATGTTGACGTAGTTGAACAAATTGACGACGCGCCAGAGCAGCATAATAATCAGCAAGGCCGTAAGGGCCATTTGGTTAGATTGAGGCAAAGCCCAGGCGATTGCTCCGATCAACACCACGATCAGCAGAATACGCAAAACCAAACCGGTAGCAAAAGTGCGAAGGTACATGTGGGTTGAGTTGAGGAAGTTGAGGAAGTTGAGGAAGGTTGAGGAAGGTTGAGGCTACCGCAGAAACTTAGACAAGGCCATTGTCAAAATCGCTCGCGGTAGCCTCAACCTCCCTAAACCATCTCAACTATATTCCGTATTTTTCCAAACGGCGATACAATGAAGCCCTGGTCAATCCCAATTCCTTGGAGGCTTCACTGATGTTGCCCTGGTGTTTTTTGATGGCTTTGAGAATGGTTTCGCGCTCCATGTCTTCCAGGTTCATACTGGCTGCGGCGAGCGCATCCACGTCAATGGAGGGATTCGAACCCAACATAAAATCATCAGGTTGCAAGGTACCGGAATCCCGGGCCATGATCACTGCACGCTCCATGGCGTGTTGTAGTTCCCGCACATTGCCCGGCCAGGGATAGGCGAGCATGGCTTTTTTGAGGGATGAACTGATGTTGGAAATGTTGCGATTGTATTTGCGGTTATATACCTGTAAAAAGTGCTCTCCCAGCAATAAAATGTCTTCTGCGCGTTCGCGCAAGGAAGGCAAATGGATTTCGATGGTATTGATGCGGTACAACAAATCCTGCCGAAAACTCCGGTCTTTCACCATCTCGTACAGCGGCATATTGGTTGCCGAAATAACCCGCACATCGATGGGGCGCCCTTGATTGGAGCCCACCCGGGTGACTACGCGGTTTTGCAAGGCTGAGAGTAGCTTGGCTTGTAAACCTGAGGTCAGGTTGCCAATTTCATCCAAAAAAATGGTGCCCCGGTTGGCTGCTTCAAAACGCCCCGGACGGTCGTCGCGCGCGTCGGTAAAAGCGCCTTTGACATGGCCAAAAAGTTCACTTTCGAACAAAGTTTCGGTGATGGCACCCAGGTCCACTTTTACAAAATGTTCATTGGCCCGCAGGGATTGTTGGTGAATGGCTTGGGCCACGAGTTCTTTACCAGTACCGTTTTCGCCCAGTATCAAAACATTGGCTTCGGTTTGGGCCACTCGGTTGATGGTTTCAAAAACTTTGCGCATGGCATTACTGTTCCCCAAAATTTCGGGAATGGAGTCATTATGAGCGATGGCAAGGCCCTTTTGTTTGGCTTTGAGCTCGTCATTCTCCACTTTGGAAGCCCGCAGCTTCATGGCCGAAAGTAGCGTGGCCAGCAACTTTTCGTTTTCCCAGGGTTTGAGTACAAAATCGGTTGCCCCACCCTTGATGGCTTGTACCGCCATTTCAACGTCCCCGTAAGCAGTGATGAGGATAACCACTGCCGATGGGTCAATTTGCAGGATGCGCTCCAACCAAAAAAAACCCTCCTTACCACTGCTGCGGTCTTTGGTGAAATTCATGTCCAACAAAATCACATCGTAACGCATGTTGGTCAGCAGCGTCGGCAAATTTTCAGGGTTTCGTTCGGTTTCCACTTGACTGAAGTGGCGTTTCAGAAAAAGTTTGGCTGCGGTAAGTACGCCCGAATTGTCGTCTACCACCAATATTGCGCCTGGGTGAAGGTCTGATTTATCTTGCATATACCATCAATCAATATGAACTTACAGTAAAATAGTGGCAAAGGCTAAGCCAAAATTGTAGAAGATGCCTAAAACTGGCATAAATACAAATCAACCAAAGTTTTATGGATGCAATGATACAAAAAAACTGGATCGCAGAGAATAAAAGTGTTCGAAATCGGACACTTTGGTGTTCGGAAACGAACCTGAGCAACCTAGTTCAACAGGAAAGATCATCCTTGGGTGCCAGTTCAAAAAAGGTGTCCTGTAAGTCTTTCTCTTCGGTATGCCGACAGGGAAAATCCTTTTCAATCAACACCTGCAAGTATTGCCCTTCGGCATAAGCCTGTTGGTATTCAATGCTCACGTCCTCACTGTTGATCCACTTTTCGGCGAGTTCAACGGGTAAAATCACCGAAATTTGATGCGCACTATACCTTGCCTGAGGCTGTTCGACTTGCCCCAATTTGAGAACATATTCCAATTTAATTCCTGGCGCAAAATTGATGGGTGCGCTTACTTCGCCCTGGTTTTCCAATACATCCAGATCCGATTTGCGCACCCGCAAACGGATGCTATTGGCGGTACAGCGCAGTTTCATGTTCGTGATTTTTTTAACATATTTGTAAAGAAAAAAGGAAAAAAACAATTTTGCGGGTTTAAAACCTGTTTAAAAGTTTGTTTAAGCCCAACAACTATTACGAATGAGAACATTATTACCCATTCTTGCCTTTATTGCCCTGGCTTTGCTGGCTCGCTGGTGGTACGTTTGCCAGATTCTGGGCCAGTGTGGCCCCAATACTGAGGAAAAAATCGTCACCAATCGGTTGCAAACTTTGAGCTTCAATCACGGCAGCAAAACCATCCTCAGCGCTTACGACCATTTCGCTTTTGATACAGGTCAAGTTTCGCCCAAACTCAACGCCAATAACGGACTTTTTCTGGATAAAATCACGGCGTACTTGCAGGAAAACCCCACCCTTTTGCTCAACATCACCGGAGGCTACGGCATCGACGAAGAGGGCGAAAATCGAGGCTTTTTTGAAAATCTGGGCCTGGCGCGAGCCAATGCCGTCCGAGATTTACTGATCCAACGCAAACTCGACCCGGACCGCATTACCTTGAGTTTCAACACTGGTGCTGGAGGCATCCGCCAACAGCCGATTACTTTTAATGCTTACACCCCGGCACAAAGTGTGGACTTTGTGCCTTTGGCCTATACTTTTGAAGACATGACCTTTTCCGATGAAAGTTTTGTGCCGAAGGGCAGCGAGTTTCGACCCATTTTGCCCTTGGTAGAATACGCCGATTCGGTGCGCCAGTTTTTGGCCCTGTACAAAGACAAAAAACTCAGCATCATTGGTCATACCGACAACGAGGGTGATGCCAAAGCCAATCTGGCGCTGGGCACGCAACGCGCCGAAAACGTATTGCGTTATTTTCGGGAGCTAGGTATTCCTCCCCGCCAAATGGCTGCTTTTTCGGTCGGTGGGAAATACCCGGTCAGCAACAACAACACGGAAGTAGGCCAGCGGCGCAATCGCCGAATTAATTTTATCATCGAATAGATGATTTTTCATTAAAGTAATTAAATTGCGTCAAATCAGGCGTGAACCTAATCCACAACGAACCCAATCCACAACGTACAAGACATGGAAAACTTAAATCAACTCTTCAGTAACCTGGGTACCGAACAAAGTATTTTAATCCTTAGCTGGTTGATCATTGCCTTTTTATTGGGCTTGTTGGCAGGGTATTTTTTGCGGAACCGCTATGTCAATGAATTGAATCGGCAATTGGATGAGAAAGAACAACTTTTGACGGCAAAACAGCTAGAGTTGGATCAAGTTCAACATGAATTGGCGCTGAAAGAAGCCGATTTAAAACGGGCGGCTTTTGAAGCAGAAGAAGCTCAATCCAAAATCCGGCGCCATGCTGAAGAAGTTGGTCGCTTGAACCAATTGGTCGCTTCCGCGCAGGTGGAATTGGACAAAACTAAGGCGGCAGAACAGGCTTCCGCCAGCATCATCAACGACCTGAATGATCAAATTTTGGGCCTCAAAACCAAAAATGCTCAGCTTGTCGAAGGTGGAGCAATGCCAACTGAAGTGACTATTACAGGAAGTGGAGAGACGCTGGATCGACTTTCTGCCATCGAAGTTCAATTGATACGGTTGACCGAGGAAAATTCGTCTTTGCTGCGGAAATTGGGTGAAACTAGCGAAGATCGTTTTGTGGAACACCAGCACCTGCCGTCGGTGAATCCTCAACCTACGCCCGATTCCGGCATCAGCGAACCTGCGGGTGAGTTTTTTGTGCCCAAAGTTATTCCTACTGAGCCAGTACAAGAAACGCCCAACTTCGGTGGTGAACCCACTAGCTTGTTCAATGCCGATAAAGTTTTGCTGCGCACTATGGATAAAAATGACCTTACCACCATTGAGGGCATTGGTCCATTTTTAGAAAAGAAACTCAACGACGCGGGGGTCTTTACCTACGCGGACATCGCGGCTTGGGATGCCGAAAAAATTGCCGAAATCACCACGAA
This sequence comes from Haliscomenobacter sp., assembly GCF_041740695.1. GTDB lineage: Bacteria > Bacteroidota > Bacteroidia > Chitinophagales > Saprospiraceae > Haliscomenobacter. Next base: position 12,063 of record NZ_JBGSLK010000073.1, on the reverse strand, counting down.
AATCAGCTTTTTTGAAGGCCGTATTGAGAAGGATGATTGGGTGGGACAAGCCCAAAAATTGCTAAATGAACCACCTGCGGAATTTGCGGAGGCCAGCCCCCTTGCCGAGGCACGCAGCTTGACGGTTGAAGAAACCCACGTTGTACCTCCCCTTGACAACCTCAAATTGATTATGGGCATTGACGAACCAATCGAAAAAATCTTGTTCACCTCAGGCATCAATTCTTTTGCTGAACTGGCCAAAATGGATCCCGATGAAATCCGCAATATCCTGGTTTCAGTTGATCCTGCCTTGAATGGTATTGATCCGGGTGCCTGGCCAGCTCAAGCTCGTCTGGCTTTTGACGAAGAATGGGAAGTTCTGCAAGATTACCAAGAACAACTGAAAGGAGAGAGATGAGAGATGAAAGATGAGAGATGAGAAACCTAGGCAGCATGAAAAATGACCCTTTGCATGAAAAAACCATGCTTTTTGCTGTGAGAATTGTAAGACTATATCGGTATTTAGCAGAGGAGAAAAAGGAATTTGTAATGAGTAAACAATTGCTTCGTGCGGGAACAAACCCTGGAGCAATGGTTCGGGAAGCTGTAAATGCTGAATCAAATGCTGATTTTATTCATAAGATGGGTATCGCTCAAAAAGAAATTGGTGAAACTTTATACTGGCTTGAATTGCTATTTAGAACAGATTTTCTCAACGAAATTGAATATAAATCGGTAAAGACTGATGCGGAGGAGGTAATGAAAATAGTTCGTAGCTGTATACTAACACTTAAAAAAAAGATGAGAGATAAAAGATGAGAGATAAAAGATGAGAGATGAAAGATGAGAGATGCTACCGCAGAGACTTAGACAAGGCCATCGTCAAAAACGCTGCGGTAGCATCTTTCATCTTTCATCTTTCATCTTTCATCTTTCATCTCTCATCTCTCATCTTTCATCTCTCATCTTTCATCTCTCATCTTTCATCTTTATTTGACTGCTTCAAAAATCATGTCGAGTCGCGTCGGAATCGCGGTAGGCGACACCGCCCCCTGTTTCAAATAAAACAAAATCTCCAGCTTGTAACGCTCCCGAATCAAGGTGCGCCGCAGATTGGGCAAGGAAGGATTCAAATTGATGCGCGAGCCAATCCTCCGCTCATCGTAATACACAATATTAAAAGCTTCATCGGTAGCATAACAAACATTCGATCCACTCCGACACACCCGAATCACCACCTCGCGCAAAAAAGAATAATCCGCATTGCCTTGAATGGCTTGTAAGGTAGCGGCACGTGGCCGAATTTCTACAATGGTGGCTGTATCGATGCCGGCATTTTTGGCTAGTGCGATCACGCTGGAACTCAAGTTGTCTAACTCAAACACCCGTGGCAAACCCCCACTCAATCCCGCTGGAATCTCAAAAGTGATATTGGGAACGAGAATTTCAAACAGGCGTTCCCGATCGTCCCTTTTGCAAGTGGCAAGAAGTAAAGGAAGGAGGATAAAAAGGCAAATTTTGCGCATAGCTGGAAGATATATTAATCCATGTCAAACGTGGATTGAGGATTAAAATTTTCGAATGAACAAGGAATAACAACAATCCTTATTTTGCAGCAAACATACTCAAGACCACTCCCATGCATTCAACACCTTCCTCCAACTTCATGCGCGCCCTCCTGGCCGACATTGAAGCCGTCGAGTACATGCTGGACCATCAGTGGTTCGAAACCGGAGTAGCCCGCATCGGGGCCGAGCAGGAAATTTGTGTGGTAGATGCCAAAACCTACAAGCCCTTACCCTTAGCCGTTGAAATTTTGGAAAGTATGCCCAATTGCCCCTGGCTGGACAACGAATTGGCGCGTTTCAACCTCGAAATCAACCTCCAGCCCCAAGACTTTACCGGAGCTTGTTTTCAAACCATGGAGCAGGAAATCCTGCAACGCCTGCAAGAAATCCGCGACAACCTGGGGCCTTTCAACGCCGAACTCCTGCTCACAGGCATTTTACCCACCATCCGCAAACACGACCTGGAGCGCCACAACCTGACCCCCCGCGAGCGCTACAACCTCCTGATCGACGCCATGACCGCCCAGCGCAATGGGCAAGCCTTTGAGTTTCGCCTGCGCGGCATCGATGAATTACAAGTGCGGCATGATACCCCCTTGCTGGAAGCCTGCAATACCAGTTTTCAAATTCACCTGCAAGTCAACCCGGAGGAATACGCCCGGATGTACAATTTTGCGCTAGCCTTGGCTGGGCCTACATTGGCACTCGGAGCCAATTCTCCAATCGTTTTTGGGCGCAGATTGTGGCACGAAAGCCGCATCGCCCTGTTTCAGCAGGCGCTGGATGTGCGCACAACCCACGACCACCTGCGCGAGCGCAGCACCCGCGTCAATTTTGGCAACAACTGGGTAGAAAACTCCATCCTGGACATTTACCGCGAAGACCTCGCGCGTTTTCGCACCTTGATTGCGCGTGAAAGCGAAGAAAATGTCGAGGAAAAAATTCGCCGGGGCGAAACACCTCTCCTACTAGCACTGCGCCTGCACAACTCCTCGATTTACCGCTGGAATCGACCTTATTACGGCATCAGCCCCAATGGAAAACCCCACCTTCGCATCGAAAACCGGATTTTACCCGCTGGCCCCAGCGTCGTGGATCAAATGGCCAATACCGCGTTTTGGACGGGGGCGATGATTGGTTGCCAGCTCCATTATGCGGATGTGCGCCAAAAAATGAGCTGGGAGGATGCGCGCTCCAATTTTGAAAAAGCCGCGGCTTTTGGGTTGGATTCCAAGTTCTCCTGGTTTGATGGCCAAAAGATCAGTGCGCGGGACTTGTTGCTGCAAGAGTTGATCCCATTGGCGCGTTTGGGTTTACAAGCCCGCCAGGTGGCCAGTGCCGACATCGACCAATACCTGGGCATCGCCGAAGCACGCATGAAAGGCCATACCAACGGTGCCATCTGGCAACTCAACAGTTACTCCACTTTGCGCCGCAAATTGCGCGAAGATGAAGCCCTGGTGACCCTCACTGCCGCCATTCACAACCGCCAAAAACAAAACCTGCCTGTGCACGAATGGACCCCACCCAGCGCTGATGACTTGCCCCATTACCAGGCCAAGAGCCTCAAAGTGGAGGAGTTCATGACCACCGATTTGTTTACGGTACAAAAGGATGACTTAATTCAGTTGGTCGCTAAATTGATGGATTGGCGGCGCATTCAATACCTGCCTGTAGAGGACCACAAAGGGCATTTATGTGGTTTGATCACGGCCCGGCTGGTCTTGCGCCACCTGGCCAAGCAAACGGAATTGGAGCAACCTGCTGCCGAACAGGTGCAGGACATCATGATTGCCGAACCGATTTCGGTGCACCCTTCTCTGCTGATTCTGGATGCCATCAAGCTGATGCGTGACAAAAAAATCGGCTGCTTGCCGGTAGTGCAAAACGGCGAATTGGTGGGCATCATCACCGAAAATGACTTTTTGGACATTACGGCGAGGTTGATTGAGCAGTGGGAGCAGTAGGTTGAGGCACAAATGCGGAGGCTAAGTCTTTTTAGCCCTTGATGGCTTTGGTGTGCCTTAAGTGCCTATAGTTTCTTAGGTGGTGAAAAAAGAAAAAGCCCTGCTCAGTTTCCCAAGCAGGCGTTGCGTATTCGTATTTTTTCAAAGCATAAAGGATCACACCGCTCTATCCCCATCAAAACCCTCCAAATAATCCGCCACTTTCCTTAAAAACGACCCGCCCAAAAATCCATCCACCACCCGGTGGTCATAAGACATAGACAAGAACATCATGTGGCGGATGGCGATGATGTCGCCGTACTCCGTTTCGAGCACCGCAGGCTTTTTGCGAATCGCCCCGACTGCCATAATGGCCGCTTGCGGTTGATTGATGATGGGGGTGCCCATCACGTTGCCGAAGGTGCCCACGTTGGTGATGGTGAAGGTGCCACCCTGGATGTCTTCGGGCTTCAATTGATTGGCGCGGGCGCGATTGGCCAGGTCGTTGACCGTTTTGGTCAAACCCGCCAGGTTCAACTGATCGGCCCCTTTGATCACGGGAACGATCAGGTTGCCCGAGGGCAGCGCTGCCGCCATACCAATGTTCACATCCTTGCGCACGATGATGTTGGTACCATCCACCGAGATGTTGATCATCGGGTAATCGCGGATGGCGCGGGCTACGGCCTCAATGAATATGGGGGTATAGGTGATTTTTTCGTTGTACTTTTTCTGGAAAACGTCTTTGACTTTTTCCCGCCACTTGACGATGTTGGTCACGTCCACTTCCACAAAGGAGGTCACGTGGGGCGAAACTTGTTTGGACATCACCATGTGCTCGGCGATCAGCTTGCGCATGCGGTCCATTTCTATAATTTCCACGTTTCCATCCAGGCTCACGGCAGGTGCGGTGTAGCTTACCTGTACGGGAGTGCCTTTGGGGCTGCTAGGTGTAGCTTTGGCAGTTGTGACATTGGCGGGTGTTTCCTTGCGCTCGTCCAGGTAGGACAAAATGTCTTTTTTGGTTACCCGACCTTGCATGCCTGAGCCAGAGATGGCTTCCAATTCTTGCAGAGAGATGTTTTCCTGCTGTGCAATGTTGCGCACCAGCGGGGAATAAAAACGATTGCCTTCACCCTTGCCAATGGGTTGGGGGTTGGCTACCGGAGTACTTGTGCTCAGTGCCCCATTGCTGGCGCTGGCCGCCGCGGGGCTTTGGCCGTTGGTTTGGGGAGCAGGTTCGGCCAGGGCAGGGGAGGATTTCGGCTCCGAAGAAGCACTTTCGGTTTCAATCAGGGCGATGACCTTACCGATGGCTACGGTGTCGTTTTCCCCAAAAAGCAATTGCACCACTTTGCCCGCTACAGGGGAAGGTACTTCTGAGTCCACTTTGTCCGTAGCGATCTCCACGATGGTTTCGTCCAGTTCTATCTGGTCACCCACGTTTTTCACCCACTTCAGGATGGTGGCCTCCATGATGCTTTCTCCCATCTTGGGCATGATCAATTCGAACTGCGCCATGTTATTTGGTTTCGTTTAATTTGGATTATTTGGTGCCGCAAAGTTACCAAACTTTCCAATAAGTGCTCGCCTAGAGCTGCTTTAAGAATTGTCTGAGCTGGTTCAAGGCATGTACCGTGAAGTACTGGATGTTTTTATCCCGGTCTTTTCCGGCCCGAATACTGAAAGTTTTGGTCATTTGGCCATTGCTGACCGCGATCCAGGCCAAGCCCACTGGCTTCGTATCTGAACCGCCACCCGGCCCTGCAATACCCGAAATGGCAATGGCCACATCGGCAGGCAAAACCTTTACGGCACCTTCAGCCATCTCAATCACCGTTTGTTCACTTACTGCGCCGTGGGTGTCCAGCGTTTCCGCTTTTACCCCCAGGATTTGCATCTTGACTTCATTGGCGTAAGCAATGACACTGCCTACGAAATAATCCGAAGAACCAGCCACCGAAGTAATCCGGTGCGCCATGTAGCCCCCCGTGCAACTTTCAGCAGTCGCTAACATTAAACCCCGTTCTTTCAGCATTTTGCCAACGGCCCCTTCCAGCGTTTCGGTACCGTAGCCATAAATAATGTCTGCAAAACGGGCTTTGAGGATGGCGGCTTTTTCATCCAAAATCTGGTGTAAGGCTGCTTCATCCATGCCCGTACCCGTGATGCGCAGGCGAACCTGGCCAATTTGGGGCAGATAAGCCAGTTTGAAACCTTCTGGCAACTCCTCCTCAAAATCTTCCAACTTCTCCGCGATATGGCTTTCCCCTTCCCCAACGGTCAATACCGTGCGGTGCGCAATAGGCTGACCCGGGAAGCATTTTTTCAATTTGGGCAACACCTCATTTTCCATCAGGTATTGCATCTCATAAGGCACTCCGGGCATGGATACGATGACCTTTCCAGCGTATTCCATCCACATGCCGGGGGCGGTACCCATTTTGTTGGTCAAAATTTCGGCATTGGCGGGCATGAAACACTGCAGGCGGTGGGCCTCGTTCATAGGGCGGCCCCAAACCTCAAACATCTTGGTGATGCGCTCGAAAGTGTGCTGGTGAAAAACCATGTCGACCCCCATGTATTCGGACAAGGCCTTTTTGGTGATGTCGTCTTTGGTTGGCCCCAGGCCACCGGTCATCAGCACTACATCGCCTTGCTCCAGGGCTTCGCGGATGCCGGTATGGATGGCCTCCATCGTATCGCCTACGGAAATGACCGTGACGACGCGGGCCCCGGCCAGGTTGAGTTGTTGGCCCATCCAGGCAGAGTTGGTGTCGACCACTTGGCCGATGAGGATTTCATCGCCTACGGTAAGGATTGATATTTTCATGCTACATTAAAGGTTCCAGGGTTCCAAAGTTCCAGAGTTCCAGAGTTCCAAGTTCCAAGGTTGGCATTGAACCCTGGAACTTTGGAACTTGGAACTCTGGAACCTTTAGAGCCTGATGCTGATTTCTTTTAAGTCAAAAGCCTCTTCCCCTCCATCTTCTACAGTAACGAGCAATTGACCACTGTTGGAAATGCCGCTGATTTTACCCCAAAATACATCGCCATTGATGCGCTGAAAAAGCGTCGACTCCTGGTAGCGATACAGATGGTCTAGGTATTCAGCGTCCAAATCGGCAAAGTGTCCGCTTTTGAGACGAAGGTACATCGCCTCCAAATGCTGACAAAGCAAAGGGATGAGGGAAGACAAATCATATTCTTTTCCATTTTCCAGTTGCAAAGAGCTCGGATTAGGAATATCTTTGGAGAAAATTGTCTGGTTCACATTGACACCAATGCCTACAATTGTGGAGGCCAGGGCGTTGCGATTCAGGCTATTTTGAATCAGGATACCGCAAATTTTCCGTGTTCCAACGTAAATATCGTTGGGCCATTTGACTTTAACTGCTTGTTGTGGAACCAATTCTGCAATAAAATGGCGAACAGCCAGCGCTACGGCCTTGTTCAAGGCAAAATTTTGCCCGGGAGACAAAAAAGTGGGATACAAAATTACACTCAAGGTGAGGTTTTTATCCGGCTCACTTTCCCATTTACTGCCAACTTGACCACGCCCCTGTGGCTGACGAAAGGTCGAAATGACAGTTCCTTCAATTGGCTTGCTTTTTGCTAGTAATTCTTGGGCATACGTATTGGTAGAGGGCAATTCCTCATGATGCAGGAGAACTTTTCCGATAAAAAGTGTGTTTTGCTGGTGCAAGCCTGTTATTTTTTGTAACTTAAAGCAGGATTGTAGAGTCAAAATGTAAAATCATAATGATTGTACAACTCTAATTTAAATCATATTCGCAAAACTAATAAAATCTGGATTTGAGTACGCAAGTAAAAGTCAAAAGACGCAGTAAGCTCGTAGCCGAAGAGCTGACGGATCTGATCGTTGACAGCATCCAGGAAATCAAAGGCAAACACATTGTAAGACTTGACCTCCGGCTTTTGGAAGACGCTCCTACCGACTTTTTCATCATCTGTGAGGGAACTTCTACCACTCAGGTCAAAGGTATTTCGGACAACATTCAACGCCGCTTGAAAGAAACAGGCCGGTTGGCAAGCCACGTGGAAGGCGAACGCAATGCACTGTGGATTTGTCTGGATTATTTTACGGTAGTTGTCCATGTTTTTTACCCGGAAACCCGTCATTTCTACGAGTTGGAAGACCTGTGGGGCGACGCAACAATAACCGAGTACGATAGTTTATAGAAATGTATCGGCATTTGGTCGATGATAGGCAACGATTTCTAATGCTATCGCGTTTAGTATTCATTTGTAACGCAGGTTCAGAACAGAACTTTCAGGGACTTGCAAAAATTGCTCATGCTGTAAGCACTATTTTATGGAAAATAACGAAAATAACAATAAGCGAGATAACGGTGGTGGCGGAGGTGGTTCGCGGCTCAGCTCCTTTTGGATTTACGGCATCATTGCGGTGATCTTCTTGGGCCTAAACCTCGTGTACATGGAAAGCGCCCCAGAGCCTCTTTCTCGCAATCGCCTTGGACAGATGATCCAGAATGGTGACATCGATAAAATTGAGGTCATCAATAAAGAAGTCGCGCATATTTATTTGAAAAAAGAAGCTTTGGCCAAACCCGACTTTAAGGATGCGACCAAAACCACTTTCGGTGGGGATCGTTATCATTACCACATCGAAATTGGTAGTGTAGAAAGCTTTGAGAAGTTTTTGCAGGACAATGAAAAAGAGGGGGATATTAATCCTATTTACCCTTCCTACATCACCAAAACCAATTACCTGATGCAGGCTTTGGCCTGGGTATTGCCCTTGCTACTGATTGTAATCGTTTGGGTCTTTATTATGCGTCGGGTAGGCGGCGGTGCGGGTGGCCCTGGTGGACAAATCTTCAACATTGGCAAGTCAAAAGCTGCCCTGTTTGACCAAAACAGCAAAGTGAACATCACTTTCGCCGATGTGGCGGGTTTGGATGAAGCCAAGGAAGAGGTAGTCGAAGTGGTAGATTTCCTGAAAAATCCTAAAAAATATACCGCTCTGGGCGGAAAAATCCCCAAAGGGGTACTATTGGTAGGCCCTCCGGGAACGGGTAAAACCCTCCTGGCCAAAGCCGTAGCCGGTGAGGCAGGTGTACCTTTCTTCTCTATTTCAGGTTCCGATTTTGTGGAAATGTTTGTGGGTGTAGGTGCCTCCCGGGTACGCGATCTCTTCAAACAAGCCCGTGAAAAAGCACCCTGTATCGTGTTCATCGACGAAATCGACGCCATTGGCCGTGCCCGTGGTCGCAACAACTTCCAAGGTGGCAACGACGAGCGTGAAAACACCCTGAACCAGTTGCTGGTGGAAATGGATGGTTTTAGTACCGACAAAGGTGTAATCCTGATGGGTGCCACCAACCGCCCCGACATTTTGGATACCGCCTTGATGCGCCCCGGTCGTTTTGACCGCCAGATCAGCATCGATCGCCCCGACCTGAAAGGCCGCGAAGCCATTTTCAAGGTTCACCTTAAGACGATCAAAACATCCGACGACATCAGTGCATGGGTACTTTCTGAAATGACCCCTGGTTTTGCGGGTGCCGATATCGCAAATATTTGTAACGAAGCTGCCCTGATCGCTGCCCGCCGCAATAAGAAGTGGGTTGACATGGATGACTTCAACTACGCTTTGGACCGCGTAATTGGTGGTTTGGAGAAAAAGAACAAACTCATTTCTCCCGAAGAAAAGAAAATCATTGCTTACCACGAAGCAGGCCACGCGGTTTGTGGCTGGTACCTGGAGCATGCTTCACCACTGGTAAAAGTGACGATTGTTCCACGGGGCATTGGCACCCTGGGCTACGCACAATACTTGCCTAAGGAAGAGAACATCACCCGCACCGAGCAATTGCTCGACCGCATGTGTATGACCTTCGGTGGCCGTGCTGCTGAAAACAACGTCTTTAGCAAAATCTCCACCGGTGCCCAGAATGACCTGGATCAGGTAACCAAAATGGCTTACAGCATGATCAGCATTTTTGGCATGAACGAAAAAGTGGGCCAGATATCTTTCTACGGGCTTTCCAGTGAGTCGTACCAAAAGCCTTATTCGGATCAGACTGCTACCTTGATTGACGATGAAGTACGCAAAATGGTGAATTCACAATACGAACGGGCCAAAGAACTGCTGCGCGAACGCCGCCAGGAGTTGGAAGTGATTGCTCAGGCTTTGTTGGAAAAGGAAGTCCTGCTGAAATCTGACCTCGAACGTTTGATTGGCCCACGGCCTTACGAATTCCCAGAAGACAAAGCCAGAATGAATGGCCACAGCAGTGAACCTGCCGCGCCAATTGGAGATCACGGCGACATCGTGCCGAATCCATAAGTAAAAGCAATAATTTTGTATGAAAATGGGAAGCGGGAACGACTGAGAGGTTGTTCCCGCTTTTTTATTTTCAAAAAAGCGGTTAGGAGCTAAAATTCATCCCAAAAAAAAATGACGAAGCACAAATTCCCATTTGTACTTCGTCATTCGTCCCCCTTAGTAGTGGGCAAAAATAAGTGTTCATTTTTTTTGAGCCAAAGGATTAGATAAGACACTTGAAATGAACCGCTTACTTATCTAATCCTTTGGCAAAATGAACACTTATTTTTTTATCGCCCCGTACTTCTTTATCTACAAGTCCTTATTCGACTTTTGTAGGTAATTCTCCAAAGCTTTGGTCATGGAGGGTACTTCTGGTGCTGGCGCATTGATGTTCACGCTCAGCCCTCGATCTTCAACGGCCTGACGGGTCAGGTTGCCAAATACGGCAATCCGGGTATCATTTTGTTTGAAATCCGGAAAGTTGTCGTAAAGGGATTGAATACAGAGTGGACTGAAGAACACCAGCACATCATACGTTACGTCGCTAAGGTCGGACAGGTCCGAGCTCACGGTGTGGTACATGATCGCGTCTTTCCAATCTAGTTTCATGTCGTCCAGATACTTGGTAATTTCCTTCGCACCTAGATTGGAACAAGGGAGTAGAAACTTCTCACCCTTGTGTTTTTTCAAGTAAGCCCCCAAATCTTCGATCGTCCGTGTACCTACAAATACCTTACGCTTACGGTAAAGGATAAATTTTTGTAGGTAATTGGCAATGTTTTCAGTCAGGCAGAAATATTTGGTTTCTGGTGACATCTTTACCCGCATCTCCTCACAAAGGCGAAAGAAGTGATCAACCGAATTTTTACTGGAAAAAATCACTGCAGGGTACTCGTCGGGACGGATCCGCTGCTTTCTGAAATCTTTGGCTTCCAGTCCTTCAACGTGGCTGAAAGACCTCCAGTCAATTTGTAGGTTGTACCTTTTCTCCAACTCATAGTATGGAGAACGTTCAGGTTTGGGCTGCGAAACAAGGATGGTCTTTACTTTTTTGAAAGTCTCCTCCTTGGCTTGTCCGTTTGCTGCCATTCACGATTATTTTGGTAACCTACTTTCGTTTTCCTGCTTACTGTTGGTTAAAGATTAATTTTACCACAGTGAGTACAGGAGCGATTTCGACAGTGCAAATATACAACAAAAAGTGAAATAGATGTGATGCAAAAATTCGGCCCGCCAACCAGAGGCTGCGTACCGATCTGAATGCATAAACCAATCCAATGACACCAATGGTTCCCCAGATAAAAATTTTGTGCCACTCCGGGCTGCCGTAAGCCAATAAAATGTTGATGGGCCCCAACAACAAACCTAGTGCAGCACCAAATACCAGCATGATAAAGTTGTAGCGGGAGACTTCTCTACCCACCGGGAAAATGAGGCCAATCAAACCCAGTACCAGGTGTTTGAGACCAAAACCCGCAATCACCCCGCCCACACAGATGCCCAATTGGGTGAGATGCCCCATGCCAAAATCAACCTGCAAATCGTGGAGGAGATAAAATATAAAGAAGCCCAGGTTGATTAAAAACGAAAGATACAACACCGCATAAACCCCTACGCCACGCCCTTCTCTTTCCCGAAAAATCTGATTAAAAGCATTTTCATTGGCAAAAGCCTGAAAAACTTTGATGATCGTTCCACGCAACAAGGTCATAAAAAATGCCAAAGTGAGCAAAATAAAGGTAGTCACCCCAAAATTGAGGCGCTGAAGGATGGCTGCTGGTGTAAGATTGGATTTGAAATCAAATTTTGGGAGGGTCCACTCGCGGCGCTTTTTAGCTGGTTTTGCTTTTTCCGCAGCAACGAGTAAGGCATTGGCCGATGGACGGACCAAAAGGTCGAAGGGATTGCTTAGTACAGCGGAATCTACTGTTGGTGCACCAGGTTTGACTCCCATTCGATGCAACAATTCAAATGGGTTGTCACTGCTTTGTGCCGAAAGATTATTCGGGACAAATGGCAATAGCATGAAATAAAAAAATATAAAAACGATCTTCCGCTTCAAGTTTTCTACCTTTTTCGGCGGCAAAGGTAGCAAGCATTTGTGAATGATTGGGTATGTAGTGCTGAATGAATCAAAAAAAGTTGAGGAGGTTGAGGAAAGTTGAGGGAGGTTGAGGCTACCGCTAGCGGTCACTGAGCGAAGTCGAAGTGTCGCTAGCGGTAGCCTCAGCCTCCCTCAACCTCCCTCAAC
>NZ_JBGSLK010000072.1:0-36215 GCF_041740695.1 Haliscomenobacter sp. | reverse complement strand
ATTTAACCACCTAAGAAACCTAAGACACCGAAGGGGCACCTCAGTAGTTACATTTTATTAGCCGTTACCAATTTAAGCGAACTTCATTTTGTAATCCACCTTCACTTTACCTTTGCGGATGTTCTCCAGGCGGCCACGAATCATCGCTTTTTTCACTGGTTTCAGGTATTCCAGGAACAAAATCCCTTCAATGTGGTCGTATTCATGCTGGATGACGCGGGCGTTGATGCCATTAAAAGTCTCGGTACGTTCTACAAAAGTTTCGTCCATGTAGCGGATGGTGAGGGTATCCAAGCGATCCACATCGCCCCGGATGTCGGGGATGCTGAGGCAACCTTCTTCATAAGCCCAAATCTTTCCTTTTTCCTCTACCTTTTGGGCATTGATGAACACCCTTTTGAAACCAACTACATCCTTGCCTTTTTCTTCCAACTGGACGGTATCAATAACAAAAAGACGGATGGCGCGGCCAACCTGGGGTGCGGCCAGGCCCACTCCTTCGGCGTGGTACATGGTTTCCCACATGTTCGCAATAAATTGGCTCAACTCTGGGTAGTCTGCTGCAATCTCCTCGGCTTTTTTGCGCAAAACAGGATGCCCGTAGGCATAAATGGGTAACAACATGGTTTTATGAATATTTGTATTTTTCAAGGTATTCCTGCAAAATAATGATGGCACTCACTTTGTCGATCAATCCTTTGTCGCGCCGTTTTTGGCGGCTCGGCACACTCTGGAGGATGGAACGACTTGCATCTTTAGACGTAAAGCGCTCATCTCGCAGAATAACCGTTTTTTCAGGGAAAAGGTTGCCCAGCTGTTTTACAAAACCCATCACCAAATGATGAATTTGGGCGGGGCTGTCATCCAGGTTTTTGGGTTCGCCCACCACAAAGGACTCCACTTCTTCTTCCTGACAGTATTGGCGCAGAAAGTCCAGCAATTTTGCAGTAGGAACCGTGTCCAAACCGGTTGCAATGATTTGTAGTGGATCACTTACCGCGATACCTGTTCGTTTGGTCCCGTAATCGATTGCCATTATTCTTGCCAAAAGCATACATTTAGTGCATCAAAGAAATGGTTCTTTCATGCCTAGTAGTGGGGCAAAAATAAATATTCATTTTTTTTGAGCCAAAAGATTAGATACGACACTTAAATGAACCGTTTACTTATCTAATCCTTTGCCAAAATGAAATTTATTTTTTTATCGCCCCTTGAGCGGCAAAGATAGGTAGGATTTAAGAAAAAAAAAAGTTGTCAGGTATGAGCACCAGTTCCGGGCTTGCTCCTGACAACCGTTCCCCTTTATTTACTAGAACGCTGTTTAAAGAAACAAAAAAACAAAACATATAACAGAATTGCAAATTTTCAGAAAAATAATTTGGAAATAAGTGCCAGATCACAATTAATGATGTTTATTTGAAGGAGCAAATTTTAATCCAGACCAGGCAAAAAACGCAGCCATAGCAGAGCTACGGCGAGGCTTTTTAAAGCTGTCTGGGTTGAAATTTGCCCTTCAAATAACTTTGATTAATTGTGATCTGGCACTTAACCGCGTTGCGATAGCGTTTCAGTAGCTTTACTGCCTCAAAGTTGACTTACCATTATGTTTGAATTTCATCAGGACAAACGCACCTATTTCGACTACCAGCACCGTACGGCAAAGGAATACATTTTGCCTTATGTACGCCAACATCACCCCTTGCCAGCAGGCTCCAAGGTGTTGGAAATCGGGTGTGGAGAAGCGGGCGTGCTCAAGGCTTTTTTGGAAGAAAATTGCCGTTGTGTAGGGATAGAGTTGCACGAAAGCCGCATTGAAACGGCTGTGTCTTTTATGCCAGAACCCATTGCCAGCGGGCAACTCCAACTCATCGCCCGCAACATTTATGACATTGACCCGGAAAAAGAGCTGGATTTCCGCTTTGATCTGATCATCCTTAAAGACGTCATTGAGCACATCCCGGATCAGGATCGTTTTATGCATTTCTTGCAAGCTTTTCTGGCACCAGGAGGTGTGGTGTTTTTTGCTTTTCCCCCATGGTACATGCCTTTTGGTGGACACCAGCAAATTTGCCGCAGCAAGTGGTTGTCAAAACTACCATACTACCATCTTTTGCCGACTGCACTTTACCATCAAGTATTGCGTTGGGGGGGTGAAACAGCACAAACCATTCAGGAATTGCAGGAGATCAAGGACACAGGAATTTCCATCGAACGTTTTGAACAAATTTTGCGCAAGCGGAACTACAGGGTGCTCCAACGCCAGATTTTTTTGATCAATCCAATTTATCAATTCAAATTTGGCTGGGCCCCGCGTACTCAGAATGCCTTGTTGAGCAATTTGCCTTACGTGCGCGACTTTTTGTCTACCGCCGTTTATTTTTTGGTGACTAAAAAATAATTTAAACTATGAGTAATACTGTGCCCTATTTGCTCGAAGGAGTAGTGCAACACTACGCTTGGGGCGGTTTCCATTATATCCCTGATTTATTGAACCAATCCAATCCTGAGCAAGAGCCTTGCGCCGAATTGTGGCTGGGGGCACATCCGCGCGGCATGGCCCAGGTAAAACGAAATGGGGAAACAGCCCAGCCTCTGCAAAGCCTGATCGAACAAAACCCGGAGGAAATACTAGGCATGGCCACTGCACAGCGTTTTGCCAACCAAATTCCTTATCTGTTGAAAATATTGGATGTTGGCAAAATGCTTTCCATCCAGGCTCATCCGAACAAAGTTGATGCCGAGCGTGGTTTCGCCGCTGAAAATGCAGCAGGCATTCCACTCAATGCCTTCAACCGCAATTTTAAAGACGACAACCATAAGCCCGAAATGATGACGGCTTTGACGGATTTTTGGCTCTTGCACGGATTTACTGCCCTGAATAAAATCCAGCAAAACCTCCAACAAACCCCCGAATTGCAAAGCCTGTTGGAATACTTTGACGGCCAATCCATCCAGCCGCTATATGCACAAGTCATGGGCATGCTGCAGGCGGAGATTGATGAGCTGTTGCAGCCACTGGCCGAGCGGCTTTTGCCCTTATTGGACGCCAATAAATTGCCCAAAGCTTCGGCGGATTATTGGGCGGCACGAGCCATGCGCGATTTCAGGATTCCCTCTGGCCGCTACGATCGGGGCGTGATTTCCATTTACCTGATGAATGTGGTCAATGTGCAGCCTGGACAGGGGATTTTTCAGGATGCCGGAGTGCTGCACGCTTACTTGGAAGGAGTCAACGTTGAATTGATGGCCAATTCCGACAATGTTTTCCGCGGCGGCCTCACGGATAAATACGTGGATGCCGATACCCTAATTCAACACCTTTCTTTTGAGCCGATTGAGCCAAAAGTATTTGCTGGAGAAGCAATCAGTGATACCCTGATTCAGTTCAAAACCCCAGCACCTGATTTTGAATTGAGCTTGATTCGACTAAGTACTGGAAAAAAACAGGTGCAAGACTCCACCGCTGGCCCGGAAATTTTGTTGGTATTACAAGGAGACGTGCTGGTCAATGGCGATTTGCAGATTGGTAAGGGTCAAAGTTTATTTTTTCCTGCCGGAAGTCAGTATACTTTGAGCGGCAATGCCGAAATTTACAAAGCAGGGATGCCTTAAAAAAGCGCTAAAACAGCGATGCATATGAGAAAACTGACATTGATGGCTGCACTCATGCTGATACTAAGCATGGGTAAGGCCCAGCAGGTTTATGAGTCCTTTGATGACTTTGCTCCATTACTGGCGCAAACCCAAAACGACACGACCTATGTGATCAATTTTTGGGCAACTTGGTGCGCTCCCTGTGTGAAGGAATTGCCTTACTTTGAAAAATTGCATCAGGCAATGGCTGCTCAAAAAATCAAGGTTATTCTGGTCAGTTTAGACTTTCGTAAGGATTTGGAAACCAAACTAAAACCTTTTTTGGCACAAAGGCAAATTTCTGCTTTAGTCGCAGCGTTAGTAGACAGCAGGCAGGCACAGTGGATTGACAAAATTGATCCCAGTTGGAGCGGGGCAGTACCCGCTACGTTGGTGTATCGCGGAAGTCAAAGACAGTTTAAAGAGGGGGAATTTGAAAATTTTGAAGATTTACAGCAGTTTGTACTGCATTTTTTTGACCCTAAAAACTAAATCCTGCGTCCTAAGTATTGGTACGGATGTACTCAAAATATGAAATTCGACTGCGATGAAAACAAAAACAGGTTTTGGAATCGGTTTTTTTGCTAGTGTTCTTTTCCTGCTGACTTTTATTCCGTTTGGGCCAACCAATTCCGGCTTGAAAGTGGGAGATATTGCTCCTGACTTTCAACTAAAAAGCACTTCTGGTAAGTTGGTCACCCTGAAGGACTACAAAAATGTCAAAGGCTACATTGTGGTGTTTACCTGTAATACTTGCCCTTACGCCCAGGCTTACGAACAACGCATCATCGACTTGCACAATACAATGGCTCCGATGGGTTGGCCAGTAGTGGCCATCATGCCCAATGACCCCAGCGTACAGCCAGGCGATGGTTTTGACAAAATGGTGGAACGCGCCAAAGAGAAAAAATACCCCTTTGAATACCTGCTGGACGATGGCCAAAAAGTATTCCCGGCTTATGGTGCCGTGCGTACACCACACGTCTTTTTGTTGGACAAAGACCGCAAGGTGCGTTACATCGGTGGGGTAGACGACAACAGTGAAGATGAAACCTTGATCACCCGCCGCTTTGTGGAAGAAGCTATTGCCGCCGTGGAGAAAGGGACCGAACCCGTGCCAAATATGACCAAGGCAGTGGGTTGTATGATTAAAGTAAAAAAATAATCGCTTGTTAGCGTTTTTTGAGCGGAAGCGACAACAAGACTATTTTGCCTGAATAATGCTTTGGCCTGTGTCTGGATTTGTGCTAATTTTGCACATCGATTCAAACACAGGTCAAGTTTTTATATAGCATGGATTCCATCAGTTTAAACAAATACATCTCGGACACAGGAATTTGCTCACGCCGGGAAGCAGACAAATTTATCGAAACCGGACGGGTACGGCTCAATGGGGTAGTGGCCGTAAAAGGCAATCGGGTAGAGGAAGGTGACGAAGTTTTGTTAGATGGCAAACCCCTGCGCAACAATCCCAAACGCATCTACATCGCCTTTCATAAGCCGCGTGGACTCACCTGCACCACCGACCTGCGCGACAAGACCAACGTCATCAGCTACATCAACCATCCGCAACGGATCTTTCCCATCGGTCGCCTCGACAAGGACTCCGAAGGCCTGATTTTTTTGACCAATGATGGCGACATCGTCAATAAAATCCTGCGCTCCCGCAATGGACACGAAAAGGAATACATTGTAGTAGTGGACAAAGAGCTGGCACCCGATTTTGTACGCCGCATGAGCAATGGCATCCCCATCCTGGGCACCACTACCAAAAAATGTATGGTGGAGCAAAAAGGCCGCTCCATTTTTAGAATTATTCTCACGCAGGGTCTGAACCGCCAGATTCGGCGCATGTGTGAATACATGGGCTACGACGTGATCAAGTTGAAACGCACCCGGATTATGTCGATCAAATTGGATGATTTGGCTCCGGGCAAATGGCGTTATTTCACTGAAGTAGAGATGCAGGAGATTGAGACCCTGCTGGAGGAGAGTACGAATAGTTATGAGTGAGTGAAGAGTGAAGAGTGAAGAGTGAAGAGTGAAGAGTGAAGAGTGAAGAGTGAAGAGTGAAGAGTGAAGAGTGAAGAGTGAAGAGTGAAGAGTGAAAAGCAGATACACCTTTTGGTTTTCAACGGTTTGCCGTAATTTTTTACTCAAAAGCCTGGAACCTTATCAAAAGCCCCATAATTTTTCACTTTTCACTTTTCACTCTTCACTTTTCACTTTTCACTCTTCACATTTACATCATCCGAATAGCCTTTACAAAAAAGGTCAGGACAAAAGGCAGTGCCAGCCAGAACCACTCGTCGGCAACGGCAAAAAGGATGATCATTGCAACCAAAGAGATCAAAAAGAACAACCAGTCTTTGGTGGTGGAGGTATTTGTAGTTTCTTCCATTTTTCAATGTTTTATTATGCGAGGCGAAGGTAAAAAAAAGCTTCGTAAACTCACACTATCATACCTACACTTCTTGCACACAATCACACTTCCACACCCACACCTAGTATGTATTCGTGGGAGGCGCAAAAAACGGTGCCATGTCCTTCTCCTTAAAACTGCTCATAAAACTCAGCATCGCCTTATTGATGGCTTCGTTGGCTGGTTTTTTGCGGTTCCAGATTTTTCGGATGTCGTTAAAGCGGTCGGTTACCCCTTGGGTGATGCGGGGATCGAGAGCGTCCGCACGCATTTTGAGGTCGAGCAATTCGGCATGGAGGCCGTGTTTGTACACAATTGCGTCTTGGGTACCCCGGTGTGCGGGTTGAGTAAGGCCCTGTTCCCAATCGTTGATTTTGGCGATGATGTCGCGGGCGGTACTGACCATTTCACCGTGCTCGCTGGATTGTTCATACAGTTCCAATAGGCCATCCAACCACTTGCGCCATTCCCGGCGGTTGCTGATGGTGCGGTGCATTTCCCGGATGATGTTTTCTATTTCCTCCAGCTTCAGGCTTTGGAGGGCATAATCTTCGGGTGTTCCCACAATTTTGGGATTGGCCATCACCATGGCTTTGGCAATTACCGTATCTTTAGCCCCATACAGTACGATCGAGTATGCGCCAGGAGGAACCATACTGCCCCGCAGGTCACCCATAATGAAAAGTTCGGGGATGCCCGGCAACATGTTGCGCCGCAAATCCCAAACTAGTCGATTCAGGCCTTTTTGATGGGGCAGATTGGGTTGTCCCAGTGCAACATTGGTTTGTTCGTGGATCGAATCCACCCAACTGGTGTATTTGCGCATCACCTTGCCTTGGGCATTGCGGATTTCCAGGCTCAGGCTGTCGATTTCTTCGGGTAAAATGAAACTGATGGTCATACCTTCCGCGGAGTTGCCTACGCTGGAGGCCAGCGTGGGGTCATCCTGTTGCTCCCCAGCAAAACGGTAAGCTGTTTTAGGCGGGCAAAGAGCTATGCCCGTTTTGCCCATAATGGTTTGGTTGTAGTGAAAACAAGCCAAATCGTCGAGTACCCAAATTCCACGTCCTGCCGTTGAGGCAATCAAATCATTGTCGTGAATCTGGAGGTCAGTAATGGCACAAACCGGCATGTTCAGCTGGAATGGATGCCAATGTTCACCCCCATTGATGGAGATAAAAAAGCCCGACTCGGTTCCGGCGTACAACAAGTCTTTTTGCCGGGGATCTTCACGCACCACACGCACAAAGTCGTTGATGCCAAAACCCGAAGAGATTTGGGTCCAATTGCGCCCATTGTCGGTGCTGCGGAAAACGTATGGTTTGCGGTCGCCAAAACGGTAACGGCAAGCTACAAAGTAAACGGTATTGGGGTCGTGTGGAGATACTTCGATGGAGTTGATCAACCCTTCGGGCAAGTTTTTGGGCGTACGATCCTCCCATGATTTGCCATCATTGCGGGTAAAATGTAGCCGACCATCGTCGGTGCCCACCCAAATCACCCCTGCTTTATGCGGCGAAGGAGCGATATAGCTGATGGTATTGTAATTTTCGGCACCAGCACCTTCGTTCAGAAAAGGGCCGCCACCTTCCGTTTGGTGGGCAGTATCGTTGCGGGTGAGATCGGGGCTGATGACACTCCAACTGATGCCCCCATTTTCGGTTTTGAGGACTTGTTGTGCCCCATGGTACAATACCTTTGGATCTTGAGGGGAGACCACCAACGGAGCATTCCAATTGAAACGGTACTTCAAATCGCGGGGGCGGGTAGCCAGCGCGATTTCAGGATAAGCCATGATGTCTTTGCTGGTCTCAGTAGGACGATGCCAGGCACTGACATTGCCTTGGTAATTGGTGCCGTAAACCCATTCCGGGTGATTGGGATCGAGGGCGAGGAAGGCACTTTCACCACCAGCTACCTGATACCAATTGTTGCCCAATACTTCCGAGCCACTGACCCGACTGGGAATGCCCATGGCACCATAATCCTGTTGGGCGGTATAAATATGGTAAGGAAAACCATTGTCACAAGTCACCCGGTAGAACTGACCAGTAGCCTGATTGTTCTGTGAAGTCCAGGATTTGCCCCCATTGAAGGAAATACAAGCGCCACCATCGTTGGCGAGGATCATGGCTTGGGGGGTGCTAGGATTGATCCACAAATCGTGCTGATCGGCGTGCGGACTAGGTAAGCTATTAAAAGTTTTGCCCCCATCCATCGACTTGAGCAGTGGAATATTGAGCACGTAAAGGATGTCTTGATTTTTTGGGTCGGCCACTATCTTGTTGAAGTACCAGGCTCGGGCATAAGTTTGGCGATCATTGCTGACTTGCAGCCAGGAGTTGCCGCCATCTTCAGAGCGAAAAATCCCCCCGTCGTGGGCTTCCACCACCGCGTACAAACGATCCGAATTGCTGGGGGCAATACAAATTCCAATTTTACCCAAACTTTCGGGTAAGCCTTTTTCCAGTTTTATCCAACTTTCTCCTGCGTCGGTAGATTTATACAATCCTGAACCCTTGCCCCCGCTGCGTACATACCAGGGGCTGCGTTGGTGATCCCACATCGAAGCATACAAAATCCGTGGATTATGGGGATCCATGACCAGATCGGCTGTACCGGTACTGGCATTGACAGACAGGATGTTTTTCCAGGTTTTTCCACCATCGGCAGATTGGTATACGCCCCTTTCCTTGCTGTCTTTGTACAAAGCTCCTTGTACCGCTACGTACACCAAATCGGGATTGGAAGGATGGATACAAATGTCGGCGATGTGTTCAGATTGTACCAAACCAGTGTGTTCCCAGGTTTTTCCACCATCAACAGATTTGTAAACCCCATCACCCGTGGAAGTCATTACCCCCCGCACAGCGTGTTCGCCCATACCAACGTACAGCACATTGGGATCGGAAGGAGCAATGGCGATGGCACCCACTGATCCACTTTGGAAAAACCCGTCCGATATGTTGAACCAACTCCAACCAGCGTCTTCGGTTTTCCAAAGACCACCACCAGTGGAGCCAAAATAATAGACCATTGGATTGTTAGGAAGCCCTACAGCAACAACACTGCGCCCACCCTGGTAGGGGCCGATACTGCGCCACTTGAGCGCTTGATAAAAAGCGGCATGAAAAGGGCGGTTGAGACCCCCTAAGCCTTGGTACTTGTTTTGAGCCGACGCAATTTGGGAACAAAGTACAACGTATACTATTGCGATGCCGGCTACGAGTAATTTTCTCATAGTTGTCGCTTTGCCTTCCCTGTTCATGGGGGGTAATGAGTCAAGGTTTATTACAGTGTGAAAAAATTAGGTTTCGGGAACAAATAACCCTGAACAGATACGATTTGAATTAGCTTGAACGATAAATAAGTACAGTTGCCTAGAGGGGATAAAAAAACATTTGTCAAAAGTAGGTAAAGTTTTATAAAAAACCTAGCATTCAACTCCATGAAAAGCAATATTTTGATGAGTTGCCATTATTTAACGGTAGTTTTTGGGGCGCAAACGGAAGTGGTGTTTTGTGGGGATTATTTAGATGTGAACTGGAAATGAACTTTTAACACCAAATTTTTCTGCTGGATTTATATACGTAAAACTTAGATTTTTGATACAGCAAGAGATGATTTATTTTTGTTAATGTTTTTATCACCGCTGACAAGATGACTAAATACCTGTTTTTTTTGATCTGCTGTTTTGGGTTGCCCGGTTTGCTCGCTCAATCCAGGTTGGATCCGCTACTGAACTTAGATCCAATTTTTTCTGTCGCTTTCGACAGTTTAAAAGCTGGCCGCCATCAGGCTACCATTAGCTTGTTAAATCAGGCAAAAAAACAATTCAAAGAACAGTCACAATTGATGAAGTACACGGGCACCTTGATTGTCCTAGGCAAAGCCTATGCTGAACTCCAACAATTTGATAGTACACTGATCTTTCTCAACGAGGCGCTGCGCATTACTCAAAATATTGGGCATGAAAAAATTGCAGCAAACATTGAAGAAGGCCTTGCGAGGGTGTATCTGCAGAAAAATAATTATCCATTCGCAAAAAAACACTATTACAATTTTGCGGATTGGTGTTTGAGAGAAGGGAAACCCAAAGCCAGGGTACAAACTTGTTTACAATTGGTACAGATGTATACTCGTATGGTTGAGCCTGATAGCATCCTTAAATACTTGCGAAAGGGCTTAAGTTTTGCTAGAGGTCATGATTTTCCAGTTCTTCAGTACAAACTGAATCAGATGGCTGGATTGTCGCACAATAACCAGAATCGTGCCGATTCAGCGCTGTATTATTTTCATCAAAGTTTGGCGCTGTTGGAGAAAAGTGGCCGTTCCGAAGGCAGTGTAAATGTCTACTTAAACATTACGCATGTTTTTTTAGAAAATCACAATCCCAAAAGAGCAAGAAAATACCTGGAAATGGCGAGGAAGAACACCCAAAGCGCCTCGCCAAGCTTCACTTTGGCGATGATTAAACATTACGAGGGGCGTGTGCTTGCTGCGGAAAAAAAGTATCCTGAAGCCATCATTGCAATGAATAAAGCACATGCTGCATTTAAAAAACTCCCTGATGCCAATAAACACCCGCTTATGCAAGCACGTTGCCTCAAAGCCTTGGCAGAAGTTTACCACAAGATGGGTGAAGATGAAAAAGCACTCGAACAGCTACGTTTGTCCAAAGGGATGGATGTAAAAGTGTTTAAACGCTACAATGAAATGCAAACCGAGCTCCTGGAAGCAGCCATTCTCAGCGAGCAAGATGCCGTGGATGCCTCTGATAATTTGTTGATGGAAAATTTGATGTGGGCTCAAAAATCTGAAAACTTCAGCGCTCAAATCAGGTTATACGAAACCCTCGCAGCCAATGCGCGCAAAAAGAAAAATACAGAACAAGCGCTGGCTTACATGGAAAAAGTTCGAGTTTTGGAAGATCAATTAGACCCTGTTCTTCAGGCCAATAAACTCAATGAATTGGAAAGCAAAACCCAGGATCAATCCATTAAAAGCCTACAGGTGGCTAACACTCAGAACACCCAACAACTAAAATCTACACAAACAAAGGCCGCAATACTGATCAGTACATTATTGCTATTCGCAACAATTGCGGTATGGCTTTATCGGCGCAAACGTCAACAAGCGGCACAGATACAATTGGAAAAACAACAAGTCGAAGTGTCCCTACAAGAAAAGGAACTACTGCTCAAAGAAATCCACCACCGGGTAAAAAACAACATGCAGGTCATTTCCTCCTTGCTCAATTTGCAATCCAGGGGGGTACAAGATCCCGTGGCGCTCAAAGTCATGCGGGATGGCCGGGATCGGGTCCGCTCCATGGCCTTGATTCACCAAACGCTGTATCAAAACAACGATTTCAGCAACGTAGCCACGGCAGACTACTTTCACAAACTGGCCGAAAACCTCTTTCATACCTACAACATTGACCAGCAGCGGGTGCAACTGGTGTCAAGCATTCAACCCCTGAAATTCAACGTCGATATCATGATCGCCCTGGGGCTCATTCTCAATGAACTGATCAGCAATACCTTGAAATATGCCTTCCCCAATGAACAAGCTGGGGAGGTGCGAATTTCCCTGTCTGCCGATGCCGATCAGGTGGAGTTAAAGGTGGAGGACAATGGTATTGGTTTTCCAAGTAACTTTGCACCAGACACCTCGCGTTCCATCGGCTTTTCGCTGATTCACGCCTTTACGCAAAAACTGGGAGGTTCTCTACAACTGAACAATGCAGAACAGGGGGCAAGAGCGAGTCTGGTTTTTCCAATCAATAATGCTATTTTAGCGGCATGAGTAAGTTTTCAGTCCTGATCGTAGAAGATGAACCAATGATTGCGCACGACCTGGAAGCCGCGCTCAGCAACCTGGATTATTCCGTGTGTGGAATCGCCTACAATCCCACCATGGCTCTGGATAAATTGGCCCAACGCCAGGCCGATCTGGTCATTCTGGATGTACATCTGGGCAGTGGCCAGGCCGATGGCATTTCGATTGGTCAAGTCATCCACGATAAATACCACCTGCCCTTCATTTACCTGACTTCCTTCTCCGACCGCGCTACCCTGGATCGCGCGAAACAAACGTACCCCATGGCCTATTTGGTCAAACCGTTTGAAGAAGACGAACTTTTCCGTACGCTCGAAATCGCCCTGCATACCTATAGCCGCCTCAATCCCAGTACCAGCAGTGACCTACAACGTTTCAACTCCCAACTCAGCGAGCCACTAAGTAGCAAAGAAATGGAAGTACTGGCCGATTTGCTGGCCTGTATGACCAATCGGCAAATTGCGGAAAAACATTTTTTGAGCGTGAACACGATTGGCACGCACGTGAAGAATATTTTTGGAAAATGTGGGGTGAATGGAAGGATGGAGTTGATGAAGAAAATAGCAAAAAGTGAATAGTGAAAAGCAGGCACGCCTGTTGTTTTTCAGCTGTTTGGATTGATTTTTCTGAGCTTAAAGTTTGGAATTAAAGTGAAAGCGCATTTTTTTCACTTTTCACTTTTCACTTTTCACTTTTCACTATACAACAAATACTTCTTCCGCATCTCCTTGTACTTCGACAGCCCCGGTTCCCAACTCTTCCGGATTTCCTTTTCCTTTTTCCCGGCAATGATCTGTTCTTTAAACTGTTTGGTGCCCGCCAAAAAGTCGATGTTGCCCATTTGGCGGCTTTGAGTCCGGTCGAAGAATTTTTCCTTGATGGGGTAGGTTTTGTACAGATCGATCATCCAGCGGATGTTGATGCGGCCTTTTTTGCGGAAGGAATCCATTTTTTGTTCCCGCAAGTCGAGGCCATAGCAGGCCTGATCCTGGTGCAGCGGGGTTTCCGACATGCCCTTGAGGCTCACCGGGGTGAAGGAAAAATCGAACTTGCCCTTCAATGCAGGGGCGCCCAATACCGTAAATGGCATATAAGTGCCCCGGCCCTGGCTCAGGACAGTGCCCTCAAACAAACAAAGTGAAGGATACAGCAGGATCGACTGCTGGGTGTTCAAATTCGGTGAAGGCGCCACAGGCAAGGTGTAATCCATACCGTGGGTATAATTTTTGAGCGGAATGATTTTGAGTTTGCACTGCTGCTTGTTGGCAATCCAACCTTCCCCGTTGATCATTTGGGCGAATTCACCAATGGTCATGCCGTGGGTGATGGGGATGGGGAAACGGCCAATGCCCGACTCCAGGGCCATGTCCAGAATGGGGCCGTCCACAAAATCGTTGGGATTGGGCCGATCCAGGATGACCAGTTCTTTATCTGCTTCGGCACAGGAGCGCATGGCGTCGCGCAGGGTATTGATGTAGGTGTAAAAACGGCAACCTACATCTTGGATGTCAAAAATGAGCACGTCGATTTTGGCCATTTCCTCCGGGGTGGGACGGTTTTTTTTGCCGTAGAGCGAAACGATGTTGATGCCCGTTTTGGGGTCCACTTCGTCAGCTACGTGATCACCATTGCTGGCGTTGTTGCGAAAGCCGTGTTCGGGGCCGAAGATGAGTTTGATGTCTAGGCCCAGGGCGTGCAGGGTATCTACACTCAGTTTTTTGCCGATGATCGAAGTTTGATTCACCAACATGCCCACTTTTTTACCTTTTAGATAAGGCAAATAGGCGTCAATTTGCTCTGCGCCGGTTAGGATGGGTTCGTCGGGACCTGTTTTGAAAACAAAACTACACAGGAGTAAAAACGGCAGCCAAAGCAATTTCATGAGTGGGAGGTTAGATGGTTAGGTGAAAAACTTCGATTGCCAAAAATAGGAAAAAATCATTATTACCATGCATATATCAAGTACTGCTGGAGCATAATTGCTGGGTGTCCCTTTAGTGCCTTTAGTTTCTTAGGTGGTGAAAGAAGACTTTTTTATTCACCACCTAAGAAACTAAAGGCACCTAAGGGGCACCTCAGGGTTTACGCGCCTAGGGCGCTTATGGTTGCTATTGTTTTCGCTTTATTGGTGGGGCGTAATGAAGCCGATTATTCCACCACCTCATACATGCGTACAGGAAGCGTTTTGTTTTTTACAACTATATCATCTTTGCGTTGACAAACAAAGGCTTGTTTGATCAGCTGATAAGTGTTTTCTCCCACCAGTACTTCCCCCGGCCCTCCATTGGACTGGATGCGCTGGGCGGTATTGACTACATCGCCGATGACTGTGTAATCCAGGCGTTTTAGGGAAACAGAACCAATGTTGCCCGACACCATTTCCCCACTGTTGATGCCAATCGATACATTGGGGCTATACGTGACCCCCACATTTTCTTCTCTTTGGATGGCACAGATTTGTTTGACTACCGCCAAAGATGCCTCTACTGCTTTATCCGCATGAAAATCACCTCTAAACACCGCCATCACTGCATCACCCATAAATTTATCGACATAGCCACCGTGATTGGTTACTTCTTTGACAATCAGGTCGAAATATTTGTTCAAAATTGTGACCACCACATCCGGCGCTTCGTTTTCTGCAATGGTGGTAAACCCACAAATGTCAATAGAAACAACCGAGGCTTCGATGGTTTCATTGGAAAAAAGACTTCGTTCAAAATCACAACAGGCCATAAAATTCAAAACGGTGGGGTCGACATACATTTTCAGAATGTTATTCTCCCGCAGGGCTTGAACCGTATTTTGTAATTGACTCACGTAACTCAGGGTTTTGTCAATCGTGGTTTCGAGGTCATCAAAATTGATGGGTTTGCACAAAAAATCAAAAGCGCCCCGATTCATGGCCAGACGAATATTGTCCATGTCGCCGTAAGCCGAAACAATTACCGTTTTGATTAAAGGGTTAATTTCGTGTAATTTAAGCAAAAGGCTGAGCCCATCCAGTTTGGGCATATTGATGTCGCTCAGGATGGTATGAATAGTGGGGTCGCTGTTGATGATTTTGAGCGCTTCCAAACCATCGCAGGCAAAGAAAAATTCGTATTTACCTTCGCGGATTTGGCGACGTAACTTTTGTTTGATCAGGATTTCCAGATCTTGCTCATCGTCAACGACCAGGACTTTATTCATGTAGTTTTTCTTTGAGGTTACTAAAATCGATTGGTTTGGTCAGGAAATCATCGGCACCGAGTACATTGGCTCGTTCACGGTTTTCTTTGTCTCCATATGCCGTGAGCATGAATACTTTGGGCGGCGCTGCGGGGTAGATTCCCCGGACTCTCCTCAACAACTCCAAGCCACTCATGCCCGGCATATTGATGTCGGATAAAATCAGGATGATGTTACTGTCCGTTTTTTTTAGTAACTCCAGGGCTGCTTCGCCGGAGTGTGCAAATTCAAAAGTAAAAGCTTTATCCCGGATTTCTTTCCGAAACTTTTGCTCAAAAAGTGCGCGGATATCGGTTTCGTCGTCAACAACTAGGATGCTCATTTTGAACGGGTTTTAGTGGGTTAAATACGCGGTAATTCGATGATAAAGGTAGTTCCATGGCCTTCAACGGATTCAACTCGGAGGTTTCCTTGATGCCCTTTCGTGATGATGTCGTAACTGAGCGACAAGCCCAGTCCTGTTCCTTCTCCACTTGGTTTGGTGGTGAAAAAGGGTTGGAAAATTTTGTCCTGTAAAGCTATGGGTATCCCCGTGCCGTTGTCACTGATCCTGATTTCAATACCTTGGTCGTTCACCTTGCTGCTGGCGATGACTTTGGGTAGATAGTCTTTATACACACCTAACTTTTGTCGTTGATCAACGGCATAAAAAGCATTGTTGAACAAATTGAGCAAAACCCGGCCCATGTCTTGTGAAACCAAGGTAACCAAAGGTAGCTGATCTGCCAGTTGTAAAGCGTAATCGGCCTGGAATCCTTTGATTTGGGACCGCAAGCCATGGTAACTCAGGCGCAGACATTCATCGATGAGGGCATTGAGGTCGGTCGCTGTTTTCTGGCCAGGACTAGTGCGGGAATGTTCCAGCATGTTTTTGACAATGCTGCTGGCGCGTTTGCCGTGGTGATTGATTTTATCCAGATTTTGTTTCAGATCAGTGGCGATACTTTGTACCTCTTCTGTATTGCCACGGGTGATTTCCGTTTGGAGCTCATCGACCATTTCACTGCTGACTTCGGCAAAGTTGTTCACAAAGTTGAGCGGATTTTGGATTTCGTGGGCGATACCAGCGGTGAGTTCACCGAGAGCAGCCATTTTTTCGCGTTGGACGAGCTGCGTTTGGGTACTCTGCAACGTTTCGAGCGATTGTTGAAGTTCGGTGGTACGCTCGGCTACCTGACGCTCAAGGGTTTCGTTTTGGTTGGCGAGTATTTCTTGTTTTTCCTGCTCTTGGGCCAAGCTGCGTTGCGACAATAGCTCTACTTCCTTTAACTTTTCAACTAAGGTTTGGCTGGCAAAAGAAGACTCTAGGGCGAGGTAAATAGAAACTGCAATGGGTATACTAATGAAACTAAAGTTGAACGCAAGATGGCCCCAAATCCAATTGGGACCAGCCGGGATGTAACGCCAATAAAACAAATAAAAGAGGGCGTAAAAAACCAAAAAACCAATTAATCCAACAAAAATAATCCTGGCTCCTCTTTGTTTTTTTCGGGTAGCCAACCAAGTAATGCGCCCTGTTTCAAATAAGACCAGTAACTTTGCCAGGTTAAAACCCAGGTTAAAACCATGGTTGTAGTTGTAAAACAAAAAGATCGAACTGAAAAATAAATAAAGGATCAAGAACCAGTAATTGAAGCCTTTGGGGGTTTTAAAAATACAATAGGTCGCCTGTATAAAGCAAAACAAACTGAGTCCACCCAAAATACATACGGAACTGAGGAAAAGAATTTTGGTACTGGCTAAGTCTACGTGTCGATACACTACTGAGACTAAAAAGAGGGAAAAAAGAGTCCCCAAAGCATACAAAAAGAAATACAGATTAGTCTTTTCTTTTTTATTAAAGCGGAATAAAGCAAAGTGAATTACTGTCAGAATAATGTAAAGGCCAAAACCACTGAAATCAAAATAAGGGGTGAGGTCATTGAGTAAAAAATTGCCCAGAGTTTTGATTTCGAATAAACGCAAGGAGAGTGCAACGTTTCGACGGTCAGCAAAAACAATGTATGGCAGATTTTTTTGCACTGCAAAACGAACGGCCAAAACCTGCACGCCAGTACGGTGTAGTGGAAGCCCCAGGGAAGTCCCCTTCCTCGGCGTGAAGGCCACTACCTTGCCATTTTGATCAGCTATTTTTCCAAAGCTGCCAATCATTTTGCCGTTTAAAAATATTTCTGAAGCCCCGGTTTGGGCTACGAGGCAGGCTAGCGCTCTTTGTGTAAAACTGCTATCAACAGTGAATTTGAGGCGAAACCATACTGTTTTGGACTCCCAAAGTTGAGGGATGTTTTTGAAGTCTTGGGTAGGATCAATGGATGCCCATTGGGAGTCATCGTAGGTTGTTTTCGCCCATTCGGGATCATCGCCCGCCTGCATTTTCCAGCCCTGATTGAGTACAAGGCCCTGAGGTGGGATGCTATCAATGTGCAACAAATCCTGCTTTTGAGCAAAAGCAGAATGGCTACACAACAGCAAAAACAGCGTAAAATATCTCATGCTCAGGCATTGGTGCTTGGAAAGATTCAATTCAAAGATAATTACAAATCATCCGGGAATTAGAGGATTATTCGCCCAATGGTACGGACTGGTTTCCGAATGGAAAGAATTGGCTTCCGAATGGATATGAAGTTGAATTGGGGCCTATTCTGGCTGAACAGCATACTATGACATGGTATACTGTTCAGCCAGGCCTGAATTTAGAACTTAAACCTGCTTGCTGAACTGCTCAATCGCTTTCACCAGGGTATCCAACTCCCGCGTAGTGGTATATACATTTGGGGTAATGCGCACCCCTTTGATGTTTTCCCATTCAATACCTACACAGTGAATTTTATAGTTTTGATGGAAAAAACTGGCGATGTCACCCGGCTTTTTACCTTCAATGGTCAACAGTCCAATGGCGCAGCCATACTCGAGCTTGAGCGAGGTTTTGACCTTCACTCTGGGCATGGCATTGGCTTTTTCCGCCCAGTAGTTTTTTAGGTAATGCAGGCGTTTTTCTTTGCGCTCGCCCCCGATCATTTCGTGGAAGTCAATGGCCTGATTGATGCCCTGTTCAATGGCAAAGGAACGGGTACCCAGGTTTTCAAACTTGCGGATGTCTTCACTTTCTGCATCTGGAGCAGCCAATAGCGGGTACAGGTTTTTGATTTTTTCCTTCTTCACATACAACATCCCACTCCCAAAGGGGGCGCAAAGCCACTTGTGCAGGCTGGTTCCATAATAATCACAGTCCAGATCAGCTACCGAATATTGGAAATGGGCAAAGGTATGCGCACCGTCGACTAGCACTTCAATGCCCCGTTTGTGGGCTTCTCTGGCAATTTCTTTGACGGGCAGGATTTGACCAATCCAGTTGATGAGGTGGGTAATTTGTACCACCTTGGTTTTGGCGCTGAATGCGTCTACATAACTTTTGACCAGGTAGTTTTTATCTTCGGAAGGCAATTCCAGGTTGATCCATTTCAGGACGATGCCATCCCGTTTTTCCCGCTGTTTCCAGGCATTGATCATGTTGGGATAATCTTGCTTGGTCAGCACTACCTCATCACCAGCTTTCAGGCGCAGGCCAAATATGATGGTTTCCAAGGCTTCAGAGGAGTTGCGGTTGATGGCCACTTCTTCTTGAGATACTCCGGCCAAATCAGCCAAACGTCGGCGCAGGGGTTCACGGCCTTCGTCCAGGGTACGCCACATGTAGTAAGAGGGTGTTTCGTTGCTTAGGCGATTGTAGCGCTCGACGGCCTCTTGTACCACCTTGGGTTGCGGACAGACCCCCCCATTGTTGAGGTTGATCAGGGCTGACGAGACGGTATAGGCTTGACGGACCTGATACCAAAAGGTTTCATCCTGGACGCTGTCTTCTACACTCAGGGCATTGATGCGATCGATGCTTTGCAAAAAGCTCTTACCCTGAGCACTGTCTAAAAAAGGTGGAGTGGCCCCTAATGCGGCCAATGCACTGAATTTTTGGAGAAAATTCCGACGTGTAGACATGGCAAATTTGGTTTTTCCGTTTGGTGTTTATTTGTCCAGGACAAGATAACGAAAAAATGCAAATCCATGAGGGGGAATGACGAATGGTTCGAATGACGAATGACGAATTTTAGGGTAACTCCAAATTCGTCATTCGTCATTCGGATTATTCGTCATTCGATTTATCCTAAAAAGCTCGCCACTTCAGTTTTCAAGGCTTGTAATGCTTTTTCAGAGGCACCACCACCGCGTTGTGCCGAAATATTGATGATGATGTCGTGCAGTTGGCGTGCATCGGCTTTGTTGTCCAAACCTTCGGATGCGTGGGCAATCACATTTAAGGTATCATCGCCAGCCAGTTTGATGATTTGCCACAGTTGTGGCGAGAGGTAGATCTGTTGGGTGACGTTGTGCTCGTACTCCTGCCGGATGTTCATCATCAATGCCAATTTGTACTCGGCGATGTTCACATCATCTGGGCGAAGGCGCATCAACAGGTTTTCAGGTGCAATCCGTTCGCAATAAAGCGCCATGCGCTCATAGGCCTGTAAACGTATGGTAAGCAGGCTGTCAGTGGCTGGAAGTGCCGTAGGCGTTTGTTGAACGGGCAGGGGTAGCGCTGCCCGGGACTCAAAGTAACTCTTTAATAAATCTTTGAGAATGGCGTACACAATCAAGGCGGCAATGGCAAATTTCAAAACCTCGAGCAAAGCGGGCATCAAATCCATAGTTGTATTTTTCGGTTAAAACTGGTTGAGAAAGGTTGAGGAAAGTTGAGGAAGGTTGAGGCTACCGCAGCGTCCTAGACATTGGCCTTGCCTAATTCGCTGCGGTAGCCTCAACCTTACTCAACCTCCCTCAACTTTCTCAACCACTTACAAAGGTAGCGGCTTACAACGATTTTCCCGAAATTTTTCTTGTACACACAACCAAAAAAGCATTGCTGGTGTTTCAAAAATTGTATCTTTGCACGTAGATTCAATCTAAATAAACTACAGGATGAGCGAAGTGTTGACTGAAGCAAAACCGATTACGCTAACCGCTGGCGCTGTTAAACAACTACAACGCATTAAAGCGGAACAAAATATTCCCGATAACTATGCCCTACGCATCGGTGTGAAAGGTGGCGGCTGCTCGGGGTTTTCCTATATGTTGGGATTCGATGAGCCCAAAGACAACGATTCCACTTACGAGATCGAGGGAGTCACCGTATTGATGCAAAAAAGTCACGCCATTTACCTGCTGGGGATGGAAATTGACTGGCAAGAGGGTTTGGAAAACCGTGGCTTTGCTTTCAATAATCCGAATGCCAAGGAAACTTGTGGCTGTGGGACTTCGTTTTCGGCGTAACATGGGCACAGTGTAATGCCAAAGCGGCATTTTATTGCCACAAAGGGAAAAAAAGAGGGCACAAAGGACACCAAGCGAAGCGTTATCAACGTCTAACTTTGTGTCTTTTGTGCCCTCTTTTTTTCCCTTTGTGCTAATAAATAATGTCGCTTTCCTACCGAAACAAGAGATAAGCCAAAACCAGGGTGACTATAATGTTGAAAAACTGAGCGATCAAAAACGCCCAAAACGGCTTTCTAAACCCATCCTTAAACAAGTCGGAAAACTTCGTTTCCAAACCAATACTTGTAAAAGCCAGTCCAAACCACAAAGTCTGTATATTCTTTAAATGGCCCTTTACTTCTTTGACCGTATCGGGCTCCAGCAAAAAAGAAAAGACCAAAGAGGCTACCAGAAAGCCCAACACAAACTTGGGGAAACGATCCCAGATTATTTTGACTGTCGGTTTTTCCACCGCTACGCCTTCAGACTGTTTGCCCGTCAAAGTCCAGTACAAACTGATGAAAAAGGCCGCGATACCCAGCAATACGTTTTGTGAAAACTTCACAATGGTGCTCACTTCCAAGGCCTTTTCACCCACCATGGTACCCGAAGCAACCACCGCACCCGAGGTATCAATTGTACCGCCCAACCAAGCGCCAGTGATTTCCTGTGACAATTGCATGTAGTTGGCCAGCATGGGCATAAAAATCATCATCGGAATAGCCACAATCAGTACTATCGACACCACAAAGGATAATTTTTTGCTGTCGCCATTGATCGCTCCGGCGGTAGCAATGGCTGCGGATACCCCACAAATGGATACTGCACTGGACAACATAAAGGACATTTCTTCATCGATCTTCCAACGCCGACAGAGCCAATAGGAAAAATACCATACGCTGAGCACCACCACCAGGGATTGAATCAAACCCAAGGTGCCGTTTTTGAGGATGTCCGAAAAAATCACACTACAACCCAGCAACACCAAACCAATTTTGACAAATAACTCGGTAGTCAACGCGGCACTAAACCAGGCGGGTAGCTCAAACACCTGCCGAATGATCAAGCCCAGCAGCAAACTAAAAATCACCGCTTCCAGATTGAGGGATTTGATAAAACCATTGCCCGCCAGAATTTGCGCAAATAGCGTGAGTAAAAACAAGAGTGGAAATCCTTTCAAAAAAGAACCCAACTTGCCACCAGTCAGCACGACTCCTAGCATCCCACCCACATAAACAAAGAGGAATTGAGCCACTATTTTACCCAAATTAGCCCCCGAAAACACCCCGCTGAGTAGCTCTGATCCAGTTTTCCAGCCGTATTCTGGTGCTGGCAATACAAATAAGCCAACAGCCAGGGCAATAATGGTGAATCCGATGGCTACAGAGGCCCAATCTTCGTGTAGGATAACCCGTTTCGGAGCGCTAGCAACTTCCATTGACATGGTTTTGTGAAGGATTGATGGATGAAGGTGTAACAAATGATGACGGTAAAACTAGTTTATTTTTTGAAGGAAGAAAATTAATGCGAAATTATTTGAATCAGGTTTATTCTTTCCCACTCTGGGGAAAAAAAGCCCCGGTTTTTCTGACAAAAGCCATTTTTACTGCCTAAATGGACATTAATTAGCCTGGAACAGGATTAGATGTAGTACTGTAAACCAAAACACTGCATATGAAAAATTTACTTTTTGGATTGCTGGCAAGTATGCTAATTTGTAGCAATCTATCTGGGCAAACTGATGAAATCAATAAAAATAACTCCTGGCTGAAATTCGGAGTAAACCTAGGAGTTCCCACTGGTTCGATCAACAACATCAGCAATTTTGTGGGTGGACTTGAATTGAAAGGCCAATTTATGGAAACCGACCACGTGGGGATTGGTTTGGGCGTAGGGTACAACCACTTTTTTGGCAAAGGCGTTTTGGGGGATTTTGGGACGATACCCTTGGGCGCATTCATTCGTTTGTATCCTAACCGGGAAGGCTTCTTTTTTGGCCTGGATGCTGGGCACAGCCTGGTTACCAATGCTGGCAATCTAAATGGAGGCTTTTTTGTGAAACCACAACTGGGGTACCACAATTACAATTGGAACCTCTTTGCGTTTTACAATGAAGTATTCCGGAAACCCCTCAATGGCGGGAACATTCCACACGTGGGGCTCGGAGCTACCTATAATATTCACTTTAAATAAAGATAGATAGGGTGGTGGCTTTTTCGAATGGTGCCACAAACGACAAAAATTAGCACAAAGAAAAAAAAGAGGACATAATGAATACAAAGCAAAGCGTTGTCAACGTCTAACTTTGTGTCCATTGTGTCCTCTTTTTTTTCTTTGTGTTTAAAAAAATGTCGCTTTGGGTGTCACTAAAACAAAGGAGATTCCCCAAATTTCCCCA
Source organism: Haliscomenobacter sp. (assembly GCF_041740695.1). Lineage (GTDB taxonomy): Bacteria > Bacteroidota > Bacteroidia > Chitinophagales > Saprospiraceae > Haliscomenobacter. Next base: position 13,386 of record NZ_JBGSLK010000072.1, on the reverse strand, counting down.
CTTTGAGCAAGCACTTATTTTTCAGCTTTATCCTTGATCTCCTTCAATTGCAAAGCCGTCAACTGCTTATTCAAGCCCGGCAACGCCCCCGAAATCGTAGTCTCCAATTTACTCAAATGCCCCTCTAATTCTTTGCTTAGCTCTGCAAAAACCTTGTGTACCCCCGCCGTTGGTTTGGCATCGCCGGATTCCAGACTGCGCCTCACCGCCGAAATCCGGTTGCCCAACTTGATCGGGAAGTTCAGCGGGTCCTGCCCACTCTGGTTTTTGGTTTGGTACAAATCCTCTTCGATCACCGTGAGTTTGGCGTTTAAGTCCTTGGCCGCCGCCGTAAAGCTGGCATCAGTAGTTTCCTTCATCCGCGCTTCCATTTGTTTGCGGAGGTTGCGGATGCGGATCACCGCTTCGTTGCCCGCACTTTCCTTGTCCCGTATCTTCATCGCCACCTCAAACTGCTCCTGTAAATCCGCCGCCGTGATGCCTTTCAGGTTGGGATTCATCAGGATTTGGAAGGGATAGGTTTGGCTGTATGCACCAGCGCTGAACTTTACCTGATACTGTCCCAATGGCGCTTTTGGGCCATTTTGTGGGCGCGCACCCCAAAGAATCATGCCTTCAAAAACGGTGGCACCGGGGTAACGCAGGTTCCAGGAGAAAGTATTAAGCCCAGCTTCCGCGCCTGGTTTGGGGCCAGCGCCGGGGCCACCGCCGCTACCACGTGGGGCATTGTCGCCCTTGAAGGCCTGAATCAGTTTTCCTTGGGCATCCAGGATTTCAATTTTCACCGAGTCCATTTTTTCCTGCAAGTAATATTGAAACACTGCCGTGGTCACTCCCCGCATGGCATCCGCAGGTTTGAACAAAATGGCTGGTTGCTTGCGGTTTTCGAGCGTCAATTGCCGGAAGGGCTGGATGTCATCCAGAATCCAGAATCCGCGTCCGTGGGTGCCGAGTACCACGTCATTGTCTTTGATCACCAAATCGCGAATGGGGGTATCCGGCAAATTCAACTGTAGGGACTGCCAATGGTCGCCAGCGTCAAAGGACACGTACGCGCCATGCTCGGTGCCCAGAAACAGCAACCCTGGCCGCACGTGGTCTTCTCTCACTGCGCGGGCAAAATGCCCATCGGCGATACCCGTGACGATTTTGGTCCAGGTTTTGCCAAAGTCGCGGGTGCGGTACACATAAGGTTGGCGATCGTCTACCTGGTACCGATATACGGCCACATAAGCGGTACCGGGTTGATGCCGGGATTCGTCGATGATGCTGACAACCGAGTGTTTGGGCAGATCTTTGGGGGTGATTTCTTGCCAGGATTTGCCCCCGTCGCGGGTGATGTGGATGCGCCCGTCATCGGAGCCCGCCCAGATGGTATTCACGTCGTGGTTGGAAGGGGCCAGGGCGTACACCGTGGCGTAGATTTCCGGCCCGTTCATGTCTTTGGTGATTTCGCCACCCGTTGGCCCTAAGGTTTCAGGATCGGCGTAGGTCAGGTCAGGACTGATTTTTTCCCAACTTTGTCCATCATCTTTGGTGCGCCACACGTGTTGGGAGCAGGTGAACAGCTGATTCGGGTCTTTGGGTGAAAATACAATGGGGTAAGTCCACTGCCAACGTTCTGGCAAGGCGCTGGAAGGCTCCCCTGAGAAAAAGCGGGGATACACCTGGATGTCGCGTACCTGCCCATTGCTGCGGTCGTAACGGGTGAGCAGCGCCCCTTGGCTACCTGCGTAAAAAATATCTTTGTTGACCGGATGCTGGGTGATGTAGCCACTTTCGCCGCCGCCGACCTGGTAGTACCAACCGTGATTAGGTCCGCCCGCCAGCATATGCCCCCAACCATCGCTGGGGATGGCCAGGGTACTGTTGTCTTGCTGTGCCCCCGCCACATGGTAGGGTACATCGCTGGTCACCGTGACGTGGTACAACTGCGTGGTGCAATAATCCTGCTCCGTCCAGCTGTCCCCACCATTGACGGATACACTGCCGCCTCCATCGTCGGAAAGGATCATGCGTTTGGGGTTGTTGGGGTCGATCCACAGGTCGTGATAATCGCCGTGAGGGCCTTCGATTTGTTTGTCAAATTTGACCCCGCCATCGGTGGATTTGTAAAAATCAACATTGAGGCAATACACACCATCTTTGTCAAACGGATCGGCATAAATGCGGGAATAATAAAAGGCACGCTGGCGCAGTTTGCGCTCGTCGTTGACCTTTTTCCAAGACCAGCCTGCGTCGTCAGAGCGGTACACTCCACCGTCGTTGGCTTCGACGATGGCCCAAAGGCGGTTGTTGTCTACGGGCGACACTGTTATGCCAATTTTGCCCAAAGTGCCCGTAGTCAGGCCGGGATTGCGGCTCAGGTCGATCCAGGTATCACCACCGTCGACCGATTTCCAGAGTTTACAATCGGGGCCGCCGCCCCACATTTTCCAGGTTTTGCGGTACACTTGCCAGGTGGTGGCGTAGATGATTTTTGGGTTTTTGCGGTCGATGATCAGGTCGGCAACCCCGGCTTTGGGGCTGACGTAAAGGATTTTTTTCCAGGTGTTGCCTCCGTCCATGGAGCGGAACAAACCTCGTTCTTCGTTGTCGCCATAGGGGTGGCCTAGGGCACCTACGTACACGATATCGGGATTGGTGGGATGCACCCGAATACGGGAAATAGCTTGAGTTTCTTTCAGCCCGAGGTGCCGCCAGCTTTTGCCTGCATCAGTGGATTTGTACACCCCGTCGCCCTGGGTGATGCTGCCGCGCAGTTGGATTTCACCGCCCCCAATGTACACCACATCGGGATTGGTTTCAGCTACGGCTACGGCACCAATCGAGGAGCAGGAGATTTTTCCATCGGTAACGGGTGCCCATTCCTGGCCGCCATCGGTGGTTTTCCATAAGCCGCCGCCCGTGGCACCGAAGTAGTACTCATTGGGCCGACCAGGACTCCCGGTACAACCCAGCGAGCGCCCGCCACGCAGGGGGCCAATGTTGCGCCATTTGAATTTTTCGAAGTATTTGGCTTCGTAAGGATTGGAATACGTACTCGGGTTTTGACCCCATAGGCTATTGCATAGCATCAGGCCAAAAACCACCCACAACAGTTTTTTCATACTAAATTGGTTAGGATAGAGGTGAGTTTCAAAACTAGCAGGATTTTTTGGTTTGGCAAAAAAGGGGAGGGATTGTCTTTGTTGAATGTTTGCCAGTTGATTCAAAATTTACCAATCGAATTTCAACAACGAAACGCCCTGCCTCGGCAATTCAATCTCCATTTTTAAAGCGCCATTGTTCGTTTTTACATAGGCTGGCGAACTCAACAGCGTCAACTGCCCAGCTTTTTCCAACACCGCAATTTGCTCCGCCGAAGGATTTTCGGGCGCGCCCATTTTCTTCCACACCTCATAAGCATTGCTGTTTTCATCGTCGATGCGGTAATGGTGCAGATTGAGGGTTTTGGCAGTGAAGCCCTTCAGGTTGAGTTCGATGCTGGCCTTGCCCGTTTTGACATCATCATCGTGGTAATGCCAGAGCATCACGGCGGCTGAGCGCAGGTCTTTGCTGGCCAGGCCATCAATGTCGGCTTTGGGGCCACGTACACTGGAGTCTCTAACTGCGGTGTAGCTGTAATTTTGGTTGCCTTTGACCTCCACTCGTTTGCCCTTCATCAGGGCGAACATGCGGAAGACATTCAGCACGGGTTTGTCGATGCCATTGGTGGCCAAATCGCGGAAACCATAGAAATAAGGCTGGTTTTCAAATTCAAAAGACCAACTCACGGCCCCTCTCAGATTCACTTTAAAATGATCGGCCAATGCATATTTGCGGGCAAAAGAAGCAGCGGTGTAACTGGAATACATGGTGCCATTGCGGTAGGCATTGGAAGGGTTGGTCTTCATGCCACAGGCCGCACATCCCTCCGGATCTGACTCACCAATGATGATGGGCAAGTGCTTGAGGGTAGGGTAGGAGGCCACAATCCGGAAACCTTCGGAGATGTCGCGCAGTTGGGTGCCCATGTTCATTTGTACATATCCGTCCACTATTTTGGGCGCTCCTTTGGCGTGGAAGGTGATGAAGTCGAGCGGTGCTCCAATTTTTCCAGTCGCATAATTTTTCCCCGAAACGCAGTGCGTGAGGAAGGTTTTTAAAAAATCCGCCGCCTTGTTCCAACTTGGGCCGGTGGTTTCGGGGCCACCCATTCTGATTGTGGGTAAAGCTCTTTTGGCCGCATCGGCAGTATAGTCGTACAATTTGCAATATTCATCTACCGTGCCTTTCCAGTAACCGATGTTGGGCTCGTTCCAGAGTTCCCAATACCAAGTTTCTACCTCCGCTTTGCCATATCGTTCCACGGCGTGTTTGACCCAGGTATAGACTAAATCAGCCCATTTTTTGTAGTCTTTGGGTGGGTAAGCCCAGCCGGTGTACACTTTATCGTAAGGCATGCCGGGTTGCCAATGGTGCTCATAAGGTTGAGGATTAGTGGACAGGGCTTCGGGCATGAAGCTGAATTGTGCCATCGGTTTGATGCCCCGCTGGAGGTAGGTGTCAAAAATTTTGTCCAGAATGGTGAAATCGTAAATGGGTTTGCCATTGGCATCTTCGGTGTAAACGTTGGTAGAGCCCCATTTGAGGTTCATGGTATCGTGCCCGGAAGTGAGCAGGTTGTGTGCGCGAAAATATACCGGAACCGGACTCATTGCGCTGAGTTCACTCAAGAGTTTTTTCCCATCACGCATGTAGGCATAATTGGGCTCGTCGGCACCAAACCAAGCCCAAAAAGGGTGCATCTCCCCAACCTCTTTGCTGAGGTCGACATTGATGATGGTTTTTTGAGCAAAAACATATTGGGCCGCTCCAAGGAGCAGGCAGCAAAGGATAAATTTTTTCATCCCAAAGGAATTAGATGGCCAATGAATTTTATTTGTTTGTAGTATAAAGCTCAAAATAACTTTTTACCAGGACATTGATGAAACGTTTGAGGTAGGATTCGTTAAAAAAGGTATTGGACCAGTTTTCAAAACGTTGACTTTGAATGCCCAGGTAGAAAAAATAAAGGCAGACGCCCAGCATCGGGAGCACCCGTTTTTCTTCGGCACTGAGGGGCGTAACGGATTCGTACCCCCGGATGAAACTTTGTACTTTGGGCAAACATTCGGGTTTGTCCCTTTCTACACTGTGTACCTGTAAAACGTAATAGGCCACATCCAGGCACAACCAGCCATTGCCACAAAAATCAAAATCAAAAATGGTGACCTCGCCCGTTTTGCTGACGTTGAGGTTGTCGAACCAAATATCTAAATGGACGGCACCTGTCCGCAATTCCTGCACCTGAATGTTGGCCAGGTATTCGAGCAGGTATTTTTGCGTGCTTTTGATGAAGTCCATTTCAGCGCAATCATGGGGTAAAAAGGGCTGGAATTGGGCCGTGGAGTTGATCAATAACACTTCGGGGCTGTAGCTAACCCTTTCCAGCTTGAAATTTTGCGTCACCTGATGCAGTCGCGCCATGATGGCCCCAATTTCAAAATGGGTTTCAGTCGAAAAATTATGCAATTTGTCTCCCTCAGCGTAGGAAAAAAGCACACCAAATCTTTCTCCTTCGGGCGCCACCAAGGTTTGGATGTATTCCCCTTCGGCGTCTGGCATCGGGTGGGAAACGGGAATTTGGGCATCTCGGAGGGCTGTTAGCAAACGCATTTCTTCAGCAATTTCCAAGCGAGAGCGCCAGTTCAAACTGTACACCCGAAAAATCCATTTGAGGCTTTGATCCTTTACGAAGTAAGTGTGATTGATGCCAGCTTTGATCAATTGACAGGTACAGGCAGCACTCAAATCATATTTTTTACGCAAAAAATGACCAAGCGCCTCAGTGCTGAGTATGGAACTGGAAACGGGAAATGTTTGCATGGATGCGGGTTAATTGAATCGGATAAACTCCATCCCCTCATAAGTCAATTTCTCCACCTTACCCTCCACATTCAAGCTAAAAGTGCCCATGGCCTGGCCATACCAATCCTGGGCATAAGGCCCTCGGAAGGTATCATAATGCCAATGCCCCAATTTCGCGCTGATGAATTGATTGAGGGTGACCACCAGTTTGTTGTCATCTAGCGCAACGACCGCTTCGCCATACAGCGGATGGGTGTATTTTCCTACGTATTCAGTCAGGCGTTTAGTCGGTTGCGTGTTGGGAATTTGTTTGGCCTTGAAGGCTGCTTCATCTTTATCAGCCTGATCCTGAATGCCCTTGTAGAGGGTCAAAAATTCTGCATTCCAGTCGCGATTGCCTCCAAGAAAAAAAATGTCGAAAGCTTTGTAGACCAATGCATGGCGCACTTCAGCATGGTCAAAATTCCCAAAAACATAAATGCCCAGCTTGGCCTCAGGCAATTGGGCGTGCATGGCAATTTCCCCCGCCAGGCTCCCGGTATGGTAATTGATCTTTTTGCCTTTGTAATCGTGCTGGAACCAACCCAGGGCATACGTCGTCCAGTTGGGTTTGATCAATTGCATGGTGGGGTAAAACTGGTCAGCGGGAACAAGCACCTGCGGGCGAAACAACTCAACCCAGGTGTGTGGCTCCACGAGGCGGCCCCCGGCGTATTTGCTGCTGTCCAACATACAAAGCATCCATTTGCTCATGTCGTCGATGCAGGAATGGACGCTGCCCGCCGGGCCAATCTGGTCGGCGCTATTGGCTTCAATCACTTTGATGCTTCCATTGACGCGGAAATGGGGTTGAGACAAATTGGCTGTGGGTGTACTTTTGAGGGTAGGGTAGGTGCTGTTCATGCCTAGGGGCTTGAAGATCCGCGCCTGGATGAAGGCCTCCCATTTTTGGCCACTGAGTTTTTCAATCACTTTCCCCGCGGCCAGGTAAAAAATGTTCTGGTAGATGAAACTGGCGCGCAGCGGATAACTGGGCGCTACCTGCTGCATTTTGCGCAGCACTTCTTCTCCTGATACGTCCATGATGGTCCACAAAAAATCGGCATTGCCTACGCCGCTATTGTGGGTAAACAGGTCGCGAATTTTAAGGTCGCGGGTAACGTAAGGGTCGTAGAGCAGAAATTCGGGCAAATGTTTGCTCACCGGATCATCCCAATTGGCTTTGCCTTCATCGATCAGCATGGCCATACATACGGCGGTCATGGCTTTGGTGGTGGAGGCGCAAGCGAATTGGGTTTGGGTGTTGACTGTGTTGGTGGTGCCGAGCTGACGGACTCCGTAAGCTTTTTTGAAGAGAATTTGTCCATCTTTTACCACGGCTACGGCCATGCCCGGCATTTGCCAACTTTGCATGGCTTTTTCGGCGTAGCTGTCGAAGGCTTGGATTTGTTGGGTGAGGTTTTGTGCAAAAAGGGAAAGACTTCCCATGAGGAGGAAGAGCAGCGTGAGCGTTTTTTTCATGCCTGATTTATTGATAGTCATTGTAATTTTATTTGAGCAATTTTTTACAAAAACCTTACTGCTGTGCCTCCCAAATCGCCTGCAACAAACCCGTACCCGGCTTGTCATCGGTCAATTGCCAGAACATAATTCCACCCAATTTTTGCTTCATCACGTACTGCGTTTTGAGTTTTACGGAACTGTAATCGTCAAAAGTAGCAAATTCCTTGCGCTGCGGGCTGTAGGCCCATGGTGCCTGCGAGACGGAATCTCGATAGAACACAAAACCTTCCTCTGCAGTAAACGTGCTGGAAATTCGGTGGTAAGGCACAAAGGATTTGAACTTGCCCGACTGGTACAAGCCCCGATTGACGTTTTCAACTTCTACCCAACTGCGGGCGTAAAAAGCTGCACCAATGATGATTTTTTCGGCAGGCACCCCAATTTTTAGCAACTGCTGTACCCCGTCATAGGCAGAAGCCTGCTGCTTTTCATTGGGAAACATAGGGGTATGGTGCCCGGTAACGGTGCTGTAACCACTCACCAGATCATAACTCATCAAATTCACATAGTTGACCAGCGGCATCACCTTATTCCACTCGATGGATTTTTCAATAAAACTGCTGAAGCCACCCGCGGCAAAACTCAGGATGGCTTTTTTGCCCAAAACTTGGCGCAATTCCTGCACCAGAGCGGTGAAATTGGCTTTGTCTTCGGGCATAAAGGCATGCCCGGGGTAACCAGCGATGCCGGGGTATTCCCAATCCAGGTCGATGCCGTCAGCGCCGTATTCCCGCATCAGGTCTTTGACGGAACGGGCAAATTCCTGGCGGCCTTCCGCTTTGGCAAAGACCCCAGAACAAGGTTCACAGCCACCCCAACCGCCGAGTGAAAGCATAACTTTGAGCTGCTTGTGTTTTTTCTTGAGGGCCGCCAGATTGCGGATGGCGATGCTGTCTTTGGCATTGTCTACGGCGAGGCGTTGACCCCGTAGGTGGCAAAAGCTGTAAATGACATGGGTGACTTGTTCCCATTTGTATTGGTCGAGGTTTTGGCCATTGCCCATGTAGTAGGCGATGGTGGCTATTTTGGGAGCTTTGGCCTGAGTAGGGAGTTTATGATGTGGAACAAAAAATAGGCTTAAAAAGCCCAAGGAAAGAAACGCCGAAATGCTACGCGCAAACAGGGAATGGAACATGTGAAAATGGTTTGTGGTTTGGGTGAAATAGAAGGACAAGGATAAAAAAAATCCCCCTTAATTCCTCAACAATTGCACCTTTTGCGTCAAAGTTCCTTCCTGGATATTGCCACTTTCATCCAATACCTGATACCGTACCGCTACCATGTATACGCCTGGATCGGCTGGTTTTTGGCGGGCCTGACCATCCCACTGCGCTTCGGCACTATTGCCCTCAAACAAACGATCACCCCAGCGGCTGTACACACTCATCTGCACGTTTTGTAGGGGGCAATTGCTGAACAAGCGCAGTTGATCGTTCTGGCCATCGTCGTTAGGGCTAAAAGCATTGGGCAGGTAGACCAAGCAGGCACAGGGATCTCGTTTTACTTCATATTCCAGGATAGTTGGCGCAATACAGTTGTAATCGGAAGCGCGGTAAATACCGGGGGCAGTAAATGTTCGGCCAATATTGGGCGTCCCATCTTCCCAAATAAAATTAGCATTGGGCAATTCGACGCTCCAGTCTAGCCCGCAACTTAAAGTGCTATCGATACGAACGATACGATTTTGGGTCTGGTCACAACTTTGCGCAAAGGAGAATTTCCAGGGCGCATTGTCAATCTTGGCTTCGAGGTAACGGGGATTGAAAGGGAAAAAACTGACCGTTTGTGGCGCAACGTTGATTGGACTGGTATGTGCGGAGGTCGAACTGAAATCTTCCCAACGAAAACAGGTACCTTGACTGGAATCGATGGAAGCTTGCAGCACAAATCCTGCGTAGCGATCCGCTGAAGCCTCCCTTAAATCCTGGCTTCCAATAATGCTAACCCGGCCTTTGCTGGCCAAGGATTGATAAATGCCATCCGTTTGGAGCGACTGTGCAATCAGCAAGCGCCGCTGTCGGCTGATTTGACCACTTTGACTCAGGGTCAACTGGCTAGGGTGATTTTCATTGGCTCCTGGATCATTGTATACAGCAAACAAATTGCCATTTTCCAGGACCTGTAGGTCGGCAGCGCGGCCAGTGGTTTTGAAATCGGGACTATTCCAGACAATTTTCCCATTTGGGTTGATTTTGTAAAAAAAAGCCCGGTCATTTTTGAGCGCTTCAAAAATATAACCGTCTTCCACCACAATCGGTCTACCTACAGGTGAAAAACCGCCAGCACTTTCCCCTGAATCGAAAGTTGTAGCCCACAACAGGTCTCCTGTGGCATTAAAACTGTAGGTATACCCCCCGGAACGGCAAAGGAAACCCCCATCTTCGGTTACAATGGCTTCGCCATTCGATTCAAAAGGAGCAAATACCTTACCCCACTGTACGGTCAGGCTTTGATCAAAAGTACACAAGAAGCCTCGTTTGGCCGTACTGAAATCCAGGACGAGGCCAAAAGCCATCAGGTTGCCATTGGGCATAACCTGGATGTTGTAGGTGAAATTGTCGACGGTACCCATGTGCAACATGCGGTAAGCCAGCTCATTGCCTTTAGGGCTGAGTTTTAAGATAAAAATGTATTCGCTGCCACTTTCGTAAGCGGTTCCATAGACGTATACCTCATTGTTGGCGCTGATTTTAACATCTTTGAAGGTCATGAAATTTTGCTTCCACTCGAAGTTTTTGCTCCAAACGGTGTTACCACAGGGATCGAGCCTGAGTATATTGATGCCTCCATTGCGGTTGGCGGTTTCACCCCGCACTGGGGAGCCACAGATCAGCAGGTCGCCATTGGAAAAACGGGCAATTTTTTGCTCATACGGCTTGACCGATTTCTCCAGCAACTTGAAGTACTGTTGGGAGAAGCCCGAGAGGCTGTAAAACAGCAAAAACAAGGTCATAGTATGTTGGAGCCTGCTTTTCATTATCCAAATATACGACTAAATTTGCGTTAAAATGTCGCCTAATTAACACAGGTTTACCAATGCCATTTATTTCCAAAGACGATTACCTTCCCCCCTGGTTTTTCCGCAATACCTACGTGAATACCATCTATCCTTCGCTGAGGCGGACAGTACCTGATTTGCACTACGAACGGGAACGCATCGATACCCCCGATGGGGATTTTTTGGATCTGGATTGGGCTACTCAAGGTAGTGACCGCTTGGTGGTGGTATTACACGGCCTGGAAAGTTCAGCCGAGCGGGGTTACATCAAGGGCATGATCCGGCGCTTTTTCCTGGAGGGCTGGGATGGACTAGGCATGAATTTTCGCGGATGTAGCGGCGAGAACAATCGGCTGCTGCGCACCTACCACATTGGGGAAACGGGGGATCTGGACCTGGTGCTGCAACATGCTTTGGCGAAAAACCAATACCGCGAAATTGCCTTGGTCGGTTTTAGCCTGGGCGGCAATGTGGTGATGAAATACCTTGGGGAAAAAGGTGCCCAAGTGTATCCCGAAATCAAAAAGGCCGTTGCCATATCCGTGCCTTGTGATGTACCAAGTGCCAATGCTGAGTTCAACAAATTGAAGAACTGGATTTACATGTACCGCTTTATGAGCACACTGAATCCCAAAATGCACGAAAAAGCCCAACGTTTCCCCGATCAGTTTCAGGTCAGCATCCCCAAGCCCCGCAATTTTGGCGAATTTGACGGGGCTTTTACGGCTCCTGTGCACGGTTTTGCAAGTGCAGAAGAATATTGGAAACGCAACAGCAGCATCCTTTTTTTTCCCGACATTCACATTCCAACCTTGTTGATCAATGCCAAAGACGATACTTTTTTGAGCCCGTCCTGTTTTCCGTATGAGCTGGCAGAACAATCCCCCTATTTTCACTTGATGACACCGCGTTATGGTGGGCATTGTGGGTTTTATACGCCGGGGAAGCGGAATGTGTATTGGTCGGAGGAGCAGGCTTGGGCGTTTGTGGCGGGGTAGAGACGCACAGCCTTGCGTCTCTACAATGTTTTACGCAGCGCAAAAATGCCCTTTTATCCCGAAATCATGAAATCCAGGCGGCAAATCAACTAATCACATACGGCGGCAAAGTCTTACGCGCCTCCCGGTCAGGGTCATTTTGCAAAGTGCAAGCATCGTCCAGAAACATGGTTTCCCCTTTATCCGAGGAATATTTGGCCCATTTGGGCAGTCCGCCTCCATTGGGGTCACCCGTTTTCATGAACTGCAACAGAGCACCTGCCATTTTTTGAGACAAGGCCCGGGGGCGTGCTCCTCCACCCGTATGCGACAACATCAAGTCGGTATTGTAAAACCAAAAGCAGATGTCCAGGCAGTGAAAAGCGCGTAGCCGATTGTCGAACAAGGGGGGCTGCCAGCCAAACCAGGCCAGAAATACCGGAGCTTCTTGCTTCGATTTGGAATCCGCCAATAGGACCGACCTTTGGCGGTGATTGGTGATCATCGACCAGATGTCCGCTGGTTTTTTATTGGGGAATGTTTTGGCGTAGGCATCTACAATGGGACTAGCTTTTTCCCCATACGTGCCTTTGAATTGCTCCTTCAAACCATCCAGCGTGATGGCCTCCCGGCTTGAATCGGTCCAGGTGCTGGAACTTTCGTTGGTCACCGAACAAATCATCATGGGGATTTTGGCAGCGTAGGGGGAGGCCTTTGGCAAATAGGGGTGATCGGGGATGTGTTTGCCATCTACCCTCGGCTGAAAGATCTGGGGGGCACTGGCAGCACTTTTTCCCGAATCCACGGCCAATTTTCCCGCAGCTCGGACGGCTATTTCGTAGTATTTCTGCCAGGGCATTTGTTGGAGTTGATCCACTTGGGTGTTTTCAAGTCCAGCTTCCTTCAGGATATAGGCACCCAGTTTTTTGGAAAGATCGGGAATACCCAGATCAACCCTGGCCCCACTCAACACCACCGCTTTGCTGAATAAACCTTGTGCGGCAGGCATGGCTGTGGTGGTGCACACTTTAGAGCCGCCGCCTGATTGTCCCATGATGGTTACATTGTTGGGGTCGCCACCAAAATTGGCAATGTTTTCGCGCACCCATTCCAGGGCAGCCACCAAATCCAACATCCCCACATTGCCGGAGGAGGTATATTTTTCACCTCCTACCCCGGAAAGGTCGGTAAAACCAAGTGGGCCCAAGCGGTGGTTGACCGAACAAAAAACCACGTCTCCGAGCCGGGCCAGGTTTTCGCCTTTGTAACCTTCATGCTCAATGGCGTTGCCGTTCCAAAAACCGCCGCCGTGCATCCACAACAAAACCGGGCGTTTTTTTCCATCGGAATAACCCGGAGTGAATACATTGATGCGCAAACAATCTTCGCTGACATCGTCGTAGTTCCATTGGTCTCTGAATGAGGCGAACTTGTTGGCGTAGCGGTTTTCCATTTGTTGGGGTGCCGAATTGCCCCACCAAAGTGCAGGGTAGATGTCTGTCCAGGGTTTGGGTTTTTCCGGTGGCATAAAACGGTTGGCGCCGGAAGTATCTGCTCCGTAGGGAATGCCGACGAAATGGTAAATGTTCCGCAAGATGTAACCGCGCACTTTGCCGTAGCTGGTGTTGGCCAGGGCGATGTTGTCTCCCACGAACAATAGTTGATCCTCCTCCTTGCTTGGTTCAACTTTACTCACATTGCTAGCCAAAGCAAAAGGCGATCCCAGCCCCAAGGCGGCGGCTCCAGCGCTGAGAGTTTTAAAAAATCGACGGCGGGTTGATTGTGTTTTTTTCATGATCTAATCGTAGGTTAAGTGGTGTATTGTTTAAGGATTTTGGCATAAGGCTTTTTTGAGTTAAGAGTTACGAATACATGAGTTTAGAGTTTTGAAGTGGGCTACCGCAGCGACTTTGACACAGCCTTGGTATAAGTCGCTGCGGTAGCCCACTTCAAAAC
>NZ_JBGSLK010000071.1:0-57969 GCF_041740695.1 Haliscomenobacter sp. | reverse complement strand
AGAGGACGATTTCTTGGCTCATGTGGTCAAGAAGGCTCTCCCTTGATTACGAAGCCGACACCAGAACTAGTGAGACTTTTGTTTTGATTGCTAACATTCATCTCATATTGAGAAAAACGTAATTTTTTACAGGCTCTTAGTCAGGGGTTTCGGGAATTTTAATAATTTCATGCCCAACCTAATCCAGGCTAGTGTTAATAATTGGTAGTTTCTCATAAGATAGGGATGCAGCTCCCCGCGTGAATTTTGAAATGACAAAACTTTCAATGAGCTTACACTGGGGTTTAGTTTCGCGCTTTGGCTTCAGTGCTGAAATAAAGATATTGGCATTTGTAGGGATTCTTCCAGACATAATTCTTTGTTTTCCTCATAAAAAATGAAAAAAAACGAACCAGATCATTTCACAAAATTTTGCACTACTCTTATAAATCATTGACAAACAATTACTTAATAGTGTTTTTGTTTTTTCAAACCAGCTTCAGTATTCCTCGCATTTTTTCAGGCAATTTTTATGGTATTTTTTTCAAAAAGCAGCTTTACTGCAAGGATTATCACTTTATAATTTTTTCAGTAAACCATATACATTGCTTTCCATTTGGCTACATTTGTACAGCTCAGAATCATCTTCACAATTGTAATCCTATGTTTAGCAATGCGTGTGTACAAATCCTTAAACGGGTTGATAAAGCAGAACTTCAAGCCATTTATACCTATGTAAGAAAGAAGGCTTCTTCAAAAACCCAAGAATTCAAACTGTTCATGTACTTGATGACTTGTCATCCCGACTTAAATGACGAGAATTTGGCTACCGAGGTTTTGTATAAACTTTTGTTCAAAAACAAAAAAATGGCCAATTCGTCAAAAAGCTTGAGCAATGTGGGCAATAAACTCAGTAGCCTCTTACACGAATACTTGCTTGAACATGCTCTCAGCCAAAACCCTCAGGAAAAGGAATTTCTGTTGGCATCAGCATACAGTCGCCTGGGTTTACAAAGTTTATTGGACAAACAAATTGAAAGATATTTTCCTAGCCCAGAAAAAGCGCTTAAAAAAAATCCTGAAAAAAATGCGGCGGCAGACACAGAAGAAAACAATGGCCTCAATATCTGGTCCCACTGGCATTACCACCGCTTGTTTCACTTGCGTTATTACTCAAGAGAGACCCTCAAAACCGATCGGGATGAAGATAGTTTGACCAAGAGCATGCAACAATTAGACTTGGCTTATTTGGCGGCTAAACTCCGGATGGCCCACGAAATGGAAATGGTAAAACGAGTCAGTGGTAGAGAACCCAGTGTTCAGTTTTCAGTGGAGGAGTTACGGGAAATTAAGGCTATAATTCCTGCTGATAATCCCTTATTGCAACTCTATTACCAAGCTTACGAAGTGGCGATCAATCCAAGTGATGAGGGTTTCGATCAGTTCAAAAAATGGTTAAAGGAAAACAATCCCAAGCTCAGCAAAGATGAACAGGGCAACTTCCTCACCGCATTGATCAATTATGCATCTTTTGCCATCAAACGAGGCAAAGATCGTTTTTACGCTGAAGCCGCAGACTTGCATCATCTTGGGTTGCAAAATCGTACCTTGTTACAAGACAATAAAATGACTCCTGAAATATTGCTGAACGTAGTCAACCTCCATGCAGAAGCGGGAAAGGTTGTTGAAGCTGAGGAGTTGTTGAATCAATGGAAGGACCACCTGCCTGAAGGATTTAAAAAAGAAGTCATCCAGGTGATTACTGCGCGCATCCACTTTTATCAACAAAAATTTAGCTTCGCTATTGATGCCTATTCCCCAAACAAACGGTATGTCAATCACTTAATGGAATTAACGGCCCGGGCTACCCAAATACAAAGTGGTTATGAATTAGATGATTATGAGCAACTTACCAACAACTGTGCCGCTTTTGCCAAGGCACTGGATCGTAAACAAGATCGTTTCAGCGAGCAACATCAAGCGAGTTTTGGCAATTTTATCAAAATGGTTACTCATTTAGAAAAAATACGCATCGACCCAGATCTTTTAAAACAAACCTCAAACAAAGACCTGCTGGATAAATTGGAGGAGTTTGAGTTGTTGGTATGCAAAAGCTGGTTCCGGAATAAAATTAAAGAGTTGAAACCATAACTAAAAGTATATTGTTAGGCAGTTCTTATCCTATCTGTTTGCACCAAGACTTTTAACCAAAAAACACCATGTTATTTTAGATTTCACCTGCTGACGACGAGCATCAAACAGGTGAAACCATTGTTGGATTTCGGCATTACAAAATAATGTCTACCGTCCCTAACCCTTGCATCCAAAGGAGGAGCAGATCAAGCGCTACCATAGCAATCGATTTTTGAGATGAAATAATCACGTACCGTATGCCACGTCCGGTGAGTGATATCTGCAGCTATCTGTACCGGCAAAACATAGCCCCAAGGCATAGCATTCCCAGGGCTAGACTGTGGTCTAACCTGCCTTGTGCAAATTGATTTTTCTACACAACTGCGGGGAATTGATCAGCTTGTTAAAGGCAATATCGCTATCGCCCTTCGTAGCTGATCACAGGTACAAAAGTAATCGACTGAAATGATAGAATCAAGTTAATTTATTGATTTACAAATGTTTACGTAAATTTATGAAAATTTACGTAAACATACTCTCCTCTCTATTAATGCTGCGGCTGGCTTAAATCCAGGTGTTGCAATAATTCAAAAGCAAAAGCTGCCGCACGTGCTGCGGCCAAGGGTTGGTGGTTTTGCTGGTCGGCCTGAACTTTGTCGCCCAACAAATCGGAGATGCCACGAATATTGAGCGATTTCACCTTTTCATGGCGCAACAAGGCCTGAAAACCAATGGCTTCCATTTCTACAGCCAGGGTATCATTAAAATGTGTTTTTAAAAATCCGACCAAGGCAGACTCGTTGCTTGCAATGACTTTATTGCCTGAGGCTATGGGGCCAAAAACAATCCTGGGCTCAGCAGTAATGGGAAAATCAGTGGTAGGGATTACTCTAGACTGCCAGGATTTTTCATCCACAATCCACCTACTCAATTGAATCAAGCGATGAGAATAATTGAATACCTGTGGCCGGGCCATAAATCCTTCGTCCGTTTCTTTGCCCCGCTCATAGCCATAAGCTCTTTCTCCGATTACTAAATCTCCTTTTTTTACATCCTTCACTCCCCCAGCAACCCCTACCATCAATACCAGATCTGGCTTCAGTTCCTGGGCCAAACTCTCGATGGCCAAGGCTGTTTCAATCAGTCCCGATCCAGAAAGTTGGTTGTAAATTTTAAACTCGTGGTAATTGCCTTTAAAAGTAGCTTCGGAAAGGCGGGTTTGGGTAGTCGGGCTTAAATAAGTTCTCCACTCAGGCAGTTGAGTCAATACTGCCTGACGCTCCACTTCGATTGGAGTTAAAATAACTACCGTCGGGTTGGCAGTTTTGGGATTCAGCCAGTTGGTTGATGCAGCAATTTTTTGCACATGTTCTTGGATCAAGGGGTTGCTCATCGCATTAAAACTCAGCGAAAAATCAATCTTGCCACCACTCATTGCAAATTTGATTTCCGTATCAGGAGCGCTCAATACCGCGGCCAACACCGCCATCACATCGTTGACATCACGAGCGTTTTGTTGTGAGAAATTTTTTGGCTCGCCTTGATAGGGCTGATCTTGCATTGTTTTCAACATCCATGCTTCACCCTGCACTGACTCCACAACAATGGTCAATAGGGCCAGGCGCGACATATCGCCAACATTTTTGTTGGTGAACAATTTATTGGGGGCAATCTTTGGACTATTGCTGGTAGTCGGCTCAGCAGCCCGAGCTGCTTTCCAAAGAGACAGAAAGTATTTTGCTTCAAAATCGCTGAATGCCGCAATGGTATTCAATAATTCTTGCTTATCCATGATAAAGGTATATTTAAGGGTAATTCAAATTTCTTTGGCTTTTTGTAAAATGAGTTGTAAGGATCTCCAGTGCCTTTTGTACAGTTCAGGGGAGCCGTATTGGTAAATTTCAGTCACCGGGCAATTGGCGCGTTTTTCACCATAGATGTAACTCGAGTACATCATTTTACCCCATTCCTGGTTGCCATCTACAGTCAGGTAGTGATAATAAGGGAAATGTTGATAGAGGTGAATGCTCATTTTTCCGGGCATATCGAGTGCATTGAGCTCATTTTTCAGTTGAATCAAGTCATCCAGGATTTTAGGCATATCTCGGTAATCAGCAAGCTCTTTTGGAATGACCTTCGCCCGGTCTTCAAAATAAATTCGGGTCAGCTCCGCCTCGGGATCCATCATCACACATTTCAGGGCTACGCCGCTTTGCAAAAGATTGATGATTGGATTTTTAAATTCCGCATCCTTGCGACCACTGAAATATTTGCTGAATGAATTGAGGCGAATGCCCATTTCGATGATCTCATGCTTGGCATCTTTGATGAATTCAATCTTTTCATCAATTCCTCGACGACCGTCTTGATGGGTTCGTAGTTGGTACGATAGAATATTGCTGGTGTATTGAGGTGCAGCAGCAATATTTGTGAAGGCATCCAGTGGTACAAAATCTCCTTTCTCAACATCAAATTGGAATTTTTTTTGGCTTTTGAACCAGGCCAGTAATCCCTTGGAAAAAGTTTTCAAACTATTGAGACCAATGGAGCGGGTTGCTTCGCCCGGAGTCGTATCATTTTTTATGTACTTGCGGTAAATGTTGCTGATTGTAGCTTTGGATAATTGATACCCCATCCGGCCAAGCAATTGGCGCAGTTCTTCTTGCTTAATTTCTTCGATCAAGGGCCAGCCTTTGCGGATAATTTTTTCAGCAAGTGACTTGCTCCAGCGTATTTCATTCATATCGATCCGTGTTTATCTTACTAAAAAACTTATCTTGTCTCCACTCCTATCAAATCTTTTATCTGCCAATAAAAATAGTTTTTTTCCTTTAATACAAGAAATTTAATGATCCGCAATCGTTCCCGATAACGATTGCGTAAAAAAAAATCCAAACAAAAAAAAACCTCTCCCCGCAATGACATAGATTCGTGTTGCAATCAGCAGTGAACGCAAAATTTTATTTTAAACTTCACTACCGGTGCTTTAAAACTAAATACAAGAATAGTAGTAGTAGGAACGCTGCGGGCGCGCCAGACAAGGCGCTGGTAAGCGCTCGTAGCAGTTTTTATCGCCACATATAGGTCTTTTTTCATACTAGCATGCCATGAAAATCAAGCAATTTTTTCTCTTTCTTTTTACCTTGTTTTTTTTCGGAATCGGTACTGCTCAGGACAAGCCCTGGTCGGTGCGGATGGCCGAATCCTTTATGGATACTCACAAAGACTCCATCCTGGTGGGCGACAAGAAATTCTCCCGTTGGGATTACGAGCAAGGCTTAGTGCTCGAAGGTTTCAAACGCCTTTGGCAACATAGCGGTGATGTGCGGTATTACAACTACATCAAAAAAGACATCGACCATTTTGTGCAGGAAGACGGCAGCATCCGCACCTACAAACTCGCAGATTACAACATCGACAACATGCCTACTGGCCGTTCTCTGCTGTTGTTGTACCAGGAGACCAAAAAGGAGAAGTACAAAAAAGCCGCTTACCTGCTGCGCAGCCAACTCAGCAGCCACCCCCGCACCAAAGAAAATGGCTTTTGGCACAAAAAACGTTACCCCAATCAGATGTGGCTGGATGGTTTGTACATGGGGCACCCTTTTTACACCGAATTCAGCGTTCAATTCAATGAACCCGCCAATTTTAATGACATTGCCCTACAATTTGCCCTGGTTGAAAAACACATGATCGACCCCAAAACGGGTCTGTTGTACCACGGTTACGACGAAAGTCGGGAGCAGCCCTGGGCCAACCGGGCTACCGGCAATTCACCCAACTTCTGGGGTCGCGCCCTGGGCTGGTACGCGATGGCCTTGGTGGATGTGCTCGACGTTTTCCCCAAGGATCACCCCGAGCGTGGCAAATTCATCACTTACCTGCAAAGGTTGGCACCCGTGTTGGTCAAATACCAGGATGCCTCGGGGTGTTGGTGGCAGATTCTGGACCGAGCCAATGATAAAGGCAATTACCTCGAAGCCTCGGCCTCCTGCATGTTCACGTACACCCTCGCCAAGGGTGTGCGCATGGGTTACCTCAACGCCAGCTTTTTATCCGCTGCCCAAAAAGGCTTCCAGGGCATCATCAGCAATTTCATCAGCACCGAGCCCAGTGGCAAAATCCATTTGGAAAAAACGGTGAGTGTAGGTGGCCTCGGTGGCACTCCTTACCGCGACGGCAGCTACGAATACTACCTGAGCGAACCGCTGCGCAAAGACGACCTCAAGGGCATCGGCCCCTTCATCAAAGCCGCTCTGGAAATCGAAATTGCCGCCACCAATACCCTCGCCAAAGGCAAAAACGTGGTGCTCGATTATTACTTCAACAACGAATCCCGCAAAGGGCTCAATGGCCAGACGGAACGTTTTCACTACACCTGGGAAGACCCCATGGACTCCGGCTTTTCGTTGTGGGGCAACCTCTTCCGCGAATACGGCGCCACTACCCTACCCTTACCAACAGCCCCGACTGCCGATGCACTCAAGGACGCCAAGGTGTACATCATCGTTGATCCGGATACAAAAAAAGAAACCGCTGCGCCCAATTTCATTGGCCCCGAACACATCAAAGCCATCAAGGCCTGGGTAAAAAAAGGGGGGGTGCTGATGCTGATGGGCAACGACACCAGCAATTGTGAGCAAAAACACTTCAACCAATTGACCCAGGCTTTCGGGATCGGCCTTACGGGTAAAAACCGCAACATGGTCAAGAATGACCTATACGAGCATGGAAAAGTAACAGTACCCGCCGGGCATCCAATTTTTAAAGGTTTGTCGACCCTCTTCATCAAAGAATTGGTGACCCTGCAACTCAGTGGTGCGGCCAAATCCAGCATCAGCGAGGGCGGAGATGTGGTCATGGCTACGGCGAAATACGGCAAAGGTACGGTCTTTGTAGTAGGTGACCCATGGATTTACAATGAATACGTCAATGGAAAACGGCTTCCAGCTCAATACGAGAATTTTCAAGCTGCCCGCTTATTGGCGAAGTGGCTGTTGGAGCAATCCAAATAACCAGGATTTTTCCTGTAAACAAACAAAAACAAGCGCTGGTGAAGAGCAAGCAACTAAAGCGATCACACCACAAGGCCAAGCTGGATGCAGGTGTAACATCCAGCTTTTGCCTTGTTTTTCTGCTTTATTGGGTCAGCAGTATTGCCCTGCCTGCCCAAAATCGGCTGGTTGTTGCTACCGATGGATCGGGTGATTTTCGTTCCATTCAGGCTGCCATCAATAGTTTACCCACCGAATCGACCAGCTGGCGCGAAATTTTCGTCAAAAATGGCCAGTACCCTGAAAAAATCTTCATCGACAAAAATAAAATCCAACTCAAGGGAGAATCTACGGCTGGTGTAGTCATCAGCATTTCCCTACCTCGCGATTGCTGGCGCTGCGAACATCCCGACGACTGGGGCGCAGCTACCCTCAACATCCGGGCACAGGACATTACCCTGCAAAACCTGAGCGTGATCAACGAGTACGGCTTTAAAGCCAAAGGCGACAGCACCATCAACTGCCCCAATGAGGGCAACAAACCCAAAATAGTGCGGAAAGATGGCCATCAGTTTGCCCTGCGCACCATGCCTGGTTGTACCCGGCTCTCGGTGCTTGGCTGTGTATTCCGTGCATTTGGTGGAGATACGGTAAGCCCCTGGGACGTCGATCAGGGCATGTATTATTTCCGGGATTGTGTGATGGAAGGAGGTGTAGATTTTTATTGCCCTCGAGGTTGGGCATATGCGGAAAATTGTCAGTTTATTTGCCATAATCTCAGTGCCGCCATTTGGCACGATGGATCACTACACGAAAGTTCAAAAACGGTGCTCAAGAACTGCAATTTCCAAGGTGATCCCGGTTTCAAACTGGGGCGTTTTCACCGCGAGTCGCAGTTTTATTTGCTCAATTGCCGCTTTGCCAAAGAGATGGCCGATGCCGATATTTACTGGGCGCAATCCGGCCCGGGTACGCCCCTCTGGGGCCGCCGGGTGTACTACTACCGCTGCAAACGTAGTGGTGGAGATTATGCCTGGCACAAAGACAATTTGCAAACAGGTTTGAAGGCGAAGGCCATCACAATAGATTGGACTTTTGAAGGAAAATGGATACCACCTGGCGCAAACCGGTAAAACACAACAAACATGAACCATCATCCCACATTTGGGCTACAATACATGCTGGACGAAGACATCCCCTGGGAACAAGTGGAACCGGGAGTGAAACGCAAAGTCCTCTCCTTTGATGAACGAATCATGATGGTCAAAGTAGCATTTGATAACGGGGGTATTGGCGCATTGCACCATCACCACCATACCCAAATCAGCTATGTTGCGGAAGGGGTATTCGAAATCAGCATTGGGGCGGAGAAAAAAATCCTGCGTCAGGGTGACGGCTACTACATTCCACCCAATGAGGTTCACGGTGCCCTTTGTTTGGAAGCAGGCATTTTAGTGGATGTTTTTTCACCGATTCGGGAAGATTTTATTCAAGACAAATGAAAACCACAAGCATGGAATACTTATCCCACCAAATGATGTCTGCTCAAAATGGCCAAAGTATAGCCCATCAGGAGAGGTCAGCTTTGCCTGAGAAGGTATTACAATTTGGCACCGGTGTATTGTTGCGCGGCTTGCCGGACTTTTTGATCGAAGCAGCCAATCGCCAGGGTATCTTCCAGGGGCGGATTGTAGTGGTAAAATCGACCAGTTCGGGCGATACCGCCGCCTTTGATCAACAGGATAATTTGTATACTGTTTGTATCCGGGGTATTCAGGATGCAGAGCAGGTAGAGCAAAACCTGGTCTGTAGCGCCATCAGTCGGGTGCTGACTGCCAGTACCCAGTGGGATGAAGTATTGGCTTGCGCCAAAAATCCCGAACTCAGCGTGGTGATTTCCAATACCACCGAAGTAGGCATCAAGTTGGTCAAAGAAGACATCCACCAAAGTCCACCCAGCTCCTTTCCCGCAAAGTTGTTGGCTTTTTTATATGCCAGATATCAGGCTTTTGAAGGTGATCCCGAAAAAGGATTGATCATCACCCCCACCGAATTGATTCCCGACAATGGGGACAAACTGGAGCGCATCTTGCTGGAACTGGCTCACCTCAACAACCTGGAAGCCGAGTTCATCGACTGGATGGAACAACACAACCATTGTTGCAATACGCTGGTGGATCGCATCGTACCCGGTGCACCCGCGCCTGCGGTAAAGGCAGGCATCGAAGCCCAATTGGGTTATCAGGACGATCTCCTGATCATGTCGGAAGTATACGCCCTCTGGGCCATTGAAGGCGATGAAGCTGTCAAGGCCAAATTCCCACTGCACTTGGCGCACGAAGGGGTCATCATCGCACCCGACATCAATCCCTATCGAGAACTCAAATTACGGATCCTCAACGGAGGGCATACCTTTTCCTGCGGCCTCGCCTACCTTTGTGGGCTCAATTCAGTGGTCGAAGGAATGAACCAGGAACTGTTCGCCAACTTCCTCGAACATTTATTATTCGATGAAATTGCCCACACCATCCCAGCCCCACTTACCCTTGCCGAAGCGCATGATTTTGCCAAAAAAGTACTGGATCGCTTCCGCAATCCCTTCATCGAGCACAAATGGCTGAGCATCACCATGCAGTACAGTTCCAAGATGCAAATGCGCAATGTGCCTACCCTGCTGCGTCATTACGATACAGTGGGTACGGTGCCGGAACACATGGCCCTGGGATTTGCGGCTTACCTCCTGTTCATGCGGGCCACCAAAACCGAAGAAGGTCGTTTTTATGGCCGCCGCGACGCTGAAGATTACCTGATTCAGGATGATCAAGCCGCTTATTTTTATACCATGTGGCAAAACTTTGCCTCACGCGCGCTGGTGAGTGCGGTTTTGAAGAACGAAGACCTTTGGGGCTGCGACTTAAGTCAGCTACCCGGTTTTGAAGAAAAAGTAGCTTTTCACCTGGAATCCATGCAAGATCAGGGAGTTTGCAGTACCTTAGTATTGGGGCAAAAGCAGATGTTCATTTTTATTGAGCCACAGGATTAAATAAGACACTTGAAATGAATCGTTTACTCATTTAATCCTATGGCAAAATGAACATCAGTTTTTTTATCGCCCTTTGGAGCGCTTTTTACAAGTAGTACAATCATGAAAAACCGGATACTCAAGGTTCATCCACAAGACAATGTTGTTGTTGCCCTCAGCGATCTGAAGGCGGGTGAAACCGTACAATTGGGCAGCGAAACTTTCACCATTTTAGAAGATGTCGCCGCCAAGCACAAATTTGCCACCGTCGATCTGGAAATAGGCGACGAAGTCACCATGTATGGCGTATTGGTGGGCAAAGCCCAAAAACCCATTTTCCGCGGGGGGCTCATCAGCACCGCTAACCTGAAACACGCCGCAGGTGCTTACCAGTTGGGCGAACAAAGAAAAGATTGGCCCGTGCCCAATGTGAACGGCTTTAGCGGGCGTACCTTCCAGGGGTACCACCGTGCCGATGGCAAAGTAGGCACCGCCAACTACTGGGTGGTGATTCCGCTGGTTTTTTGCGAAAACCGCAACCTCGAAGTTCTGCGCGAAGCCCTGGTGGACGACCTGGGATATGGCCGCGCCCATACCTACCAACTCCAAACCCGCGAACTGGTGAGTTTGATGCGGGCTGGTAAAACGGTGGAAGAAATTTTGCAAGCCGATATCGATGTAGAAACGGCTACGCTGGAAAAAAACCAGCGCCTTTTCCCCAATGTCGACGGGGTGAAATTCCTCATCCATGATGGCGGTTGTGGCGGTACACGGCAAGACGCGCAGGCGCTCTGTGGCCTACTGGCGGGTTACATCGTGCATCCCAACGTGTCGGGAGCTACGGTACTGAGCCTCGGCTGTCAAAACGCGCAGGTTTCTATGCTCAAAGAAGAGCTGGCCAAGCGGGATCCAAACCTGCAGAAACCGGTCTACGTTTTTGAACAACAAACCATGGGAACCGAATCAGCGCTAATCAGTGCTGCACTCAAAAAAACCTTTGCAGGGCTGATGCAAGCCAATACACTGACGAGACAACCCGCCCCCTTGAGCAAAATTTGCCTGGGGCTGGAATGTGGAGGGTCGGATGGTTTTTCAGGCATTTCGGCCAATCCTACGGTGGGGTATACTTCGGATTTGTTGGTCACTTTGGGTGGCTCCGTGATCCTTTCCGAATTTCCGGAATTGTGTGGGGTAGAGCAAGAATTGTGCGACCGCTGCGTAGATGCGCCGACCGCCGAACGATTTTCTACCCTCATGTCAACCTATAATGAGCGTGCCAAGGCGGTAGGCTCTGGTTTTGACATGAATCCTTCACCGGGCAACATCAAGGATGGCCTGATCACCGACGCCATCAAATCGGCAGGAGCCGCTAAAAAAGGGGGCACTTCCCCGGTGACTGCAGTATTGGACTACCCTGAAATGGTAACCAAACCTGGGCTCAACTTGCTGTGTACACCCGGTAACGATGTCGAATCAACCACCGCAGAAGTAGGTTCTGGGGCCAATGTGGTAGTATTCACGACAGGCCTGGGCACGCCGACTGGCAATCCGATCGCTCCGGTCATCAAGATTGCGACCAATACCGTCTTGGCAAAAAGGATGCCCGACATCATCGATTTCAACACGGGAACCATCATTGAAGGAGAAGAAACGATCGAAGAGTCAGGGGAACGACTCCTAGAATACGTCATAGCTGTGGCCAGCGGCGAAGCGGAAGTAGCTGCTGTTCGGCACGGACAGGATGATTTTATTCCCTGGAAACGGGGGGTATCTTTATAGTTGAGGAGGTTTAGATGGTTGAGGGAGGTTGAGAAGGTTGAGGCTGCCGCAGCGATTTAGACAAGGTCCTTGTTCAAGTCGCTGCGGCAGCCTCAACCTCCCTAAACCTTCTCAACCTCCCTCAACTTTTTCAACCATAACCTAAACACATGAGCACCTTAACTACTACCCAAACCTTCCTCACTGAGGATTTTCTGCTGCAAAGTGAGTCGGCGCGGCTGCTCTACCATGAGTATGCCAAAGACATGCCCATTATTGATTACCACAACCATTTGCCGCCACAGGAAATAGCCGAAGACAAAATTTTTGACAACGTCAGCCAAGCCTGGTTGTACGGCGATCACTATAAGTGGCGGGCCATGCGTACCAACGGAGTGGCTGAGGGATTTTGCACCGGCGACAAATCCGATTACGAAAAATTTGAGCAATGGGCTGCCACAGTTCCCTATACCCTACGCAACCCCTTGTACCACTGGACGCATCTCGAACTGAAGCGTTACTTCGACGTGGACGAATTGCTTTCACCCAGCACTGCCCGGGCCATTTATGAAGAATGTAGTGCCAAGTTGCGCGCACCAGAATACTCGGTGCGTAGTTTATTGAGCAAGATGAACGTCAAGGTGCTCTGTACGACCGATGATCCGGTCGACAACCTGGAGTTTCACGGCCAGATTGCTCAAAGTGGCTTCGATGTACGGGTACTGCCCGCCTTCCGCCCCGATAAGGCAATGGCAGTTGACAATCCAGAGACCTTCAACCAATACGTTACGCGTCTGGAAAAAGCTGCGGATACCTCCATCGATAATTTCAACCATTTCCTGGATGCCCTGAAAAAGCGGCACGACTTTTTTGCCAGCATGGGCGCGCAGGTATCCGATCATGGCTTGGAGCAGATTTATGCCGAAGACTATACTGAAGCGGAGATCAAAACGATTTTCACTAAAATTCGCGATGGCCACACTTTGGAACAGAGCGAAGTACTGAAGTTCAAATCGGCGATGCTGGTGTATTTCGGCATTTGGGATTGGGAGAAAAACTGGACACAACAGTACCACCTGGGTGCACTGCGCAACAACAACTCGCGGATGCTGCGTCAAATAGGCCCGGATACCGGTTGGGATTCCATCGGGGATTTCCCACAGGCTCGCGCCCTGTCCAAATTTTTAGACCGACTGGACGGCAACAACCAATTGGCCAAAACCATTTTATACAACCTCAATCCCAACGACAATGAACTGATTGCCACCATGACTGGCAACTTCAACGATGGTTCCATCGCGGGCAAGGTGCAGTTTGGCTCGGGTTGGTGGTTTTTGGATCAAAAAGACGGGATGGAGCGGCAGCTGAATGCCCTTTCCAATATGGGTTTGGTCAGCAAGTTTGTAGGGATGTTGACCGATTCACGCAGCTTCCTCTCCTACCCTCGCCACGAATATTTCCGCCGCATCCTCTGCAATATCTTTGGTCAGGACATCGAAAATGGCGAGCTGCCCCGCGATTACGAATGGATCGGCAAAGTAATTCAAGACATCAGTTACAACAACGCGAAAAACTACTTTGGATTCTAATGAAACGAGTCGTAACCTTTGGAGAGATCATGATGCGCCTGCATACGCCAGGCCATCAACGTTTTTTGCAGGCCCGTAACCTGGAAGTTACTTATGGTGGAGGAGAAGCCAACGTAGCAATAGCCCTTTCCCAATTGGGGGTGCCAAGCCGCCATGTCACCTGTTTTCCTGACAATGATTTAGGGCGGGCGGCCACCGCTTTTTTTCGCCAGCACGGCGTTGATTTTGACCATACGGTGTACCAAAAAGACCAACGTTTGGGCTTATACTTTTTGGAGGTGGGTGCTGGAATGCGCCCTTCGCGCATCATTTACGACCGTTACGACAGTGCTTTTGCCAATATGGATCCGGCAGCTTTTGATTGGGATAAGTTGTTGGACGATGCCTGTTGGTTCCACTGGACGGGGATTACACCCGCCATTTCGGACAACGCGGCCAAAGCTTGCCTACAAGCCCTGGAAACCGCAACCCGCTTGGGCATCCCGGTCAGCGCCGATGTGAACTACCGCCGCAACCTTTGGCAATACGGCAAAACCGTCCAGGAAGTGATGCCTGCCCTGGTGGAACACTGTGACGTGATGGTGTGTACCGAGGGGGATGCCAAGGACATCTTTGGAATGGAGACCAATGGTTTTCAAGACATGGCCGAACAAATGCTGGCCAAGTTCTCCAACGCTCAAAGCATCATTGCCACCCGCCGTGATACGCTGAGCGCCAGTCACAACCGCTTGACGGGCATTGGTTTTTCCCATAAAGCAGGTTATCAGGAAACGGATACTTACGATATCAATCCAATTGTAGACCGCATCGGTGGAGGAGATTCCTTTATAGCGGGTTACGTTTATGGACGTTTAAATTTGTCCAACGAACTCGATGCCCTGAGCTTTGGCACCGCAGCTTCCGCACTGAAACACCTGGTGGAAGGCGATTTTGCCCAACATTCAGTGGCGGAGGTAGAGCAGATCCTGGCGGGCGACGTGTCGGGGAGATTGTTAAGATAATGGTTTAGAAAGTTGAGAGAGGTTGAGAAGGTTTAGGCTCCGCAAGCGACTTGGACAAGGACAATGTCAAAATCGCTGCGGCAGCCTCAACCTTCTCAACCTCCCTCAACCTCCCTCAACCTTTCAACAAAATAAAATGCCAAGATTTACACCTCAACAAATACTTTCCAAACTAGAGGACTCCCCGGTGGTGCCCCTCTTTTTCCATGCCGATGCCAGTCATGCCCAAAAGCTGCTGGATGCCTGTTACGCAGGCGGATTGCGTGCTTTTGAGTTTACAAATCGGGGCGCCAGTGCACCAGCTACCTTTGCCCAATTGAGCAAGCACGTGGAGGCCAACTTACCCGATTTGGCGCTGGGGATTGGTACCATTTACCGCCCGGAGGAAGCCGAACAGTTTTTGGACCTGGGTGCCGATTTTATCATTCAGCCCATCATCACTCCAGAAGTAGGTGAAGTATGCCAGGAACACAAGGTGGCCTGGATGCCGGGAGCCCTTACCCCCAACGAAGTATACCTGGCGCAAAGCCTAGGGGCAACGGTGGTGAAAATATTCCCTGGTGATGCCGTAGGGCCTGGTTACATCAAGGCGCTGCGCGGCCCGATGCCTCAGGTAAAACTGATGGTTACGGGTGGGGTGCAGCCCAATGAGGCCAATTTGCGGGAATGGTTTGGTGCAGGAGTCAACTTTGTGGGCATTGGATCGCAACTGATCAAAAAAGCAGATGAACTCGGCATTGCTGGCTTTACCCAACACATTGCCGAACTGGTACAAATTGTCAAAGATATTCGCAAATAAGTCTACTTTTCATCCTTGAACCCTTCTACTTTTAACTTTAAAACCTACATCATGAGTACAAACACAATTGGAAAATACCGGTGGACGATCTGTGCACTGCTTTTTTTTGCCACCACGGTCAACTACATTGATCGACAGGTACTCAGTTTGTTGGCACCAAGTTTGTCTGAAACCTATGGCTGGACCAACGTAGATTATGCCAACATCACCTCCGTTTTTCAATTTGTGTACGCCATCTCGATGCTCTTCGCTGGGCGCATCATCGATCGACTGGGCACAAAAAAAGGTTACGTTTGGGCCATCATTATTTGGTCTATTGGTGCCATTTTGCATGCTTTAGCGATTCCGCTTGGTGAAAGTGTTGTTGCCATTTTGGGTGTTTTTGGAATCGGCGCGGTATCGGTTTCCATTGCAGGTTTTATGGTTTCTCGGGCAGTGCTGGGTTTTGGTGAGGCAGGAAACTTTCCGGCGGCAATCAAGGCTACGGCGGAGTATTTCCCTAAAAAGGAACGCGCTTTTGCAACCGGGATTTTCAACTCTGGCACCAATGTTGGGGCCATTTTAGCGCCCTTGTCCGTACCGTACATTGCTGAAGCCTGGGGCTGGCAAACGGCTTTCGTCCTAATTGGTGCCGTAGGCTTTTTGTGGTTGATTTTCTGGTGGATGTATTACGAAAAACCTGAAGACCAAAAACGCCTTTCCAAAGAAGAATTCGATTACATCCACAGTGATAAAGAAGAAGAATCGGTAGGTGCACAGGAAAAAGTCGCTTGGTCAAAACTATTGGGCTATCGTCAAACCTGGGCTTTTGCTTTTGGCAAATTTATGACCGATGGGGTATGGTGGTTCTTTCTATTCTGGTTGCCCGCCTATCTGAAAGCGCAATACGACATGGAAAAAACGGAAATCGCCCTGCCTTTGACGGTGTTGTACAGCATGACGATGGTCGGTAGCATTGGAGGAGGTGCGTTTCCGATGTATTTCATTAACAAAGGTTATGCGCCATACGATGGGCGGATGCGGGCCATGTTTTTAATCGCGTTGATTCCATTGGTGGTATTACTGGCACAACCGCTGGGCGGTATCAGCTTTTGGCTCCCAGTACTTTTGATCGGCGTTGGTGCCTCTGCACACCAGGCCTGGAGTGCCAATATTTTCACTACAGTATCCGATATGTTTCCTAAAAAGGCCGTGGCTTCAGTAGTCGGCATTGGGGGTATGGCTGGAGGTTTGGGGGGCGTTTTTGTCTCTAAAGTAGCTGGTGCCTTGTTTGACCATTACAAAGAACTAGGCCACATTCAAACCGGTTACTCTATCATGTTTGGCTTTTGCGCAATAGCTTATGTGATAGCTTGGACGGTAATGAAGAGTTTGGTGCCGAAGTATAAGTTGATTACGGATTTGTAGTTAAATCCGCACAAAGTTTGACATTTTGCGTTTTGGGTTGTAGGTTGTGAATAAGAATTAAAAAAATTTCTACATGACCTTCTCCCCAAAACGCAAAATGTTATGACCGACCTTCTCCCACAAATTGACGATATCCGTAGTTTGGAGAATAAACTACAGCAACAAAAAGCGCCACATCAGCGCTTGATTTTGCTGGATCGGTTATTGGCCTATTACACTTATACCAACCCCCAACGCGCCAAAACATTTCTGGAAGAACAAGGCGCACTGATTAAATCTTATGCCAATGCGGATGTTGAATTAAATTTCCACCTTTACTCAGCTATTGTTGAGAACCAATTATACAACTACACCAGTTCTCTTGCGCACTTCACCCGATTGCTCGATTTGGTAGAAGAGTGTGGCGATGTCAAACAACAGGCGGAAGTCTACATCGATTTCGCGGGGACTTGCATCAACATGCAGAACATGGATCAAGCCTTGTTCTATTTGGACAAAGCGGGCAAACTCCTAAGGGCCTTTCCCGACGAGCGCCTCCGCGCCCGGCACACTGCCCGGGAAGGGTTTGTACAATTGCATTTTGCCAATTATTCCCGTGCCATCGAGTTGCTGATTGAGTCCGACAAACAAATCACCGAATTTGGCAGCTACATCAACCTCAAAGACTACCATTTTCTCATTTTGATCCATACGGGTTTAGGCACTATTTATGAGCGCAACGACGATCAGGAAAAAAGTGTAGAAGCCTACCTCAAAGCTGTCGAAATTGCCGAGGCTACCGAAATGCGCAGCCGCCTTTCCTGGAACTACCTCAACGTAGGCAATGGTTTTATGGCGCTCAACAACCTCGAAAGTGCTGAATATTATTTTCAGAAAGCCATTGAAACCCACGAAGACGTCAATCCCTACGCCAAAGCCAGTGCCACCGCCAATGTGGGCTACTGCAAATTGCAGAACAAAGACTACGAAAATGCGCTAAAGCTATTCAAAAAAGCAGAAAGCCAATTCAAGGGTATGTCGGCAGAATCACTGGAAAATTTTGCCTTAATCGAATCCTGGCGTGGATTGGTTTATGGTGCATTGGGCAAAGCCGTACAAGCGGAAAAACACTTCTCCAAAGCGCTTATTTTGGCGGATGAAGCCAATGATTTTAAAAGACTATCCAGCATTTATAAAGACATGGCTGGCTTTTTCGCTCTACTGGGTCAGTATGAAAAAGCCTACGAGCACCTCTTGCAGCACAGCAAAAATGCGGAACTATACCAGGAGGATGTCAATGAGCGTAAAAGAATGGAGCTTGAAGTAAAATACGAAGCCGAAAAACAGCACAAAGAAGCGGAGTTGCTGCGCCTTCAAGCGGCCAAACTGCAACTCAAGGCGCTGCGCGCGCAGATGAACCCCCATTTTTTGTTCAACGCCCTCAATTCAATCCAAAACTACATTACCTCCAACGAGGCCTCCAACGCCGCCAAGTACCTGGCTCGTTTTGCCAAATTGATGCGGCAAAGTTTGGAATATTCCGATTTAGAAGTGGTATCCCTAGAAAAGGAGATCGCTTTTTTGAGTGATTACCTGTACATCAATGAAAAACTGCGTTTTGAAGATCGCCTCAGTTATAAAATCATTGTGGATGATGAAATAGAGGAAGACATCACCGGGGTGCCCACCATGATTGTACAACCTTACGTAGAA
Source organism: Haliscomenobacter sp. (assembly GCF_041740695.1). GTDB lineage: Bacteria > Bacteroidota > Bacteroidia > Chitinophagales > Saprospiraceae > Haliscomenobacter. Next base: position 39,595 of record NZ_JBGSLK010000071.1, on the reverse strand, counting down.
AATGCCATCGAGCATGGCCTGCGCAACAAAGAATCGGGCAACATCCGGGTAGATTTTTCGCTGTACAACGAGGACACCATCCTTTGTGTAGTCGAAGACGATGGAATTGGCCGCGACAAGGCCCGTCAAATGCAACTCAACGACGGGCGCTACCAAAACCACCGCTCCAGAGGTACGGCCATCACCGAGCAACGCTTACAACTCTTGTATAATTCTCGCGAAAAAAAGGTCTACGTACACACCATTGACCTGCGGGATGAAAAAACGGGCGAAGCCCTGGGCACAAGGGTGGAGATAAAGATTCCGATTATTGATGTACATACGAGATAGCAGTCAGCCATCAGCTATGAGCCAGTAGCTGCTGCCTAGCTGATAGCTGACTGCTGACTGCTGATTGCTCATAGCTGACTGCTCATTGCTCCTTAATCGTTTCCATCTTCTTCGTCACCTCTTTCAAGGAGTCCTGTTCGTAGCGGGCTTCAAAAAATAGTGATCCATCTTCATCCCAGCGGCGCATCGGGCCATCCATTTTACCATCTTTGAAGGTGATCAAAAATTGGGGTTTCCCATTGGGGTAAAAAATGGTATCTCCGCGCTGCTTTTTTCCAGCCTCGTAGTATTGTACTTCTTTGAGTTTGCCATCGGGATAAAACAGCTCAGTGCGCCCAACCTGGATACCTTTTTCAAATCGACGCTTGGTCTGAATGGCACCGGTTGCAGGATAATAGTCCAGCATTTCTCCTTCTATTGTACCTTCAACCATTGTGTAGCGGCGCTTGATGCTGCCGTCTGGGTGCTTAAGGTTGCGCTCTTCCGGGGCTTTGGTATTTTTGCAGGCAACTGTGGCCAGCAGCAAAACAAAGCCCAGCAAACCGAGTATAGTGTCTCTTTGAACCTTCATGTGATTTAAAAAAAAGCTCTTGGTGAAGACTCCGGTTGATTCCAACCAACGGTCAACGCCAAGAGCCTGGTGTTACAATTTCTATTTGCTGACGATTATTGACTTTATGAACAGAAAGTCTATTTATTCCAAGGCAATCTGTTCACCTTACGTGCTACCCGGTAGCCCAGGTTAACCCCTTGTTCGCTATCCATGCGGAAGTGTACACCAAGTGGCACCCGAGACCAGGCATTTTCTTCAGCCATTTCGTAGAAAGAGCCAAAGCTACGTGGACGACCTTCGAAGTCGCTGCGGTTTTCGTGGCAACGGTCGGTCAGGGCATAATTGTAGCCAAAAATACTGGACAGTGCCTCAGCACCAGCAGCACCCATGGTAGAGTGACCAGAAGGATAAGCTGGGAATGGGGGGCTAAAACCTTTGTCACCGTTGAGTGGGTTGTCCAATGGTGGCTCCCATTTGTTGTCGATCACCCGCTTGATGTAAGATTCTGGACGTTCCAGGTTGTAGTAGTACTTGGAATGCCAGCAAGCAACAGCGGCATCATTCAGGGCCAAACCTACTTTGGCGTCAGTCAAAAGCGCCGTTTCCAAATCGACATCCTCCGCTTCAAAAACCTGGTTCGCGATCGCCATCCAGCGTGGGCCAGGACTGAAAGTCAAATTCACCAAGTCATCGCTCCAGAACTCACCAATCCAAATGTTCTCGTAAGGGGCATTCACCGTCTGCGCATAAACTTCCATGGCCTGGTTGAAAAATGCAGAATTGGGAGCCTCATTGTAAGCCAATGGTGGAGGGCACAATTTGTCTGCTTCAGAGATGGCAAAAGCACGAGCACGGCCCCAGAAAGGGAACATCGGCTGAGTTGGTCCAGGAACCGTTGGGCGCCAGTGACCAGGTTTGTTTTGGTAATCTGCCCAGTTGTACCCTTTGAATGGATCCAAATACGCTTCGTGGCCCGTTAAATCCGTGGCCGACCATTCCCACATGGCATCAGCTACTGCCTGACCGTGTGCTACTGAACGCTTGTACACGGCTTCAGAAGTCTGGGTGCGGTACTTGCTGCCCAGGGCATTTTCCAGCGTCGCGATTTTTTCAAACAAAGGCTGACTGGCAGTGCGGAAGAAACGGCGCATCAGGTTGGCGCGCAGCGTGTTCACTACTGCAGGCCAGTAGTACTCTTCATCGGCATCTGCTACGGGCAATGACAAACCAGGATACTGAGCTGCAATGGATTTGTGGTCTTTCATACCTGGAGCACAAGCTTCATAAGAAGCCAGGCCAATGTAAGCCAAAGCACGAGGTGCCGGGCCTGGACGGTAACCAGCGGCGTAACGCTCAATTTCGAGGAACACTTCATTCCACTTGAAGGCTACTTCGTAGTCGTAGTCCGCTACCGATCTTTCATCCAATACCAGGACTTTGTCGTCGTCGTCATTATCGCAGGCAGTGAATAATACGCCCATCAAAAGTAGGGCGGGTAAGAGTTTTTTTAGAGAAGAAAGAATACCCATGGTGTAAAAAATTTAATGGTGTTAATGCTGTTATGAGATTAAAAACAGATAGAGTTCTTCCAGTCCAATTTGGAACATATTCCAGATTGGGTAAGTCCCGGCATACCATGTTTATGCTAGTTTACTGGTAAGTAAATAAACGTAAGGTGCCGATTAGTTTAGCGCAATAAATTTTGGTGTAGATTTCTCGGCGTAACCGAATGGATAAAAACAACAGTCATTTAAGTCATTGTACTGGGTGATTTGCTTTAAATACATCACAAGGGATGCAATTTGTAAATGAGTCAGCCAGAACAGTAAACTGAACTGGTATTTAGGACGAAACGACAGAATAGAATGTGGAAAAGCTCTGGATAGTGCAGAACTCGATGTGAAGTATGTAGATAAGCCTATGTAAAAAACACTCCAAATGATGGTAATACAAAGCTCAAGTCGGAACAAAAAGCACTTGTCGCCATTAGGACATTTAGTGCATCACAAAAATACATTAAAAAAAAATAATATCAAGTCTTTTGGAAAAAAATAGGGGCTATCTGCTGATTTATTTTCTGTTTTACTATCAAAAAAAATAGTTTTACTTTCAAAACCTTGTATCGTCAGGCATTGTAACCTGATTTTTAAATTATTGTCAAGAAATAGATAAAACGCAAGCCAGTAGAAATTTCAGTTTACATTCGCAAGAAAAGTTCATGTCCCTTTCTTCCAAAGTTGCCATTTTTAATGCCCCTGAAGAACCATTCCAGCTCCAGGAAGTAGCAGTCAAAACACTAGAGCCTAGGGAAGTGCTGATCAAAAATGAATATGTCACCCTCTGCCGGAGCGACTTGTTGACCTATTCAGGCAAACGTAAGGAAAAAACACCTACCCTTCTTGGGCACGAAATAGTGGGACGTATTGCCGCTTTCCCCGGCACCGAACCAGCCAGCGATGTGCGTGGAGAACCCCTTCTACTTGGTGACCGGGTCACCTGGGGCATCTATGCGAGCGCACCTGACGACCCGCTCTCCAAACAAGGCATGCCCCAAAAAGCAGCCGACCTTTTTAAGTACGGGCACGAAACCATCACGGCCGATAGCCACTTGCACGGTGGACTAGGAGAATACATCGTTTTGCGCAAAAACACCCCCATCATCAAGCTGAACGAGGAGATCCCCTTGCCCGTGGCCGCCCTGATCAATTGTGCTGTTTCCACCGTAGCAGGTGCATTGCGCTTATCTGGTGATTTAAGCCAAAAAAACGTCTTGATTAGTGGTGTAGGGATGTTGGGAATAGTAGCCTGCGCCATGAGTAAGGCACTAGGGGCAGCCCAGGTTATAGCACTGGATACCAATGCTGCACGTTTGGAAAAAGCCCGAGGGTTCGGGGCCGATGCCTGTTTATTGATGTCAGACGAACAGCCTGATGTGAAGGCGAGCGCAACTGCAGTGCTGGGCGATTCCTTCACAATTCACAACATGATCGACTTCAGTGGTGCTCCACAAGCCATGGAAAACGGCATTGATTTGCTCTCGATAGGCGGAACGGCGGTATGGATTGGTGCGACCTACCCACAACGACAGGTACAGATCAACGCAGAACAAGTAGTCCGCAAAATACTAAGCATCAAAGGGCTGCACAATTACAACGAACAAGACCTCATTGCTGCGGTAGATTTCATTACTCAACACCATCACGTTTATCCCTTTGAACAATTGGTTCAGGGTGCTTTCTCCCTGGATCAAGTAGAGGCTGCTTTTCAATATGCATTGGAAAACAACCCCTTCCGCGTAGGGATTCAATTTTAATCAATAAAAATACACACACATTAATGAGTAAAATCAGCATGGTTGTATTCGATTTATCGGGGACAACAGTAAGCGACGACAATGCAGTGGCCAAAAGTTTGTACGAAGCGGCATTGGAGTATGGCCTCGATGTGCAACTCGAAGACTTTGAAAAAACCATTGGTACCAACAAAATCCACCTGTATCAATTTATGATTGCCAAAAGCCAGGGCGATCTGGTGCTAATCGACAACCTGGAGAAATACCATTTCCCGGAACACCTGAACCAGGCGATGGAGATTTTTGAACGCTACTCGGTGATCATGGTGAATTATTACCAGCAGCAAGTGCAAGCCATGCCGGGTGCGGAAGAGGTATTTGCCTGGTGCCACGAACAAGGCATCAAGGTGGTGACCGATACGGGCTTCCACCGAGATGTCAATACCGCGATCATGGAGGGCCTAAAATGGGTAGAGCGTGGCCTCGTAGATTTGACGCTGGACGTAGAGAGCACGGGAGGCATTGGGCGGCCTTCACCTTATTTGATCTACAAAGCCATGATGGATTTGGGCATCCAAAGCATTCATGAGGTCATCAAAATTGGGGATACCCCGGCAGATTTATTGTCGGGTTACAACGCAGGTTGCCGGGGAAACATCGGAGTTTTGAGTGGGGCCAACAGCCTGGAAACCCTGCAAAAGTACCCACATACCCATATTTTGCCCAGTGTGCGTGAGTTGCCAAACCTCATTCAAAGCGAATTCCACAAATAAGCCCTCATGAGTCTCCATCCTACTCAATTGGCCAGTCCCAACCGCGTTCAGCAGTGGTTGATGCGTAGCAACCCTGTAGTATTTGTTCTGTTTTGTGGCGCAGCGGCGTTCATTACCTATTGCAGCATGTACGCCTTCCGCAAACCCTTTACGGCGGCTACCTTCGATGGCTTGAGTTTGTGGGGCATGGATTACAAAATTATGCTCATCATCGCACAAGTGATTGGGTATACCTTGTCCAAGTTTTTGGGCATAAAACTAGTCTCGGAGTTGAGCGCTTCCCGGCGAATCAAAATATTGTTCCTTCTGATGGGCTTTGCCTGGGCTACCTTGTTTCTATTCGCCATTACTCCTTATCCATACAACTTTGTTTGGATGTTTTTTAATGGCTTGCCCCTGGGGATGATTTGGGGTGTAGTGTTTAGTTTTTTGGAGGGGCGGCGATTTACGGAGTTGTTGGGTGCGGCGATGGCTTCAAGTTTTATTGTTTCTTCGGGTTTTGTGAAAGCGGGCGGAAAAACTTTGATTGACAATTATGGTGTGGGCGATTTTTGGATGCCGTTTTTGACGGGCCTTTTGTTTCTACCCTTGTTGCTCTTGGGCATCTGGATGTTGCACCAAATCCCGCCACCCAGTGCTGAAGATGAACAGCAGCGCACCCGTCGGGTGCCGATGACCAGTGCCCAACGCAGGGCGTTTTTTCACACTTTTGCGCCGGGGATTATCCTCTCGGTATTGATTTATGTAGGCTTGACTGTTTTTCGGGATATCCGCGATAATTTTGCGGTAGAGCTTTGGGCCGCGCTGGGTTATGCCGATGCACCCGAGATTTTGGTTTTGTCCGAAATTCCGATTGCGGTAGCCGTACTGGTCATCATTGGTTGTATGGTCTTTATCCAAAACAACAAAGTGGCCTTTTTTGCCAATCAGTTTCTCATCCTATCCGGTGGCGTGATCGTCCTCTTGATGACTTTTTTATTTGCCCAAAAAGCCATCGATCCAGCCTTGTGGATGATCGTCATGGGCTTTGGGATGTATTTGCCTTACATTGGGTTTCACACCTTGTTGTTTGAGCGCTGGATCGCGCTGTTTCGCTACCAAAGCAACATTGGGTATTTGATGTACATCAGCGACGCCTTTGGGTACCTGGGCAGTATGGGGATTTTGTTTTACAAAAATTTCGGGGCACAACAGGTCAGTTGGTTGAATTTTTTTATTACTACTGCGATTGTGATGGGGGTAGTTACTGTGGTTTGTGGAGCGCCGTCGATTTGGTATTTTTGGGGGAAGGAGCGGAGTGTAACGAGCCCTGCATAGTGTCCTGACTAATAATAAAATGCGATGAGGATTATCAATCCCCTCATCGCATTTTATTGTTATGGTCTAATCCCTCTCCCCATCTTCCATCCGTACAAACGCACTCCTCCTTGGCGCAGGCAATTCGGCTTGATCCCCTTTCAGCCCCTTCCACAATACCTCGTTGAACAGGCGGTCATCATTGAGGTCTACTTCTGCGAAATTGAAGCCTTCCGAGATTTTTGCCCAGCGGCTTGCCAGGGTATTCACATCGTCGAGGCTCACGGACAGTGGAATGGACTTGAATGGCGCCAAATTAGGCGTTCGTGTAAAGCTGCGGAACATGGGCATGGCCGCAGCATCGTATTGGCTCATCGGCGGCAATCCCAGGATCAACTCTATCGTACGCAGCATCCCCGAAGTAGAATACATGCTGTGATCTACGTAATTGCGCCTGGTGTAGGGGCTTGCCACAAAAGCAATCGAGCGGTGGGCGTCCACATGATCGGGGCCATTTTGGGCATCGTCCTCCAGAATAAAAATGGCCGATTGAGCCCAAATGGCACTTTTGCTGATGTGCTCCACCAACATTCCTACGGCCAGGTCATTGTCCGCCACACAGGCATAGGGTGTCGGGCGACCTACCGCCAAACCCTGGGTATGATCGGCCCCCAAACGAATGGTACTCAGGCTCGGCAAGGCATTGATGGCCAACAGTGAATCGAAGTCGTGCCTCCACTGTGCGAATCGGGTGGTATCGCGCACTTTTTGGTTGTAATACCCCGTGAATTGAGCACATACATGGTCGTCGTCCAACACAGGGAGATTGCCTTTTTTATCATCGGCAAAAACGCCATAGGTGCGGAAACTTACCCCAGCACGTTTGCAGAAATCCCAAATGAACCCATCTTTGTTGTTGGCGATTTGGCGACGACCCATGCCTTCCGTCACACCTCCCCGGCGGCCATAACCGGTGGGCCAGGTTTTTTCGAGGTAATCATTGGCCAGGGCACCCATCGACCAGTTGTGGCCATCCGCACTGACCTCGGCATCAACGTAAAAGTTATCCAGCAATACAAACTCCCGTGCCAACTTGTGTTGATTGGGCGTGTATTTTTCACCAAATAGACAGAGGCTGGTGTCCCCATTGCCGCCAGGCATATCGCCCAAAACCTGATCGTAGGTGCGGTTTTCTTTCAGCACATAAAATACGTACTTAATCGGCGAGGCTGCACCTACCTTCATCGGGATGGGATTCCCTGCTTCGCCATCGGTTTGCAATTCTTTTTCCTTTTTGTAGGGCGTATTTTTGTAGACCTGGGCCGAATAGCCACTCATTGTGGCCGCATCAGGCAGGTCGATGATGCTCAGTGTCCCTTTCATCAGGGCGCCGATGTATTGCAGTCGGTTGTTGGGTTGAGGAAGTTCTCCTTGGTGCGATTCGGAGCGAACATTGCGTTGAACGGGCTGGGGGCCAAGTGGATTGGCAAAAGAACTGAAACCTTTGCCGTTGGCCACATAAATCTTTTTACCGACTACCCGTACACTCGTCGGATACCAGCCTACCGGAATGAAGCCCTTGGATTCACTACGACCAGGGTGGCTTACATCAAATACGGCCAAGCAATTGTTGTCAGCATTGGCGATGTAGAGCGTCTTTTCGTTTTTGGACAAGGCTACACCATTGGTCGTAGACCCCACAGGTGAATTGGGATACAAAGCGGCGTCGAGAACTTCGATCACCTTGCGTCGGGCAACGTCAAGCACCGAAACGCTGTTGTCGCCTGCATTGGCGACATAGATCAAAGTGCCTTTTTTGTTCAAAATCAGCTCGTTGGGATTGTAAGACACGGGCACTTCAGCAACGATTTTCCGGTTGTAGGTATCGAAATAAGCTACTTTTTTGCCGCCCCAAAGCGAGATGTAGAGCATTTTTGCATCTGGAGAGAGGACACAGGTGTACCCTTCATGCCCCAGATTGAGCTGTTGAACGGTAGCTTTTGTCTTCAAATCAAGGATGTACAAGGAGTTGTTCTCCTTGGTCACCACATAAAGCAATCCACGCTGGTCATCTATGTCGATGCCCACGGGGGAGATTTTCTCTGGCCAGGCTTTGCCCAGTACCAGGCTATCCTTTTGCACCAATTGATCGTTTTCGATGGCGTATTTGCGGATGCAGTTGTCGTTGCCTCCAGAGGCGTAAAGGTGCTTGCCATCCTTGCTGAATTTTAGCCCATAAAATGACTTGGGAATTTCAATGTTGGCCAGGACTTTTTCCCCAATTGGGTCAATGAGTTGCAAGCTCTGCTTACTCTGGCCATTGTTGGTAATGGCGATGCGTTGCTGATTGGCCGACACTGCAATATTCAAAGGCAAATCGCCTACTTCCAACGAACGCCCAGCGGGACTAAGCGACCAACCATTGGGTAAGGTGACACTCGAAATGGTGTTTTGGGCGAATAGACCACCAACACTTAACAGCAATACGAAGACGAACAGGTTTTTCATGATCATTAAAATTGTAACGCCGGCAAAAAAGGATGATTTGCCGGCGTTATGAAAAAAATAAAGTCTATTGCTCCCACCAAACCTTCGTATTGCTATTGTCGCCACCCATTTTGGCTACCGCAGCATTGAGGTTCGCAGCATTTTGGGACTGCAAGTAGGTGGGATAAGGTACCCGAGAGGGAAATTTATTCTCAGCAGGAATACCTGTACCGCGAGGCAGAATAGGGTAACCAGTCCGCCGTTTTTCAAACCAGGCCTGATAGTCCACAAATAAGTAGGCAATGTATTTTTGCAACATGATCTGTTCCAACTGTTTGTCTACGCTTAGTGCCTCGTCGTACAGCACTCCAGGCTGAGTCAAAAAATCGGCAGGCATTGTGGTGCCCCATTGCACCATCGAAGCCCCAATGGCGGTGTTATAATGAACTTTGGCCGTTTTGCCGGTATTAAATCCCTTCAGGGCAAGTTCAGCCTTGATGAATTCAAGTTCAGCGTACGTCATCATCACACCCAGTTGGGGTAAAGTCCTGAGCACATCCTGATAGCTGGAATTGCGCCCAACCACGTATTCGGTGGTGGTGGGGTAACCACTCTTGATGCCCTGGTAAACTTGCACCCCATTCACCGCAACCGTTGTTGCCCACACCGCGCGGCGTGGGTCTTTGTCGGCATTGAGTTTATTGAGGAAAAATTCGGTGAAATAGGTGCCATCCCGCCAGTCCAGGGTACGGGCATTGTAATAGGGGTTAAAATAGGGAAAAGTACCGGGGTAACGGAAAATGGCTTCATCGGCGTTGGCCACAAATACTGGATTTTTGGCAGGATCGGCTAAAATAGCCTTTATCTGCTCACTGGCACCGACTTCGCCGTCCCGTTTGGAAATGCGTAGCAAAAGGCGCAAGCGCAGTGAGTTGGCAAATTTTTGCCAACGCTGAATGCCCACATTTTTGCCGCCTGTCAGAACGTTCGTATTGTACACCTGATCTCCTCCGTAAGTCAGAATTTTGCTGTCGTCGTATAAGCCATTGGCCGTTTCAAGGTCTTTCAAAATTTGTAGATAAATGTCTTTTTGAGCATCGAAACTTGCTTCAAAAATGCCATCTTCCGCCTTAACGGCTTGAGAATAAGGTATATCCCCGTACAAATCGGTCAAAATAGAGTAGCCCCAGCTTTTGTAGACCAGCGCAATGGCCTTGTAGTTGTTTTCTTTCAAACGATCCGAGATGGAGATGATGTCTTCCACATCGCGCATCAGGGTATAAAATGAAGTCCACACCCCGGCTCCAGGATTCACTACGTAGCGATGAAGTCCCTGGCCGCTGGTACTTGCCCGTGGTGCATCCACCTGCATCAGTTCATGGGTGAAGTTGCGCGAAGCCTGCATACTGGCATTGACAAAGCGGTATTGCATTTGCCCCAGCAACACGCCAGGGGTGACGTCTTTAGGGCGATTGGGGTCGAGATTCAAGTCTTCAAACCCCTCGGTACAGGCACTGAAGGCGATGCACAGCGCCAGAAAAATGAATGATATTTTGCTGAAAAATTTCATGATTGTCGATTTTAGAATTTAAAGGTTAGGTTGACGCCCATGGTGCGGGTAGATGGAAACTGGGTCAATTCTACCCCTGGTGTCAAGGTGCTGCCATTGAGGTTTCCACTCTCGGGGTCGAAGCCAGGGAACTGGGTGAAGTTGAACAGGTCACGCCCATACACGGCTATGGATGTTTTTTGAATACCGATGCCTTCCAACCAGCTTTTGGGCAGGCTGAATTCGAGGCGTACTTCGCGGATTTTCAAAAATGAGGCATCAAAAATATTGGTCTCGGCATTGCTGATCTGGTAGTAGTTGTCGTAATAAGCACTGGCCGCAATTTTGGTAGCATTTGGCACATAAGTCCCATCAGCTTGTTTGACCACGCCATCACCGACCAAACCACCATCTCGGCCAGGCAGGGTTACCCTGGTTTTGCCGAGTGTGTTGTTTTTGTGGTTGGTCTGAGAGTACATTTCGCCACCCATTTGGCCATCCAGCAAGATGCTGAAGCGTACATTTTTGATCGTAAATTCATTCATGATGCTGCCTTTCCAATCGGCAAAAGCATTGCCCCAAAGTTTGGCCACTGGATCGAGAGGAGCTGGCAGGCCATTGCTGGAATAAACAATTTGCCCATCAGGCGAGCGCTGAAAACCGCGGCCATACAGATCACCCATCCGACCACCTACCCGTGCTTCGATGCTAACGTTGCTATTGTGGGCGTAAATGATTTGGTTGGAAATCCCGGGGGCCAATTCACGAACATAACTGCGGTTGCTTGCCCACAGCAAAGTAGAGGTCCAACTGAACCCAGGATTTGCGATGGGTTTCAAGGTGAGTTTGACCTCAGCACCCACACTATTGATCAAACCTGCATTGATCAGGGCATTCGAAAAACCAGACACGGGATCAAGCGGAATCGACAGGATTTGGTTGCGGCTCTCGTTGTTGTAATAAGCAACATCCAAACCAATGCGGTTGCGGAACAAACGTAGATCTAAACCAAACTCATAACTGGAGGTGATCTCTGGTTTCAAATCAGCGTTGAACAATTGGCTTGGGTTGGTGAAACTGTTGCCGTAAATCCGATCGTAATAACGGGCAGTTTGGTAGGGGCGCGTATCGTTGCCCACCTGCGCCCAGGATGCCCGCAGTTTGGCAAAGGTCACTGCCTTAGGCAAGCGGAAAATTTCGCTCAGCAAAAGGCTGGTACTGACTGAAGGGTAGAAGAACGCATTGTTTTCAAAAGGTAAAGTACTCGACCAGTCATTGCGGCCAGTTACGTCAATAAAAATTTTTTCAGCGTAAGAGAACTGGGCGGTACCATACAAACTGTTGATGGCTTTTTTGGTCTTGAGCGGATCAGCCACTGCAGGGTCCAAACTGTTTGAAATCTGATAAATACCCGGCTGAGCCAGCTGATCGGCATACAATCCAGCAAAATCATAGGTCTGGCGCATCGCGTTGCCTCCGATCGAGGCGGTTACGTTGAACAAAGACGCGTAAGTGTCTTTGTACGTCAACAAAACGTCGGAGTTGGATTCCAGACTAAAAATGTTTTGCTCGCGGTACATCCCGCGAGGGTAACGCGTCATGCTGAATGGACGTTGCTGTGAATGAAACTCAAAGGACATGTCTAAGCCGGTACGAATTTGCAATTCGAGTTTTGGTGAAAACTCATAATTGGCGGTTACGTTACCAATCATCCCATTTTTATTCAGTTTGTTCAGCATTTCGTACATGCCCAGGTAAGGGTTATCCGGGCCGGGGTTGAAAGGACTTCTTTGGCGGACTCCTTCGAATCCATCTTGCCAGTAGGGTTTGAACCATTCTGGGCGAACGTTGGGCGTAGTACCAATGATCAAAAAGTACATCAAAGTCTGGTTGTTGTACCCAGCTAACGGAAGGTTGTCACTCTTCTTGTTGGTATAGTTGGCTTTGCCAGAAATTTTCAGGCGTGGTGAAATTTTTTGATTGACCGACAAGGCGGCATTCAGTCGCTCAAAACCAGTGTTGGGAATGATCCACTCGTTTTTGAGCTGGGTCAAAGACAATCGAGCGGAGCCATTTTCATTCCCGCCTTCAAAGGAAAGGCTATTAGAATAATTTTTTCCCAATTGAAAAAAACCAGAAATGTGATCGTCATAAGCTACCCAGGGAGTACGTTCGGTAGGTTTGCCGATTGGGTCATTGGGATTGTATTGAAAATACTGTTGCCCATTGAATTTTGGTCCCCAGGCACGACCTGCTGCAACCGTTGTACTGGTATTGATGCCATCCGGGCTATCGAGGTAAGAATAATAGGCATTGGTACGTCCCTCGCCGTATTCAAATTGATAGTCAGGCCAGCGGTTGACTTTTTCTACACTAAAGTTGCTGTTGAACGTAATGCCGATGCCCTTGTCTTTTCTCACCCCAGACTTGGTGGTGATGATGATGGCACCACCGGCTGCCCGGCTGCCATACAGCGCAGTTGCACCAGGGCCTTTGAGGATGGTAACTTTGTCGATGTCATCCGGGTTCAAATCCGATAGTGTGGAACCGTAATCCACCGGGCTATCTGTTGCCAAATGGGAATTAAAACCAGTACCAGAGATGCGACTGCTGACGGGTATCCCATCAATAACGATCAGGGCTTGATTGTTGTCGAGGTTCAAGGACGACTCTCCACGGAGGGTAATCCGTGCCGAACCCAATGGCCCTGCGCCTACCCCTTGAATATTCAACCCCGCAACTTTTCCACTCAAGGAACTCACCCAGTTGTTGGTTTTGGCATCCAATACCGCACTGGCATTGATGGTTTGAGCAGCATAACCCAGGGATTTTTCTTCACGTTTGATCCCCAAAGCCGCAACTACAACTTCGCTGAGCAGTTTCGTGTCTTCTTCCATTTTCAGTTCAATGAAGAACTGACCGCTCACACTGAATTCCTTGGTGACAAAACCAATGGCTGAAAAGATGAGCACAGGATTATTGGGCGCTTGCTCCAATTGGAATTTCCCATCCACATCTGTAATGGTACCTGTGGTGGTTCCCTTTACCAGAATGTTGACGCCAGGCAGTGGTTCTCCATTGTCTGAAGATACTTTTCCGGCGATTACCCCCAATTGAGCGAGGAGGCTAACCGTCAAACACATGACAAGTCCTATCGATAGGACTACCTTTTGTAGACTTCGTTTCACACCTTCGTAAGGTTGTTAATTGAGCATTTTGATTGATAACACCTGATCGTAGGCGTGGCCGCGCCTACGGTCTTTCGTCCTGTGAAAGTAGTACGTGAAAACGTTTTGAATATTAAGCAAATCTGATCTTTGGATTAAATCACTACACCAGTTGTAAACTCAAACAATCTCGGCTTTATATTTTTTTAATGTGTTTGAATAGGAGTAAATTTTCCCACGATTTGGCCCTGAAGTATTTTCACAGAAACAGATCATCTCCCCAATGACCTTGCCGACCATCCAGTGGAAACTTTCATCACCCAACTCGATGACTTTCATCAATTTACCGTAAGATAACCCTTCCTTAACCTGGAGTTGACACGCTGCCCCTAACTTACGGCAAATGTGAATCAACACTATGTCTAAATACATTCATACTATCCTGATCGGTGGGGCTATTTTTGCCTTTTCCTGCAACTCGAATCACCGCCACGTCGAAAACCTGATGATCAAGGGTTCCGATACCGAAGTAAACCTGGCGCTTACCCTGGCAGAAACTTACATGGCCACAGACCCCAACATCTCCATTGCCGTCACGGGTGGCGGCTCAGGGGCTGGTATTGCAGCCTTGATCAATGGAAAAACCAGCATTGCCAATGCCTCTCGCCCGATGAAGGAGGAAGAAATGGCCCTGGCCCGTGAACAGCAGGTATACCCTATTGCAACGGTATTGGGCATGGACGCCATCGCGATTGTGGTGCATCCGCAATGCTCGGTTCAAAATTTATCCTTACAACAATTGGGCGCGATTTACCGGGGGGACATTCAAAACTGGAAAGAACTAGGGGGTACAGATGAAGGCATTTCGCTGTATGGCCGCCAAAGCAACTCGGGCACTTTTGTCTATTTCCGGGACAGCATTGTGCGCGCAGAGTACAGCAACCAGGTCAAACAAATGAATGGTACGGCCCAAATCGTAGAAGCCATCAAAAACGATATTCATGGCATTGGCTACGTGGGTGTTGGCTACATTTTGGACAAAAATGGGGCCCAGAGCAAGGGCGTCAAAGTATTGGCCATCAGCCGAAATTCCAGAAGCACCGCCTATTTGCCAACCGAGCTAAAAAATATCGACAGTGGCTTTTATCCCATCGTTCGACCCTTGTTTCAATACACCAACGGTAAACCTACTGGCCAACTGCAACGCTACCTACAGTTTTGCCTAAGCCCCGAAGGGCAGGCACTGGTCAAACAAAATGGGTACTTCCCGGTAAGTGAAATTTATTGGCAACAAAATAAACAGGCGCTGAACCTTGCCTATGCAAAAGCGACACTTCGTTGATCGGGCCATCAAATGGCTTTTTTTGGGGGCTGCGGCCACTTCGGTACTGGTTTTGCTCGGCATATTTGGGATGTTGCTCTTCAATGGAGTCAAGGCATTTGCCCACATCAGTTTGGCAGAGTTTTTTTTCACCAGCAATTGGAACCCCTCGGCTTATGGGGAGCCCAGTTACGGCATCTTGGCCATGCTGGCAAGTACCTTTCTGGTCACCGTGGGGGCAATGCTCCTGGCCGTTCCGCTCGGGGTGGGCGCAGCAACCTACCTCGCTCAAGTCGCCACCGAAAAAACGCGACTCATCCTCAAACCAGTGATCGAACTTTTGGCGGCCATCCCATCCGTGGTGGTTGGTTTTATTGGCATTGTGATGGTTGGCCCGTTTATCGCCAGGGTATTTGGATTGAGCAATGGACTGACTGCGCTCAATGGCGCCATATTACTGGCTGTCATGTCTTTGCCCACCATCATCACCGTTGCGGAAGACGCCATTCGTTCGGTCCCGAATAGTTTTAAAGAAGCCTCGTATTCCCTTGGCGCCAACCAATGGACAACCTTAATAAAAGTAGTATTGCCTGCGTCCTATTCTGGCATTATTGCGGCCATCATTTTGGGCATGGGCCGCGCAATTGGTGAAACCATGACTGTACTCATGGCTACTGGCAATGCCCTGGCCATGCCCCGAGGGTTTTTTGACCCGGTGCGGACCATGACGGCCACCATTGCCATCGAGTTGGGCGAGGTGCCCTACGGCACTACCCACTATTACAGTTTGTTTGCGGTTGGTGCTCTACTGTTTTTGATCAGTCTGGTGGTCAACCTACTGGCCGAAAACCTTGCCGGGCGTTACCGCTACAAGTTATAATCATGAGACAAAATCCACTGCAACAGCGCTTGGGGCTGAACACCCTCCGTTTTTTTGTTTTGTTGGTTCTGCTGTTTTTGGGCATCATCCTCTGGGAGGTGTTTTCCAAAGGTAGTGGAGTAATTAACTCAGGTTTTCTTTTTGATTATCCACGGAAGGGGATGACCTTGGGAGGGATTTTCCCCACCATTATGGGTACCATTTTTGTTACCCTGGTCACCACCATTTTCGCCATTCCAATGGGGATTGCCACAGCCATCTATCTGAGCGAATATGCCAATGACAACGGGATCAATCGGCTGATTCGGGCTTCCATCCGCAACCTGGCGGGCGTTCCCTCCATCATTTATGGGCTATTTGGGGTGGCCGTGTTTGTGCAGGGCATGGGATTGGGTTCTTCAGTTTTGTCTTCGGGGCTTACCCTCGGCCTCTTGACCTTACCCTACATCATTACCACTACTGAAGAAGCGCTCAAAAACGTGCCACACGCTTACCGCGAGGGGGCACTGGCCTTAGGTGCGACCAAATGGGAAGCAATCTGGAGCAATGTGTTGCCAAGTGCTGTTTCGGGTATTGTAACGGGTTCGATCCTGGGTTTATCTCGAGCAGCGGGGGAAACGGCTCCGATCTTGTTCACGGGGGTGGCATTTTATTTGCGCTACCTGCCTAGCAGTGTGCACGATTCTTTTATGGCGATGCCCTATCACTTGTACATTTTGTCCACTCAGCACCATGCCATTGAGGAAGTACGGCCATTGGCCTATGGTACAGCACTGGTCTTGCTGAGTTTGGTTTTTGTTTTGAACATCATTGCCTTCATCATTCGGTACCGCTACCGAAATTTTAATAAAGCGAGGATATGAAAACCAAATTGGCCGTACGCGACCTGCACCTGCACTATGGCACCAAAGAGGTATTGAAAGGGATTGATTTGGATGTACCAGAAAACAACATTGTGGCCCTGATTGGCCCTTCGGGTTGCGGCAAGTCTACCCTGTTGCGCGCCATGAACCGCATGCACGACCTGAATCCAGAAGCTAAAGTCAAAGGTCAAATCTTGCTGGATGACGATGACATTTATGCTCCGGGCAAAGACGTGGTGGCCGTGCGGCGCAAGATCGGGATGGTCTTTCAAAAGCCGAACCCCTTCCCCAAATCCATTTTTGACAACATTGCTTATGGCCCGAAACTAGCTGGCGAAAACAATAAGCAAAAATTACACGCCATCGTAGAACGCACCTTGCGGAGTAGCTACCTTTGGGAAGAAGTAAAGGATGATTTGGACAAATCGGCGCTCTCCCTCTCTGGTGGGCAGCAACAACGCTTGTGTATTGCCCGCGCCGTTGCTGTCGAGCCCGAAGTGCTGCTCATGGATGAGCCTTGCTCCGCGCTGGACCCGATCAGTACGGCCAGGATTGAGGAACTGATGCTGGAATTGAAAAAGCAGTACACCATTGTGATTGTGACCCACAACATGCAACAGGCGCAACGGGTGGCGGATTTGACTGCGTTTATGTACTTTGGAGAAGTAATCGAGTTCGCGCCAACGAGGCAGTTGTTTAACGCGCCGCAAATGGAATTGACGGCGAATTATTTGAGTGGGAATTTTGGGTGAAAGTTTTCCCCTAATTTATTCTATCACAAGTTTCTCCACTCGCTAACTTGTGTTAATGAACTACCCCTTCCTTCCCACCAGCCTTATCACTGCCGCTACGCCGCTGTGATAAGGCCCTTTACTTCCTAAAAAAAGTAATACTCCACATCCCTCTCCATTCCCCATCCACATAGCCGATCGCCTGATCGGCTGGGTAAAGTTTTTTCACAGCAGCGTAGTGCTGTTCGTTGAGGGTCTCTCCCAATTTGCCATGGCATTTCAGGCAGGGTTGCGCCATGTATATAGGTGCAGCGAAGGCGATGCGTTTTTTGTCCAGGGCTTTTACCAGCGGAGTTGGGCGTTTTCCTGTAGCTAGTTCCTGCTGATAACTTTGCAAGATGGCTTTTTCCCAATCCAATGGCGTATCCTGCGGGCTGCGTACTTTGAGGCTGGTCCGACGGATGCTAGCCTTGTAGACTTTGGAAAGGCTGTCTACCAATGGAAGGGCCGCAGTGTGGCAATATTGAATCGCATGCGGAACACCCCCCGTTTCAATGGCGCTCATCAGTCGACCGCTCAAGGCTGCAAAGGATTGTTGTGCTAGCATTTGCCCCTTTTGCAGATAGTCCTTTTGCTCTTTTTCACTGAGCTCAACGGATTTTTGGGTCGTTGTGCAAGCGCTGAGCAGGAGGAGGAAGGTACTGCCTGCGAAGATCCAAAATTTGAATGTACGAGATACGGCCATGAGGGATTGATTTATGATCCCAAAGCTTGTGCTTTTGGGGTTGGTTTTTGGTGATGTGGATCACATGGGTATCCCACGGATTTTTTCCCACGGATAAATCCGTGGGTTGGCGAAGCATATTGCGGGAATGGAAGGCCAACACACCCACACTTTCACACACTAACTCACACCCTTTCTTGGTGGCCTCCCACGGATAAATCCGTGGGTTGGCGAAGCATATTGCGGGAATGGAAAGCCAACACACCCAAACTTTCACACACTAACTCACACCCTTTCTTGTGGGTTGGCGGGGCACTTGCGGGAATGAAAGGCCATCACACCCACACCATCACACTTCACACCCACACCCATTCTTACCCACACCCATTCTTCTTCATTTCTCCGTCACACCTTTACCGCAGTTTGAACATTTGCTTCTGCTTTTGTTACATTTGTAGCAAGTTAACAAAAATAAAGGATGGAAACTCTCCTCGATCACAAGCGTACTGTTTCAGCAGCACTTTTTACTGAGGCTAAAAAATTATTTCCGGGTGGCGTCAATTCGCCAGTGCGGGCATTCAAGTCGGTTTTTGGTACTCCCATTTTTATCAAAAAAGGCGATGGTTGCCGTATCTGGGATGAAGATGATCAGCAATACATCGATTTTTGTGGCTCCTGGGGGCCGCTGATTTTGGGGCACAACAATGCTCAAATCCGGGAACACATTTATGCGGCAGTTGCCGAGGGCACTTCTTTTGGGGCCCCTACCCGACTGGAGATTGAATTGGGTCGGCTGATCATTGACAACCACCGCTACATCGAAAAACTGCGTTTTGTCAGTTCGGGTACTGAGGCGGTGATGTCGGCATTGCGGCTGGCGCGCGGCGCAACGGGTAAAAGTAAGGTCATCAAATTTGAAGGCTGTTACCACGGTCACGTTGATTCCATGTTGGTGAAGGCAGGTTCGGGTTTGATCACTTTTGGAGAAAGTACTTCGGCTGGTATCCCTGAGGCTTTTGCGCAGGAGACCATCGTGTTGCCACTCAACGATCGCGAAAAGCTGGAAGAAACCCTCCAGCAGGAAGGACACAACATAGCCTGTATCATTGTGGAACCTATCCCTGCGAACAATGGCCTTTTGCTGCAAGACCCTTCTTTTCTGGAATGCCTGCGTTTAAAGGCTTATAAGCACAATGTGCTGCTGATTTTTGACGAAGTCATCTCTGGTTTTCGGGTAGGGTTTGAAGGCGCGGCTGGTTATTATGGCATCAAACCAGATATCCTCACTTTTGGCAAAATCATCGGTGGTGGGATGCCAGTTGGTGCCTACGCTGCCAGTGCCGAGCTCATGAGCAACATTGCGCCCGATGGGCCAGTGTATCAGGCGGGAACACTATCCGGGAATCCGGTGGCTATGGCCGCAGGGTACGCCGCTTTGAAGCAATTGCTGGAGCCTGGTTTTTACGAGACGCTGAGTGCTAAAACCGCTGCTTTTGTGGGATCCATTCAGGATTACGCCACCAGCAAGGGTTACCCAGTCACCTTTCCTCACATTGGATCCATCTTTTGGATAGCTTTTGCCACTGAACGCATTATTGCCGCCGAACAAATTGATCCAGCGAGCATGAGCCATTTCAAAATTTTGCACCTGGAATTGCTCAAAAGAGGAGTGTATATGGGGCCTTCGGGTTACGAAGTAGGTTTTGTATCTTCTGCACATACTGACGCCGACTTGGCCGAAGCAGCTGAGCAGTTTAAGGCTGCTTTGGATATCGTTTTTAGTTGAGGAAAGTTGAGGAAGGTTGAGAAGGTTTAGGCTCCGCAAGCGGCTTAGACACGTTCTTGTCCAAGTCGTTTGCGGAGCCTAAACCTTCTCAACCTCACTCAACATCACTCAACCCTTTCAACTTTAAATCATGGAAAAACAAAACATCCGCCTCCGCTTCCTCTCTTACCTCGTGATAGCCTACATGATGATGGCATTCACCTGGTGGACAGTATTGCTGTTTACCAAAAACCGCGATGCTTTTGAAGCCAAAAGTGAGTTGATGAAGATAGGTATGATTGCGGAAGGCGTCATCAAAAATAATTCCCAATTTTTGGCGAGTGCTCAATACGAAAGTTTGTCCAAACACTATACCCGGCAGGAGTGGATGATTGTGGGCGAAGCAGTGGTTTTTGTAATCAGCTTGGTATTTGGGGTATATCTGATCAATCGGGGCTACAACAAAGAGATGATTGCTTCCCAACAGAGTCGGAATTTCTTGTTGTCCATCACCCATGAGCTAAAATCACCCATCGCATCGATCCGTTTGGTCCTGGAAACCCTGCTGAAGCGGGAATTGCCCCGGGAAAAAACGTCCCAATTGCAAGGCAATGCACTCAAAGAAACCGAACGCCTCAATACTTTGGTCAACAACCTGCTTTTTTCAGCAAAACTGGAATCTGCTTACCAGGCCAACAAAGAGCCCCTTGATCTACATGAGTTGCTGGAAGAAATCATTGCCAAATTGAGCGATAAATACCCCGACACCCACTTTAGTTTTAAACAGGAAGGGGAAATGCCCTATTTCCAGGGGGATAAAATGGGAATGATTTCGGTGGTGCTCAACTTGCTGGAAAATGCCGTAAAATACTCTGGCAATGGCGGTAAAGCCGACATCGAAGCTTATTTGAGTATGCAGGAGAACGGGCAAATAAAGCTACAAGTTAAAGACCAAGGAGTGGGTATTCCCGAAAAGGAAAAGAAACAAATTTTCCAAAAATTTTACCGGGTAGGCAACGAAGACACCCGTACCGCTAAGGGGACTGGTTTGGGTTTGTACATCGTTGATCAAATTATTCGGGCACATTCGGGACGAATCAGTGTACATGATAACGATCCAAAGGGAAGCATTTTTGAAATACTCCTGCCAGTTAATTGAAATTAGTAGTATAATAAAAACTATATATCCCAGGATTTTTTGTAGTCTTGAGCACCCATTTTCAATCCTTAGGGGCGATAAAAAAATAAGTGTTTCATTTTGCCAAAGGATTAGATAAGTAAACGCTTCATTTTAAGTTTCTTATCTAATCCTTTGGCTCAGAAAAAATGAACACTTATTTTTGCCCCACTACTCAGCTAAATTTTTCACACCATGATGCGTATCCTCCTTGTTGAAGACGAAGAAAACATCCGCGAGGTCGTCAAACTAAACCTTGAATTGGAAAATTTCGAGGTAGTGGCGACCGGAAACGGTAGAGACGCCATCCGTTATTTTCAAGAACAACATTTTGATCTCATCATCTTAGATGTGATGCTGCCTGAAATTGACGGTTTTCAAATTTGTGAACAAATTCGACTTACCGACATGGAGGTTCCCGTCATTTTCCTCACTGCCAAGGATGCCGTAGGCGACCGCATTTCGGGGTTAAAAAAAGGTGCTGACGACTACCTCACCAAACCCTTTGTACTCGAAGAATTGCTGCTGCGCATCAACAACCTGATTAAACGTACCAGCAAATCACCGGAAAACACCCCCGAAATTTTTGACTTTGGCACCAACCGCATCAATTTTATCACTTTTGAAGCCGATGGTATTCTGGGGCGTTTTGTGTTGACCAAAAAGGAAGCCATGCTTTTGAAGCTCCTGATTGACCGGCGCAATGAAGTGGTTTCACGGCAACAAATCCTACAGTCAGTTTGGGGCTATGACGTTTATCCCAGTACCCGAACCATTGACAACTTCATCCTTAAATTCCGGCGCAACTTTGAAGACGACTCCAAAAATCCGCGCCATTTTCATTCCATCCGTGGAGTGGGTTACAAATTTGCCACTTAAACAACCGCTAAAAAACCACCTTCCATTAGTTAGTGCATTTTTTACACTAATTACTTTGTCTTTATTTGGTTTTCCTGTGAAGGTTTTATAATTTGTTTGGCCAAGCTGCACTACAACAATTTTACCGAAAAAATGGCGACAAATTTTGACAATTATTTCAAATCAGCCTTCACTGTAGATAACGTTATTTTTGGTTTCGACGAAGGTGATTTAAAGGTTTTGCTGATCAAAAGGGGTGAGGAACCACACATCGGGGAATGGGCCTTACCAGGCTATTTTGTAAAAACTGAAGAGGATCTCGATGCTGCAGCAAAACGGGTTTTGTCAGAATTGACTGGGCTTACCAACGTCTACTTGGAGCAAGTACATGCCTTTGGTTCGGTCAATCGCCACGCTTTTGGACGGGTCATTACCGTTTCTTACTTTTCTCTGATCAAAATCGACAATTACATCATTCAGCCTTCTTCCATTGCTTTACAAGCGCAATGGCATACGGTCAATGGTTTGCAACACCTTGCTTTTGACCACGATACCATTTTAGAATCCTGCCTACAACGATTAAAGTGGTTGGTCAAAACCCGTCCGGTTGGTTTTGAATTGTTGCCCCCTAAATTTACCTTGACAGAATTACAGCACCTTTATGAAGCCATCCTGCGCTGCCCCCTGGACAAGCGGAACTTTCGCAAGAAGATTTTGTCCATGAATTTGCTCGTGGATTGTGACGAAACGCAGGAAGGAGTTGCGCATCGACCCGCCAAATTGTATAAATTTGACCGCAAGCGTTACAATAAGCTGGTGGAGCAGGGATTCAATTTTGAACTCAAAGAGACGCCGATCAAAATAAAGAAAACTGTAGAAGTAAGTAGCTAAGGGCGATAAAAAAATAAGTGTTCATTTTGCCAAAGAATTAAATAAGTAAACGGTTCATTTAAAGTGTCTTAGCTAATTCTTTGGCCTAAAAAAAATGAACATTTATTTTTGCCCCACTACACTTAGTACTCTTTGCCTGCCGTATTGCGCAAACGGATGAAGACGGATTGTCCATGTTTTTCCCGATAGGTTTGAATCAACTTTTCCAGGTCTTTTTCATTGGCTTGAAAGCGCCGCAAAATAGGCTGAATGGGTCGGTCAGTAGATACTTGAGCATTGCCCAATTCGATGGCACCACTTTCCAATAAGTTAAAATGACCATAGTAGCCTTTGGGCAAATCAATAATTTGGCTGATGCCGGCCAGATCAGTAAAAAACTGTGTAACCACCGGTAAGGCATTCGCATCGTAACCGATGTAGCCCCAGATGGTGTTATCGGGCACCCGCAATAAGTTGTTGTGAGTGATCCGAAAACCGATTGGATTTAGGATTGACAAATAAAAACTACCATTACTGACCAACAAGCGCCCGGTACTGGGCACAATTTGTCCAAGTTTGATGGTGAGGTTATACGTTCCGTTGGAAATGGTTCCCAGGTCAAGCGTGGATTTGGCGGTGCCGATGCCGCGTTCACATACGCTGGGAATTTGGGGTTTACCCAAGTTGATTTCAAAACTACTGCCTTTACGGCTGATCGAACTTTCGATGTAGTAATTCAGACAGTCCTGGCTTTGAATGGTATTGGCCCGAATTTGGAAGGTCCGGGTATTGTTGTCCAGGGTTTCCCATAAGTCCAATTCGTACTCTTTAGCAATTTCTGTGTCCAAAACCGGCGCTTCGGTTTTGTCTGTATTGCACGCTTGCATCACCAGCAAGAGGCACAACAGGGGTACCATTTTTGATACATAAGCGAGCATAAGTATTCATTTTTGGGTTATCTACTGCCAGTCAATGTCTAGCCTCCTCAGCTTCAATATCCTGAAAACGGTTGGAAGGCAACATCTGCTGCTTGCAAATATACTGCGTACTTTGCATTTGACCTAAACACATTCTTTTTTTCTCAATATCTCTTGTGTTCGCCTCATACTCTAGCACTTATCAATTAGTATTTTATTTTTTCTCTTATACAAAATATTCAGCTATTTAAGGTTCTAATTTTCTGTTGTAAATTGCGTCATAGATTTATGACAAAAGAGGCATGAGACCCCTTATCTCCTGTCCTCAAACCAAAAACTGATTTTATGCACACTAAAAACTTTAGTGCACTGTTCCCAGCACTATTATGCGTCTATTTATGTCAAGCTCAGAACCTTACGCCTACTGTAACACTTACTGCTCCTGCCAATGGCACCATTTTTCAACAGGGTCAAACCATCGGTCTCACCGCCAATGCCACCGACCCTGATGGAGCCATCGACAAAGTAGAGTTTTACCAGGATGGGCAACTAATTGGAGAAGCCAGCGATGCGCCCTTCGATTACCAGCTAGGTTTTACCCCCCCGGGTGTGTACAGCTTTACGGCCAAGGCCTTTGACAACCAAGGGGCTTCCAAAGTCTCCAGCGCAATCTCAATTACCATCAATGCTGCACCTTTTGCTTTTTTGAGCTCTCCAGCCAACAACAGCATTTTCCATGGCACTGCAAATTTGATTTTACTGGCCAGAGTGGGTGATACCGATGACAGAATCACCAAGGTCACTTTTTTGCAAAATGGGACCAAGGTGGGGGAAGACTCCATTGCCCCATATTCCTTGTCGTTGAGCAACCTGATTCCCGGGCCTTATTTCTTTGCAGTTCAAGCTTTTGACTCGCGCGGTGGCTCGGGCGTATCTACACCTGCCGCCGTTCTGGTCAATGCTGTGCCGGTGGTTCAGGTCGGTGGCCCTCGGAATGGCAATACTTATCCATTGTTTTCTACCCTTAACTTTGAAGTAAGTGCCAACGACCCCGATGGCAGTATAAAAAAGGTGGAGTTTTACCTGAACAATGCCAAGGTAGGCGAAGATAGCATCGCGCCCTATGAATACGAATACGATGGCAACACTTATGGCAACTACAGTTTCTTTGCACGAGCGACGGATGATTTGGGAGGCATTGCTGCTTCAAGCCCCCTTAATTTTGTTATCAACGCCCCTCCAATTGTAGCCATTGCCAGTCCCACTACCGGGGCAAAATACACTCCTGGTAGTGTGTTGACCCTACAAGTGAGCACTAGCGACGCCGATGGCGTTGTGAGTCGAGTGGAGTTTTGGCAAAATGGTGAAAAACTAGGAGAAGACATCGAATCTCCTTTTACCTTCATTGTCAACAACTTAAGCTCAGGAGGCTACATTTATGCGGCCAAAGCCTTTGACAACTTTGGGGCTTCCAGTACGTCGTCCCCCGTAGCGGTCATTGTCAATGCTCCACCCAATCTACTCTTCCAAAATCCGACCAAGGATACCACAATTCTACAGAGTAAACCCTTGACAGTCAAGTTGGATGCGAATGACCCCGATGGGGAAATCATCAAAGTAGAGCTTTACCTGAATGATGTAAAAATCGGTGAGGACGGACAGCCCCCTTACGCCATCACACTCAACAATCTGCCCTTGGGCGTTCACAAATTGAAAGCAAAAACCTGGGACGACATCGACGAGCTGAAAGAAAGTAAGGTGATCAATCTGACGGTAAGTACCATGACTTCAACGCGAGACATCCCTTATCAAGAATTGCAGTTCTTTCCAAATCCGGTGCGAGAGAAACTCTATTTGATGGGTTTGAACGAAGCAACCCGCATCCGCATCTATGATGCAGTAGGTCGGATGGTACAGGAAAATACCACGCGTAGAGAATTAGACGTACAAGATCTAGGCGTAGGTCGTTATTGGCTCATCACCCAAGATGGGCAACGTGCTTCATTTGTCAAGCTATAGACAGTATTTTATCAGCGTGAAATGGAAAAACCTCCTGTGGCAAAATGCTTGCAGGAGGTTTTTCCGTTTTTAAGAACAGCGTTCGGACATTCGAAACATAGTCTACTGCGGGATGATTCCCCCACAGCCATTGTTCCAGTTCTTACCATCCTTTTTACCGCCAGTGATCTTTTTCATATCTTCTTTCTTGACGGTTTTCAGGTCTTTTTTCAGGTCGTCCAGGTTCTTTTTTTCATCTTTTGGTTTTCCCATATGAGTGCGTTTTATGGGATAAAAAATTGCTTAAATCGGTTCCTATTGCGAAAGTTAAGAACACTACCCCAAAGTACCAAGTAATAAACGTCAATTTATCCTGAAGTTGTACATACAACTACAAGACACAACCTTGTATGCAAGCTACAAACCCTGCCAAAACTAAGTTTTTAAGAGATTTTTGAGGTAAAAAAAATGAAAAAAATTCAATTTTTGTACCTACTGCACCGGTCCTTCCTGTAATCTGCGGAGTTGCTCCATAAATGCAGGTCGACGCCGACGGGAAACTTCGATCTTGATGTTGTCATCCATAATCACGAAGCCTCCTTCTCCTTTCACAAACTTGCGCATGTAGTTCAAATTGATCACATGGCGTTTGTGTACCCTGTAAAAATTGAAGGGAGCTAACAAATCTTCGTATGATTTGATTGTGCGGGATGCAGTGATTCTTTCACTGCTGTTGAGGTAGATGTGGGTATAATTGTCTTCTGCTTCGAAGCGTACAATGTCTTTGATGTTGACAAAGTAGATGCCGTCTACAGCAGAAATGCTCATTTTTGAAAAAGCATTGGGGTTGTTGTAATAAGCGCTAAAAATTTCCAGACGCTTATCCATTTGATTTTTGGTACGGATACGAATCCGGCTGACGGCTTCTTTTAGCGCGTCGGGGTCAATCGGCTTCAAAATGTAGCCGATCGAGCTGTATTCACAGGCTTTGATGGCGTACTCTTCGTAAGCTGTGACAAAGATAATCTCAAAATCTAAATTTTCCAACTGACTGAGCATTTGAAATATCAGTCCGTCGGGAAGGCTTATGTCTAAAAAGGCAACATCGGGCTCTATAGTCTCATCAGACAACAGGACCAAAGCCTCGGAGTTGGTTCCGGCTTCCCCAATGATTTCAACCTGCTCACAGTGTTGTTTGAGCAAGTTCTTGAGATTATTCCTTCCTTTAATCTCGTCTTCAACGATTATTGCCTTAACCACGTTTGTCACTTTTTTTAGAAGTAAATATCCTGAATGAACGATTAAAAACCGATCGGGTACTCGTAAAGATACAAAAAAACAGAGAAAAGGGTTTTATATATGAAAAAAATAAATTTCTTCTCCCTAGACCAACTCTTACGCATTACGTACCCGAAAAGTAGCAAACAAGCGGCGAATACTGATTTTGCCACTCCCATTAACCAGCACTGAAAGCAGCCCCCCGGCAATGGCGATGTTTTTCATAAATTGAATGGATTCCATCCGCCGCAGTTCCGGGGCATCATTCCAGAACGAATGTACAATCAGGGTTACGGGAATCCAATAAGCCAGCAACAAAAAAGCGCCTAAACTGGCCCGATACCCAATCAAAACCAAAATGCTGCCCAATACCAAAGCCACTACAGCGCCATAAAAGAGTAAATCTTGTCGCCACACCAGGCCATAATCGGTCATCATCTGCTTGGTTGCCTTGGCATACATGATGGAGTCATAGGCTTCATAGAAAAAAATCAGCGAGATACAGATGCGACCAATGAGGTCCATAATGGCTTTCATGTCGAGGATTTGGTCATTAGACTGTATGAACAGAAGGTTACTTGGACAATGTACTGACTTTATTCAATTTTCCGCATGACATCCCTCCTTTTTTCAGATTTGTAAACCTGATAGCTTAGGCATCGATATCATTTATCAGACTACATCATTTGTCAAGCTATGCAACAGAAGTATGTCTACGTCTTCAGCGCCTCCAGGACGGAGGGCGAAGCCTCCATGAAAAATTTACTCGGTGGAAAAGGCGCTAATCTAGCCGAAATGTGCCGCTTGGGAATTGTGGTTCCCCCCGGATTTACCATTACGACCGAAGCCTGTACCGAATACACTAAAAAAGGCAAGGACTACGTATTGAACCTCATCAAAGCTGAGGTTGAAGCGGGAGTTGCCTTGCTGGAAAAAGAGATGGGAAAAACTTTTGGCAACGACGACGATCCCCTCCTTTTATCCGTTCGCTCGGGTGCCCGTGCCTCTATGCCAGGTATGATGGACACCATCCTGAATTTGGGCATCAACGATCGTGCGGTGGAAGGCCTGGCCCGCAAAACAGGCAATGAGCGTTTTGCCTGGGACTCCTACCGCCGTTTTGTACAAATGTATGGCGACGTGGTGATGGGGCTAAAACCCGTTTCCAAAGAAGACCACGACCCATTTGAAGTCATCATCGACATGCTCAAAGAGGAGCGCCGCGTCACACTAGATACCGATTTGGATGCCAATGATTTGCGCGAACTTGTTCAGCGCTTCAAATCATTGATTCGTGCGCGTTTGGGCCGTGATTTCCCTACGGATCCCTGGGAACAACTCTGGGGTGCAGTAGTCGCCGTTTTTGAAAGCTGGAACAACAACCGAGCTAGGGTTTACCGCGAATTGAATGACATCCCTGAATCCTGGGGTACTGCCGTCAACGTACAAGCCATGGTTTTTGGCAACTTGGGCGATTCCAGTGCAACTGGCGTAGCTTTCACCCGCGATGCAGGTACTGGCGAAGACCTTTTTAACGGAGAATTCCTGGTCAATGCCCAGGGAGAAGATGTTGTAGCGGGGATCCGTACTCCTCAACAAATTACGCTGGAGGGCTCCCGCCGTTGGGCACAACTGGCTTGTGTCAGCGAAGAAGAACGCCGCAAAAACTACCCTTCCCTGGAAGAAATCATGCCTGAAGTGTACCAACAGTTGGTAGCAGCTGAAACAAAGCTCGAAAACCACTACAAGGACATGCAGGACGTAGAATTCACCATCCAGGAAGGAAAACTCTGGATGTTGCAAACCCGCAACGGCAAACGCACCGGCGCCGCCATGGTCCGCATTGCCATGGAAATGTTGGAGCAAGAGATGATTGATGAAAAAACAGCTTTGTTGCGGGTAGACCCCCACCGATTGGATGAGTTGTTGCACCCCATTTTTGATGGCGAGGCCATGAAAAATGCACAGGTATTGGCGCGTGGCCTCCCAGCTTCGCCTGGTGCCTCCACTGGCCAAATTGTCTTTTTTGCCGAGGATGCCGAAGAATGGGCCAAACATGGTCAGTCCGTCATTTTGGTGCGCCTGGAAACCTCACCCGAAGACCTGCGGGGGATGAGTGTGGCCAAAGGTATCCTCACCGCCCGTGGTGGCATGACTTCACACGCTGCAGTAGTGGCTCGTGGGATGGGTAAATGCTGCGTTTCTGGGGCTGGTGCCATCCACGTGGATTACAAAAACCGCACGATGACTATCGACGGACAAACCTGGCACGAAGGGGACTGGATTTCGCTCAATGGCTCTACTGGTGAAGTGTACGAAGGACAAATTACCACCAAAAATGCGGAACTGAGTGGCGACTTTGGTATGCTCATGGCCCTCGCGGACAAATACCGCCGCATGGAAGTACGGGCCAATGCCGATACACCCGAAGAAGCGCTGATCGCTCGCGAATTCGGCGCTACGGGTATTGGACTCTGCCGTACCGAGCACATGTTCTTTGAGGGGGATCGCATTCGTGCGGTGCGGGAAATGATTCTGGCCGACGATGAATTTGGTCGCCGCAAAGCCTTGGCCAAACTGTTGCCGATGCAGCGCAGCGACTTTGAAGCCATTTTCCGCGAAATGCACGACCTGCCCGTAACCATCCGCCTGCTCGATCCACCACTGCACGAGTTTGTACCGCACGATGAAGCCAGTCAGCAAGTGATGGCACAGGAAATGCGGGTTTCGCTGGGCAAAATCAAGATGCGCGTCGAAGAATTGGAAGAATTCAACCCAATGATGGGCCACCGGGGCTGCCGCCTGGGGATCACCTATCCCGAAATAACGGAAATGCAAACCCGGGCCATCCTTGAGGCCGCACTGAACATACAAGCCAAAGGAATTACGGTAAAACCGGAAATCATGGTTCCTCTGATTGGTACCGTTCGCGAATACAATGCGCAGGCCGCAGTCATTCGCCGTACCGCAGAAATGGTTTTTGCGGAGCGGAAAGATAGGGTCCACTACCTGGTCGGCACCATGATCGAAACCCCTCGTGCAGCGCTGATCGCGGATAGCGTAGGCAGTCAGGCCGAATACTTCTCATTTGGTACCAACGACCTTACGCAATTGACTTTGGGCTTCTCCCGCGACGATGCGGGCAAATTCCTGCCTCATTACTTGAAAAACGGCATTTACGAAAAGGATCCATTCCAGTCTATCGACCAAAAAGGAGTGGGCATGTTGGTACAAATGGCTGTACAAAAGGGACGTTCGGTTAGGCCAGATTTGGAACTTGGGGTTTGCGGCGAACACGGTGGTGATCCTGCTTCGGTTGAGTTCTTCCACCGCAGTGGGCTGGACTACGTGAGTTGTTCACCATTCCGGGTGCCGATTGCACGTTTGGCGGCTACGCAGGCAGCGATCAAGGATGTTCCGAAAAAGGTGGAACTGAAGCAGCAGCCGGAGTTGGAAGCTGTGGGGTAAAGTTTTAATTGGGAAGCCGTGAGTAGCTAACCAAAGGGACTTTGCTGACCCACCCGAAGATTTGTAACTTTTGGGTGGGTTTTTTAATTTAAGTGGCGATTTTTCATTGGCCTTCACCCGCCCACAAACGCCTTCACCCCCTTCGCCACATTCTGCCCATCCATCGCCGCTGAAATGATCCCACCAGCATACCCCGCGCCTTCACCACAAGGGAACAAGCCCTGAACCCCGTCATGCATATAAGTCTCCGCATTGCGTGGAATCCGAATCGGCGAGCTGGTGCGACTTTCGGTGCCAATCACATTGGCATCTTCGGTGTAATAACCTTTCATTTTGCGGCCAAAATCCGCCACGCCTTGTTTGAGGCGATTGTAGATGGCTGCAGGGAGCAATTCGTGTAAGGGTGCGGGCACTAAACCCGGGATGTAAGAAGAGCCCGGTAAATCACTCGATATTTTTGCTTTGACAAAATCGGTCAAGCGTTGCGCTGGTGCTTTTTGGCTGCCATCACCAAAATTGAACATGGCTTGTTCCACACTGCGTTGGAATTCCAGGCCCGCAAACACGCCGTGCTGCATGAAGGGTACCAGGTCTTCCATTTCAATGGCGACCACCGTCCCTGAGTTGGCGTACGGAGAATCGCGGCGCGATAGTGACATGCCATTCACCACGATTTCCCCGGGCGCGGTTGCGGCGGGTACTACCAGGCCACCGGGGCACATGCAGAATGAAAAAACACCCCGTCCAGCCACCTGAGTCACCAGCTTGTAACTGGCCGCGGGCAAATGTTCACCCCGATCAGGCAGGTGGTATTGGATGCGGTCGATGAGTTGCTGGGAATGCTCGATGCGAACGCCCAAGGCAAAAGGTTTGGCCTCAAGGGCAATTTGATGGCGATGGAGCAGGTAATAAATGTCGCGGGCAGAGTGGCCTGTGGCCAAAATAACGGCCTCGCCCCGGTATTCCTGCTGTTCATTGACCACTACGCCCAGCATCCGCCCCTGGTGCAGGATAAAATCGGTAACATAACTGTCGAAATGGACTTCTCCACCGTAGTGCTCGATGGTTGCCCGAATATTCGCCACGATGTTCGGCAATTTATTGGAACCAATATGCGGGTAGGCGTCGATGAGGATTTCGGAAGAGGCCCCGTGTTCAACCAGCAGTTGCATGGCCTTGTCGATGGTGCCGCGTTTGTGGGAGCGGGTGTAGAGTTTGCCATCGGAGTAAGTCCCGGCACCTCCTTCGCCAAAACAATAATTGGAATGGGGGTTAACTTGTCCAAACTGCTGGATGGCTCTTAAATCTCTGCGGCGGGTGCGCACATCGGTACCCCGATCCAGCACGATCGGCTTCAAGCCTTGTTCAATCAACTCCATTGCTGCAAAGTACCCCGCAGGGCCTGCGCCTACAATGATCACAGCAGGGCGATCAGCAACCGATTTCAGTTGGGCCAGGATGGCTGGCTCGGCCTCATACGCTTCGCCAACATATACAGCTACCCGCAGCAAAAAAATGGGCTGGCTGCTCCGGGCATCTACTGAGCGGCGCAGAACGCGTAAATCCTGGATTTGATCTTCCCGCAAATTTAATTTACTGGCTGCCTTGCGCCGGATGGCCGTTTCATCTTTGGCTTCGGCGGGCAGCATTTTTATATCGATTTCGTGCGTCACGGCATTTTTTTGCGGGTCCATTCCCCTTTTTGACCCTCGACAAAATCCTCGGGGATAAAAATATTGATGCTGACTTCTTCGGGGATTTCGCCACTGGTGAGCGTATTCAAAATGCCCCGGTTGCGCAAGTCAAACTTGACGTGCAAACGATCCACCGATTTCACGGGATCCAAACGATACCGCCCTTGTTCGATCAAACCCTTGAGTACACTATCGGTGCTGTTTTCTTTGTGGATCACAAAAATCTCCAACATGATCGAATTGCTGGGCCAGGTTTGCACTTTGAGCGAATCATAAAATTCAAAAGTGAGGGTTTGGATGGTATCCGACACCTCGATCACTTCATGAATGGTGCGCTTGATCTGGGCATGGATCAGCAGCGGCAACGCAAAAAGAACACAGGCTAGCAGCAATTTTTTCATAAGTTCTTATAGTATTGATTTCCGGATTTTCACCAATTTTTCCAACATGGCTTCCAAACGTTCCAAAGGTAACATATTTGCCGCATCGGATTTGGCCTCAGATGGGCGCGGATGGGTTTCTAGGAACAAACCATCTACCCCTACAGCAATGGCCGCTTTGGCTACCGTTTCAATGAGGGCGGGTCGGCCACCTGTTACACCACTGTCTTGGTTGGGTTGTTGGAGTGAGTGAGTACAATCCAAAACGACAGGCACTCCGAAAGATTGCATCACGGGCAGCCCGCGGTAATCGATCACTAAATCCTGATAGCCAAAGGTTACTCCGCGCTCGGTGAGGATGATTTTTTCATTGCCCGATTGACGAATTTTATCCACCGCATACTTCATGGCTTCGGCGCTCATGAACTGTCCTTTTTTGACGTTGACCACCTTGCCCGTGTCAGCTGCGGCCACCAAAAGGCTGGTTTGGCGACATAAAAATGCCGGGATTTGCAGCACATCGACGTATTGTGCAGCCAGTGCCGCTTCTTCGTCGGTGTGAATATCCGTAACCGTAGGAATGCCGTAGTGTTGGCCTACTTTTTTCAACACCTCCAGTGCCTGTTCATCACCGATCCCGGTAAAGGAATCGAGGCGTGAACGATTGGCTTTGCGGTAGGAGCCTTTAAAGATGTAGGGAATTTGAAATTGGGTACATAGTTGGTGTACTTTTTCAGCAATTTCAAAGGCAATGTCTTCTCCCTCGATGGCACAAGGACCAGCAATAAGGAAAAAGTTTCCACTATCCAGATGCTTAAGATTGGGTATTTTGTCCAGCATATTTGATTTATGGTCTAAGAAAACGCAAATTTACACGTAAAATTAATCCCTTTGTCCTAATCTAGTGTTAAACGAGTGTTTATCAATCCAATCAAAATGCGATTCACTATCTTCATCCTTGTGTTATTGGTCATCGACTTTTATAGTTTTCAAGCGGTTAAACTGATTGTGCAAGACTGGTCGATGTTGGCAAAAAATATTGCCTATGGCTTTTTTTGGGGCCTTACAGCATTTAGCGTGTTTTACCTGCTGGCCCATAATTGGGGCTGGGCTGATGGCTGGAGCAAAAACATGGAGACCTACTCACGTACGGTGGTGTTCATCATTTATATTTCCAAGTTTCTCATTTTACCCATGTTGCTCATCGACGATTTGCGCCGCCTGACCATGTGGGTCGCTCAACGGGTGAACGGGGATCCCAATTTTGACATTGGTCGCTCCAAGTTTTTGAGTAAAATGGGCGTGTTTATGGGTGCCATCCCTTTCTTCACCCTGTCTTACGGTATCCTCCGCAATCCCTATCGGTATAAGTTGTTCCAGCAAACCATTGGCATTAAAGGTTTGTCACCCAAATTGGCAGGATTAAAAATTGTACAAATTTCGGACATCCACTCGGGGAGTTTTACCTTCAAAGATCCGGTTAAAAACGCGATCGACATCATCAATGCGCAAAAGCCCGATCTGGTCTTTTTTACCGGAGATTTGGTTAATGACCACGCCGATGAAATGGCGGATTACATGGATGTTTTTGACAAAATTGAAGCCAAGTACGGAGTGTATTCCGTTTTAGGCAACCACGATTACGGGGACTACCACAACTGGAAAAATGCGGAAGAAAAGGAGGCCAACTTGGAAAACCTTAAAGAAATTCACAAAAAATTGGGTTGGAACTTATTGATGAACGAGCACCGCATCCTCGACATCAATGATGAAAAAATAGCGGTCATTGGGGTTGAAAACTACTCGGCTTTGCCCCAATTTCCCAAAATGGGCCGTTTGGCAGATGCGCACCAGGGATCGGATGGGGTCAATGTCAAACTTTTGCTTTCACACGACCCTTCGCATTGGGATGTTCAAATTGTCCCGGAATTTAAGGACATTCACGTTACTTTTTCGGGACACACCCACGGGTTTCAGTTTGGCGTAGAAATTCCCGGCTGGATAAGATGGAGCCCAGCTCAATTTATGTACAAACAATGGGCGGGTCTGTATCAGCAGGGTGAACAGTTTTTGTACGTCAATCGTGGCTTGGGCTTTTTGGGGTATCCAGGCCGGGTGGGCATTTTGCCTGAAGTAACCCTGATTGATTTACAACCCGCTTAAGAACGGAAATGAAATAAAGTAAACGAGTTGACTTAGCTATTTTTTGATTTGGCAAGGCACGAGGAAGGCGCATAGTAAACTACGCAACTGACGAGCAACGCAGCAAAATCAAAAAAGAGCCTGTCAAGTGTTTACTTTATTTCATTTCCGTTCTTTAATATTTGTTTCAAGACTGTAATTTTATTTAAGGTTACCCAACTAACCCTGAAAGCCTTATATTTGGGCTTTCGTACAATCCATCACACAAATTACGCAGAGCATGATCCTGTTTTTTGTATTGAGTTACGTATTGTTGAGTGTAAGTTTATACTTCATTTTTCAAAAATGTGGAGAAGAAGCTTGGAAAGGCTTGGTTCCAGGATACAACTTTGTTGTTTGGTGTAAACTGGTGGGGCGCAAAGCCACCCACGCCATTTTTCTCTTGTTTCCCATCGTCAACATCTTCATCTACGCTGGTTTAGCGGTGGATATGGCACGGTCTTTTGGTAAACTCAAATTTTACCACAGTTTTCTGGCGGTACTGTTTGCCCCTTTTTATTTCCTGTACCTGGGCACCAATAAAACGGACAAATACGAAGGGCCAATTTTGCCCAAGGAGCGGGATTACCGCCAAAAATTGCACGAATCTCGGACCAATGAGCGGCAGCACAAAAAATTATTGGCCGAAAACCCTTACAAAAAATCAGGAATTCGCGAATGGACTGAAGCCATCGTTTTTGCCGTTTTTGCTGCAGCTTTTATTCGGATGTTTTTGATCGAAGCCTATGTGATTCCGACTTCTTCGATGGAAGGTTCCATGCTGGTGGGCGATTTTTTGTTTGTGAGCAAACCCAGCTACGGCCTGCGGATGCCACAGACGGTGGCGATGGTACCATTGTTGCACAACCGCATCCCGATCCTCAACACTGAATCTTACCTGGAAAAACCCAAGCTCAAATACAATAGACTGAGGGCATTTGAAGGCATCGACCACAACGACCCAGTGGTATTCAACTACCCTGAAGGTGATAGTGTGTATATTTTCCCTAATCGCACCTGGAGCATTTACGATGCGAGGCGAGGAAGTATTCCTCCCGAACCAAGCGCTATGATTAGTATCGGACAAGCCCCCTTGGTCACACGCCCAATGGACAAAATGGACCACTACATCAAACGTTGTATTGGTTTGGCCGGTGATTCCTTGCAAATCCGCAATCGCCAGGTGTACATCAATGGAAAGCCTGGTGCCAATCCCAAGTACTTGCAATACATGTACCAAGTGTACAACCCTTCAGGGGCAGGCATCAACACCCAGCAGTTCAGTGATTGGGGCATTTCGGCGGAGGATCAACTGCAAGGAGTTAGTGGCGGCAGTGCCAACATGATGCTGATTCTGAACAACGAACAAAAGAACAAACTCAAGGCGATGGATAAAAACATCGTGATCGAAAACGTTGATATGAGTCGGACTCAAAGCCGCTTGTTTCCTTATGATACCGCCCATTTTGGTAGCTGGGATCTGGACAACTTCGGCCCGATTTACATTCCGAAAAAAGGTGCAACCATTGCCCTCAACCCCGAGTCCATCGCCCTGTACCGCCGGGTGATTGGCAAATACGAAGGGAACGATTTTGCGGAACGCAATGGCAAGTTCTACGTCAATGGCAAAGAAGCCACTAGCTATACCTTCAAGCAGAATTATTACTGGATGATGGGGGACAACCGCCACAACTCCGAAGATTCACGCTACTGGGGCTTTGTTCCTGAAGACCATGTGGTGGGTAAGCCGCTACTGATTTGGTTTTCACTGAAGGAAGGTAGCCTGGCGAAGGGGATCAACTGGCGGAGGATCTTTATGTCGGCGGGGAATCGGTAAGATTTTCCAACTGATCAAAAAAAGGGCGCATTCCACAACGAGAATGTGCCCTTTTTTTATTGCTGCACCGTTAACACCCTCCTCGGGCTCAACATATACGGCGGCAAATACGCTGGAATATTGCTAAAAGGCAACACCTCCGGTTTCAAGTTTATCCCGATCACTTCAGCCATAAATTTCCGGCGGGCTTGAATCCGTTGCCACATTTCCGGGAATTTCTGCGCCAATTCAGCCCGTAGGGTCTCATCCGCCAGCGCGATCCCATCTTCAATATTGCTGGTGTGATACGCTGTACCAGTACCGGGTATCACATCCACTTGCAAGGCCATGCCCGATTTGAATTTCAGCTCCGACCCTTTAAACACTGGCGAATGCACCCACTCATCGATGTGGATGTAATGCCCAGGATTGAGTTTTACCCCAAAAAATGGATCCCCTATTTCGGCGTGGATGAGGTCGTACAATTCCCCAGCAGGCACGCCGATGCCAATGTGCTCGTACCATTTGACGATGGCCCGGAAATAAGGAATGGCTAGTTTTTGCAGGTAATCCCCTACCCCATCCGGCAATTCCGTTTCATCGTGTACCAACCAGCCCGCCCGGGCATTCAAGCCACCCCAGAGGCACATGGCCATGGTAAAAGGTTCGCCTACCTTGAGCGTGTTCATCGATGGACTAGGTAGGCCGTAAGCTGCACGCGAGCCATTGGTCAACATGGTATGGGCTCCCAAGGGGAAGCCGTTGTGCTGCATCAAAGTGGCGCACTGCATTTCGGTCATGCCCGGCTGCATGTTGAAGAGTACATTTTTGAGGCCAGTGGAAGTAAGGCAGGCGGCAAATTCAAATAAGGCTAATTGTTCTGCTTCGTTCAAAATGCGCAGCCCATCGTCCGGGTTCATCAACAGCGCATTGGCGTTGCGCACCTGGCGGTAGTTGCCACTGAGCTTGCGTAGGGCATCAATCAGGTAAGATGGCGTTTCAAAACAATAATCTGGATCGGTAAATTCAGCCTCGGAAAAGTATTTCCAGCCTGCTACACCAATCGTACTTTCGGCAGTAATTCCAGCGTCACTCAAAGCCCGGCCCAAGGATACACCCGAAAGGCGGTCTTGCCCCATCAAACTCAGGGATTGAAACAAAACCCGGTGTACCGGGAGCGGGGCCAATTCCGCGTAACCCCAGCCTTCGTTGCCCAGCAACAAGTGAGGGGTGCCCGTTTTGCCAACGATCAACAAACTCTCTTCAAAACGTGGATCGTAGCCACAGAGGTAAGTGGTGTTGGCGTTGTGCTCACGATCGCCATAAACGATCACAAAATCGAGGGCTTCGGCCTGCATTTTTTGGTGCAATTGGTTGATGCGCGCTTCGTAAATGGCTTGGCTCAGGCTTGGTTCGGTGGAGGGCATGCCAAAGTTTGGCAATTCAACGCTGTTTAAGTTGATGGTCATGATGCGTGTAGGTTGAGAACGCCAAAATAAAGGTTTTCCGGGAAACCCTACAATTTTACCAATTGACTCGAAGCATACCCCTTAACCGTTCGCAAACGCAGATAATAGGCCCCACTCTGCAAACCACCCAGATCCAACTCTTTTTGATTCTCTCCAGCAGCCATACTTTGATTGGTCGCCAAACTCCGCACCCAACGCCCCTGCACATCAAACACATCCAACCAAATGGGTTCTGCCTCCTTGAGGGTAAAAGAAATAAGGGCTTTGGAATGGACTGGATTGGGTGCTACTTTGAGCTCCAGTTCTTCCAATTTGATTTCCCGGCTATCAGTCACTGCCTCAGGGGCCAGGATCAGGTTCTCGTCCCCCGGCTGGTACGCTGTGAAGGTGAAGTAGACTAACATCATTTCATCCGTAGTGCCCTCCCCTACCCGCACTTCTTTGGGCGGTGAATTCGGGTTGCTAAAGTTGGTGGTGGTATTGTCGTATACGGTTTCGCCATACACGGTTGTCCCTGCCGGAATCACCATTGCTTTGGGAAACAAATAAAACCCTTGCCAATGAAAATCCCAATCGTTGATGCGGATGACTTTCAGGGTATCTTTTTTGGGCGTAATGCCCCAAACCTTGATGGATTTACCCAATAGGTGCATGTGTGGTGCTACGGCAATCACGGTACCTTGAACCGGAACTCTCAATTGTGATTTAATGGTTTTCACCTGATTGGCGGGTAAAACAAGCGGCCCATTGGTCAGGGACAAAAAGTGGTTGAGCAAAGGCAGTGTCTCCAATCGCCGCATCGGTCCCGATTCCAGGCGTGCGATGAAACGGGTTCGATCGGTTTTCCCTTTTGATCCCGGAGCATAATGTACTTGCAGGATGATGGTGGCATTTTTGGTCAACAATTGGCCCATCCCTTTGGGGTAAAAAGTTGGGCGGCTGCCGGGCACCCAGGCACCAATTTGCACCGCCGATTGAGATCCCACCCCACCGAAGCTGGTATAACCCGGCCCTGGATCGCGGGCATCAAGGCTCAAAACCGTTTTGGCCGTATCTGCATACACCAATACGTGGTGCACAACCTCCCCATTGCCAGGCACACATTCAAAGGCAGTAATGTATTTGTCCACATTCACCCCACTCGCAATGGGGAAGCAGCGATATACATCCTTTTCCCCAGAAATGGTGTATTCCGGAATTTGCAGGCTCAACTCTGGCGTACTGATCCCTGGAGCGGTAGTGTATTCCGGGGCTTTGGGGGCATCTTTGGGATTGCCATAAGAGGCGGCACCAGCAACCCATTCCTGGATCAGGTGGATTTCATCGGCACTCATCAGGCGCTCGTGGGCAAAACGACTATAGGTGGGATCAGGTGGCCAAGGCGGCATTTTCCCAGTTTTAACCGAGTATTCAATTGAAAAACGGTTAAAATAGGCATCTTCGTAACTCACCAGCGGGAAGGGTGCCAAGCCGCCCTCGCGGTGGCACGGGGTGCAGTGTTTGTAAAGGATCGGGGCAATATCCAGGGTCCAAACTGGATTGTGCGCCGAGCTTACACCCCATCCAATCAGAACCAATAAAAACGAAAGAGGTAATTTCTGCTGCATAATTATGGGCTTTAGGAATAAGACGAGAAAAAGGGGGGGAAGTTTAGTGGAAGGGGAAAGTTTAACATAGTTGAGGGGTTTAGATGGTTGAGGGAGGTTGAGAAGGTTGAGGCTGCCGCGAGCGATGTTGACATTATCCTCGTCCAAGTCG
>NZ_JBGSLK010000070.1:0-64029 GCF_041740695.1 Haliscomenobacter sp. | reverse complement strand
CCCAATACGGTTTCGAAGATTTGGCCCAAGTTCATCCGTGAAGGTACCCCGAGTGGGTTCAACACGATGTCAACGGGTGTTCCATCTTCGAGGAAAGGCATGTCTTCAGCCCGAACGATACGGGATACGATACCTTTGTTACCGTGGCGTCCAGCAAGTTTGTCACCCACTTTCAGCTTGCGCTTTTTGGCCATGTATACTTTAGCCAGCTTGAGTACACCCGCTGGAAGCTCGTCACCAATGCTCACGTTGAATTTCTCGCGCTTGTAGCGGCCAATTTCTTCGTTGAGTTTGATGCTGTAGTTGTGCAACAAACGGGCAACAAATTCATTGGATTTCGGCTCATCGGTCCAGTTGGTATAGTCTACAGAGGTGTAATCCAGGTCACGCAGGGTGTCCTGGGTAAATTTCACTCCTTTGGCCAGCAGGTTATCACCATAAATGGTACGGATACCTTGTGAAGTTTTGTCTTTCAACAAAAGCATCAATTTGTCCACCAAAATGGTCAACAACTCGTTGGTCGCGACTTTGTGCTGATCATCCAGTTTGGACAGTACGTCTTTCTCCTGGTTTTTCTGCACTTTATCTTTTTTCGCACGGGCGAAAAGTTGCTTGTCGATGATCACACCCGTAGTAGAGGGGGGCGCCTTCAAGGAAGCGTCTTTCACGTCGCCGGCTTTGTCACCGAAGATGGCACGCAGAAGTTTTTCTTCCGGAGTAGGATCGGATTCCCCTTTTGGTGTGATTTTCCCAATCAGAATGTCGCCTTCCTTGACCCAGGCACCGATGCGGATGACCCCGTTTTCGTCCAGGTCTTTGGTGGCTTCTTCACTCACGTTCGGGATATCGTTGGTCAGTTCTTCTTCGCCCAACTTGGTGTCGCGTACGTCGATTTCAAAGTGCTCGATGTGTACCGAAGTAAAGATGTCTTCTCGTACTACGCGCTCAGAAATTACGATGGCGTCCTCAAAGTTGTATCCTTTCCAGGGCATGAAGGCTACCTTCATGTTTTGGCCCAAAGCCAATTCACCCTTTTCAGTTGC
Source organism: Haliscomenobacter sp. (assembly GCF_041740695.1). Lineage (GTDB taxonomy): Bacteria > Bacteroidota > Bacteroidia > Chitinophagales > Saprospiraceae > Haliscomenobacter. The sequence continues at coordinate 62,986 of NZ_JBGSLK010000070.1, read as the reverse complement.
GTAACCATCACAAAGGATTTGTCCTTTTTCAACGCGGTCGCCTTTGCGTACAATGGGGCGCAGGTTGATACAGGTACCCTGATTGGTACGGGTAAACTTGATGAGGTTGTATTTCTTCAAGTTGTCTTCGAAAGAAATTAGTTGCTCTTCGGGTGTGCGGTCGTAACGAACGTGGATTTCAGTAGCATCCACATATTCGATCATCCCTTCACCTTCAGCGTTAATGAGCATGCGGGAGTCACGGGCAACTTTCCCTTCCAAACCAGTACCTACTACTGGTGAGTGTGGACGAATCAGTGGCACTGCCTGACGTTGCATGTTCGAGCCCATCAAGGCGCGGTTGGCGTCGTCGTTTTCCAAGAAAGGAATCATGGAAGCAGATACCCCAACGATTTGGTTGGGCGCTACGTCCATGTAGTCGATCTCGTCGGGAGTCAACACTGGGAAATCACCGTGCTCACGACACTTCACACGATCGTTGACAAAACTACCATCATTGTTCAGCAAGGCGTTGGCCTGGGCAATCCGCATTTTGTCTTCCCCTTCTGCTGACAAGTACAATGGTTGTTCCACTTTTTCCACCAAACCTTCAATTACTTTCCGGTAAGGGGTTTCAAGGAAGCCCATTTTATTGATCTTGGCATGTACGCACAAGGTAGAGATCAAACCGATGTTTGGTCCTTCCGGGGTTTCGATGGTACACAAACGGCCGTAGTGGGAGTAGTGTACGTCACGAACCTCGAAACCAGCGCGCTCACGGGACAAACCACCTGGCCCGAGTGCAGAAATACGCCGCTTGTGCGTGATTTCAGACAGTGGGTTGGTTTGATCCAGGAACTGTGACAATTGGCTGGTTCCAAAAAAGGAGTTAATTACCGATGACAGGGTACGTGCATTGATCAGATCAACGGGGGTAAATACCTCGTTGTCGCGCACGTTCATCCGTTCCCGAATGGTACGGGCCATCCGCGCCAGACCTACACCAAACTGAGCATACAATTGCTCACCTACGGTGCGTACCCGGCGGTTTTCCAGGTGATCGATGTCGTCGATTTCCGCCATTTGGTTCATTAAGGTCACCAAGAACCGAACGATGGAGATGATGTCTTCTTTGGTCAACACCAATACCTCTTCCGAGATATCCAACTGCAGTTTCTTGTTGATCTTGTAGCGCCCTACTTCACCCAGGTTGTAACGTTTATCAGAGAAGAACAACTTCTCGATGATGCCACGCGCCGTTTCTTCATCGGGGGGATCAGTACCGCGCAACTGGCGATAGATGTATTGTACCGCTTCCAGTTCAGAACTGGTCGGGTCCTTTTGCAAGGTATTATAGATAATGGAGTAATCCTGTTCGATGTCTTCTTTTTGCAGGATGACCGTAGCCACCGATGCATCCAGGATTGCTTCAATATTGTCTTCGTCCAAAATGGTATCGCGCTCCAGAATGATCTCATTCCGTTCGATGGTTACCACTTCACCCGTATCTTCGTCTACAAAGTCTTCGGTCCAGCTGCGCAATACACGAGCAGCCAATTTACGGCCGATGCTTTTTTCGAGCGCCTCACGGGTAGCAGTTACTTCGTCGGCCAGGTCAAAGATATCCAAGATAGCTTTGTCGGTGTCGTAACCGATGGCACGCAACAGCGTAGTGACCGGGAATTTCTTCTTCCGGTCGATGTACGCATACATTACGGTGTTGATGTCGGTAGCAAATTCCATCCAGGCACCTTTAAAAGGGATAACCCGGGCAGAATAAATTTTGGTACCGTTGGGGTGTACACTTTGACCAAAAAATACCCCTGGTGAACGGTGGAGCTGTGATACGATCACACGCTCGGCACCATTGATCATAAAAGTACCTTTGGGCGTCATGTACGGAATGTTCCCCAGGAACACATCTTGTACAATGGTTTGGAAGTCGACGTGTTCCTCATCGTTACAGGACAAGCGCAGTTTAGCCTTAAGCGGGACGCTATAGGTCAGACCACGTTGCATACATTCTTCAATGCTGTAACGGGGAGGGTCGATGAAATAATCCAGAAACTCGAGTACGAAGATGTTTCTCGCATCCGTGATTGGGAAATTTTCCTGAAACACCTTGTATAATCCTTCGTTCATCCGGTTTTCGGGAGTTGTTTCCAGTTGGAAAAACTCTTGAAAGGACTTCAGCTGAATTTCAAGGAAATCAGGATAAGGAGTGGGAAATTTAGTTTTGCTGAAGGTAATACGCTTCGCTTCAGCCGATTGTGCTTTACCATTGAATATCATCTGCGCAACAAGTTTGTTGTTGATGGTAAAAGCCCCAAGCCTTTATAGCCGAGGGGTACAAAATAGTCAAGTCAAACTATGTAGTGGTTTTCCTGACTAGTAAATGAAACCAATGTTAAAAAAGTTTCATTTTTTCGCATAAAAATCACAAAATGTACAATACAAAGTATATGGCAATGGGCTTAGGAAACAACCAAGGTCGATTTCCTAAGCCCTGGTGCTTCAAAAAATCATTTTTGAAGCACTGCCCATTCCAAAAGCTATACTAGTAAAAGTCAATGTAACTAATTGCTTTTGGCTTGCGCAAGGAGAAATTATTTAATTTCTACCTGAGCGCCAGCTTCTGTTAACTTAGCTTTCAAAGACTCAGCTTCGTCTTTAGAAATTCCAGTCTTCAGTGGTTGTGGAGCACCGTCAACCAAGTCTTTTGCTTCTTTCAAGCCAAGACCCAAGAGGTTTTTCACTTCTTTAACCACGTTCAGTTTGTTGGCACCACCAGACTGAAGGATAACGTCGAATTCGGTTTGTTCAACAGCAGCAGGAGCAGCATCAGCAGAAGCTGGGCCAGCAACCATTGCTACAGCAGCAGCAGCAGGCTCAATGCCGTAATCGTCCTTCAGGATACCAGCCAGTTCCTGAACATCTTTAACCGTCAAATTTACAAGCGTTTCCGCAAGAGCTTTCAAATCAGCCATTGTTATGTCTTTTAAAAAAGTGGTTTGAAAATGGTATATAATGAGCGGTTAGCTTGGAAGCCTTAACCGTGTGCAACCCACAAACATTCTTGTGGGTTTGCTGAGGTACGGGAATGTCCCACGAATGAATTCGTGGGTTGGACCCCGTATTCCCTCCCATGGATAAATCCATAGGTTGGGATTACGCTTGGCGCTCTTCGAGAGCCTTGACCAATCCGGCGATGGTAGAACCACCAGATTGCAGGGCACTGACGAGGTTTTTTGCAGGTGATTGAAGCAGACCAATCAATTCGCCCAACAAATCTTGCTTGGACTTGAGTTTGGTCAATGCATCCAATTGATCATCGCCGATGAACACCGCAGAATCCACATAAGCAGCTTTCAACAACGGGCGGTCACTACCTGAACGACGATAGTCTTTCAGCATTTTAGCAACCGAGTTGGCAGGTGCATCGGGATCATTGGAGAACAAAATGGCGGTAGGACCATGGAGTGCTTCAAAAATGCTAGCGTAATTTTTCTCAGCAGGAGTGCCCTCCAGTGCTTTCTTCACCAAGGTGTTCTTTATGACTTGCATAGAGACACCATTTTCGAAGCAAAGCTTTCTGAATTTGTTGACATTGGTTACCGACATGGTAGAAGCATCAGCAAGGTAGAAATAGTTATTTTCTCCAAACTGCTCCTTCAACTCTTCGATAGTTACTGTCTTTTCAGCCTTATTCATTTGACTCCTGTTTTTAAACTTAGCGAATCACTTTGGGATCAATCTTCACACCTGGACTCATCGTAGTAGCAAGGGTAATACTTTTCATGTAAGTGCCCTTAGCAGTTGAAGGCTTCATACGTTGTAGTGTATTCAGCAATTCATTGATGTTCTCGATCAATTGGGTAGGGTCAAAAGACACCCGACCAACTGAAGCGTGAATGATACCCGTCTTGTCAACGCGGAAGGAAATCTTACCCTTCTTTACTTCGGAAACTGCTTCCCCGATGTTGGTGGTTACCGTACCAGTTTTAGGGTTGGGCATCAAGCCACGAGGGCCGAGGATACGGGCAACTTTACCCAACGCAGCCATGGTTTGTGGCATTGCGATGATTACGTCGACATCCGTCCAACCTTCCTGAACCTTTTGGATCAGGTCTTCCAAACCTACGTAATCTGCACCTGCTGCTTTTGCTTCTTCGGCTTTTTCCGGAGTACAAAATACAGCTACACGTTTGGTTTTACCCGTACCGTGTGGCAGACCTACGGTGCCACGGAGTGCTTGATCCGGTTTACGTGGATCGACACCCAGGCGTACGTGAATGTCAACCGAAGCATCAAACTTGGTCAAGTTCACGTCTTTCATTAGAGCAGTTCCTTCTTCCAGAGTATACAGCTTATTGCGGTCTACTTTGGCATTGACAGCGGCTCTTTTCTTTCCAACTTTTGCCATGTCAAAAAAGATTTAAGGTCAACGTCGGTTACTGCATTCAGCCGCCGACTCCCTTTTGAAGAAATAAGATTATGCCTCCACTTCTGCACCGCCCCAAGGAGGAGTGCCTGAGATGTTCAGCCCCATACTGCGTGCCGTACCAGCTATCATTTTCATAGCAGATTCGATAGTGAAGCAGTTGAGGTCGGGCATTTTGTCTTCAGCGATCGCTTTTACCTGATCCCAAGTTACGGTACCTACCTTTTTCCGATTGGATTCAGCAGAACCCTTTTGGGTTTTGGAGGCTTCCATGAGTTGGATAGCTGCCGGTGGCGTTTTGATCACGAATTCAAAGGACTTGTCCTTATAAACCGAGATCACCACCGGAAGTATCTTACCCATTTTATCCTGGGTAGCGGCATTGAAGCGCTTGCAAAACTCCATGATGTTCACCCCTTTGGAACCGAGTGCCGGACCGATGGGGGGAGCTGGGTTTGCCTGACCGCCTTTGACCTGAAGTTTGATGAAAACTTCTACTTCCTTTGCCATTTTAGTAAATAATTTTACCGCTGAGTAAAGCTGTTGGATGGGAAGCGTTTCATTCCGGCTCACATTCCGGAGGAACAACAACAACGATACTTTTTACGCGATATATTGAAAATCAATCTGTAATGGTGACCCTTCGTGGTCACCATTTTGCAATGGTCAACCACAAACGTTCAACCACATAGGGTTGAACCTACGAGGTTTTTTCCACCTGCATGAAGCCCAATTCGACTTCGGTGCCCCGGCCAAAGATTTTTACAATCACCTTCAGCTTTTTCTTCTCCTCGTTCACTTCCTGAATATCGCCAATGAATTCGCTGAATGGTCCATCCACAATTTTGATGGTTTCACCAACGATGAATGGTTCAATCAGGGACTCACCTGCAGCTTGAGATTCGTCCACTTTACCCAAGAGGCGATTGGCTTCGGCGTCTTTCATGGGTTCAGGCGTGTTTTTGCCCAAAAAATGAATGACATTGGGTACATTGGCAATTACTTGTACAACTTCCCCACTCAGTTTTCCAGCCACTGCTTCCACAAGCAAGTAGCCGGGTAAAATGTTGCGCTCAGAAATTACTTTTTTACCGTTGCGGATCTTGTAGACCTTTTCGGTAGGTACGACGACCGACGAGATAAATGAATTCCATTCATTGCGCAGAATTTCAGCATCAATGCGCTCTTTGATTTTGCGCTCTTTGCCGCTGATCACCCTTAATGAGTACCATTTTTTATCTTCAGACATCGATCTCTACCAATTTATTCGACAAACCTGTAAACAAGTTTAATCATTAAACAAACGCCAAAAGGCACTCGACAGGACTGAACTGTCGAATGCCTTACGGCACTTCATTTTATTTAGATTCCGTAGATGAGGTCCAATGTAAACTTGGAAACCACGTCCATCAGAAACACAATTGTTGCCAAGAGCAATACTGCAACCACAACGGCTACTGCATTTGCCTGTAAATTTGCCCAAGTTGGCCAGGATACGTTTTTGACTAGTTCCTGGTAGCTTTCTCTTAAGTAAAGTTGAATCTTTTCCATGTGTGTGGTTTATACTTACCCTCAGATTCTGACTCCGCACGAATGTACCACGAATAAATTCGTGGGTTAGCCACTATTTTTCCCACCCACGAATAAATCCATGGGTTGGTTTGGAGTATTTCCCGCCTACGGCTAAAGCCATAGGTTGGGAGAAATGGCACGGGCAGAAGGATTTGAACCCTCGGCCTACGGTTTTGGAGACCGTCGCTCTACCAGCTGAGCTATGCCCGTGTGTGGTATGGTATCGAAAAGTTAAGCACCTCACCGCTGGTGAGATGCTTACTTTTCCATATTATATCGTGATTGTAGAGAAATTTCTCTACGCATCCGTTACAAGTATTAATGCCTTCAAGAGAACAGTCCTGGGATGTCAGGTCAACAACACCCACGCAGAGATGTTTAGTTTAACACCCGCGAGGGGTGTGACTACTACTTGAGGATTTCAGTAACCTGACCTGCACCTACGGTACGGCCACCTTCACGAATCGCAAAACGAAGACCCTTTTCCATAGCGATAGGGCTCAACAGTTTCACATTCAAGGTTACGTTGTCACCAGGCATTACCATTTCTACTCCATCAGGAAGCGTACAGTCGCCAGTTACGTCCGTGGTACGGAAGTAGAACTGTGGGCGGTAGCCTTTGAAAAATGGAGTGTGACGGCCACCTTCCTCTTTGCTCAGTACATACACTTCACACTTGAATTCAACGTGAGGTTTAACTGAGTTAGGAGCGCAAATAACCATACCACGACGGATGGCTTCTTTGTCGATACCACGGAGCAGGATACCAGCATTGTCACCAGCTTCACCACGGTCGAGGATCTTGCGGAACATTTCCACACCTGTAACCGTAGAAACCAATGGTTTCTCACCTTCTTTCTGCATACCGATGATCTCAACCGATTCACCTACTTTGATGATACCACGTTCGATACGACCTGTAGCTACTGTACCACGACCAGTGATAGAGAACACGTCTTCGATAGGCATCAAGAAAGGCTTATCAGTCAAACGGATTGGTTCTGGGATTTGTGCATCTACTGCGTCCATCAGATCCATGATGCGTTGAACGTAAACTGGATCCCCTTCCAGCGCTTTCAGAGCAGAACCTTGGATAACTGCAGCATTGTCACCATCAAACTGATAAGTGTCCAACAACTCGCGAACTTCCATTTCTACCAGTTCCAACATTTCGGGGTCATCAACAAGGTCAACCTTATTCATGAACACAACAATTGCAGGAACACCTACCTGGCGAGCCAAAAGGATGTGCTCGCGCGTTTGTGGCATTGGACCGTCAGTTGCAGCACAAACCAAAATTGCACCGTCCATCTGAGCAGCACCCGTTACCATGTTCTTAACGTAGTCGGCGTGACCCGGACAGTCTACGTGAGCATAGTGGCGCTTTTCAGTTTCGTATTCAACGTGCGCTGTATTGATCGTGATACCTCTTTCCTTTTCTTCTGGAGCAGCGTCGATTGAGTCGTAATCTTTTTTCTCTGCTAGACCCTTAGAAGCGAGAACAGTAGTAATTGCAGCCGTAAGCGTCGTTTTGCCGTGGTCAACGTGGCCGATTGTGCCGATGTTTACGTGAGGCTTATTTCTTTCGAATGTTCCCTTAGCCATCAGTATAGAATTTTTGGATGTAAATTATGAAACAAAAAGCATCTATGACCTGGAGCCAATGAAGGGATTTGAACCCTTGACCCCTTCCTTACCATGGAAGTGCTCTACCCCTGAGCTACATCGGCTTGTATGTCTTTTCTCTTGTTCGTTCCCACGACTAAAGTCATGGGTTGTCTTGTGTATGTCCTCCCACAGTTAAAAACATGGGGTGGGTTTACACATTCCCTCCCACGGATAACCCACGATTTGAATCGTGGGATCGAGCGGGTTGGATGGAGCGGAAGACGAGACTCGAACCCGCGACCCTCAGCTTGGAAGGCTGATGCTCTACCAACTGAGCTACTTCCGCTTGTATGACAAAAATTGTGGGGGTGGATGGATTCGAACCAACTCAGTCAAAGACACCAGATTTACAGTCTGGCCCGCCTCTCCACCTGCGGCGCACCCCCTTGGAGACTCAAAGCAAAAGCTTTAAGATTGATTTGAACTAACCCACGAATGAATTCATGGGATGGAGCCAGCAGAGGGACTCGAACCCCCGACCAGCTGATTACAAATCAGCTGCTCTACCAACTGAGCTATGCTGGCCTAGCTTTGGTTTTGAATCAAAAGAATACGTGAAAAATCAGTTGGTAGATGATTTATCGGAAAATGTAATCAGTTTGACTAAAAGCCAGATTTTACAAGGTTTTTCAACTTGTTCAAATCAATTATTTTTGTCGAAAATGTCAAGTTTTGTAAGCATTTCGGCGTCTTTTTCCGAAAGCGATTGCAAAGATAGTGCCTCTCCAAGAAATATCAAATTTTTGCGCAATTTTTTTTCTTTGATTTTCCTTTTCTAGAAGCGTGGCGCAAATATAGGGTAAGGTTGTTGATATTTTCAAAGGTTCTGACTAAAAAGTTTAACGGGTTTAACCAACTGCAGGTGAATTTAGTTCCTGCGGTGTTGATTAAACCCGTTTCGCCGTTGGGGCAACCCTAGGTGGTTGCCCTTAGTTCGGCAACCATGCGAACCTTACGGTTCCCATAATATCGGCAACCACATAGGGTTGCCGCTACGTATTTTTTTCTTTGTATTTGATGATTTGTCGTTTGAGGGAATCAACTGCTTGTTCTACGGCGGATTCAAAGGTTTTGCTGCCTACCTTGGCAATGAGGGTTTCGCCCGGCACATTGATGCGCACTTCTGCGATTTTTTCTCTGACCTGTCCGGTGTTTTCCAGTTTAAGCACCACCCGAGCATTGATGATGCGGTCGAAAAACTGGTCGATTTTGCTCAATTTTTTCTCGATAAAGTCTAGCAACTTGCTGTCAACTTTGAACTGTACTGCTTCAGTGTACACAACCATAATTCAAGATTTAAAGGGTTAGACAATAAAGATGAATTCTTCATCCTCCGAAATGGCGGGCTTTATTGCGCGCCAGATTTGGGATGAGCTTGCTGGTAAATTTTTTTTAGTCGCTCAATAGAATGGTGAGTGTAAATTTGAGTAGCGGCCAAACTTGAATGGCCCAGCAACTCTTTTATTGCATTCAGATCAGCGCCGTGATCCGATAAGTGAGTAGCAAAAGAATGCCGCAACACGTGTGGGCTGCGTTTTTCCTGAGTGGTGATGGTACTCAGGGAGTCCTTCACAATGCGATAGATGAGTTTGGCGTAAGCGGCTTTTCCATCTTTGGTCAGCAGGAGAGCCAACTCTGGGGTATTTGGAAAAGTCTGCTGACGCAAATCCAGGTACTGCCGCAAGAGTGTTGCCGTAGCATGGGAAATGGGGATCAGACGTTCCTTGTTTCCTTTTCCCAATACCTTAATGGTAAAGGCACTTAAATTCAGGTCACTGACCTTGAGGTTCACAAGCTCTCCACGGCGCATACCGGTAAGGTAGCACAACTCTACAACCAATTGATTGCGCAGTTTTTCGTAATCATCGGCAGGGTCTATCGCATTGAGCATTTGTTCCAGGTATTGTTCTGGAACCACGCTAGGTAGTCTTTTTCCCAACTTGGGTAAACTCACCTGTAACATTGGCGAGCGTGTAATCACTTGCTCCCGCTGCAAAAAGCGGAAATAAGACTTGAGGGTAGACAACTTGCGCCGAATAGAAGAAGCAGAATACTTTTGCTCCATTAAGGAGACAGCCCAGGACCGGATGTGGATGTGTTGGATAATCGCAGGTTCGACGATTTCGTATTGGCTTCGCAAAAAAACACTAAATTGCTCCAAATCAACCTTATAGGCATCAGTGGTATGCACGGAAAAGCGTTTTTCGTACTGTAAATACTTCAGGAATCCTTCTACTATCATTCGTTTAGGTTGTCATCGATTCTCTTAGCGTAGTATTGGGGCAAAAATAAGTGTTCATTTTTTTATTGCCCCGTAGAATCGAACAGTATTCATCAAGGCCACTGATTTGATCCACTGATTTGAATTAAATATAAAAAATTAAGTGGAGAAAGTCAAGGATCGACTTAACTTTGGCTTAACATTACAAATGGTCATTTTAGCTAAATCCCTGATAAATTGCCGATTAATTTGCTTAATGATCTTTCGATTTTTTTAGAAAATTTTTATGGCTCAGCAAAAAAGAGACAATCATTTCATCAAAGGGGCGGTTTACCCTGGTGGGCAAAAAGCCATGCTGCTTTTTATTCAAAACAACTTGCAATATCCCTCTGAAGCGATTGCGGCAAAAATAGAAGGAACGGTAAGAATTCGATTTAGCATTGACCACTTGGGGAAGGTGTTCAAAAGCCAGGTCATTGCCAGTTTAGGGCACGGTTGTGACGAAGAGGCCATCAGATTGGTACAATTGTTGCAGTTTGAAGTATCCAAAGCTTATAAATTAAAAGTGCAACACCACCGAACTTTGAATATCCACTTTAAACTGCAGGTGAATCAGGATATGTCAACAGAGGCTCCTCCCCTACCCGCTCCACTGTCGATTCAGTATACTATAAGTGGTGCAACTTCTTCAGAATCACCAACACCTGATACAAACTCATCCAACCAAGGTTACCATTATACCATTCAGTTGAAACCTTAAAATGCAGAAAGGCCACCCTTTTGCAAGAGTGGCCTTTCACGTTGTATTAAAACTTAGATCAGTCCGTCTGCAGATTAGTACCCCGGATTCTGAGCCAAGTTCTTATTAGTATCCGTTTCCCGTTGTGGAATGGGCAATACCAGAAGGTTGTCACCAAAAGGTTTGGTGCCTACACTAGCCCGGGTGCGTTTGATGTCATCCAGATAATTGCCTTCGAATGCCAATTCGAGGTGGCGTTCTTTCAGAATCGCAGCCAGAGTTGCAGTGCCCAAGGCAGCCAAACCAGCTCTGGTGCGCGTTCTATTCACGTCAGCCAGTGGTGCAGCACCTACGGATGTACCCAAACGTTGGTTACATTCTGCGCGAGTCAGGTACATTTCAGCCGTACGTACGACTGGAACATCACCAAATCGGTCTAAAAATTTGCGGGTAAAAATGCGATTACTTGCCGTGGTTGTGAACGTTTTACGCACATCACCAGCTTCAAACAAATCAGTAAATTTGGTTTGTATACGAACGTCACCACGCCCTTGGAACGTTGCTGGCGCGAAATAGGTATTCATGCTATTGGTACCATCCTGATCCGATACGGCGATGCGGAAGATGATTTCATTGCTCGCCCCACCGGTAGCAAAAACATCTGCAAAGCTAGCGGCCAATCCACGTGCTCCAGATTGGATGACTTTGTTGGCAGCATCACGTGCCAGCGCATAGTTGCCTTGCATCAGGTATACCCGCGACAACATTGCAGATGCCGCATCACGTGTAGCAAGGGTAGCATTGTCACCCGCCTTAGTAGCAGGCAGCAAACTTTCTGCTTTGGTCAAGTCTTCGATAACTTGTGCGTAAATGGCTTGAACACTCGCTCTTGAGCGGTAATCCGCATCGGTAATAACCCGGGTAGGGGTAATTACCAATGGCACCCCTGGATTGGCGTTGTTGTCGCCATCGCCCCAGGTTTTACCCCACAATTTAACCAGCTCGAAGTACAAAACCCCACGGATAAAGCGAGCTTCTGCTTCAACCTGCCCACGATCGGCTGCATCCAAGATACTCAAGGCAGACAACACGTTATTGGCCCGGTTGATGGCAGCATAAGCATCTCTCCAGGTTGCGTAGGTTTGGGTATTGCCGGGTGTAACGGCTTTCCGCCAGATTTCATCATGAGTGGAGAACGTACCACCAAATACAAATTCGCGGTCATCACCAAGAAATTCATTGGTGTATTGAAAACCACCACCATAAACGTCTCCATCCCCCAAACCGTCGTAAGCACCGGTCAGGGTCACTTTTACATCCTGAGGTGTGGCCAAGGCCAGGTTTTCGTCGATGGTCTGCGTAGGCGCAACATCCAATTTGCTGTCGCAAGCCGAAGCCCCCAAAAGGATCAGGGCAAACGGCGCTATATGTTTGAGCATTTTAAGCATTTTCATTTTTTTAAAGGTTAAAAACATTTTGCGCTGTTCCGGGAATTAGAACCCGATGTTAAAGCCAGCCAGGATGGTTCTGGGCTGAGGAGCAGTGTAAAAGTCATAACCTTGTGCAATGTTGGTTACAATGTCATCGGCGTTAACTTCTGGGTCCCAACCGATGTAGTTGGTCCAGGTAAGCAAGTTTTGTCCTGTTACAAATACCCGCAAGCTTTGGATTTTGGCCTTGCTGGTGAGTGATTTGGGGAAATTGTAGGACAAAGTTGCGTTGCGCAAACGTACAAAAGAACCATCCTGAATAAAGCGGCTGGAAGGCTGAGCACCATTGTTGTAGAACAAACGTGCTTCTGGAATATTGGTATTGGTATTCTGAGCCGTCCAGGCATTCAGCTGATCCACGGTTTGGTTGTCTTCAAAACGAGCGTTCGCAGAAGAGAAACGACCTACCCCGTAGAAGTTGAGTTCGTTGCCGATTACAGCACTGAATAATACCGACAGTTCAAGACCTTTGTAGCTGAAGGTATTTGTTACGCCACCGATCCAATCGGGCAGCGGGCTACCTACTACTACCCGGGTTGCCTGGCTGTAAGTGCTGGTTGTTTCACGGTTGCCTTCAGTGGCATTTTTGTACCAAAGGGCGTTACCATTGGCGGGATCAACACCAGCGTATTCGGCAGTGAAGTAAGTACCCAATGGCTGTCCTTCTACGGCGCGGCTCATGTTGTTCAAACCAGCTTCGATGATCTGACCTTGCAGGTCGGTGATCTCGTTTTTGTTGGCTGCAAAGTTCAAGCTGGTTCTCCAGCGGAAAGCACCGCTTACTACATCGGTGTTCAATACTACTTCTATCCCCTGGTTGGTCAATTTACCAACGTTACGGAATTGAGTGGCAAAACCTGTAGTTGCCGGAATGTTTACATTCAACAACAGACCGGTGGTGCTTTTGCTGTAAAAATCGATTTCCCCGGTGATGCGATCCTTGAACAAACCAAAGTCGATACCTGCATCGAACTGATCGGTAGTTTCCCAGCTCAAATCAGGGTTGCCCAACTGCGAAGGACGCTGACCAGGAGCACCATCGTAACCAGCATCACCCTGGAACAGCCCCAACTGTGGGAAGTTGCCAATTTCTGCGTTACCGGTACGGCCATAGCTGGCCCGCACCTTCAGGAAGCTGATGGCCTTGTTGTTGTTCAAGAAGCCTTCTTCGGAAACAATCCAGCCCAAAGAAGCGGCTGGGAAAAAACCGTAGCGGCTTTCGTTACCAAAACGAGAAGAACCATCCGTACGTACACTTACACCTACGAGGTATTTATCGGCCAGTTTGAAGTTGGCACGTGCGAAATAAGACAAGAAACGGAAGTTGGTTTCGGTAGATTCACCGTCTGTTTTACGCGCAGCACTGGCAATCTGGCGATAGGCATCGGAAGGGAAATCCTGGCCTTCGATGAAGTTGGTCTTCTGCTGTGATTGCTGATAAGCCATACCAGCGGTCAGGTCCAGTTTGGTTTTACCGAATCCGGTATTGTAAGTAAAGTAGTTGTTCGTGTTGTAGTTTTCAACCCGGGTGAACAGGTTTTGCCCCAACCCCAGTGGTGCACCAAAGTTGCGCTGGGTCTTGCTGTTGTAGTACAACTCTTCCTGCTGGTCTAATAGGTCCAATGCGAACTCGGAACGGAAAGTCAACCCATCCAGGATGCTGATTTGGGCATACACGCTGCTCAGGTTGCGGTTGGTATTGGTGTTGTAGTAAGCGTTACCAAGGTTGATCAGCGGGTTGTAGTACACTGGAATGCTGATGTCGCCCGGAGGAGTACCTACTGGCAAGCCAGTATCTGGATCGGTTGCCGGAGTCATCGGAGGCAGCGCCACGATCTGCATAGGGTTGTCAAACTGGCGGTCACCAGAAATACGTTCGTTGAACGAACGGCTCAAGCTCGTGTTGAACCCTACCTTCAGCCACTTGTAAGCCTGGTGATCAACGTTGATCCGACCAGTGATACGATTGAGTGCATTGCCAATCAAAATACCTTTTTGATCAAACCACTGGCCTGACATGTAAAAGGTAGTTTTTTCGTTGCCACCTGAAATGTTCAAGTCATGTTGCTGCATCGGTGCGTCCTGGTAGGCAAGTTCCCCCCAGTTGGTGTCTTCTGCTTTATCCGTGCCAAAGGTTCCCAAACTTTGTGTGTTAAAGAAATCTTCCATATACGCAGTATACGAATCTGGATCAGAAGCAGCGAGTCCCTCGATGCGGTCAGATGCAGCTGCAGCCTGACGATACAATTTCAGGTACTGCTCGGTATTCAGGAATTCCAATTGACGGGCAGGATTGCTCTCGCCATACTGGAAGCCATAATTGACACTGGTGCGACCGGTTTTACCACGCTTGGTAGTTACCAGCACTACGCCGTTGGCCGCACGCGCACCATAGATGGCCGCAGCGGAAGCGTCTTTCAGGATTTCGATGGATGCAATGTCTTGAGGATTGATGTCGGTAAGCGCGTTGGTAGCTCCACCAAACGCACCCAAATCACCGGTTGTAGCCGGGATCCCATCGATCACAATCAAGGGCTCGTTGGAAGCGGATACTGACGACTGGCCACGTACCCGAATTTGTACGGCCTGACCTAGTTTACCGTTGCCGGCGGTGATTTGCACCCCGGCAGCTTTACCTTGCATGGCTTGGTCAAAGCTGGTTACGGGCATGTCCTTGATGTCTTCGGTGCGGATTTTGGCGATATTACCCGTCAATTCGCGCTTGATGGCCGTACCATAACCCGTTACCAGTACTTCGGTAAGGTCGATACCCGGCTGCATGGGAATGGTGATGTCGGTTTGGTTGTTGACGGCTACTTCTGAGGTGGAAAACCCTGTGTAAGAGACTACTAATGTCGCGTCGCCAGGCGCACTGAGCTTGAATTTTCCATCAATGTCGGATACAGTCCCGTTGGTTGTACCTTTTACCATTACGCTGGCGCCAATCAGTGCTTCGCCGTCCCGGTCGGTTACTTTTCCGCTGATGGTGAGTTGTCCGAAGGCAACCGTTGCTCCGCAGAGCATCAGCAGTAAAGCTAGTAAGTGTTGTTTCATACCAATGAATTTGATTTTATTGAATGTCAAAAAAATATACAGTCAGGTTAACACCTGGTATAGACATCGTGTTTAGAGCAGTATTGTTCAAGGGATAAAAAAAACGTTGCAAGTTAGTCGCTGGAAACTGATAAACGTTTGGATCTGACTTAGGGCTGCCTGTGCATATTGACGCTGATGTACATCTGCAATTTGGCAGACAAATGATAAAACATTACAAAAATAGAAATGGAGCGCTTAAAAGCACTCCATTTCACAATTATTTAACAAAAGAATGTTAATTCGCTACATTCGCCTGATGAAGAAAAGGAGAAGAATAAAAAGCTCCACCTGTAATGTTCGCACCAGTATTGGCGGCATTATAGGATTTTCCATTGGTCAACTTCATCGTACCTCTCACTTCGAAACGATCCGTTGCCGTAAGATCAGCGTCGGTAAGCCCTAACTTATCCTGCATTTCTTTACCAGTGATGGTAATGGTTGCGCGAGGATAACCTGTAGTTGCATCCTTGGTGTAAGCAGATGCAGGGATCGACTTGAGTGCAACATCCGGCTTGCTGCTGGTTCCACCAGTCCGGTCAACAAAACGCACCACCAAATCATAAGAAGCAAAGAGTGCTCCTGAATTGGGTGTGACCGCCTCAGCTACAAACTCAATTTTGGTGCCAGCCAAGTTGGCTTTGCTTACCGTAAAAGCGGTCACTGGAAAAGGAGTAACCTGGCGCATATAGCCACCCTGTTCAAAACTGAACTCATCTATCTTCTCGACGATTTCCGTTTCGCAGGATGAAAAAGCCAGCACAGAAAACAACAAACCAATTTTTATAATGCTTTTCATGTTTACATTCGTTTTATCAGGTTGATAAATGAAATACCAGGCCCTTAAATTTACTTGATGAAATTGTTAGCCGGATTTGTATCCCAGAATACCTGTACCGTACTATTGGTCTTTTGCACCGCATTTTTATTTCTAACAATGTAGTCTAATGGGTAGTAAAAAGAACGTACAAATGGACCTACATTTGGATCCAATCCAGGCTGCTGGTTGGCTGGTTTACCCGTTCTGCGGTATAGGTTATAAGCCTCAATTCCGTTGCCGTGCAAGGCCAACCAATATTCGGTGGCGATGATGTTTAGTTTTGCATCGTCGCTGGCAGCAGCATCATAATCGGCTAGTACCTTATCCACATATTTGGTTACTTCGGTGGCCCAAACAAACCCTTTGCTCGTTTCGAAAGCATTGAGTTTGCTCGCTTCACTGGTTCCCAGCGCCAAACTGCGTACATCCGCCATTGATTTTTCGATCGCAGATTTTAACAAAGCTTTTGGATCTCCACTGGTTTTAAGCACCAATGCCGATTCAGCCAACATAAAATCAACGAAAGAGCGCATCATGATGGGGTGAATCCCTGCACCACCGGCACCAGCATTCAAAGAAACCCCTCTGCCTGCGTCATCATCGTACAAACCGCCCGCAGGATAAAGCCCCCAGGCTGTACGCAACAAGCCATCGGGTGGAATACCCTCATTGCTCAGGTGGTCACGGCCCCAGTAACCCACGCTGGTAGGCAAGCAGAACACATCATTTTCCCCATAGTGACCTGGCTTTTGGTTGGTAATGCAGCGCAATTGGTTGACGTCAGTTGGGTTTTTGATGGTTTGGCGGTAGAAATAGTAGCGCATCCGAGGATCAGGGAAACCTTTGGAATTGTAAAGGGCGCCCATGTAGGAATTCGACTGGTAATCACCACCACCCGTTGGGCCGTATTGTCCACCGTAACGTGGATGACGGGTGTCCGGGTTGGTCAAGTTGGTTCCGTATTTGAAGGCAAAGTTTTGCGCAGTAGTGGATGGTAGTTTGTTTTCCGTTACCAGCGCATTGATTGCTGTAGTTGACCCCGCCTTATTGACCAAACGAAGCGTCAAATGGTGCTTCAATTTCAGGGCATTCACCAAACGAATCCAGCTATCAGTATTGCCACCGTAAAACAAATCCCCACTTGCTCCAGACTTGGACTTAGCAGCAAAATTTTCCGCAGCTTTGTTCAAATCAGCCAAGGCAGCAGCATATACATCTGCAGCTTTGTCCACTCCAGGGTTGAAATTACTGGGGTCGATGGCCTGAGAATAAGGAACATCGCCGTAGACGTCTACCAGGTTCATCAATATATTGGCACGAATGGTACGTGCAATCCCCGTATGTACGAACAATTCCCCTTTTTCGGCCAATGGTATTATTGCACTGATGTCGGCCAGCAAATTGGCATAGGCGGTATTCCAGAGTCCGTTGGTACCTCCAGGGGCAACGGCGTTGTCGTAAATGGCTGCACCCTGGTTCAACATCCGGGTCAGGCGCATGCCTGGATCGCTAAAATTGTTGAAACTTCCGGCAGAAGCTACTTCGATTTGATTGAGAATGAAGTTGATGTCGGCATTGTTGACGGTTACCGCGTTGGGGTTGTCCAGCAGATCGAGATCGCAGGAAGCAACCAACGTTACCGTCAATACCAGAAACAATATCTTGATATTACGTATCATCGCTTTGATTTTAAAAGACCAAATGTTAAACATTCAGTGTCAGATTAGAAGTTCAATTTCAAGGTACCCCCAATTCTTCTGGAGCTAGGTCCAGTCAGGAATTCAAAGCCCAAACCATTGCCTACACCCAAGCCCAGGTTGTCGGTATCGAAGTTCAAACCTTCAGGGAAATAAAGCGCCTTGTACCAAAGATTGCTTCCAGAGATGGCCAAAGAAATTCCTTTGAATGGCGTCTTCGAAATCACTTTCTGAGGAAGGCTGTACGTGAGCGATACTTCTTGCAATCTGATGGTTGAGGCGTCGTAGATACGACCTTCATCCCCAAAGAAATACAGGTTATTGAAGCCAACGTCCGAAGCTGTAACTTGAATGTCGTTGGGCGTTCCATCCGCTTTTACCCCTGGGAAGAGGAACGTTTGAGCACGGTCGTAACCATTGCTCAAGCCCGTATCTTCGGTCAAACCCCGACCCATCAGTGCGCCTGCTGTACTGCTGTACATGGCCCCACCGTGGCGGTAAGTGATCATGAAGTCAAGCGAAAAGCCTTTGTACGTAATGCCATTGATCAACCCTGTAGTAAAGGCAGGGTTTGGGTCGCCCAAAACAACGGGTGTCGCCGTAGCCTGGAGGTAACCTCCTGCATCAATCAGCAATTGTCCCTGGTCGTTGCGGCGGAAACCCGTCCCCTTGATAATGTTGAAGGGTTTGCCAACGATAGCGAAGTTACCCAAGCCAGCGAAGCCAGAAATTTGTACCTCTTGCAAAGTACCCCCCAGGTCAAGCACTTCAGGCGTGTTGCGGCTGAAGGTCAGCGTAACATCCCAGTTGAAATTCTTGGTTTTAACTGGCGTTCCAGTCACACTCAATTCGATCCCCTGGTTGCGAATTTTACCAATATTGATGGTTGTATTCGTATAACCGGTAGCGGGATCAAGTGGTGCGCTGGTGATCAAATTACGGGTATCTCTGCGGTAAGCAGTTACATCAAAGCCCAAGCGGTTGTTGAACATTTTTCCTTCGATCCCAAATTCGAATTCGGTATGCAACTCAGGCTTCAAATTTGGGTTACCGAGGTTATTGTTGACCGAATGGCTCTGGATCGCGCCACCAGCGGTGTTCAACCAGGCTCTGGCGCCCTGATTCAGGATGTTCCGGGTTTGATACGGGTTGGGGAATCCAGCCGAAGTACCAACACCTGCACGGAGTTTCAAGAAGTTGAAGAATCCACCATCCAGGCCCGCAAAAGCAGAAGTAGGGATGAAAGATAAACTGGCCGATGGATAAAAAATCCGGCGGTTTTCAGGTTCAACGGTTGAAGTCCAGTCGTTTCTTCCCGCAAAGTTCAGGTAGAGGAAGTTGCTGTAATCAATGGTCACTTCCCCAAAAATACCCATCCGGGTTTGCTCCTCGACACCATCACTACCAACATTGTCGATAAAGTTGCTGTGGCGGAACAAGTTACGGGCCAACTGGTTTTGACTGCTTACGCCATCCGATAGAAGCACATCATTGCGTAAGTTACCCCCCAATCTGGCGGCTATGGTCAATTTCTCAAAAACGGGTTTCGAGTAGGACAAGATCACCGAGTTGTCCCAGATGGTGTTGGTGAGGTTCCGGGTAAAATAAGCTCCCGTTGGGAATTGTACCCCACCCTTGTTTAGCTGGAACTCCTGGTCTTCTGAGTAGGTGTCCAAACCCACTTTGTACAACAAATTGAAATCTTTGGCAATTTCAAAATTGAAGGTGGTTGCCGAGAAAATCCGGTTGACCACCCCGGTAGTTTTGTAGTTTTCCAATACCCAGCGTGGGTTAGGAATGTCGTTGCCAGCCCGGAAATAAACCGAAGCTCCCGTCACCGGATCCGCATAAGGCCAATTCATTAAATCGACCTGACGTGGGGTGTACAATACGTTGGCTAACACGGAAGGAAAGTCGTTCGCATTGTTTCCGGTACCAGAGCTCAGTGGTGGAGAGTACTGATCCGTATTGGCAAAAGTAAAGGAGGTCACCACCGAGAGTTTTTTGCTCAACTTGGCGTTGATGCCCACGCCCAGGTTGAGTTTTTTCAAACCGTTCCCAGGAATGTAACCTTCTTCATTGACGTAGCCGCCCGACACGTTGTAGCTCATGTTTTCACTTCCGCCAGAAACGTTCAAAGAGGTATTGTAAATTTTCCCGGTGCGGAAGAAGTCTTTTACATTATTAGGAGCCACCTGTATTTTGTAAGGGCTCACCGAGGCTACGTAATCTGCCTGACCTGCCCGCAGCGCGGCATTGGACAAGAGTGCATAAGGGTGGTTGGTTAGGGATGACGAGGTATTCTGAGAGGGATAGATCAGAGCCTCATTGAGCGTTGGGCCCCAGTTGCTGAAAAACTGGCCAATGTTCTGCTGGAAACCACCCACATAGTCGTTTTGGTACCGAGGTAAGTGCGCGGTGTTGGTAAACATCGATTGCGTAACGCTAAACTCGGCTTTACGCGATTTTTTACTTCCACTTTTTGTCGTCACCAGGATTACCCCGTTACGACCCTGGTCACCATAAGTAACCGTTGCCGCCAAACCCTTCAATACACTGATGCTTTCAATGTTGTTGGGGTCGAGGTCCAAAAAGCGACTAGAAGCCGATTGTCCCCCACCGGTGAACCCGCCCCGAGAGTTCGTAGCAGAGTTGAAAGGAACGCCGTCAACTACGAACAATGGTTGTACAGAACCCGTAATCGAAGAATAACCCCGAATGGTGATGTTGGTTCCGGTACCAGTTACCCCGGAAGTAGAAGTAACGTTTACACCTGGTACTTTGCCCTGGAGAACCCGACCTACATCTGCTTGTGGGCGATCTTTGAGGTCTTCTTCACCTACCGTAGAAACCGCGTAACCCAAGGCTTTTTTCTCCCGACGGATACCTTGTGCAGTTACAACCACTTCACCCAATTGAGATGCGCTTTCTTCCAGCATTACATCGATGATGTTGGAAGTTCCAAGCGTGATTTCTTGGGAAGCATAACCCGTGTAACTCACCACTAGGGTGGTTGCACCATCAGGAGCGTTTAAGGAGTAGGTCCCATCTACATCCGTTACGCTACCACTGCTGGTTCCTTTCACAAGGATACTGGCACCGATGAGCGGGCCGCCACTTTTGTCCGTCACTTTGCCAGTGATAGCCCTTTGTGCTACAGCTGATGCCATAGCAAAGACTACCAGCGCAAGCGCTAGTAAGTGTTTTTTCATACTAATCCGATTTTATCTGTTTTAGAAACTAATCCTTAGCCAAAATTAAGCGAATGTTTAAAAAAGCAATAACATTTTCTAAATTTTTTAACAATGGCAGAATAAATGAGTAAAACAGTGTTGTAAGTGCAGCGTTTTAATCCAGACTATTATTTGGGAATGTCGAGGTGAAGGTTAAATGAAATTTGGAAACTCAGATAATGCCGAATGTTATTGCATTTATTAAACGAAGCAACCTGAAAATTCGCTGCTTAAAGTAATTGGTTGTGGTTTGACTAAATGACAAATAGCCGACATTTCGTAGCCCCTTTTTGTAAATTCTGTCTTGCGTTTGAAATTTCGAGTTCTATTTTGCCCGCTTCAAGAAGCCCTCTAATGTCTTTGCGTCAGCGTTCTTCCCTATAATCTTACCACTTGGGCCTACCAAAATATTAAAGGGAATGCTGTCGATTTTGTAGACATTGACCGCTTGGCTCGCCCAGCCCTTCAAATCAGCTACCACGGGCCAGGGATATTGTTGGTTTTGCAGGATGGCATTCAACATCTCCGAGTCTTCGTCCAGTGAAAAGGCCAACATGTTGAAGCCAGTAGAATGGTATTTTTGGTATATCGCCTTCTTCTGCTCCAATTGAAGCAGGCAGCTGGGACAATAACTTGACCAAAATTCAAGCAAATAGTATCCCCCCTTCCATCGGGCAGGGCTGTGAACTTGACCCTTTTGGTCCACAAAACTGGCTGAGGGCAGGCTATCCCCGATTTCGTATTCTACCTCAAAAAGGGCTAAATAGTCTTTGGTCTTTTGGGTAAAGCTTCCCAATTGCGGGTGCTGCTTGAAACGTTTTTCCAGGCGCGTGATGAATGCTTTGTGCTCAGCTCGATCATTGCCAAAATCCAGTTGCTGGGTGATGAACAATGCAGCCAATGGGCTGGTAGTTGTATCCGCAAAGTGGAAATAGTTGTTCATCAGTTGTTGCCTCAATGCTACAGCGGAGGCCCGTAAAGAGGACTCATCGCCAATCTCATTGTTGATTTTATTGTTCACGATGGTCAAACTATCCTGAAGTGGGTTCTGGGCATGTTGTAGGTTTTGCAGCGCCAAAGAGCCGTTAGAACCAGTTGTGGTATACGCCCGAGGGTTGACACCATCAATGCTGGTTTGAATGCTCGCCACATCGGCGATAAAATACAAGGTGCTGCGCAAATTGGGGATGCTAAGTTGGTACAATGTTTCAGTCCATGGCACCTGATCCGTTAAGGTAAATTGGGCATCAAGCTGGGTATTTTGAAAAGAATCGACCAAAGCGGGGGCTTGATTGTCGGAAAGGCGGTACAAATAGAGGGTGCCGGGCTGGGCATTGCGCAGGGAAATCTGGAGTTGGAAGTTTTGAGGTATGGGTGTGCAGGAACAGACGAGGAGGAGAAGGAAAAAAGAACTCAATGCAAACCCAAAGAAGGTTTTAAGCCCCCTTGGGGGCGAAATATGGGTAGCCAACGGTGATTTTCGGAGTTTCCAAAGTCCCTTTAGGGACGCGATGTGGGTATCATGCCGCTCTGGATACCCACATTGCGTCCCTACGGGACTCGGGAAAACAGCTGCGCCATTGTTTTCTACCCATATCGCGCCCCTAGCGGGGCTCCCGTTGATCAACTTTTGCATGGTTTTGTGCTGAATGTATACTCTTGTATTGTTCACAATCCATTCACCTCATTCGTAAAAGCGACCAAGGTTTTTTCATCAATGGGTTTCTTAGAGGTCACCAATCTCACGATGAGGGCCTGGTGCTGGGGGAATAATTTGAGCAATTCATCGCGGGTCATTTTTTCAAAACCCTTCACTCCTATTTCTGCATCCACAAAATAGTATGCATGATCATTGCGATATTGAGTAGAGTAATCCCCGTTAAAATTGCGGGCGTAGTCATTCTTGTTGACAGGCAGAGCTTTCGAAGTACGCAATTTCAGGAGCGCAATCTTGCCGGAAGTGTTGCCGCCGATGAGTTGAAAAAATACTTTATTGGTTTTGTCAACAGCGATGCTTTTGACAAAACGCATGGAGTCCAGACCATTGACGATCACAAAGCGACGCACACTGTTGTTGTCGGCTACAATCATCACATCTTCATCATCTTTACGGAGGTAGAGTTCATTTCTTTCAAAGTCAAAATTGAAGGCGTAACCATCTTTGACCATTTCACTGCCCCGGGAAAGCGCCCAACCTTTGCCCCATTCTTCGAGCAAAAATCGGTCTTTACCACCAGCAGTTTTGAAGTTGGTTGCACTGGCTTTGGGATTGGTGGGGGAATTGGCGGCAATGATGAAGTCGCGGAAGGAACGTGCCTGGCCGAGCAGCAAATTGGGTATCCATAACAGTAGCACAAGGCCAAGGAGTTGAGTCAATTTCATGTCGGAAGATTTTTTTATTTAAACGTATAAATATAACATAAACCATACAAGTTTTAAAAAAAAAGCCCATTTGAACCAACTAAGGCTCAAATGGACTTTTTTTATGACTCAGTTTTAACTTAAAGTTTTTTCCAAGTCTCAAAAATTTCGCGAGAATACCCCGCCTGACCCGAAGATCCACCCGCATAACCATAGTGGAACTTAAAGGTTTTGGTGGCAGCATCATAGGTATTGGCAAACAATGCACTGGTAAATCCACCAGGACCTGGATAAGTACCATTGCCAAATGGGTTATCCAAGGTCATGAACCCCGCGGAAGGGGAAGCAGGGGTTGAACCCGCACTTTCCCAGCCAGTAACACTAGCTGCTATGTCAAAGCGGAAGCCCCAGCCACCTAGGTCACCAACCTGACCTTCGCTGCGGGTACCCGATACGGTAGACAGGTACTTGGTGGCACTAATGCCCCGTGGCGCACTGGGGTGATAGAAATATCCGGTCACATTGTAGTTGCCTTCGTAGATGTTTTTCACCAATACGGGGAAAACAATCTGGCGGAAGTTACTAGCCACAGTTTGACCTGATGCATCGGTGAGGCGGAAAGCAATCATGTTGCTTTTGGCCAGATCAATCTTATCAGCAAACAATTCAATTGGCACTTTAACCTCTTGCTGTCCGGCAGGAATAACCACGGACAAGGCAGGCAGTTTGTAGGCTGCCGCTGGCAGTTCCTCGTACTTGGTACCGAATTTGGTATTGTACGCCGCAATGATGCTAGGATCTTT
This sequence comes from Haliscomenobacter sp., assembly GCF_041740695.1. Lineage (GTDB taxonomy): Bacteria > Bacteroidota > Bacteroidia > Chitinophagales > Saprospiraceae > Haliscomenobacter. Next base: position 38,869 of record NZ_JBGSLK010000070.1, on the reverse strand, counting down.
GACAAAAGTCACCGTTACATCCTTGTCCAGTGGCTTGCTCCAAGACACCCGAGCATACAAGTCAACCGTTTGTGCGGTAGATTTGAAATCCAGCGCAATTGGGTTGACGGATTGTACCGCAGGGAAGTTGCCATTGGGAATCAGCACAACCGGCTTGATGGACGTGTCCGTATAATCGGTAATTGGTTCATCCTTCAAGCATCCGCTAAAACTGAATCCAACTAAGGCTATTAAAGCTATTTTAAAAATAGTTTTCATTCGTGTTGTATTTGAAAATTAAACAAAATCAATTCATCCACCAAACTTTGGAGTTGAACTGACTGATCGTTCCCACTGCGGTTACACTAGCCGTGTTCAGGTTGTACTCTACTTGTGGGTACAACAAACGAACAGGCAAAATAGGGCTGGTCCGTCCTGGGTTGATCGAAAGTGGAATGGTTGGCAAAGCACCGTTGCGGCGGTAGTCTGTCCAGGACTCCAATGGGTTACTGCCATTCATGGCCAGGTATTTTTGGTACAACACAACCTTAAGTTTGTCGGCAGCTTTTGCGTAGCTGACATTACCGTTTCCGTTGTCGTCTTGAGCAGTATACCATGCAGTGAAACTTGCATCAGCAGCAGCTTTACTCTTGTCTACATTCAACCAGCGGAAAGATTCTTGTACGGCTGCTTTGTAGGCTGCTTCTTTGTCGCCAGGCAACCAGCCTCTCTCTATGGCTTCAGCTTGTAGGAACATGGATTCCACCGAAGTAAGGATCCAAGCAGCTTGGTCAAAACCTTTCACCAAACCAAAAGAGCCGGCTGTAACGGGTCCTGCAGCAGCAATACCTCCTACCTGAGATACAAAGTTGGCAATCTGATAAGGATAAGTTGAGTTGTCGATCGGACGGCCGTATTCATTGCCCCGGTATTGTGCTGGCGCTTCAGTTCTGAAAGGCTCAGCACCGTTGGCAGGAAAAGCATTGACGGTTGGCTTGTAGAAATAACCAATCCGCGGGTCACCATCTGCTTTCAGGAATCCAATAGCCGTTTTGTTGCCTCTCCAGAAGTCAGTAGCCTGGTTGCCTGCAGTGTTGAAGCCGTAGGAAGCGTAATAAGCGTTGGCTTTGTCCTGAGTATACGCTGGTTTTGCAGCAGCGTCTTCTCCAGTTCCCAAAAAGCCACCACCATTGGCTACAATTTTGGCAATTTCGGCAGTGATGTAAGCTGCGCGGTCCGCTCTGGCTGATTGGTGCATCAGGTGTCGCAATTTCAGAGTATTGGCAAATTTAATCCATTTGGCCCCATCCCCTTTAAAGATGATGTCCCGGAAACGAGCATCGGCATTGATTGTATTGTTTGCAACCGCAGCTTTAAACAGAATAACCGCACTATCCAACTGTTTCGCTGATTCTTCATAAATCAACTTTCCATCGTCGTATTTTGGGCGGATGAATTCCAGCCCCTTCATTGCTTCGGTGTAAGGCACTTTGTCATAGAGGTCTACCAACTGAACAAAGTTATGCGCCTTCATGGTCTTGGCAATGGCTACGTAAAAGTTTTCACCCGCAACACGCGCTCTCAATTCAGCGAATTCGTAATCGTAGGTATTGTCATTGATACCGCCGAAAAGGCCTGCTCCAAAGTTGGTGGTGATGTTGTAAGATTGTTCTTCCCCGTTAGGTGAGTAGTTGGCACCAGGTGCCCAGTAACCCAACCAGTTGTTCAAAAAGCCAAAACCAGTACCTACCCGGTTGGCGGTATTGAGCATAGCTTGTGGAAGAATCACCGCCGCAGTCATGTTGCTCTCCACAGCGCGGTTGGGGTCACTGTTCACATCCAGGTAGTCTTCCGAGCAACTGGCTAGAACGGTGACAAAAAATGTTAAGATGAAAATTTTGATATAATGTTGCATAAGTTTCGACATTAGTGATTAGAAAGTCAGGTTTACATTGAATCCCATGATTCTGGTTGGAGGCGTCTGACCAACACTGGTGAAACCAATAGCGTTTCCAGTAGTATTGGCGAATTCAGGATCCGTCCACTGGTTGGTTTTTGGACGCAGCATCAGCAAGTTTCTACCTACCAATGAAACGGTTGCTCTTGAGATGAATTTGCCACCACCCAACAATTTCTTTGGCACGGAATAAGTCAAAGCTACTTCACGCAACTTCCAGAATGCAGCCGAGCTGTAGTAGTTCGTTTGGGTATTGCGGAAACGACCATCCTGAAGGAATGCATAGTGTGCATTGTTCACCGCGATGTCCGTGTTTTCTACATAAGTGGTACCACCATCGGTAGAGTAAACCGAGTTGGGGAATACAAACCGTTGACGACCATTGGTTCCACTCAGTGCGGTGATACCTGTAAAGTCGGTACTACGGCCAATGTCATTGAAGATGTAGTTGCCACCACGGTATTCTGCTACCACCCGCAGGTTGAAGTCTTTAAAGGTCAAATCCGTATTGAGCCCAAAGATGTGATTCGGGTTGGTGTTGCCAAAAATTTTACTAGTAGTAGCCTGCTTAGGATATCCACTGACTGGATCGACAATAACTTTGCCATCAGGAGTACGCTCCCAATCCACCAATTTGTGGGTATAGGCTGGGTATCCTTTGATGACATAAGAAGTGTTGCCCACCAACAATTCGTTCAAACCCTCATAAATAGAGATGACTTCTGAAGTATTGTAGGTATAGTTGGCCGACATTTCCCAACGGAAACCACCTGCTTCGATCAAAGGCAACAATTTCAGGTCAATTTCCAAACCACGGTTGTTGAATTCAGCCGCGTTCAACAAAGCAGAAGTGTAGCCCGTTGAAGAAGAAATTTGGATTGGAACAACCTGGTCGTTGTTGTTTTGAAAGTAGTAAGCGATGTCGAACAGTACCTTGTTTTTGAACAAACCAAATTCAGCACCAACCTCAGTAGATTTTACTACCTCAGGGCGAATGTTGGGGTTGTTGATTCTATCCTCAGCCGAAAATCCAGCCAGGGTACCAAATGGGAAACCACCAGCTTGGGAAAAAATCGACTCCAGTGAATAAACGTCTAGGTTTACGTTTCCTGTTCTGGCGTACGCCCCTTTCAATTTGATGGAGTTGATGACTGGACCATCGCCCAAGCCTTCAAACAAGTCCGTCAAAATCACCGAAGCACTCACCCCCGGATAAAAATAAGAGCGGTTTTCGGCAGGCAAACGGCTATCCCAGTCGTTGCGACCTGTGAATTCAATGAACGCCCAATCGTCGTAGCCAAAAGCCACACTTCCGAATACGGAATTCAATCTGCTTTCAGAGAAAGAAGAAGAAGCACCTGGTTCTCCCGTACGGTTGGCCACGTTGAACAAAGTAGGAATGACCAGGTTACCACCGGATACCGATGTATTCTTGGCTGAAGTTTGGCGGATCAAATTACCCAACAAACCTTTGATGTTCAGCTTACCCACAGTGTTGTCGGTGGTCAGGATCAATTCGTTGTTCAAACGGTTCCCAAAACCATTAAAATCCGACAATGAGGCTGTACGCCCCCCACCTGAAGCAAAAGAACGGTGGCTGATGGCAAAGTCAGTATAGTTGACCCTGCGGCTGATGGCATGGTTAACTGCCGAAGTGAGGGTATACCCCATCCGGTTGGTGATGCTCATCCACTTGGTTGGCTTCAAAGTCAAGGCAACGTTGCCGAAGAACTCATCTGATCTGCTATCCACGCGGTCGTTGTAGATGGTTTCGTAAGGGTTCGAGAAGTAGTCGTTGTAATAATTATTGCGGTTGGACCAATAATCATTTTGGAAATCCTTGTAGCGGGTAATTGGAATTTGTCCCGGTGCCTGGAATACCTGATCGTAGATGGTTCCCGTACGTGGTGTCAAATTCGAATTCTTCTGCGTGTAGCCAAAGTTCATGGATGCGTTGAAAATACCCAGGGTTTTCCCGGCATTCAAACGCACGGTGGTACGGTCGCCAACATCACTAGGCATGATGCCTTTGATTTGTACATTTTGTACCGACAAGAAGAAGTTCGACTTATCATCGCCACTGCTTACCGAAACATCGTTTTGGATGTTCACCCCGGTGTTGAAAAAATTCCTTTTTTCATCGGGCAGGTAAGAATAAGGCAAAGTTTGTGTTTGGCCGTCTTCGGTTTCTTGACCTACGTTGCGGATGGATCCATCAAATGCATCGCCCCAAGACTGGTTTTCGATTGGATCATAAATCCCATCTCCGAAGGAGTTGAATGAAGAACCAGAACCGAAGCGCGTTTGCATGTCCATGAAGACAGAGATGTCTTCAAACAAGGTCGTGTTGCCTACCGTGATCTGTGGTTTGCCACCGACAGTTCCTTTTTTGGTATTGACCACGATTACCCCGTTCACCCCTTCTGGGCCGTACAGCGCTGCTGCGTTGGCACCTTTCAGTACGTTGACGCTCTGCACGTCATTGGGGTTGATGGAGTTGATGAAGCTCAGGGCTACTGGTGTACCATCCACAACCAAGAGGGCCTGGTTGTTACCGAGCAAGGAGCGAATACCCCGGAGTACAATCCGAGTGTCTGCATTCACACCGTTGTTGACGGTAGATACATTAAGCCCGGATACTTTACCTACCAAACCATTTTGGAGGTTAGTCACCTTACCTTGGGTAATGTCGTCACCCGCAATGCGCGCAACCGAATAACCCAACTCTTTAGGCTGTTTTGAAATACCCAGAGCCGTGATGACTACTTCATTCAAGATCGAACCTTCTTCCAATTGTACATCAATGGTCGAAAGATTACCCACTTCAATTTCCTTGCTGGTAAAGCCGGTGTAGCTGATGGAGATGACTTCTGCTCCGGCGGGTAGGGCTAATGAGAAGCTACCGTTTACATCGGACACTGTACCGATGGTCGTCTTCAACACAAAAATGTTGGCTCCGATGAGCGCTTCGCCTTTTGTGTCGGTTACTTTACCTGTGATGGTTCGCTGGGCTATTGAAGTAACAATAGCAGCAAATACCAGCACAAGTGCTAGTAAGTGTTTTTTCATACAAATTCGATTTTACTTGTTTTGTTAAACCAATCCTTAGCCAAAATTAGGCTATTGTTTACGATTGCACTAACATTTTGTCAAGTTTTTAAAAATTGTTCGCAGGAATGGGGAAAAAAATCGCAATTCAAATGACAAAAAACACCTAAAATAACAAAGGCTGACCCAATATAATTGGATCAGCCTTCGAGTATGCTGAATAAAATAACGCAATCAGAAGAATTACTTCAGCTTGATTTGCTCTGTCACGATGCAATATTATCTAGAACCAACATACTTCATTTTCCAATCAAATACAACCCGTACGTGGGGAGGTGCAGGAATAGATGACGGTTGGATCATAAAAAATTTCACTTCCAAACTTTTTGTAGCTGGATCATATTGATTCACTCCACTTGGATCCAGTTCGGCAGATCGAGTATTACCAGCAGGTTGTCCAAAAAAGTTTGTCACCTTGATCACTTTGTTGGTGGCTGGGTCAAGTTCAAATATTGGGCTAAAGGAACCATAATAGGAGGTTGAACCTGAGCTTAGGATGCCAATCCCCCTGCCAGCAGGTAAGCCTAGTTCAACGTCATTTCCTTCTACTGTACCTGGGCCTAAAGTAATTAAGGCATACTTCACTGGAAACAGACCGGTAAGCGCTGCACTGGCATTGTCAACCATTGTGCCCGTAACCTCATATATTCCATCATATTGGTTTTTGGCTACGATGTTGAACACCGCAGAGCCCTGGCCATTGCGCACTTTGTGCCCGCTGGCATCCACCACACTTACGGCAATACCGTAACGTTTGGTCAGGTCCAATTTGGTTGGATCCAATTTGATGTTGATGGATTTGGCAAACTCACCAGCACCCAGGGTAAATTCCAGTGCATCGGTGGTGTACAAGCTGGCGGGTAGTTCCTCCATGGCCTCAGCCGGGTGCGCAGCGTTGAATGCATCCAAAGCCGCTTTGTCGATTTTCATTTTGATGCCTAAGCTACTTCCTAAGGAGCTTTCAGAATTGGCATCGCGCAGCAAATCCAACAAACGGAGCGTTTTTACACCTGGAACTACATCCAAAGCGACCAAATTAAGGTCATTGACCCCTTCTGGAATGCGTACAAAGTTGTCCCCCTTGCCTTCAATGGGGTTCACAACCTCATCCTCACAGCCCAGGAAGCTCAGTGCGCCGCCGAGAAGCATTAGAGGGATATATTTAAAAATTTTCATACTTGATCCTTTTTAAGCGTTTGGAAAACACTTTTAAATTTATCGAGGGCACCCGCGAGGGGTGCCCCAACAGGCAACCACACAGGGTTGCCACTACTTATCCCACCAAACTTTGGCGTCCTGGGTATCCCCTCCGGTCAAACGACCAACAGCAGCAGTATAGGCAGCACCGTTGAAGTTTGGCTCGGTAGATGGATAGGCATAACGCACTGGAATCTGTTTGCTGGAATTGGTCGCATAGATGGTAGGTACCAGCGCAGGATAACCCGTTCTGCGCCACTCGGACCAACCTTGAGATCCGTTGGGATAAAACGACAACCAACGCTGCAGACCAATTTTGGCGGCAACATTACCTGAGGCAAGGGTAACCCCCCCAGATTGCATGTACGCGTCAAATTCAGCTTGATTGAATACACCCCACTCCTGCCAGCTCGCTTTGATGCCCGCTGCATACATAGCAGAAGCACTTTCAGAAGTCCAACCCAGTTGGGCCGCTTCCGCACGAGCCAAATAAACCTGGCCAGCTGAAAGGATCACCTGTGGGGAGTTTTGATTGCGCATTGGAGCATCCAAAATAAAGGAAAAATCAGGGTTCTTGTTGGTATAAGCAATCGCCAAATCACGCGTCAATCCGTAAGTCATCGGCACAATTTCACCTTTGTTGTTGGGTGTACCGAACTTCATCAGGCGCGGATCATCCAATGGAGACATTGCATTGACTAGGATATCGCTGATCGCCCAGTCTTTGCGGCCATCGTAAACGTTGAACCAAGTGTTTTTGAATGCACCTCCTGGCCAGGTCATCACCGCATTGTCGTCATTGGATTCAATTACCCCTGCTGCAATAGCGCTCGCTGCCTCCGCTTTGCCCAAAGTGGCGTCAGCCTTGGAGATGCGCAGGGCCATGATCAGGCGAATCGAGTTGGCGAATTTTTTCCACTTCGCAATGTTGCCATTGTACAGGATGTCACCTTTGGCAGCCAAACCGCCATCAAATTGAGCAACCGCCTCTTTCAATTCCTTGAACAAGTCTTTGTAGATGTCGGCCTGGCTGTCGTATGCAACCTGACCGTCACCTTTCAACGCACCAGAGTAAGGAATATCGCCATAATTGTCGGTCAAACACCAGAAACGATAAGCCTTCACAATGCGTGCAACCGCCAATTGGTTGGCGTTCGAACCGTTAACAGCAACTACCGGTGCAGTAGCTGGATCGGTGTTGTTGTTGATCAGGTTTTGCAAATCGTACAAAGCACCGGCATACACCCCATCCCAAGCAGGGTTAGCGAAAGTATATAAGGTAGCTTCAGTATACTGGGTGGAGGCTGCGTACTGGGCATAAGCACCAGCGGTAAGATCGCTGAGGGTACCACCATTAAAGGTACCAATCATGGCATTGGTCAACAACGCCGAGGTGATTGGAATCGTCGTGGCGTTGGGGCTGACGTTGGTATCTCCGAAGTCGGTAATGTCACAACTGCTTGCTACAAACAAAGCAGTGAGCAATACCAAAGCGGATTTATTGAACATGAATCTCTTCATTGTTATTTGTTTTAGAAGCCTAAAGAAATGTTGAACCCAAAGGAACGTGTGCCTGGGAACTGACCGTTTTCGCCATAAGAGTCAGAAATCTCGGATGGATCAAAGTCGCGGTTCTTGGCGTAGATCAACCATGGGTTACGTGCTACCAATGAAACGGTAGCATTCTGAACATATTTGCTCAAACCCATCTTTTTCACGGGCAAACTGTAGCCCAAGCTCACTTCGCGCAGTTTAATGAAGGTCAGGTCGTACACATTGGTTTCGGCGATGTTGCGGCTACGGAACTGGTGCCAGTAAGTCTGGGCATCGATGTAGGCATCAAATGGCGTACCGTCGGCATTTACGGCTTGTACGTGTACACCACCACCATCAGCAACTGGATCGCGAGAAGGATTTCCTTTGTCGTTCAGTTCAGCAGTGCGTTCAAGCAAACCAGAGAATGTGCCCCAATGGTCAGACAAAGAGAAGTACTTGCCCCCTTTAGAGAAGTCGATGTTGAAGTTCAACTGGAAATTTTTGTACGCAATGGTATTCAAAAAACCACCAGTGAAATCAGGCAAAACCGTACCAAAATAAGAATTCGGTTCAGCGACGAACTGCCCACTCGCGTCTACGACATTTTTGCCATCAATTTTTTTGATGCCGCCACCGCGAATTTGCCCCCATTGTTCACCCACTACGTGTACCAAACGTGCACCAGAAGAAGTACCAAAAGTACCGGTAGCAGCAATGAATGCATCGACGCCCTCCACCAATTCAACAATTTGGGTCGTGTTCCTAGCAAAGTTCAGGTTCATGTCCCAGCTGAAATCCTTGGTTGCAATCGGTTTTGCTTCCAATTGAATTTCTACCCCGCTGCGGTCAATCTGACCAGCGTTGATTTTTTTGGTAGTAAAGCCACTCGCACCGGCTACTGAAACGGATAGGATTTCATTGGTTTTGGATTCATCGTAGTAGGTTACACTCAAACCCAGGCGGTTTTTGGCAAAACGCAGGTCAACCCCAAATTCAATGGCCGAAGACAGTGAAGGTTGGATGTTGGGGTCTACCAATTCGTTGGGTGTACCCATCAGGATGTTGCCATTGTATTGGTCTGCACCCAGGCCATAAGTCAGGGCCAACTGGTAGGCATCCAAATCAGAACCTACCTGGGCCCAGCTACCACGGATTTTACCGAAGCTCAGGAAAGGCAGTGAATTTTTGGTCAATTCGCTGAATACAAAGCTACCACCGATCGATGGATAGAGGTAAGAGTTGTTTTCAACAGGTAGTGCAGAACTCCAATCGTTGCGTACCGACCAGTCGACGAAGAACATGTCTTTCAACCCAAAGGATCCACGCGCGTACAAGCTGCGTACTTCTTTGTTGGAACGGAAGTTACCAAAATTGAAAGGCTGCTTGATGGAGTTACCCAACGTAAAGAGGTCTGGTACACTCAAGCCGTCCTGAGTAGCACCCGTAAAGTTTTTAGCCGTTTCTTTGCGGATGTTGCCCCCTGCGTTGATTTCAACCGAGAGTAAGTCGCCAATCCGGTCAGCATAAACGGCCAGCAATTCGTAGTTGTCTTCGCGGAAGAAAGTCTGACCCGTCTCGTAGAAGGCTCTGAATCCCGTCTGCGTGGCACTGTTTTGCAGGATAGCCGGGCCTTTGTTTTCATAGAATGAATTCACCTGGTTGCGGCGTACAAAACCAGAAACCCGGAACTTGTCGTTCAGCTTGTAGGTCAGGTTGACGTCGCCAAACAAACGCTCGCGGTTGTTTTGCCGATCCAGTTGCTCAAAGTAGCTGTAAAAGTTGTACCAGTAGTTGGCGCCATAAAAATTCAGCGGAGAACTCAGGTAAGAACCTGGGTTGTTGTGGTTCCAGGAAGCCAAGATGCCTTGAGGTGAACGCAAGTTGCTGTATTCCTTGATTTTACCCATATCCAGGTGGCGGTGAAACCAGGAGTTGAAGGAACCCGTACTGTTGTTGGAATACCCATCTGAAAATTCACCTTTTACCTGAGTCGTGGTAAAGTTGATGTTGGCACCTACTTCAAAGTGTTTGCTCAGGTTGAGGGTATTCTGAGTAGACAAAGTGTATTTGTCCAAACCAGAGTTGGGCAACAAACCTTTGGTATTTTGTTTGGTCAAGGATAACCGGGTAGAATACCCATCACCAGCTTTGGTGAAGTTCAGGTTCGTGTTGGTACTTACTCCGGTGTTGTAATAGTCGCGGATGTTGTTGGGCTGAGGCGTCAATTTAGCCGTTTCGCCAAAAACAGGTGTGCCTACGTACCAGGAATACCAGGGAATGTACTCCTGACCAGCCATCCGTGGACCCCAGCTGGCGTCGTCAGAATAGTCGTGATGGTACTTGCCTTCGAAAGTTTTCCATTCTTCAGGCATCCCCTCTTCCCAGGAGAACTTGATCAGATCGGCGGAACCACCACCAGCATACGAGTTCTGGTATTTGGGTAGGATGTACACCTTGTCCAGGAAAGTACTTTGGTTGAATTGGATGCCAATACCTGGGCGTTTGGTAGCTTTTTTGGTCGTTACCACGATTACCCCGGCATCACCCCGCTGACCGTAGATGGCCGTAGCGTTTGGTCCTTTCAACACGGTCAAAGTCTCAATATCGTCCATGTTGAAGTCGATCGAGTTCGAAGGTGTTCCATCGATGACGTAAAGTGGTGCCTTGTCATTCAAGGAACCCGCCCCACGAATGCGAATGGTGGAGTTACGGTCTAGTGCTACGGTAGATTGTCCCCGCAACTGCACACCAGCTACTTTCCCGGCCAGGGCGTTGTTGAGGTTGGTCTGACGGATCACGTTCAGGTCTTCTGCTTTTACCGTTTGTACGGCATAAGGCACTGATTTTTCTGAACGTTTGATCCCCAAACCGGTAATCACCGTTTCTTCGAGGGTAATCCCTGCTTCGAGGGTTACATCTACCGCATTAGAACTGCCGAGTGTGACTTCTTGAGTATTGTACCCGGTGTAACTAACAACAAGAATGGAAGCGTTGGCGGGAACGGAAAGGCTGTATGTTCCATCGATGTCGGTAACGGTACCGCTAGTAGTACCTTTTGCAAGGATGCTGGCGCCAATGAGGGCTTCTCCTTGCTTGTCGATCACTTTACCAGTAACAGTTCGTTGTGCCCATGTAGCTACACATGCGAACAGAACCAGCACAAGTGCTAGTAAGTGTTTTTTCATACTATCGCTGTTTTACATTAAAAAAAATGAAATATCTTTTCACCAGTCGGCGACAAAAAGATGCTGAATAATACAGCTTGCTACCCGATTTTTGATAATTTAAGGTCAAATAATTCAAAAATTGTCAATTATTAGCCAAGTTTGGCCATTTTTTTTGCAAGCCTACCATTTTTTCCGTAGAAAAACACTTTCGTAAAAGGATATTTTTTTTCATATAAGATAATTAAATCAATTGCCGCACATACATCTGGATGGTATTTTGGAGTCCGAAGTACATCGCATCACAAACCAGGGCATGACCAATCGATACCTCTTGTAAACCGTGCACTTCGTTCTTGTAATAATTAAGGTTTTGGAGGTTCAAATCATGTCCAGCATTGACGCCCAAACCCAGGTTTACGGCCAGTTGGGCACATTGTACATGTTTTTTAACGGCTTCGGCGGGGTTTTTCGAAAAATCTTTGGCGTAATGTCCGGTATAAAATTCGATGCGATCGGCACCTACGGCTTTGGCACCTTCTACCAATCGCTCATCTGCGTCCACAAAAATAGATACCCGGATACCTGCTGCTTGCAATTGAGCGACTACATCCTGCAAAAAATCGTGGTATTTCGTGGTATCCCAGCCCTGATCGGAGGTAAGCGCTTGCGGGCCATCGGGCACCAGCGTGGCTTGATGGGGTTGAACCTGGATGACTTCCCGCATAAACCGCGCATCAGGGTTCCCTTCGATGTTAAATTCGGTAGTCACGACGTCCTTAAGTAGAGGTAAGTCGTCAAAACGCACGTGTCGTTCATCAGGGCGGGGGTGTACCGTGATCCCCTGGGCACCAAACGCCTCACAATCTCTGGCAATCTGGGTGAGATCGGGTTGATTGGAGCCTCTGGAGTTGCGGATGAGCGCAATTTTATTGATGTTGACACTTAGACGTACGGTTGCCATTGCTGTAGTTTTGAGGAGTTGAGAAGTACCTTTAAGCATCGACAAAGCATGAATTTTATTTTACGCAGCTTCGCTGCATGGTTTTAAACACGACGACACAACGAAACAACGACACGACGATAGCTACCGCTCCAACCCAACGCCAAGCGTTGGGACACTCAGCGCGCAGCGCTGAGGACGTCGTGTCGTCGTACCGTTGTGTCGTCGTGTTTAAAAGATTCGGCGAAGCTGAATCCAATTATTTCGTAGCGTTTATTCCTAAACGACGTTTAACGGTAGTTCTCGACTGGTTTCCCGCAAAGCTCGATATTTTTTCCCCGATTGATCAAGGACTTTACGTAATTTTACCAAAAAAATACATGGATTACCCACTCCCGGATTCAGAATCGCCCGCCAAAAGCCAGGAGGCATCCCCCTGGATTGTTCTACTTTGCCTGGTTGCTTTTATGCTCGTTGGCTTGATCCTTGGATCGATGCTCATCAATGCCCTGCTGCTTGCCCAGGGATTGGACGGATTATCCTTCTTAGGCAATATGAAGGAAGACGCCAGTTTGCAACAACGCAATTTGGCGCGCTGGGCCAATCTTTTTCCGCACTTGTTTGCTTTTACGGGTGGGGCCCTGGCGGTTGCACTAATTTTTTTCAGGCGTTCCTGGTTACAAAAACTACAATTGCGGCATTGGCCCAACTGGATGTTTATAGCTGCAGGGGTTTTATTTGTGCTAGCCATTTTCCCCGTTGCCCAAACCAGCTATTGGCTCAATCAGCAATTGCCACTGCCCATGTGGATGAAAGACATGGAAAAAAGCGCCAACGAGTTGGTTAAAGTATTGCTCCACATGGATAGCCCTGCGGAGTTATTGCTCAATTTGCTCACCGTGGGGGTTGTGGCAGCGCTGGGAGAAGAATTGGTTTTCAGAGGGATTGTGCAGCAACAAATGAACAAAGTTTTTAAAAACCCTATTCTTAGCATTTGGATCACCGCCATCATTTTTAGTGCCATCCATATGCAGTTCGTAGGTTTTTTGCCACGTATGATTTTAGGGGCTGGTTTGGGGTACTTGTTTTACTGGTCGCGCAGTTTGTGGTTGCCGATCCTGGTTCATTTTTTGTTCAACAGTTTACAAGTGGTAGCTTATTATTTTTTGGGAGAAAAAGCGGAGCAATTTTCGCCCGATCAAGCCATCGACAGTCCCAATTGGTTGGGGGGCACCTTGGGCTTAGTCATATTGATCGTAGTAGGCTATTATATGAGCCGTTTACATAAACAGCAAAATAGCTAAAAACCAAAAAACAATATGGGAGGTCTTCGACTGAGGGTAATCACCGCCGTATTTTTTGTATTAATTATGTTGGGAGGGGTATTTGGAGGTAAGATTCCCTTTTTGCTACTTTTTGGCGTCATTACGGGCATGTGCTTGTGGGAGTTTACAGGATTAACTTTTTCGGAAGACAATCGCCAGGACTTGATCCGTCGATCTATCGCCGTGTTTTTAGGATTGCTTCCCTACGCCTGGCTCAGTGCAATCAATCTGGGCTTTATTCCCGATGATTGCTGGCTACCGATGATGCTAACCTTTTTTCCTTTGTTGTTTTTACCCTTTGTTTTCGAATTGTCTCAAGGCAATACCCAGGCTTTTCAACAGGTTGGGTTCATCTTTCTGACCATTATATATATAGGTGTACCTTTTGCCCTTTTGAATGCCATCGCGTTCATCGGTTCAAATTTTTCTTTCCATATTCCACTTGGTCTCATGCTGATGACCTGGACGAGTGATACCAGTGCTTATCTGGTTGGATCAAAATTGGGTAAAACGCTCCTCTTTCCCAAAATATCGCCAAAAAAAACCTGGGAAGGCTCCCTCGGTGCAGCTTTTTTCACCTTGATTGTGGCTTGGGGTTTGTGGCGGCTGTTCCCAGAACTCGGTTTCCAGCATTGGTTGGTCTTGGGCATTATCGTGATTGTTTTTGGTTCAATTGGAGACTTGGTTGAATCCAGCTTCAAAAGAGGCATCAACATCAAAGATACCAGTGCTCTTTTGCCGGGGCATGGGGGCTTTTTGGATCGTTTTGACGGGTTTATGTTTCAGTTGCCTTTTTCGGCAGCCTATCTGTTTTGGATAATAAATTGACTAAAAAATGATACGCATTCACCGCGAAGGTTACCTCATCATTCTCATCGCCACACTTTTGCTTGCTGGGATTAATATTCTGTGTGCCCTGTTTTTGCCGATTCTCCAACCCTGGTTGGGTCTACTCAGTGTGGGCTTCTGGGGTTTGATTGTACAGTTTTTCCGCAATCCAAAACGGGTTGTCCCAACGATGGGTGAAGGCATCATTTATGCCCCCGCCGATGGGCAAGTCGTGGTCATTGAGGAAGCGGAAGAAACAGAGTATTTCAAGGAAAAAAGATTGCAGGTTTCGATTTTTATGTCGCCACTCAATGTACATGTAAACCGTGCAGCGATTGGTGGCACCGTACAATACGCAGAGTACCATCCCGGTAAGTACCTGGTGGCCTGGCACCCCAAGTCTTCTACCGAAAATGAACGCACTACGGTAGTAATCAAAAATGCCAAAGTGGAAATTTTGCTGCGTCAAATCGCAGGGGCAGTAGCGCGACGGATTCGTTATTATGTGAAGCCCGGACAAACCCTGGAGCAGGGTCAGGAATTTGGGTTCATCAAATTTGGGTCGCGGGTGGATTTGTTTTTGCCACTCGATGCTGAGGTAAAGGTGAGCATTGGGCAAAAAGTGAAGGGGAATGTGGATGTGATTGCGGTGTGTTAATCTGAGGTGAATCTAAGGTTTCTAAAGTTTCTTAGGTGGTAAAAAAAGAAAAGAACCTGCGCAGCAGGGAATTGTTTCACCACCTAAGAAACCTAAGACACTCAAGGAATCACCTAAGTAACGAGTAAAAAATCTGCTATCCTCTTTATCGGATATTTTCTACCCACACCGGCTGTCCCTTGGCATCAATATACGCCCACTTGCCCGCAGCGATAACCAGCGCCAATCCATTTTTAAACGCGCCACCCTGGCGGTACAGCGGGGGAATCACCAGTTCACCGGAGCGATCAATGTACCCCCAGGAGCCTTTGTTGTTCACGGCAGCCAGCCCTTCCGAAAACACGTTCGCATCCTGAAATTGGATGGGAATCAGTTCTTGTCCGGTTGAATCAATGTAGCCGTATAGTCGGTCCTGTTGCACTGGAGCCAAACCTTCACTAAAATCACCTACCGCCTCATACTGTGGAGCCACAACTTCTTCCCCTTTTTGATTGATGAAGCCAAAAAGATTGTCGCGGCAAATGATGGCCATCCCATCAAAAAAATCGCCATTGGAAATCCCTTCTTTGTACAAATATTGGGGTTCACAAAGGGTCTTTCCCTGCCGATTAATCAAACCCCAGAGGCGGCGGTGCACACAAACGGCAATGTCCTGCTGATAAGGCAAACATTTTTCATAAGGTGTACTGAAGGCTAAAAAGCCATCCTGCTCAATAAATCCTGAACCTTCATTCCATGCCACTGGCGCCAGCCCTTTGCTGTAAGAACCAGCCCATTCGTATTGGGGTTGTACGACCCAATCGCCTTCTGGGTCGATGTAACCATACTGGCGACGACGGCTCACTGCGGCCAGACCTTCACTAAAATCACCGGCCTGGTCGTATTGAATGTCGATGACAATGTTGCATTTTGGATCGATGTAGCCCCAACGATTGACCAGTTGTGCCCGAGCCAGGCCTTCTTCAAAATAGCCTACAAAATTGAAAAAATGCTTGATCAACAAACGGCCCAAGGTGTCCATTGGCACCCACTTGTCGTTGAGGCGAATGCGGGAATAGCCATTAAAAAAGTCTTCCGCTTCATAATATTGTGGCTCAATAACTACCTCTCCTTGTCGATTGATAAAACCGAATTTTCCTTTTTCTCTGATCTTGAATAATGCCTGGTCCATAGGTTGCGGGGATGAAGAACGCGGGGCGAAGATAAAGAAAAAGTTGAGGAAGGTTGAGAAGGTTTAGGGAGGTTTAGGCTACCGCAAGAATGGGTGTGTGTTTGTGTGTGTTAGTGTGCGTGTGCCGATGGTGCCCAAGTCGCTCGCGGTAGCCTAAACCTTCTCAACCTCCCTCAACCTTCTCAACCTTTTCTGTATTTTACTGTTTTGCTTTTGTTTCGACACCAACACTATGGATAAACAGACTTTTTTGGCAACCGGACTATTGGAGCAATACGTTTTAGGCATTACCGACCCTGACGAAACGCAGGAGGTAGAGCGACACCTTGATTTGTACCCCGAACTCAATCAGGAAGTAACTGAGTTGCGCGACGCCATCAAACAATACGCCTTGCAACAGGACATTCCAGTTCCGGCGCAGGGAGCGAATGAACCGCAGATTGCCACAAATACAAGCGAGGACAAAGCTTACGGACAAATCAATTGGTTGAGTGTGGTCGTGATTGGATCACTAGCGCTGTTGTGTGGCTTATCCGCCTTGCGGATGCGCAATTTGCAAGAAGAAAATCGAACCTTGTTGTCTGAATTGAGTACTTGTGAGAGCCGCGAAAAAATTATTGCTTTCCTCAAAGACCCTCAAACCCAGCCAGTAGTGCTCACCCAAACCGCTGCAAGTACAGAAGCCGCTGCCTTGGTTTATTGGAACAAAACGAGTAAAAAGGCCATGCTCAATCCATTTAATTTACCCAAACTACCTAGTGACAAACAATACCAAATTTGGGTCGATGTGGCCGGGAAAATGATCAGCATCGGGCTAATTAGCACCAACTTGGATAAGTACCAAGATCTAAAATATTTGGATGAGGCGACCAGTCTCAACATTACCATTGAGCCATTGGGTGGGAGTAGCGAACCTACGGTAAGTAGGTTGATTGCCAATCATGCCATTTAAGCTAACTTTCTTTACTATTTTTCGCTTTGAACAAACTTTGAACCAATACCCCGGTGCCGACAATCGTCAAAGTCCCCAGCACCACGGTCAATTTTGAATCAAATGGGCTTTGCCAATCCAATGGAAAAAAGTCCTTGAAGCTCAGCCAGGCAATAAGCAACAGGCCCAAAAATGCCGCAATTTTTGCCGCCGTGCCCCCTACCCTCTTGTTCAAAAAGCCCAATAAAAACAAGCCCAACATCCCACTGGCAAACAAACCCGCCATTTTCCACCAGGCGTCCAACAAACTTTTCACCCCGATCATACCCAGGCCAAAAGCCATGCCCATACAGCCCATGACCACCGTGGCAATCCGCAGTACCCGCAACTGCTGAGCAGGACTTGCCTGTGGGTTAAAGTACCGCTGATAAATGTCTTGTAAAAAAACAGTCGCCGAGCTGTTCATACCACTGCTCATCGTGCTCATGGCCGCCGACAACAAAGCCGCCATCAGTAAGCCCAGAAACCCGGTCGGAATTTGGGTTTTGATAAAAAAAGGCAAAACCTTATCGCCATAATCGGCAGGCTGCAAGCCATTCAAATCCAGGCCTTTTTCAAGAGCGACTTGTTGTTTGAGTTCCAAAATCAAGTCGGGCTGCTGTTGATAATACACATACAACGCCGTTCCAATAAAAAAGAAAAGCATCGAGACCGGGAGATAATACACCACACACAACCAAATGCTCCGCGAAGCATCCTGCGTATTCCGAGCCGTATGGTAGCGTTGGATGTAGTTTTGATCGATGCCAAAATTGGTCAGGTTGATGAAAAACCCATACAAAAAAACCACCCAAAAACTACTCTGGAAAAAATCAGGGCGGAAGCTGCCCAAGCTGAATTTGTGTTCCTGCCATCCCGTCGAAACAATGGTGGAAAACTTGACTTGTGACAAAACGATCCCTAAAATCAACAAAGCGCCCAGGGTTTTGATGATGGCCTGCACGACCTCCGTCCAGATTACCGCCTCCATGCCCCCCATGACAGTGTACACAATGATGCAACAGCCCAGGGCCAAAATGATCCAGTGCATCCCATAACCCGTCAGTGCGTTCAGCATCAGGGCAACTCCGTAAAAAATAGTCCCCATGCGCGCCAATTGGGTCATGATAAAACAGAGCATGGCGTAAGTCCTGGCCCAGGCCCCAAAACGTTCCTCCAAATGGCTGTACGCGCTGACAACCTGTTGCTCGCGGTAAAAAGGCACAAAAAAACGCGCCGAAATATAAGCCGCAAAAGGCATGGAAAGGCTAAAGACAAAAGGATTCCAATTGCTGCCAAAAGACTTACCCGGATCCCCCAGAAAAGTAATGGCACTTAAAAATGTAGCATAAAACGACAAACCTAAGGCCCAGCCCGGAATCCGCCCACTGGCGGTGGTAAATTGAGCAGAGCTGTTGTTGCGTTTTGAAAAAAACACGCCGACACCGACCATCAACAAAAAATAAACCACGATGATGAGGCCGTCGAGGAGTGAGACTGAATTGGGCATGGGTTGAAGCTGATTTGGAAGTTGAGTCAATGAAGATAAAAAGAAATTGTTTTTGTGGATAAATTCTAAATCTGTTAGCGTCCTGTCTCTCCTTTTTCTTGTCCTGCAAAACGGCTGTTTTATTTCACTCAAGCATTAAAGCATTTAGAATCACGGAGTGATTCAATCTTGCATAGCCGCGGTCGTCCGCGGTAAAATGAACAGTGGAATGTATCACAACCGCGGCAGCGGTTGAACAAATTGGGGCGAAATTCAACCGCTGCCGCGGTTGCGGAACCTCGCATAACCTTCAAGCCCGCGGACGACCGCGGCTATGCAAGATTCAACCGCTACCGCGGTTGGAGTTTCAAAATTCGGGATGACGAACTGTTTATAAGCTTCTGAGTTTTTCCCACCTCACCTTCCAAGTACCGTCTTTCGGCCAGGCATCCTGGGTACAAATCATCGCAACAGCAGCCAACAATCCTCCGTTTCCCGGCAGGTAAATGCTCAGGTCGAAACGTTGGTAATTGTGGCCATTGGTGAGGTAGGTATTTTTGACGGTTTTCATGCTGAGGTAGTCTACCACCCAGTCGGGCCTTTTCATTCGGGCAGCGCTCATCGCGAGCATGGGGTAATCCCAACCCCAGGTGCTGGGCCAGTCCCATTTGGTCCAGAGGGCATCCAGAGATTTTTCCAGGATTTTTGGATCCACTTCCGGGGAAGGGGGCAACATCCCAAAAGTGCCCGCAATCATGGGGTGGTCGTGCAAATACGCGGAATCGAGGTAACTATCCACAGCATTTTCCGCAAAGAGGTACAAGCCGTCACGGGTCGCCAAAGGGGCCAATTGATCAATGACTTTTTGCCATTGGTCGTTTGGAGCCAGGCCAGCCCGTTTGCGCCACTCCTGCGCAGTGCGCAAGGCCCAGCGCCAATAGGTCAATTCAAAGGGAGGATTCATCGTTGTTTCCGGGCGGAAGTTTTCCTGCGCCGGGATCAAGGCTGGGCCCAGTACATATTGCTGGCGCTTTTCATCCCAACGCGCATAAGAGGCCATGAATTCCGCGGTGGCAAAAACCAGATCCTGGTATTGTGAAATGGTAGCTCTATTGGGTTTATCCTGGTACAAGAGTTCAGCCAAATAAATGAAATGGGGCTGTTGCCAGATCAGGAAAGGGCCAATTCCACTGGGGCTTTCGTCGCCCTCGGGGCCAGTCATTTTAGGCCAGCGTACACCTGCATAACCCTGCATTTGGGCAGTGACTCTGGCTTTTTCCTGAATCCGCTTGTAATAAGTCATTTGGGGCCGCAGGTATTCCGCGCGTTGCCACATCGGGAAATGTACCCCGTGCCACCAGTGCATTTCCAGGTGGAATTTGCCATTCCAACTGTTGTACGTCAGGCCCGTTTCCTGAGGGGGAAGGGTTCCGGCGCAGTTGATGCGGGTGAGGTATTGGGACAAAACCACCCGGCGTTCCAATTCTTTGGCGCGAGGATCGGTACACTGAGAAAAATCGATAGCACCCCCACTTTTCCAAAAACGAGACCAGGATTGTACATTGGCAATGCGGATGCTGTCATGATGGGGAATGCGGTTCAGCGGAAAGTCATATTGACTAAAAACCAGGCTGCATTCAAAGCGTGGCTTCTTGTTATCTGGCACCAAAAACCAGGTATGTGCGCCTCCCGCCTGAATTTCGCCCGCACTGTGCCGAACCCCAATGTAATACAAGTCGTTGTCCTGCTGGTGGGAGAACAGGGCCCGCTGGTTTCTTTTGTCCAACAACACACTGCGGTGTTGGTCATTCTGGGCGAAGCTATAACTCAGGCGCTGGGGAATGCCAAAAGGAAAGCGGATTTTGACTTTGAGGCGGCCCTCTTCCACCAAAGGTGAGGTAATTTGTACCGAAAATCCATCCAGATTTGGATTGCCCAGGGTTTCAACTTTTACCGGCTGACCTTCTATCTCAAAGGTACTGCTCATCCGGCCCGTCCAAAGATCCAGTTCCTGTTTGGGATTTTTTAGGTCTTCAATGCTTACCGGGCTTTGGTCCTTTTTTTTCATTTCCAGGCCAATCATGCCCAAATGGATGCGGTGGGGGCTTTCGCGCAGCCAGTCCGAAGCTTTCGCTTTGAAGGTATCGCTGGCCATGCTGTGGCGCCAGGCGTAGTTGACCTCGCGATCTCCAACCTGATAGGGCTTTAGAATGTCACTCAACTTATAGCCGCGGGGGTTCAAGGGGTAGTGCCAACCCCAGTCGGATTGGGTACCCAAGGGAATACCGGGTTCGTAATGTTCCGGGAAGGTCTGTAAGCCCGTGATATCGGCAGTGAACACAAATTTACCATTGCCTACGGAGAGCGGGCTGAAAGGGGTGATTTCAGCGTGGCTGATGTTGTGGCGTTTGACCAGTTTTTCCCGGTCGATTTTAGGTGCTTTTTGCCCATTAATCGGGCTAATGCACATCCATACAAGTGCCCAAAGCAGAAAATATTTGACCATTTGACGTAGGTTGAAAGCTATTTAGGAACAGCGACAAAATAAAGGTACATTTTGAAGAATTGGGGACTTTCCTGTGCTGTCCTGAAATTTGAACTGAGAAAGTGAATCTAATTTGTAAATTTAGAGATTAAACTGAACATCTAATTCAGGTTCGTATGGCCAACATGTACAAAACACCTGGGGTCTACATAGAGGAAAAAAATGCGTTCCCAAACTCTGTTGTCCCCGTTCCTACTGCGGTTCCCGCATTTGTAGGCTATACCGAAAAAGCGGTTATGGATAAAAAAGACCTTAAAAACGTTCCTACCCGCATTTCTTCTTTCGGCGAGTACTTGTTGTACTTTGGCGAAGGGCCAAATACAACTTACGGATTGGCTGAAAATCCAGATCCAGATAAAAACTATAAACTAACCGTAACCGAAAACACACGCTATCTGCTGTTTTACAGCATGAAGCTCTTTTTTGCCAATGGAGGGTCGGATTGTTACATCGTTTCAATTGGCAATTATGCTCAGGCCGTAAAAAAAGAAGATTTTTTTGGCAAAGCAACCATCGGGATAGACACCCTGGAAAAAGAGCCAGAACCAACCATGTTGGTGATTCCCGATTCGATGTTGCTGGGGCAAGATGTTTATGGCGAGCTGCATCAAGCCATGTTGGCACATTGCAGCAAAATGTCCAATCGCTTTGCCATATTTGATGTGTACATGAATGAAAATGCGGAAACGGAACCAGACCCCCATAAAAATGCAGAAGCTTACCGCAGCAACATTGGAGACCATAATTTACAGTGGGGCGCTGCGTATTATCCCTGGCTGGAAACGACAATCGTCGGCTCCGACAGCGTGAGTTTTGTCAATCTTGCCCCCGAGGCCATTGATTCATTAAAAAAACTATTGGAAAAAGAAGTTGACGACAATCGTAAAGCTAAACTCATTGACGACGAGCGTGCCGAAAAAGTCAAAGCCGAAATTCAAAAATTAGGCACTACAGCCGCGGATACCAATTTGAATCAAACCCTGCTGGTCGTATGCCCACTCTACAAAACCATCATGGAAAGCATCCGGGCCAAAATCAACCTTCTACCACCCAGTGCCGGTATAGCAGGTATTTATTCAATGGTAGATAACAACATCGGCGTTTTCCAGTCTCCTGCTAACATCAGCATTGGCTCCGTCAACAAACCTTGTGTAAACATCACCGACGAAGAACAGGAAGATTTGAACCTTCCTCTCGATGGTAAAGCGATTAACGCCATCCGCACTTTTCCAGGTAAAGGAGTCTTGGTTTGGGGTGCTCGAACCCTGGATGGCAACAGCCAGGATTGGCGATATATCAGTGTTCGCCGAACAGTCATCTTTATCGAACAATCCATCAAGTATGCGGCAGAACCCTATGTTTTTGCACCGAATACCCAAACCACCTGGACCAACCTGCGGGCCTTGATCACCAACTTCCTCACCAATGTATGGCAAGGTGGAGCTTTGGCTGGAGCTTCTCCTGAGCAGGCCTTCAGTGTGGATGTAGGTTTGGGTTCTACGATGAGTCCAGTCGATATCCTGGACGGCATCATGCGCATTACCGTAAAAATCGCGGTAACACGCCCAGCAGAATTCATCGTAATTACCTTCCAGCAAAAAATGCAGGAGTCATAAGTGATCAAATTTTCAAGGCGTAAGTCAAATTTTCTAACTAATCTTTTAATCTAAATATCATGGCTGGAGAAAAGCAAGAAGTACAGTGGCCAATTCCAAATTTCCATTTTTCCGTTAAAATTGGGGATTCTGAACTCGCATGTCAGGAAGTTTCCGGGCTAGACACAGAATATGATGTTATTGAATACCGTAGTGAAAATAGTCCCGCCTTTTCGGTCGTCAAGATGCCGGGCTTGAAAAAGACTTCGGATATCACCATCAAAAAAGGGGTGTTCAAAGGGGATGCAAAACTGTATGATTATTTCAAAGAAGTCCAAATGAACCTGATTGAGCGGAAAACCGTCACCATTTCGCTCATTGATAGTGACCATAAAATGCCTCTGTTTGTGTGGACGCTCACCAATGCTTATCCCAAAAAGATCACGGGGGCGAGTTTGAACGCCAAAACAAATGATGCAGCCATCGAAGAGATTGTACTTTCGCACGAAGGGCTGACCATGGAAGCCAAGTGAGTTTGGCCCTGTTTAAGCTAAACTAGGAAGAGGCTCTCATTTCGACTCCCTACTCAACTCAAAAGAACAAGACTGCGCTTTCACTTCCAAATCAAAAGACCTCAAACTATAAAAACCTTCGATTTTCCCTTCTTCTTGCTGTAAAAAAATGGCCAGGGTGATGTAGCCCATTTTTTCGCCTCCAATCATCCAGTCTCCTCTCGCAAAGAGCACATTGTCGTTCACACTGCCCGTCAGTTTGGCCTGCACTTCAAACCCTTCAAAGGCATAAAATTCGGCAATGAAGCTTCCTTTTTTTTCAATAAATTCTACTATTTCCAGGTTGGCGCTCGCCTTTTTTTTCAAGGTGCCATTGATGGTTTCACCCTGGTACAAACCTAAAAAAGGGCGGTAATTTTTTACCGTAAAGCGGGGTGCTTCATTCATGAGCGCCACAAAATCGATGGGTTTGGCATCGATCAGGTTTTGATCGGGTTTGGCATTGCGCTGTTGGGAGGCGGGTAAGGTGCTTTTTTCAAGGGATTCGTCATACCTGAAGTCCTTCTTTTTGAGTACATCCCGCTCAAAGGAATAATTGTATTCTGCCCAGGGTTTTCCGTGGGTAATGCGGATTGGCGAACCATTCTGGTCGAATTCCTTTTGTATACCATACCATTCTTCCCCTTCATAAACCCCAACCATAGACGGGTTCCCGTTAAAATGATACCAGCGACATTCTCCTTTCAAGTGCAGTTTCCAGGAAAACAGCCCCAGTCCTGACTCCTGGTGGATAGCTGTAACCCATACGTGGCCTTGCGTTTTGATTTCACCAGTGATGAAGTGGTCTTCTAAATAAAAGTAGAGGTTGGGGGTTTTGAAGGCGGTGATACGGCCCGTTTCGTCTATTTCAACTTTGTCCTTTTTTTTATTGGCAGCGCCTACTTCCTGGAAAATGCGGTACACCCGCGCTCCATCTTTGCTGGGCAGCAAGCGGCCGCTTAGGTCAAAAAAAAGAGGTCCTTTGAAGCCGTGGGGGATGTAGACACCTTGGGCCAGTGTAACATTGCAAACGAGCACACTACAAATAAGCAGAATCCCTTTAAAGCCCATAAGTTTTCGCTTTATCCAATTTAAAAGGCCACTATGGCTTTATTTTACCTCGGCCACTTCCATCAATACACTCGTGCGACGAAGACTTAGATTCGGATTAAACCCAACCGTCATCAAAAAATCACCAGAATAAACCGCCGTGGTATTGATGCTCGACCGGGTACCCGGAAATAAGTTGAGTTCGCTCAAACGGTACTTTTTCTGTGGGTCCAGCCCTTGCAATTTGATGGGAGCAGTGGAAAACGAATTTTCGTAGCGGTTGCTCACCACGTAGTTGAACACAATCGCCCGGTCTTTTTGAGGGCTGACAAACATGCTGGAGGCAATGGGATTTTGCCAGGGGCTCACCAATCGATACAGATCACCGTGCCAAATCATATCACTGATCGATTGGTAATTTTTTATGGCCTGCTGGCTGAATTCCAGTTCCTCAGGCTTGAGCTGGTCCACTACGATGTCGTAGCCCATTTTGCCCATCATGGCCACATCCGTGCGGAATTTGATGCCCACCTTGCTCCAATCGGTGATGTGGGCACAATGGGTAATGGCGGGATAATAGTAGGAATATTCCCATTGTTGAAAAATCCGCTCCAGAGGGTCGGTATTGTCAGAAACCCAAAACTCGGTAAAATACTTGAGTGACCCATAGTCTACCCGGCCACCACCACCCGAGCAGAGCATCATCGGCACTATGGGGTATTTTTTGCGCAAACGCTCCAATACGCTGTACAGTCCATTGACATAATCCACGTAAAGGTGGGTTTGGGGCATTTTTTGCTTTTCCAGATAAGCAGAGTGCGCGTTGTAAATCACCGCATTACAATCCCATTTGATGAAGGCGATATTGGGGTTTTGGGTAAACAGTTTATCGAGAATGCCGAAGACAAAATCCTGTACTTCCGGGTTGCTTAAGTCCAGTACCAGTTGGTTACGGTAATAATGTTCCGGGCGTTCGGGTTGGCGGATGACCCAGTCCGGGTGTTTTTCATACAACTCACTTTTGGGGTTGACCATTTCGGGTTCGACCCAAATGCCAAATTTAACGCCAGCTTTGGTGGCTTCCTCCACCAAATAACCAATGCCGTGGGGCAGTTTTTTTACGTTCTCCTGCCAGTCGCCCAAACCCGCCACATCACCGTTGCGGGGATATTTGTTGCCAAACCAGCCATCGTCCAGCAGAAACAAGTCTACGCCCAATTTTTTGGCACCCGCAAACAAACCCACCAGCTTTTTTTCATCAAAATCAAAATAGGTCGCTTCCCAGTTGTTCAACAAGGTCAAACGGGAACCATTGCCATCCAATATCCTGAAATTCCGCGCCCAACTGTGCAAATTGCGGCTCACCTCCCCGATGCCATTCTCTCCATAAGCATAAATCAGCGCCGGGGTTTTAAAACTTTGTCCTGCCGCCAAATGGTACTCCGAAGCGTGGGGGTTGATGCCCGCAATCAAACGCAGGTTGTGGTAAGGGTCCATTTCAAAATCGATCTTGAAATTGCCCGACCAGGCCAGGTTGGCCAGCAATACTTTGCCAGTGTTTTCGGTAGCGGGTTGGTCAAAAGACAACATGAAGGTAGGCGGCTGAAACAAATTTGCGCGGGCACCTAATTTGGAATCGAGGGTGTGGATTCCAAAAGGCAAGCGGGTTTCTTCGGGTTTCATTTCCCCGGCCCAGGTACCGTGGTAATGCCGCAGGTAGTAGTCGGAACCCATAAAGTACAAGTTGGCCGAGGCGTATTTGCCCAAGCGGATGTTCCCCTTCTCGGCGTTTTTGATTTCGGTCCACTGTTCGAATACGTTGTTCTGGGGGTATACTTTAAAATACAAGGTGACTTCCGTGGCATACACTGGGTCGCGCAGCACTACGCTGGTCTGCGTCACTTGATTGGCCAAGACCTCCTTGCGATGGCTTACGTACCTCAGTTCGGTCGAAGTATTGCCGTCGGCGTGAATAATTTGCAGCGCGGGTTCTACCAAGCTCCATGTTCCACTGGGCGTATAGGCATTGTTGTTTATACCTACATTGTTGTCGTCGCGCTTGTACATGGCTTTGATGCCCGCGTATTCCGCTGCATTGTTCAGGCGTTTGCCAAAATGGGTGATGCCGAGGCGTTGATCGGAATCCGTTTGTAATACCAGAGCATAATCTTTTGATTCGATCGGGATGGTCACAATGGATTGAGCGAGTACGGGGGTAGCCGACTGTCCAAGCAGTAGGTAAAAGGCGAGGAAGCAGTAGAGAAGGACTTGTTGTTTCATGATGATAGGTACGTTTAGCAATGCCAGAGCACAAATTGCGTTGCCTGTTGGCTTTGTTTCAAGCTCTAATTTAGTACTTTAAAAACCATTTTTCAGCAAAAGATATACGAATCTTAACAGGCTTATCCAACTGCCAGTTATGAAAAAATCGATTTAGAAATGAATGATTTCAACGCATCCCCAAAATTACCTACATTTGAATATCAACCTTTACATCAGTCCACCAGCAAAACACCTATGCAAAAATTACTTCATTTCCTCCCGATCTTATGCTTGTTGCAAGCTTGTCAAAACAAACCTGCTGCTCCTGAGGCTACGCTTGAAGCAGGCACTTTCGCCTACGATTACACCCAACTCAAAGCCCACACCCCCCTCATCCTGCTCGAAGACGGCGATCGCAAAGTCCTACTCGCCGAAGCCTACCAGGGTCGCGTGATGACCAGCACCGCCGCCGGGATGGAGGGCACCAGCTACGGCTGGATCAACCACGATTTGATTGCCAAAGGCGAATACCAGCCCCACATGAATGCCTTCGGCGGCGAAGAACGGTTTTGGTTGGGCCCGGAAGGTGGACAATACGGCCTGTATTTCAAAAAAGGTGACCCTTTTGACCTTCCCCACTGGCAAACGCCCGGAGCCATCGATACCATGACCTATCCAGCCGTGCAAAAAGATAAAACGCAAGCACTTTTTGCCAAAAGTTTCAGCATCGAGAACTACGCGGGCAACCGTTTCGACCTCAAGGTGGAACGCCGCATCCGATTGTTGACCGAAAAAGAAGCCAGCGACCTTCTACAGGTGCCTCTGAACAACGTAAAATGGGTGGGCTACGAAAGTGACAATCAGCTGAGCAATACTGGCCAGGAAGATTGGGACAAGTCTAAAGGTGTACTTTCCATCTGGCTGCTAGGCATGTTGAAAGCCAGCCCCGCGCAGGTAGTCATTTTGCCCTACAAAGCTGGCGGCAGCACCCAGGTCAACGATGCTTATTTTGGAAAAATCGCCGCCGATCGTTTGCTCAAAAAAGACAGTGTACTCTTCTTCAAAGGTGATTCCAAATCGCGGGGCAAGATTGGCATTCCACCTGCCATCGTCAAGCCCTTCGCAGGCAGTTACGATGCCGAAAAAGGCGCTTTGACCATCGTTCGCTTCAGCTACGCCGGCGATACCGCTTATGTCAACTCCATGTGGGAAATCCAACGCTACCCCTACCGTGGCGACGTGGTCAACACCTACAATGACGGCCCGAATGACAAAGGCGAACAAATGGGCGCTTTTTATGAACTGGAAACTTCCTCTCCGGCGCTGGTGCTCAAAAAGAAGCAGTCTTATCGGCATGTGCAGCAGACCTTTCACTTTGAAGGGAAGGCTGCGGATTTGAATGTGATTAGCAAACATGTTTTGGGGGTGGAATTGAGTCAGGTGCCGAAGTTGTAAGTCCAAATTTAAAATAACAAAAAGTCAATATCCTTTGAGAAATCTAGTCGTCTTCGTCCTGGGCTTTTTCCTGGCCCTACAGCTTATTGCCCAAGGCAATGTCAACCTTCAAAACGTTTGGAAACAAACTTACCTCCAGTCCGAAGCAGGAAAGCCCAGCCTGGGCATTCAGAGCAACAAATCGGCCTGGGTCATCGAAAAAATCGCCAACAGCGCTGAGGTTCGCCTCAAACACGTAGCCAGTGGAGGCTACCTCAATGCCGAAAAAGATGTCCGATTCCCGGCAACTGGTGCCATTGAACCGGGCTGGTGGAGTGCCATCTGGATCCTGGAACCCATTGCAGGTACCGATCAGCTGCGCATCAAAAACAAATGGCGGGGAACTTATTTGCACATCGAAACGGGTACCCTTGAATTGGGGGAAATCCAGCCTGGCTGGCTGAGTGCCCGCTGGAAAACCACCGCCAGCACAGGCGTAGTCTCGCCTCCAACTACCAACGGCAACCAACCCCTCAACCTGGTCCCTTTGGGCGGCAATACCTTCTTCAATAATTTTGGGGGAAGTGGCGTTGGACTTTCAACCATGGGTATCCAAAACTGGACGGATGCTGCGGTAATCCCCACGCTGTATTTCCGCATCATGGAAAAAGGGACTTACACCTTAAAACTGATTGCCAAAGCTGCTCAAGCCAGCAGCATCAATGTGGGCATGCAAGGCCGTACCATCAAAGTAGACGTAAACAGCAGCGACTGGCAAAAATATGCACTGGGAACCTTTACCCTGGAAGCGGGTTACGTTCCCATCGTGCTCAAAGGCCTGCAAAAAACCGGAGCCAAATTTGCCGACATCCAGGCCATAGAAATTCAGGGGGACCCAGCCAACATTAAATTTGTAAACGCCAGCCTGACGGGCTCCGTGGAGGACAGTTATTACTTCGGGCGGCGTGGCCCTTCGGTGCACATGAATTACACCTTGCCCGCTGGCAAAAACATCGAATGGTTTTACAATGAAGTGACCGTGCCCAGTGGCAACGATGCCATCGGCTCCTATTTTATGGTCAATGGTTTTGCCGAAGGGTATTGCGGCATCCAGGTGAATAGCCCTACCGAGCGCCGGGTTTTGTTTTCGGTCTGGAGTCCTTTCACCACCGACGATCCGAAATCCATCCCGGCCGATCAGCAGGTGAGGTTGTTGGCCAAAGGACCGGGCGTGAATGCCCAGGATTTTGGAGGTGAAGGCTCTGGCGGCCAAAGTTACCTGCTGTACAATTGGAAAGCGGGCCAGACTTACAAGTTCCTGACCCGCATTCGCCCCAATGGCGACAACACCACAACCTATACTTCCTACTTTTTTGATCCCAACACCCAGACCTGGCGGCTCATTGCTTCTTTCAAGCGTCCAAAAATCTCAACCTGGTATAAATCCCCCCATTCGTTTTTGGAGAATTTCGAACCCGAACGAGGCGCCGTAACCCGCAAAGTATTGTTCAACAACCAATGGGTTTGTGATGCTTCTGGCAACTGGAGCGAAATGACGGAGGCCAGATTTACCAATGATGATACCGGGCGAAAAAAACTGCGCATGGACTTTAATGGTGGTGTGGAAAATAACCAGTTCTTTCTCCGCAACTGCGGGTTTTTCAACAATTTCACCAACCCGGATTCAAGCTTTAAACGAACCCCGGGGGGTAAAAAACCAGTGATCAACTTTGCTCAATTGCCAAAGCAATAAAGGTTACCTATGCCATGCGCCACTCTACTGGACGATTTTGCACCGAGGTGATGAATAGCCCCTGGCTTTAGCCTGGGGACCGAGAGACGCCCTCTTGATCGGGCTTTAGCCCAAATCTGAGGTTGTTCCGATAACCCCAGGCTAAAGCCAGGGGCTATTCATGTCCTCCGCGCCTGAAAAGCACTGTTAGTACAGTAGAGTGGCCATGCGCATAATTTTTTTCAAAAAACACTTACCTTTAAACTGATCAATACAATATAAGCTTGAGTTCGATGCGCATTACCGAGTGGCTGACACCTTCAAACCCTTGTCGACAATTTGAAAACAACGAGCTATTGTTTCAAGCCCTAAAAAGTTTGAACAACTCGGCTATACGCTGCGTACAAAACAAAGCGATGCCTTCGGCGCAGCAATTGGTACAACAATACAAGCTGGCTCCAGAAAGCGTCGATGAATTGCTCAACCAAAGTTCGCTCATCTTTTTGCGAAAAATAGCCGACGGCTCGTACCAGTTTCAAGGTCATGCCCCCTCTAGTTACCTCGTCGAAATAATGAAGCGGGTGGCCTTGTCGATGACCAGAAAACGCCAAACAAACTATGAATCGATCGAAGACCACCACGACCTGCACGACCCAGATATAGAAGCAAGCAACCGGCAACGCGAATCCGCAGAACTGGTGCGGCAATTTTTGGGGCAAATGGGCGAACCTTGTACATCAGTCATCCGGCTACACCACATCGAGGGGTATCCCGATGAAGAAGTGGTGCGCCAAGGCTGGACCCGCTATACCACTACCGATTCGCTGAAGATAAAACGCAGCGATTGTATGAAAAAATTGATCCAAATAGCGCGACAATGGAGGATTACGAACAATACCTGAGTGACAACGCTGAAGACGACGAACGCCGCGCCGCCGCACAAGTCCTGGAGGGTTTGGCGGGATTGAGGCTGGAATCCAAGTTGCGCGAGGTAGCCGCCGAAGAGGCAGCGCTGCGACGACGAACGTTTTGGAGAAGGCTGCTGACCCTGGCTGCGCTGGCTTTTTTGGCCGCCGTGGCCTATTGGTTTTTTAGTAAAAATGAGGCCACGCCTGCTGCGCCACCAAGCGAAAAGCAAGCCCCCAGCGCACCTGCACCAAGCAAAGAACAAGCTCCTGAGCAGTATAAATTAGAAAAACCTCGGGAAAAGCCCCCCATTGCCCAAATCAAACCGAAGGAAGAAGTTCCGGTGCCACCTGATCCTATTTTCCCCACCTTTGCACTCCAGGATGAACTCATTCCTGACCCGCTCTATGCTGCTCCCGACTTGGTTGCCATGCGCGGCGAGAGCCAAGCCAATACTGCTTTGAAAGCCCTGCTCGATCAGTTGTGGTACGTGGATTATCCGCTATTTGGGTTGAAAACCTCGGCCGCTTATGGCAGTGCCGACCAATTGCTACAACAACGCAATTTTAGTGCGGCCTACCAAGCGCTGGATGAGATCGAACAAGTACAAATTGACTCTTTAAGCCGTAGAATAGCACGCGAGAATCAAAAGCAGCTGGAAAAAGACCCTACCGCCAGCCCTGTAGCAGCCATGCCCGTGGCGAACGATACTATTTTGTACCTCAAGGCTTATTGTATGCTCGAAATGGGTGAAGGTCAAGAGGCCATGTTTTATTTCTACCAAATGTATTTTCCTGATCCCGCCTGGATACCTCAGTTGACCTGGTACCGGGCCTTGGCTTTGTTGCAGGCCAATAACCGAAAAGAAGCACTCATCCTATTCACCACGATAGCGGCAAACCCTGGACATCCTTACCGCAGGCAAGCTCGAAAAGCAATGAAGTTGTTGCAATAATTCATCTTAGTATGTCGCAAAAAATTACTTCCCGATTTTTTTTGAGGCTTTTGAATAGAAAGCTCACTTGAAATGAACCGTTCGACTTCCTATTCAAAACCCAAATCGGGAATTTAATTTTTCTGCGTTACTCACCCTGTTAATCAATTTTGCGATGAGAAACTACTTATGCTTGGCTTTGTGCCTGATCACGGGTTTGTTGAACGCGCAGACGGTGGATTCGGTGGCGCTACGGCGAGTGGATAGTCTTATTCAGGTATCCCGTGAGTTTGTCAACAAGCGCAACTACGACAAGGCACTGGAAACCAACACCCTCGCTGAAAAACTTGCGCTGGAAAAGCTGGGGCAGGAATCGGCAGTCTACGGCAGTTGTTGTTCTAACCACGGTAGAATATTGTATCTCAAAAGAGACTATACGGGTGCTGAAAAATGGTACCTTGAATCCATAGCCATCCGGGAAAAAGCCCTGGGCAGGGAACATCCCGATTATGCCGCAAGCCTGCAAAACCTGGCGAGGCAGTACCGGGTCATGGGCCAATATGAGAAAGCCGAACCGCTCTACCTTGAATCCAATTCCATCCGGGAAAAAGCACTGGGAAAGGATCACCCAGACTATGCTACCAGCCTTAACGGTCTTGCAGGGTTTTATATGAGTATGGGCAACTTCGAAAAAGCTGAACTACTCTTCCTCAAAGTCATGGCCAGCCAGCCAAAAGAGCACCCGAGCTATGCTTCCTCACTGCAGTACCTCGCAGTGCTTTACGATAATTTGGGTAACTATGAGAAAGCCGAACCGCTCCATCTAGAAGCCTTAGCCATAAGCGAAAAAATACCGTGGGATGCATCATCTAAACCCCTAAGTATGTTTAATCTGGCAACGAATTATTTTAATTTAGGCCAGTATGAAAAAGCTGAACCGCTCCATATCGAAGCCTTAGCCATGTTGAAAAATGATACCAGAGGCTACTACTTGGCTGGCCTGAACGAATTGGCAACGCTTTACTTTGAAACAGGCAATTATGAAAAAGCCGAGCCGTTTTACATTGAGGAAAATTCTATCATAAAAAAAATATCAGGAGTTGAGGGTTTCCCATATGCCTCATCCCTGCGCAACCTCGCCAACCTTTATACTGCAATGGGCAACTACCAAAAGGCCGATCCGCTTTATTTAGACTCAACTTTGTTGATTCGACATTTGGCGGAAAAAGCAGTGCGTCACCTTTCCGAGCGGGAATTGGGCAATTACCTGAACCAATTTTCCAAAAGCCAAGACGAGGCACTCTCATTTGTAAAACTATCCGCTAGCAAAAAAGCAACAGCAGCCTGTTTTGACAATTCCCTGTTTTACAAAGGATTTCTACTTCAAACCGCTGGGCAAATCAAACGAATGTCCCTTTCCAACCCGGCTGCCGCAGAAAATTTCAACCTGCTTAAATCATACGAACGCCGCCTCGCCAACCATTACGCTCAGCCCATCGCCGACCGTGACAGCGCGGGCATCGCCACTCTGGAATCCAAGGCCGACTACCTCGAAAAAGACCTTGCTCGAACAGTAGCAGGCTTCGGCCAGGCCTTGCAGCAAGTCAAGTGGCAGGAAGTTCAGTCAGCATTAAAACCCAACGAAGCGGCGGTCGAGTTTGTGAGTTATCGTTTTTATCACAAAAAGCAAACCGGCAGTACGCTGTACGCCGCTCTCGTCCTCTTGCCCGGTGAGGATTCCCCAAAGTTCATCCCCCTTTTCGAAGAAAAACAACTTACTGCCCTGCTCAAAACTGAGGGCAACCCCCAACCCGCTTTTTACAACGACCTTTATGCCAATGACAAAAAAGGCGAACAACTCTACGATTTAATCTGGAAACCCATCGCAGCAGCCTTGCCACAAGAAACGACCATATATTGCTCGCCTTCTGGCTTACTACACCGCCTCAATCTGGGTGCCATCTCCACGCCTGACGGTAAAACATTGGCCGAAAAAAACCGCCTTAGCATGCTGGGCAGTACCCGTCAGTTGGTTATCCCATTTGTGTCTACCACCAAGCAAAGCGCTACCGCCCAACTCTACGGCGGCATCCAATACGATGGCACGCCCACGATAGCCGCCAATACGCTAGCTAAACCCGAGGATTTGGCTGCCCGTCGCGGCCCTGACATCACCCAAAACGACTCCACCCTGCGCGGCGAAAACTGGAGCTACCTCCGCTGGACCGAAGTGGAAATCAGTGCCGCCGCAAACGTGATGAAAAACAAAGGAATCACGCCTATACTTAAAAAAGGCACCGAAGCTACCGAAGAATCCTTCAAAGCCCTGGGCGAAGGCAGCCCATCACCCCGTATCCTGCATGTGGCTACCCACGGTTTTTTCTTTCCTGATCCAAAAGAATCAAAGTCGAGTGAAGGGCAGGCCATTGGTGAAAAAACCTTCAAAGTATCCGACAACCCCATGATCCGCTCCGGCCTGGTTTTAGCTGGCGGCAACCACGCCTGGAAAACGGGCAAACCATTGCAGCCCGGCTTGGAAGACGGCATCCTCACCGCCTACGAAATCAGCCAGATGAACCTCGCCAATACCGAACTCGTGGTGCTCTCCGCCTGCGAAACGGGCCTCGGCGACCTTGTAGGTAATGAAGGCGTATACGGCTTGCAACGCGCCTTCAAAATAGCCGGTGCCCGCTACTTGATCATGTCGCTGTGGCAAGTGCCCGATTTTCAGACCCAGGTATTTATGACCGCTTTTTACAAACACTGGTTAGAGCGGAGGATGACGGTGCCCGAGGCGTTTCGGGCTACGCAGGCGGAATTGCGGGTGAAGTACAGCGGGGAAGCGTTTAAGTGGGCGGGCTTTGTGCTGGTGGAGTGAGTTACGATTACGTTTACGTAGTTTACGTTTACTAAACCTTGGAGGTTTATTAAACGTAAACTACTTCGCCTATTATTCTAGCCGTTTTTTCGACCTTATTCAGGCTGAAACATAGTCCAAAAAGTTGATTTTAGCCAAAAAACAAAACTCCAATTGGCTAAAAATTATTTTTCAAAAAAATTTCCCTCTCCCACTTACCTCTCCCCCACCTGCCGCAATTAAGGATTAAACATTGGTTGATCTATTAACACCAAAAACGAGCACCATGAGAAACATCCTAATTGTCACCGCCTTTTTCCTAAGCACAACAGCGCTGCTTTCCGCACAATCTATGGCTTCACTGTCCAATGTGAATCAGGCTAAGCAGGAAGTATCCGACGCTGTCCATTTTATCGAACAAAACATCCTCCTGGCTCTGACTGCTGGGGTTCTTTTTCTCGGCATCATCTTCGTTTGTTATGTCATTAAAGAGTACGCCAACTCAAATCAGACCCAGAACGTTTCATCCCCTTTAAACCGGAGTTTGTAGCCCTTTACACGGCTAATGCTCAAAACAGGCTGGGTACGTTGGCTGTATCTCCCTACGCGAATTTCTCCAGATCGGAAAGAAGCAATATCTTCCCATTCCACAAAAATATTAAAACGAGGGAACGCTAGCACAGGTTTGGCAATGTTGATCCAAAGTCCCTGCTGTGTCGCGATTACTTCGCACTCAGTAATCAGCAATTGATCTACCAAGTAATTTGCTCCAAAAAGACACAAACAGAGCAAAACTGGCACAAAAAACGCAGGCATACCTCCAAATATCAATCCATCAATCAACATTGCCACAAAAATACCCAGTGCAAAAGCAAACAAACGCAGCAATAGGCTTACAACTATGGCTGACGATTTGATTTGGAGATGGAATGTTAAGGGCAATTTTTCGATTTCGGACATTTTCAGGAAATAATGGGTGAAAACAACGGGCACTGAAACGGCTTTGGACAAAGGTAAGTTCCAATAAAAAAGTAAATTATTTTCTCTTTTCCCACTTACCTCTCTCCGACAAGCTGCAATTAAGGACTAGAAAATGTTCCGCTTTTAACCAAACACAACTAAGCATCACCTATGAATACCAGTCTTAAAACTTCAAAAAACCATCACCTGATTGTCCTTGTTCTGGCAATCAGTTCCTTATTGGTAGCTTGCCAAAACCAAAAATCCAACCACGACTCCCTATTGGGTTTAGGCCTGGGGATTAGCGATGCTACCGTAGTTGTATCCAACCTCGACAGCGCCAGACAGCATTACGCCGAAGACCTTGGCTTTGACATCCCCAAGTCAGAAAAATATGATCCAGGAATTTACAACGGATCAATTGGCATTTCTGCATTCTTCCCGGACATGTCGGCACTGGAATTAATCACCCTGAAGGATTCCACTGTAAAGTCCAAGCCCTTATTCATCCGCTCTTTTTTGAAAAAACATGAAGGCGTTCGTTTGTATTCCCTTTCTACCTCATCGGCAAAGGCCACTTTGGATTGGCTCAACACGCGGGGATTTGCCATTGACTCGGTTCAGGAAGGTCGGACTACAAAAGAATTACCCAAAAGCTGGGATTGGGATGATGGTGGTCCACAATGGCGCACGGTGGGCTTGAATGCTAAGATTCCCCCCGCACATTTCCCCGCTTTCAGGGAGTACCCTGGTCTGCCTTATCAGGACTATCAAAACGAAAAAACATCCATCTATGCCATGAATCGCACGTATTCCAATCATCCCAACGGAGTAGTGGGCATGGCTGCGCTGCGCATTGTAGTGGGCAACCTGAAAGCTGCCCGCAAGGAATTTAAAAAGATGGGATTGAGCGAATTGGCAGCACCCAAGTCTCCAGATGTAGTTCGATTCCAAATATCCGCCAATCAGGAATTGCAGCTGATCACACCCCAATCTCCTGGCGATTCACTTTCCAAGTTTTTGACAGCCCGCGGCCCAGGCGTATATGCAATGCGGTTTGAAGTAAAAAAACTAAAAGCCACGCGGGCGTTTTTCAGAAAGAAGCTGCCAGCCAAAGCCTTGCGCATGGGAAAATCACCCGAGCGTTTGATTGTGTTAAAAGAATATGCCCACGGTGTGCAGCTTGAATTTGTGGAAGAACCCAAAGCGCAGGCACTCCTAGCCCGAAAATACGAGATCGTGGAGGGCAAAAAGCTGAATCCTGTGGCAAAAAAACATGCCTCGGCCCTGTATCAAAAGTATTGTGCCTTGTGCCACGGAAAAGACCGGGAAGGTTATGCCGCCGACAATGCTCCCTCCTTAAAATCTCATTCCTTGATGTCCGTCACCAAAATTCCTGCAGCCAATTACAATTTCCTCCGCTATACCATTGCTTATGGCCGGCAAGGTACCTCCATGGCCGCTTATGCAAAAGACCAGGGTGGCCCATTGGAATATTTAGACATCGACCTGTTAATCACCTGGCTCCGCGAAAAAAGTGGCGTCAAAAAACCGGTTGAACTATCAACAGATCCGGTCACCGGAGATGTAGCGCTTGGAAAAAAATTGTACAACAAAACCTGTGCAACTTGCCATGGCGTGAAGGGTGAAGGCCTTAGTGCCCCGGCCTTGGGGAACCCCATGTTTTTGGCCACCGCAAGCGATGCTTTTTTGCGCTATGCCATTGCGGAAGGCCGAGACAGCACTCCCATGCGGGCATTCAAAGAAGAGCTCAAGAAGGAAGAAATAGACGGCCTCACGGCTTACATCCGCAGTCGTGCTTCGGGCTGGAACGCTCCTGGCGCAGTGGTGATCAAAGAACCACTTCCTAAAGATTACATCTTGAACCCCAAAAAGAAGGCGCCCAAATTCACCTTGCGTGAAGGAAAATACGTGCCTGCCGAACAAGTGCTCAAAGCATTACAAGACAAATCCCGCATGGTGATCCTTGATGCACGATCCAAAGCGGGCTGGCACCAGAGCCATATTCCGGGTGCGGTTCCGGTTCCCTATTATGAGGAGCCCGATTCCTTTATCAAAGACATGCCCAAAGATGGCACCTGGATTGTGGTGTATTGTGCCTGTCCTCACGCGGCCTCCGAAAAAGTGGTAAGTACCTTGAGGCGATTGGGTTATAAAAACACCGCCATCATTGACGAGGGCATTCTTGTTTGGACAAATCGGGGTTATCCGGTGCAGTATGGGCAGGGCAGTGTGGCAAAGAAATAACCATCGAGAGGGGGTGCATTATTGAATACTAACTCACATTACGCATTTTTTTCACCGCAGAGTTTCGCAGAGTACACGCAGAGTTTCTCGGAGTTTTTAAGTTAGGCCATCTACGATGGCAAAGAGTGCTCAGAGGCCGCATTGAACAGCACCTGGTACGAAAAAAGCAAATTTCAGTTGTGCTAGAACGCTCGCTACCGCAGGTGGCAAACTCCTTAAAACTAAAAGAAACTCCGAGAAACTCTGCGTGTACTCTGCGAAACTCTGCGGTGAAAATGCATAATGTGAGTTACTCAATCATGAAACAAGACTAGCAATGAAAAAAGCAATTCATAAAATCACCATAATCTGTCTTTTTATCCTGATAAGCCCAGGATTCGGGCAGGCACAAACCCAGGACAAACTATTGTTCCATTGCCCGCCCTTGTCCAAAGGTACGACGCCCCCCACTCCGCGTGCCCGTGCCATGGCCGATTCCCTGGTGAAGGAAGCACTGATCCCCTTGGATGTGGAAACCGAAGCCCGGATTGCCAAGGTTAACTCCCGGTCTCGACAGTCAACAAAAGCAGACTCTGCCAGGGTGCGGGCTTTTTATGAGCTGCTGGGCTCAGTACATGGTTCCTTGCACCGCTATGCCGGGATACCTTCAATAGATAAGTTGGAAAAAGCCTTGGCCGATTTGCAGCAGGCCTTGTTGCTGAATCCGGATTTGGTAGCAGCGCTCCATTCCATCGCGCTGATCGCTGCTCGGGGCGGACACGACTACGCCTGCGCCGAAGCCCTGTATTTGCGTACCTTAAAAATTGAGCCAGCCAACGCAGTCATTCATTTCGACTACGCTGAATTATTGGCTTATCAAGGAAAATTCGAAGCGGCGTTTCACTATGCCGAAACAGCCATGGCCCTCGCCGACCAGCCGTGCAAGGACGTCTATCAGTGGAGGGTAATGCGAATGCACTACATGGCCAAAAACTACGACTGGGTGATCAACCAATGTGATCAACACCTCGAAAAAACAAACCAGGATGACTTCTGGAACAATGGCTGGCCCGCCTATTATTACAAAGGGCTGGCCCTGGCAGAACAGGAAAAATTTGACCAGGCTTTGGAAGCGGAAAATTTGACCTATGCGTTTTTGAGCACGGATGGATTCAACCTCGCCAGCTCAGCGCGCGCTTACACCATGGCCGGTGATACTACAATCGGCAAAGGGGTGCTGGCTGCGGTTTTGCAGCCAAATTTTGAGTGGATGCCCTACGAAATAGCAACGGCTTACGAAGCGCTCGGCGATTTTGACAATACCTTTCTATGGCTAAATATCGCAGCAGACGAAGGTGATGAATGGCTCCGCTGGCTCAAGCTCGACCCGCGCTGGAAACGCATCCGGAATGATCCGAGGTTTAGGGAAGTTCTGGAGCGGGTGGGCTGGTAAGTGTCGGCGTGACTTCGA
>NZ_JBGSLK010000069.1:0-70741 GCF_041740695.1 Haliscomenobacter sp. | reverse complement strand
ACCCTGGAGGTCTCTATTTTTAGGGAAGGATTGAGCGTCTTGACCAAAAAGTGTTTTTCCCTCCTTGAATTTTTAAGGCATGTCTTTAGCTTGTTAAAACCGCAAAGGAAGCCTTTTTGTAAAAATGTCCAGTAGTATGGTCGTTGACATTTAATATCTCCAACTTATACAACCTACTTAATGGGGTTAAATCGTTTACTTGCGACTTATACAAGTTGAGCTCCCTTAGATTGAATAAATTGGCTAATGGAGTTAAATCTTGTATCAGTGTATTATCGGCTGAGAGGGTTTGTAATTTTGTTAAGCTTTTTAAAGGGCTCAAATCATGAACTTTGGTTTCTTGTATATTGAGATATTCTAAATTAATCATATTTTTTAATGGCCTTAAATCCATTACTTCAACTTTAAAAAGACTTAAGCTTTGCAAATTAATTAATCCTGACAAATGGCTTAAGTCATTAATTTTAAAGGAATATATTGAAAGTTCATTTAAATTGATTAAACCCTTCAATGGGCTTAAATCAACAATTTCTTTAGAAAAGATATCAAGTTTTTGCAACTGGAATAAATCGGCTAAAGGCCTGTGGTCCTGCCCATCCTGGTAGCGCAGCAGAAAATAGTAGCAAACCATCCAGCGGTCGCGCTCCACCTCCAGCCAGGGCATGCTGGAGAGGTCGAGGTTTTCGATGGTTTCCACCTCCTGTTCGGTCAGGTAGATTTTTTGCTCTTTGGACTTGTGCACTTTAAACTCCGGCTCGTAGTGGACCTCGTTTTGATGGAGCTTTTCCCTTTTGGCTAGGGTCATGAATTTTTTCAAAAACTTGATGTGGTTGGCAAAGCCCCCGGTTTTTTGAATGCCAAAGGATTGATTGAGGAATTGCCAGAAGTCGCCGTACCAGCTGAGGTTGATGTCGCTCCAGGTCCAGTGGGGCACGCCGCGATGTTGGGCAAATTGGGTCAGGCGCAGGATCAGCGATTCGTAGTGGGCCAGGGTGCCAGGGCTCACCTCGTGTACACCCTTGGCCACCTCATCGATGTGCGCCTGGATGAATTCCACGATGTTGGATTTTTTGGCCTGGGCCGCCTGGGCTTTCAGGTTGGTTTTGGTAGGTAGCTCGTTGCCCTCCAGCAGGTTCTTTTCCAGCTCCAGGATTTTGGCGTGGATCAGGGCGTTCATTTGGGCGTGCAGCGGGTGGGCGCGCAGCACCTTGCCGTTTTTCTCGTCCCATTGCTGTGGATCCACCGCGACTCCGGTCTGGAAGTATTTCTTTTTGCCATAAATTTTGACGGCACAGCTGCCGTCCTTACGTGGCTCGTAAGTCCAAAGAATCGGTTTGAAGTTCATAAAAGCAGTTGTTGCGAAGCCATAAACAGCTTCTTCTTAGAAATCAAAAAAGACTTAGACCTTTCCAAGAAATTTCCCAACAATTAAGCGCAACAAGCGTCCTAAGATGACAACAAAATAAACAAAAAATTTTACAATTTCCCAATAAAAAAGCCCTATTCTTGCGGAAATCCAGTAGAATAAGGCTTTTTCTTCAAACAATTCAGCTAACCAGGCAGGATTCGAACCTACATCACTTGACTCAAACTCAAGTATCCTCACCATTGGACGACTGGTCAAAAAACTCAAAATAGACGCGCAGAGGAGATTCGAACTCCTAACTTGGGATCATGAGTCCCACGTACTAACCCTTATACTACCGCGCAGTGTTGGGCTTGTTGCGCAACAAGCCGGTGGTCTAGATGGAAAGACTTGAACTTCCAGCCCCTGACGTATCAGGTCAGTGCTCTAACCAATTGAGCTACACCAAGAAATTGAAATGAATTGAAATTGAATCGCCACTGCTTCACTTCAGCGGCGTGGGCCTGAGCGAAGTGGCGATTAGCGTTGTCGTTGAATGTGGATGCGAATGTTGTGAAGAATCATCATTTTTAAAGGTTATGCCCCACTAACCATGAGGGATGGGAAAGAGTTCCCGAGGGAGGTAATTTTTTTCACGCTCTGTCTTCCTCTTATCGCCGATCAGTTGCGATAATCCAGAAGTACGTTTAACTTGGGTACTTTAAATGAAGCTACCATGATCCAAATACCACTGCAAGTTGATCCTTCCATCCTGATTTCCCTGAATAAATCGCCAAATGAATTTGGGGAAGAGTTGAAACTATGGGCAGCAATCGGCTTTTATGAGCATGGTAAACTCAGCCTGGCTAAAGCGGCAGACGTAGCGGGGTATCATCGGCTAGATTTTGAGAAAGCTTTGGCAAAGTTGAATATTCCGATTTCGTTGTTGGAGATCGATGACGTAATGGCTGATTTAGCATTTTTAGAAAAGTTGTAAAGCAATGCTTCTAATCGCCGATAATAAGAGGCTTAATACTAGACCTCACCCACTCATCCAATTGCCTCTTTTTCCAGCACAGTTAACCATCCTTCTGCTTGAAACAATTGCTGAACATCGGTACACAGTTGCTTGCTATCAAAATCGCTGATTTTGCGCTTGCTCAAATCTTGTAGGCTTTGTAGATAGGCATTGGCAATTAAAGAAAGTACTTTGGCTTCGGAATATGCTCCCACCAATTCAAACGGTAGTTTTTTCTGGATGAAAACTTCCTTTTTGGCTTTGTAGTAGCGCATCATTTCGCCATGTAAGGTGTTGGTAGGGCGCAACGCTACAAAAATATAGGCGATTTCGTGGACGCTGGTGCCATAGGAACGAAGGGAAATATTCTGGTTGAGGGATTGGCGGATAAGATCAAGATTAGTAGATATGATTTTAGCACTGACTTCATGCCAAGTGATAGCGGTGAAGAAGAAATTTTCGATGTTATGTGTGCCTGGTATTTGCATGGTTTTGCTTTGGATTATTGGTCGTTTTTGTTGCCAGGTGGCCGCTTTTAGAGAGGGTTCAATTTTTGTGCCGATCAGCTTATTTGTTGCCCTCTCAAAACCACAATTGCCGTTCCATCACCCTTTCCACATCATTCAATTTCAATACCTTAATTGTCGCTTCTCCAATTTCTGATTTTGCATAAAAAACATAGTCTAGCAACTCGAAGTGTTCGCTCCAATGATCACTTCTGGGATTGTATAAACGAATGAATCGATTCTCAGGTAGCAAAACAGTCCCCACATCACTGCCTTTATTATTGTTGCAAGCAAAACACGACCAAGCCAGATTTTCTGCTTCCGTTTCACCCCCATGTTTTATACTAATGATGTGATCGACCTGGAAGCCCAAGAAGGAATCATCTTCATGTGCCTTACAATACTCACACCTGTGTTCTGCTCGAATGGTCACCAAAGCCCTCAGTCGATCTGGAATGTACGCTCCCATAAGTCTTAAGCAAGACGCTGGCGCGCCCGAGCTTTAGCCATGCGCATCAAGTGTTCAATAACCATGAAGTAGTCCAATTCACGGTTTTCATCAACAGTCAAAGTACCCTCACGTTTTTTCTCTAACAAATCTTCAGCACGAGATTGTAGTGCAAGCGAAGGCTTGAAGGCCACAATGTCCTCTGGCCTGGGAAAAGAAGTCAAAAAATCAATCACTTCATCAAAAAAACGTGTAAGCACCATAAGGAACAATTTTTCTACAAAATAAATGAATTTGAAGTAAGATGCAAGTAATCAGACTCACCACTAGGAGCATTGCCGCTTTGCTGATTCTATGATCATCAAGCAGGTTTCAACCCCAAATTATCAATCAACCGCACTTCCCCCACCCAGCTCGCCACACAAGCTACAATCCACGCATGCTCCGCTGGATCAACAACTGGCAGCAAAGTCTGCCCATCTACAATTTGAAAATACTCGGGCCGAAAGTCCGGTAAACTCAACCTCTGCATTGCCTCTGCTTCAATGTCCGCAATCGGTAAAATTCCCAACTGTGTTTTAGCCCAACTCAAAGTCTGGAAAATCACCGGAGCCGCCATGCGCTGTTCCGGACTCAGGCGTACATTCCGCGAGCTCATCGCCAAACCATCCGCTTCCCGCACGGTGGGCACCATCACCAACTCTACGGGCAAATCCAATTGCCGGATCATGTGCCCGACGATGCTGAACTGTTGAAAATCTTTTTGCCCCATGTACAGTCGGTCGGGTTGCACGATGTCGAGCAGGCGTTTGACTACCTGCGCCATGCCCTGAAAATGCCCGGGGCGAAAGGCACCTTCCATGACTTTGTCCAATTGCCCCAACTCCAGTTGTAAGGTCGTTTCCAGGCCCGGCGGATAAATTTCCGCTACCGGGGGCATAAAAAGCACTTCGGTACCAACCGATTCCAAGAGTTGGAAGTCTTTGTCTGGTGTACGCGGATATTTTTCCAAATCTTTGGGATCATTGAATTGCGTAGGATTCACAAAAATGCTGCACACTGTACAAGCATTGTGCGCTTTGCTGTGGCGAATCAAATCGAGGTGGCCTGAATGAAGGGCACCCATGGTTGGTGCAAATCCAATCGTCTCGCCCAATCGGCGGCGAGAATTGAGGTACTGCTGAAGTTCACTAAGGGTCTGGTGCAAAAACATCGTTGGCAATAAAGTGTTATTATTATTGTGGATAAGAAAATTGGCGCAATTTAGTGATGACTTGGAAACAAGTTGCTCATTAGTAAGGAAAAGTGCTCAATATTTCTTAATTTTGCAACTCGTTCGTAGTTGCCTTGTCAAAAATCTGTTGTACAGAGGTAAAAACAGGGCAAAATAATGTCCCGGCTATATGAGTAAGAAGAAAGTGCTGATTGTGACGCAAGAAATGGAGCCTTATACCGTCGCTTCTGAGATTGCAGCTATGGCTCGAAAATTGCCACAACACATCCAGGAAAACGGGCTGGAAATCAGGGTGTTAATGCCAAGGTTTGGTTCTATCAACGAACGAAGGCATCGACTCCACGAAGTGGTGAGGCTTTCCGGGATGAACATTATTGTCGACGATGACGATTACCCACTCATCATCAAGGTGGCCTCGTTGCAAGAAGCGCGTATGCAAATCTACTTTTTAGACAATGACGACTTCTTCCGACGCAAATCGATTTTTGTAGACGATAGTGGGGTTCCTTTTGATGACAATGCCGATCGGGCCGTGTTTTTCTGCAAGGGTGTCATCGAAACCGTGAAAAAATTTGGTTGGCCACCCGATGTTGTACATTGCCTGGGGCCAATGACCAGTTTGATTCCGTTTTACCTCAAGTCTGCCTACAAAAGTGACCCTTTGTTTCTCAACACCAAAGTAGTTTACTCGGTGTACAACGAAGCACTGGAAGATTCTTTCAGTCTGGAGACCTTTTTGGCTAAAGCAGGCATCAACAACATCTCCGCCGAAGAACTGGCCGATTACCAAACGGATGGAGCAGTAAGCCTTCACAAAGGGGCCATTGCTTTTGCCGATGGAGTGGTCAAAGGCAGCCACAGCTACAACGAGGAAATCCAGGCGATTTTGGCCCAAACCGATAAACCGGTGATCAATGGCCAAAGTCCCGA
The DNA here is from genome assembly GCF_041740695.1 of Haliscomenobacter sp. GTDB lineage: Bacteria > Bacteroidota > Bacteroidia > Chitinophagales > Saprospiraceae > Haliscomenobacter. The sequence continues at coordinate 65,260 of NZ_JBGSLK010000069.1, read as the reverse complement.
GGACTTGCCTGAAATTATGGAATTCTACCAAACTTTAATGAGCCAGATTGTGGCAGAATAAGCGCTACACTGCTCAAATCTCTTTTTACATCGATCTGATTGAACCATACACTCAGATCGATGTATTTCATTTGGATTAATTTTTACACTTCACCATGAAGCATTTTAGTTTTTACCTGACTGTTTTAGGCTTGAGCCTGGTTACTGTTTTTTCCTGTACCAACCCCATCGATACGGGTTCAGGTTTGTTGGATGAAGACTTGGTCAACGTTCAAACTGTAGATACTTTTAAAATCAACACCACGGCTGTGCCTGGCGACTCTCTATTGGTATACAGCATTCCTACTTCTGCCTCAAGTGGGTTTCTTTCCAGGTATTTTTTGGGTAAAATGAATGACCCAATTATGGGCTTGACGGATGTCGCCATCCAAACCCAAATCGTTCCTGCTTTGCAGGTATATCCAGGTTTGAACATTACGGTGGATTCACTGGTATTGGTACTCCCTTACTCCACTGCGAATATCTATGGCGATAAAGCCCAGCGCTACGACCTGGAGATCCGGGAATTGGCCGACTCCTTTGCTTTGGACAAGAATTATTACAGCAATCAAAAATTGACTGTAAAACCTGCCGTCATGCAGGCCAAATCTTTTGCCGTCAGTTACGACTCAATCACCATCAAAGATTATTCAACGGGTGTAGCGGTTGACAGCAAAGTACCGCCACAATTGCGTGTCCGCTTCACCGATGCTGAGTTTCAGTCCAGATTGGTAGGGCTTGATACCTCCGTGTACAAAAACCGGGTGAAATTCATTCAAGCCTTATATGGTTTGCAACTGAGCACCAGCAATATCGGCAAAGCCTTGGCCGCATTTGACCTTACATCCACCCGTGCAGGTTTGTACCTGTATTACAAAACCGCTACGGGTAGTGTCCAGGAATACCGCTATGTTTTTGGCTTTGTAGCCGCGAACTCCATTACCCGCGATCGGGGCACCAGTTTATTGGGCAAATACCTGGCGGGTGAGCCCGATCAGGAATACATCCTGCTCCAGGGACAAGAAGGTGCCAATAGTAAGTTTTCTATCCCAGGCCTCAAAAACCTGAAAAACGTCATTGTCAACAAAGCGGAATTGGTACTCAAAGTAGCCAATGTTCCAGGTGACGAGTCGGTCTTTTTTACCCCAAGCCCCCGTATCCTCGCCATGTACCGCAATGACAAAGGTCGACTCACCGTAGTTGAAGATTTTGACATTGCCTCACAAGCGGGTAGTCTCGATCCCTATTATGGCGGGGCTTACGTCAGTGGAACAAACAATGAACCAGGCACATATACTATTAACCTGAGCGCACACGTTCAAAACATACTTACAGGGAAAGTACCTAACGACATTTACCTCAAGGCTTTCCCTCTAGCCGAATCAGCCGCAAGAACCACCCTGTACCGGGCCGATCATCCTCTGCATGGTGCAAAATTGAAGTTGTATTATACCCAACTTGGGCAGTGATAAAAAAAGTGAAAAGTGAAGAGTGAAAAGTGAAAAATAAGCTACCGCAGTGACCTTGACATGTAATGCTTAACAAGTCACTGCGGTAGCCTATTTTTCACTCTTCACTTTTCACTTATCATTTTTCACTTAATAGCTAGTAAAACATGTGTGGAATCGTCGCTTATTTAGGCGCTGCGGAAGCCTACCCAAAACTCATCAAAGGACTTAAGAGACTGGAGTACCGTGGATACGACAGCTCGGGAGTTGCCCTTCACAACGGCGACTTACTGGTATACAAAAAAAAAGGAAAGGTCAGTGACCTGGAAGCATTCACGGAGGGAAAACCACTTCATGCTTCCATTGGCATTGGACATACCCGTTGGGCCACCCACGGCGAACCCAATGACGTAAATGCCCACCCCCACCTTTCTTCCAATGGCCGTTTGGCCTTGGTGCACAATGGCATCATTGAAAATTACGATTTGTTAAAAACGGCGCTCCTGAAAGAAGGACACGTTTTTCACAGCGATACGGATACGGAAGTTTTGGTCAACTTGATTCAGGCCGTACAAGACCGAGATCAACTCCCCCTGGAAGAAGCAGTGCGCCTGGCACTTACCCGAGTGGTTGGTGCCTATGCGATTGTGGTGATGGATCAGCAGGATCCCAATAAATTGGTGGCTGCCCGCAAAGCCAGTCCACTTGTGCTGGGCCTGGGTGATCAAGAGTTTTTCCTGGCCTCCGATGCCACACCTATTGTGGAGCATACCAATCGGGTGATTTACCTCAATGACGAGGAAATTGCGGTATTGCACCGCGACGGACGCTACGACATTCGGAGCATCAACAACGAAAAACAAACGCCCTTCATCCATGAATTGGACATGAAGATCGAGTTGCTGGAAAAAGGCGGCTACGATTATTTCATGCTCAAGGAAATCCACGAACAGCCCAATACCCTCCGCGATTGTATGCGGGGGCGCATCAATGCGGATGAGGGCTGGATTCACCTGGGTGGCCTGGCCGATTACGCTTCCAAAATTTCCAAGGCCAAACGTTTTGTGATGATTGGCTGCGGTACCTCCTGGCACGCGGGTTTGATTGGAGAATACCTTTTTGAAGACCTGGCGCGGATCCAAGTGGAAGTGGAATACGCTTCTGAGTTTCGTTACCGCAATCCGGTTATTTCTGAAAAAGACGTGGTCATTGCCATTTCTCAATCGGGTGAAACTGCCGATACCCTGGCCGCTTTGGAAATCGCCAAAGAGAAAGGAGCGTTTCTGTACGGGATTGTCAATTCGGTGGGATCTTCCATTGCGCGTACCACCCATGCGGGCTCGTACATCCACGCGGGACCAGAAATTGGCGTAGCGTCCACCAAGGCATTTACCGGGCAAGTTACCCTGCTGACCCTCATGGCCTTGTACCTGGCGCACCACCGTGGAACCATTTCAGAACAATATTATCGTAAATTGATTGTGGAATTGACCCAAATCCCAGAAAAGATTAAAAGGGTATTGCAACAAGACGATAAGATCAAGTATATTGCAGCGGAAATCAAAGACCACACCAACGCCATTTATTTGGGTCGGGGGTACAATTTTCCGGTTGCGCTGGAAGGAGCACTCAAGCTAAAAGAAATTTCCTACATCCACGCCGAAGGTTATCCGGCTGCGGAAATGAAACATGGCCCAATTGCGCTCATCGATGAAAACATGCCAGTCATTGTCATTGCTACCAATCGCAGCGCCTACGATAAAATCGTCAGCAATATCCAAGAGGTCAAAGCACGCAAAGGCAGAGTCATTGCGATAGTGCCAGAAGGCGACAATACCATTAGCCGGATTGCAGATTATACCATTGAAATACCAGAAACCGAAGACCCGCTTTCGCCCCTGCTGTCGGTGATTCCGCTACAATTGCTTTCGTATTACATTGCAGTAATGAGAGGATGTAACGTAGATCAACCACGCAACCTGGCCAAATCAGTCACGGTAGAATAGCAACCACAAATATGAACAACAGAGAAGCCGTAACTACCATGGGGTACAACTCTCAAAAGGATGAGCTAATCATCCCCGAATATGGGAGAAATGTACAAAACATGATACTTTACGCCAAAGAAATAGCGGATGATCGCGCCCGCCAACAAGTTGTAGAGGAAATCGTCAACATGATGATGATGATGCACCCTCAAAACCGGAACCTGGAAGATTACCGCGTCAAACTTTGGCGCCACGTTTTTAAAATTGCCAATTACGACCTGCGCGTAACGCCCCCCAATGGCATTACACCATCGGAAGCGGACGACAACCGAAAACCGGACAAGGTCAATTACCCAACCGCCGAGCCAGGTTTTCGCCATTATGGCAACAACGTGCAACGCCTGATTCGTCGCGCGCTGGAGATGGAACCAGGCCCCAAGCGCAATGGCTTCGTAGCCACCATTGCCTCTTACATGAAGCTGGCTTACCGCACCTGGAATAAGGAGCATTTTGTCAGCGACGACGTCATCAAAACCGACCTGGAGATCATCTCTCAAGGCCAATTGTCCTTGGATGAGTTGGGTTCCATCGAAAACCTGACGCCTGCGTTCCAAGGCAACAACATGAACAACACCCGCCGCCGGCCCAACAACAACCAGGGTGGCAGCAACAATCGCCAGCAGCGTAGCAACAATGGTGGTGGTGGTGGCGGTGGTCGCGCCTCCTACGGTGGTCGCCAGCAGAACAACAACAATGGCGGTTTTAAGCAACAAAGGAACAATAAACGGAAATAAGGAACATGCGTCATCCCGAATTTTTGGGAAAACGAACCGCGAAAGCGGTTGAATTTTGAATAGCCCCGGTCGTCCGGGGTCATTTCAGTAGCAAAAGGTTTCGCAACCACGGGAGTGGTTGAACTTTCGCTCAGTTGAGTTCAACCACTCCCGTGGTTGTAACCAATTTGACCCTACTATTAACCCCGGACGACCGGGGCTATTCAAAATTCAATCGCTCCGCGATTAGATTTTTAGCTGGATTTTGGCTTTTCAAAAATTCGGAGTGGCTCATGTTCCTAGGAACCCTTTCAGAAATGAATCTCGACGCTTTTGAAGTCATCGGCGGCCAGCAGCTGTCCGGTGAAATAGTGCCCCAAGGAGCTAAAAACGAAGCGCTCCAGGTCTTGTGCGCCCCCTTGCTCTCCGCTGAAAAAGTTACCATTGCCAATGTGCCACAAATTCAGGACGTGCTCCTCCTCATTGAGCTCCTGGAAGGACTTGGCGTAAAAGTGGAAAAAACCAGTGCTGATACCTATACTTTTCAGGCCGACGAAATTGATCTGATCTACCTCAATTCGGCAGAATTCCTCAACAAAGCGAGTAGAATTCGCGGCTCAGTCATGCTGATTGGCCCGCTGCTGGCGCGTTTTGGCAAAGCCTTTTTGCCCAAACCGGGTGGTGATAAAATTGGTCGCCGCCGTTTGGATACGCACTTCCTGGGCTTGCAGTCCCTGGGTGCCGAGTTCAAATTTGATGCAGAGCTCAACGTTTATTTTGTAGAAGCCAAAGCGCTACGCGGCACCTATATCCTCATGGATGAAATTTCGGTGACGGGTACCGCCAATGTCGTGATGGCGGCAGTACTGGCCAAAGGCACCACCACCATCTACAACGCCGCTTGTGAACCTTACGTCCAACAGTTGTGCAAGTTGCTCAACCGCATGGGCGCCCGCATCAGTGGCGTGGGCTCCAATCTGTTGATCATCGAAGGCGTAGAAAGCCTAGGCGGTGCCGAACACCGCATGCTGCCCGACATGATTGAAGTGGGTAGTTTCATCGGCTTGGCCGCCATGACCCAGTCCGATCTGACCATCACCGGGGCCGGAGTAGCCGATTTGGGCATCATCCCCCATATGTTTGAACGGATGGGCATTGAGCTGGAGATTCAGGGCGATAACATTCGCATTCCCGCCCAAGAGCATTACGAAATCCAGAGTTTCATCGATGGCTCGATCATGACCATTTACGATGCACCCTGGCCGGGCTTCACCCCCGACCTCATGAGCATCATGCTGGTGGTGGCTACGCAGGCCCGCGGCAGTGTGCTCATCCACCAAAAAATGTTTGAAAGCCGCCTGTTCTTCGTGGACAAACTGATCGATATGGGCGCGCAGATCATCCTTTGTGACCCCCACCGGGCCACCGTGATTGGCCTCGACCGTCGGCAGCCGCTGCGGGGAATCTCGATGACCTCGCCGGATATTCGTGCCGGGGTAGCGCTTTTAATTGCCGCACTTTCCGCCAAAGGCAAAAGTGTGATCCACAACGTGAACCAGATTGACCGGGGTTATCAGTTTATTGAGCAACGATTGAAGAATATTGGGGCGCAGATTGCGCGGGTTTAAGTATTTTAGGGCAAAATATTTTATTCCTAATTCAGTCCTGCCATGCAAACCAAAGAAAAAACCATTCTCCTCGTTTTTGCCATCGCATCCATTGGCAATTTAGCCTCTACGCTTCTCGACGCTAGTATGCTCAACTATCTGACCAAGCCACTCTTGTTGTTGCCGTTGTTGGTGGCCTGGCAATCCACCACCTTGTTAAAAACCCGCTTTGACCGTCTAATCGCCGGGGCCTTCCTTTTTTCCTGGTTTGGAGATTTGCTCCTGATGATGGTTTCGAGTGCCTGGGGGCAAAAAGTACCTTTTTTCATCCTCGGATTGGGATGTTTTTTGGTGGCTCACCTGTTTTTTATAGCGGCATTTTGGCACTGTAAAGGCAAACGTACGGGGCTGATTCAACAAAAGCCCTGGCTATTAGTGCCCTTTTTGTTGTTTTGGGGTATTTTGATGTACATCCTTTGGCCGGGTTTAGGTGATTTGCGGATTCCGGTTACGGCGTATAGTTTGGTGATCATTGTGATGACGGCGAGTGCGCACAATTTATGGCCTCTAATCACCAAGCCTTATCGTACCTACCTGAGTATCGGCACCATTCTGTTTGTGCTTTCGGATAGTTTGATCGCGGTGAATAAGTTCGCCAGTTCTTTTCCTGGAGCATCCTTTGCGATCATGCTCACTTACATTGTTGCGCAGTATCTGATTTATTGGGGGGCGAAGGGGATGCGCAATTAAATGCACAACTATCGAAGGTTCATTGACTCTTTTTTAAACTCCGACGGCGTCTGCCCGGCCATCTTTTTAAAAAAGCGGCTAAAATGCGCGGGTTCTGAAAACCCCAACTCATACCCAACTTCACCTGCGGACAAATCAGTGTACAACATTAGTCTTTTGCTTTCCAGGAAAATACGGTTGGCGATGATTTGCAAGGGGCTTTTATCATTGAATTTTGAGAACAGGTTGCTCAGGGTTTTAGGGGACTTGAACATCAGGTTGGCATAATCCTGGACCTGGTGGATTTTTTTGTAATTCATTTCAACCAATAGATTGAATTGTCGGATGGTGTCCAGATCTGGATTGTCCAATTGGCCAATGGGCGATTGTTCCTTGATCAGTCGGGTCAGCTTAATGATGAGGCGTTTGAGCAATACCCTCAACATCTCTCCTTGAATGTTGTCCCGCGTGTCAAATTCATCCCGGAAAACTTCCACCAGAATGCTGAAGCTCCGGGTGAATTTCTCGTCCAAAAAAATGGCATTGGTTTCTCGCCAGCCATAAAACAACAAACCAGAACAAGAAACCTCAGCGTCGTGGGTAATGATGCAATAAAACTCCCGGTTGAACTGCCAGATCACCGCATCCTCCGAACGCTCCAAGCGAAAAGAATGGCTAACATTGAGCGCAATAAAGGTATTTTCAGGCACTTCAAAGCGCTGTTCGTCCACACTGATCCGCTGTGATTTACCCCGATTCCAGATCAGGGCATTGAATTTTTTGTCCTGCTCCTGAAAAAAATAGCGGGTAAAGTCCTGCTCATTAATGGTCATCAAAAATTGCCCTCCTGAAGTGGATTCTCGGTACTCGTAACGCATAAGGCTATTTTAGGAAATCACTTCGCTGGTTTCAACTAATGGTGTTGCCTCGCCAATCTCCCATTCCCCTTTGATCATGCGATGAATGTAACAATTGTCGGCTTGTTTAAAAAGTTCTGCGCGTTGATCTTCGGTAAGATCACCTTCAATCTTGAGCGCAACTTTTACCTGGGAGGCCAAACTTCGATCGGGGCCGCGCTTGACCGACATTTCCAGTTGGGCATCTACCTCTCGAATCTCCCAGCCATTTTTACGCGCAATGAACCGCACTGTGGCAACTTTACACGCCGCTAATGCCGCCAATAATAAGTCTTCCGGCGAAAAACCCTGATCGGTGCCTTTGCTCGCAATAGGTTCATCACTAAGGATGGAATGACGGCCATTGGAAATGATGGATTGAAAACCAGTGGACAGGTTTTTGATGTTGATTTTGGTTGCCATGACTTGATGTTTCTTTTTTTGACCCTGTAAAAATAGGGGCAAAATTGCTGAAGCAACTTACCAATTTCGCCCCTACTCTTACCAATTTTCCTTCAAATAGTTTAAACGCTGGCAACTTCCAGCTCCACCGCAACCGGGAAGTCGATCGGAATTTGCGTTACCCCGTGTATAAAATTGGAGATGATTTTGTCTCCAACAACGATAATGATGTCAATGACATTGGCTTGAGTATAACCCGCTGCCAATAATTTTTCAATTGATTCAGGAGCAGGTTTACCCCGCTTGATGGTCAGGTCTTTCGTAAATTTGGCTAGTGCATCCAGTTTGGCATCAAAAGCAACTTCACCCGTACGGATTTCCAAAATTTGATCTTCGCTAAAGCCGTGCATTTTACCCAGGGCGGTATGCGCGCTCAAGCAGTATAGACATTCATTTACCTGACTTACCACCAGGTTGATCACTTCACGTTCTTTTGCGCGCAGGGTGCTTTTGCGGTTTTGCAGGGTAAGGTAATCTCCTAACGCGGTTTCATTCAGCGCAAAAGTGGCGTACAGATTAGGTACAAAACCCAGGCCTTTTTGCAGGTTATCGAAAATAGCCTGATTGTTGGCCGAAACTTGATCACGGGTTGGAACATTGAAGTGTGTCATCGTTTGAGATTTTTGATGATGGTAAATCTGTTTTTTGATGACACAAAGATGCAGGGGAAAAGAGCCAAAAAGTTAGGCGATATTCCCTCTAGATTTATCAATTCTTCCCATCTTTGTTTTTACGGCTGCCCCGTATTCCGGTACCGCCACACCGAGCGAATCATCCTGAAAGGCAGAATCACCAATGTAATGACGCTCCCTACCCCAAATAGTATAAACTCATTGCGCACATATTTCACCATGGTCCGGGAGGTTTCAATGGGCAGCAGCCCTACCAAATCTTCTGGCTCGTTGTAGTCCAAAAAAACCTGAAAACGGTTCATTTCCTGAATGAGCAAAAAAATGGCCGGGATGGTCCCACAAATCAAAGCCACTTTCAACCACTGCATTTTGGCTAAAAAGGTGGTGGGTAATAAAAAAATGTAACGCGCCACGGTGACAAAGGTGACGATGTAAATGATGTTGACCCTCCAAAATGGATAGCCCTCCGTGTATATGTAGACGGGCGCCAATACCAGGGCCAAAAATAAGCCCGTAAGCAGCCACCATAACAACTCCAAACGGAGCTTTTGTGCGTTGGATATTTCTTGCATGACATTTTTGATAAAAACTGCGCAAAGGTAGGCAAACTGAGCTACTTTTTTGCTGCTTGCAAAAAAGACAACAAAACGCCGAGAGGTTATTTGGGTGAATGGAAATAATTTTCTAACATTGAAAATTATTGAAACTATAAACATGACAAGCACACCAACCGCAAAACCCGTAGACTTGACCACGGAAGAAAAGAAGACCATTCGGGCAGTAATTCTGGCCTCATCGGTAGGCACTTTGATCGAATGGTACGACTTCTACATTTTTGGAGCACTGGCGACGATCATTTCCACCAAATTTTTTCCAGCTAGCAACCCTACCGCTGCCTACCTTTCGGTACTGGCTACTTTTGCAGCGGGTTTCATTGTCCGTCCATTTGGGGCACTCGTCTTTGGCCGTTTGGGGGACCTGGTCGGTCGGAAATACACCTTTTTACTGACCCTGATCATCATGGGGGGCTCTACTTTTGCCATTGGTTTGGTGCCCAGTTATGCGGCCATTGGCGCGGCGGCACCGCTGCTGGTTTTGCTCCTGCGCTTGTTACAAGGGCTGGCACTCGGTGGTGAATACGGGGGCGCAGCCACCTATGTGGCCGAGCACTCGCCCGCCCATCAACGCGGGTTTTACACCAGTTGGATTCAAACCACGGCTACCCTGGGTCTGTTCCTCGCTTTGGGCGTAATCCTTTTTACGCGCAACTCCATGGGGGTAGCCAGTTTTGGTGAATGGGGCTGGCGGATTCCATTCCTCGTATCGGCGTTTTTGATCGGCATCTCGATTTACATCCGTTTGCGCATGAACGAGTCGCCACTGTTTCGCAAAATCAAGGCGGAAGGTAAGGTGTCCGCCAACCCACTAAAAGATTCCTTCACCAAACGCGCCAACATGAAGATGGTTTTGCTGGCCTTGTTTGGCGCCACGATGGGGCAAGGTGTGGTTTGGTACACGGGACAGTTTTATGCCTTGTCTTTTATCGAAAAAACCTGTAGCATCGAGTTTGTCCAAGCGCGCAACATCATCCTGATTGCCCTGGCGATTGCCACCCCGGCATTTGTGCTCTTTGGCTGGTTGAGTGATAAAATTGGGCGCAAGTACATCATGCTAGCGGGCATGTTGCTGGCGATTGTAAGCTATCGACCTATTTACAAAGCCATGTATGGTTTGGCGGACTTGACTCAAAAGCAAGAAATCACCACCCAAACCTCGAATGTGAATAGCAGTGAAAAGGTAAAAGCGGGAACCATCACCACTGCCGTGCTCAGCAAAGCTTATACCGACGGGACGACCTACAAAGAAACGACCAAAACCACTCAATTGATCGATGCTGCGGCCACTGCGCCCGCACCAGTAGTCACCAAAGAAGTAACCCTCAGCACGAATGGTTTTTGGATGATGATTCTCCTGATTGTCATTCAGGTGTTGTATGTAACGATGGTTTATGGCCCAATTGCCGCATTCCTGGTGGAAATTTTTCCCACGCGCATCCGCTACAGCTCCATGTCGCTGCCCTACCACATCGGCAACGGGATTTTTGGTGGGCTCACGCCCTATATCGCCACCCGTTTGACCACCAGTATGGGCGATCCTTATGCGGGTTTGTGGTGGCCAATTGTGATTGCATTCCTTTGCCTGGTCATTGGTGCGGTGTATTTATCCAACAAAATCGATCCCAACGTAGAGGATTAAAAATAGACGAGCGATGAACGCAATCAAAAGAATACTTGGCTTGGTTTGGATGGTTTTAGGCCCGGCGGGCATCATCTTTGGGATCATAGAGGCCATGAGGGAACTGTCACCAAACGCTGCGGTTCCGGCAAGCCAGGAAACTTACACGTTCTGGATCATTATCCTGACCATTTTTGTGCCCATTGCCGCAGGGATGTCACTGATGGGCTACTATGCCTGGCAGGGGGATTATGACCACCTGGATGAGGAACGAGGCGTCGAGTGAGGGCATCAAGCAAAGCAACGTCAACGTCTAACTTTGTGCACATTGTGTCCTCTTTTTTTTCCTTTGTGCTAAAAAAATATCGCGCTGGTAGTTTTGAGGCTTTGGTGCTCACAACTCTACCACCATCTGAATATTACTCCGCTCATAAGGCGAAGGATATCCACTGATTTTTTCAAAACCCAACTTGTAATACAAACTGATCGCCGGTTTGAGGAGGGTATTGCTTTCCAAAAATACCTTCTTGGCCCCCAGTGTCCGAGCTTTGTCCAGGATCGCTTTGCCCAGCAAAAAACCGATGTTTTTGCCTTGCGCCGCTGGGCTGACCGCCATTTTCCCCAGCTCATAGTCAAATACGGGGTGGTCTTTTTTGATCAAAGCACAGACCCCGACTGGTTGATCCTGGTACAATGCCACCAAAATATACCCTCCTTTGTCCAAAATATAACTTTGGGGATGATCTAGCGCCTGGTAATCGGCAGCCTCCATTTTGAAGTATTGGGTGATCCACTCGGCGTTCAAATCCCGAAAAGCTTGTTGGTACGTGGAGTTGTAGTCCACAATTTTTACCGCCTGGCTTTCGCGCGCCTTGCGCTGTTCGATCACCCGCTGCAACAATGATTTTTGGCTGAGTAAAAATTCCCATTCTTCGATGGCCTTCCACAAGTCGTGGTTGCTTTGGGCCATCATGGCCCCGATGGCGTTGTCTACATCTTCAAATTGGGGCGCAATTTTAGCATTGATGGCCAGGCCCAGTTCGGAAAGGCTAACCAGGTTTTTGCGGGCATCATTCTCGTCGCTGCCAAAGGCAATCAGGCCACTTTTGGCCATTTCGCGGATGATTTTGCTGACCGAAACATGGGAGTGCTCAATTTCTTCGGCGATACCAGTGATGGTTTTCGCTTCCCCACCCGATAGCACGTAATACACTGGGAACCACTTGGGTTGTAAGTTCACGCCGTAAAGGGTGTAAATCTGGGCAGCATCCTCGGTGATCCATTCACTCAAACGCCGCAGGCGGGTGCCGATGGCTTTTTTGCCAGTTTGTTCGAAAAATGACATGGTGGAGCGTTTTTTATTTAAGTTACGTAACCAGTTACAAAACTAGTTTTTATTTTGATTTGTGCAAATTTTGGGGTTTGATTTTTACAAAAAATGAGTGCCGCACACCAAAATAGAATTACACTTCATCTTTACCCATGTAGCTTTTTTTAGCTCAACTTCAATTCAAAAACAATGCGGATAAACCTTCTTGGGGTGAGTAGCCTGGTGCTACTGCTCGTGCTATCGTCGTGTGAATTATTGGAGGATATGGAATCGCCTATTTCTCCCCAGCCTTGTGAAGAAGCTTCTGAGGAAAGTATTTTGATTTGCGCCATGCCGGAGTATTTTAATCATGTCCCTAGGTACCCCGGTGGGCAGGAACAAATGCTACAATTCATTGCTGATCATGTAGAATGGCCTAAAGGACTAGAAAATTCATGTGTTGAAGGTATTGTTGTTGTAAAAATTATGATTGAAAAAACCGGGAAAGTGAGTTCAGCGGAAATCGCAAAAAGTTTGCATCCTGCTTGTGATGCAATGGGTATTCAAGTAGTACAAAAAATGCCCAATTGGATACCTGGCACCACCAAAGAAGGTATTCCGGTAGCAATCGAAATGAATTTGCCCATCAGATTTCGCCTGGAATGAATACTCTAAAATAATGAAGAGCATCGACACTAACATTGACGCCGCCTACCTTAAACTAGTCGCCAAAATGCCAAACTGGATTCCTGGGCGGCAAAGAGGGATGCCGACCAGAACAGTGATGAATTTACCCATCCGCATTCGTATCGAGTAGGTATTCCGCTTAAAAATCCAGTAAAATTTCCACCAATTCAGCAGGTTTGCTAAAAAAAGGCGAATGGCTGGTCTCCATAGAGTACACCTTTTCACAAGGCATTTCCTGGTACATCTTGCGTTGAATGAAGGGTGTGACGGCTTTATCGAGGGTGCATTCGATGTATACGCGGGGTACCGAGCCAAATTTTTCAGGGCTCAGTTGAAGGGGCGTCATTCCTGTTTCGATTGGCTCAGGGCTGAGCAGCACCCGCGCCAATTGTTCAATGTGAGGGTCACAATCGGCGTACAAACCTTCGTGGTAAATGGCGGGATCGAGGGTAGAAGTTTTCCCGTTTTCGTGCAGTTTGACATATGGTTTCAACACCCCTTCCGTATCCTGGATGGAATATTCGCGCTGGGTTTTTCCGTTGGGGATCAGGTAGGCGGCCAAATACACCAGTTTTTCGATCTTTTCAGGGCGATATTCAGCTACCTGGGATATGACAATGCCATTTTTGCTATGGCCCACCAAAACAACCTGGCCTGCTATGGCGTCAATGCAGTCACAAACGGCTTGCACACTTTTTTCTAAAGTGACTTCCTGCACTGGCGTTTTGTCGCGACCCATGCCGGGCAAATCTAAAGGAATAGCCCGATGCCCCAGGTTTTCCAAAATCGGCACAACACGGTGCCAGTTCCAGGAGCCATGCCATGACCCGTGGATCAAAATGAATGTTTTCATACAATGGATTGTTGTAAATTTGATGGTTCAAAATTCGGATAAAAGCACCATGCTGAAAACCCGAATCTTGCGGACTCTTTTCTCAAAACAATCCTTGCCTATGCACATCGAACAACTCCGCGAGCTTTGTCTTTCCCTACCGGGCACCAGCGAAGGCATCAAATACGGCGATCAGCTTTGCTTCATGGTGATGGGCAAGGTCTTTTGTAGTTCCAACGTAAAAAATCTGGATAAGGCCAATTTTAAAGTAGACGAGTAGGAGTTTGAGGAAATCTGTGAGCGGGAAGGCATCGTCCCGGCCCCTTACGGTGGGGCAAAATTCAAGTGGGTGCAGGTGAGCGATTTTGATTGCCTCAGTGATGGGGAATGGCAGGGGTATGTTCAAAAAGCGTATGCATTGGTAAGGGCTAAATTGCCGAAGAAAGTGCAAGCGGAGTTGGCGAGTTTGGAATAGTACCACCGAGGATATCAGAGCCATACCAAAGCGGCATATTTTAAAGCACAAAGGACACCAAGGAAGCACAAAGGGCACAAAGAAAGCGTCGTCAACGTCTAACTTTGTGCCCTTTGTGCTGCCTTAGTGTCCTTTATGCTCAAAAAAGTCGCTTTGGGAAACTAAAACCTACGCCCTTTGCATTTGCAAATTGCGCACATACTCCCGGTGGTAAAACTCCAGGAACGTAATCATCCGTTTGGTCTCTTCACACCAAAGTTTGTTGTGCATCAATTTCAAACTTTCCCAAAAAGTCACCGTAGTGATGTATTTATCCAGGAACGCATTGTCTTTGGCGCAACGCTCCAGGTGGTAATTCGGAATTTTGGAATTGAGGTGGTGGATGTGGTGATAACCAATATTGCCCGTCAGCCATTGCACCAAGCGGGGCAATTTGTAATAGGTACTGCCTTTAACCGCCGAAAGCACGTACTCCCACTTGCTTTTCCATTCTTTGTAAGCATCCTCGTGCTGGTGTTGCACATAGAAGAACCACATGGCAATGATCCCAAACAGGAACACAATGCTCAATTGGATGAACAAAAAGCGCTGCCAGCCCAGGGCCCAACCTAGGAGCAGGTAACAGGCCAAAAGTGCCAAATTATTGAGGTGCAATTGGGTATGGATTTTTTTCCAGCCACTCAGATTCACCAATGGAATCCGGTTGTATAACCCTAAATAGATCACCGGAGCGATCACAAAGGTAACGATGGGCCAGCGGTAAATGCGATAGCCAACGCGCTGCCAGAAAGATGCTTTCCGGTATTCTTCTACGGTCATGACCATCAGATCGCCGATGTCGCGGACTTCAACCTCCAATTGACCGCTGTGACCATGGTGGAAATTATGTACCCCAGCCCAGTAGGAATAGGGGATGGTGCTGAAAAAACTACAAAACCAGCCAATGATTTTGTTCGCCAACTGATTGTTAAAAAAAGAGCGGTGACCACAATCGTGCTGAATGATAAAAATGCGCACGAGGAAAAATGCGTTGATGGCAGCCAAACCAAAGGTAAGCCACCAAGAATAAAAGGTACTCCAGTACATTAAAGCCCAGAGTCCAATGTAAGGCAAAAAAGTAGTGATCATTTGCAGCACTGCTTTCTTGGTATTGGCCTGAGCGTACTTATGAAACAAAGTTGGCCAATTTTTGAGTCGCTGCCGCAACTCGTCATTGATTTGTTGTTCGGACATACACGATTAACGTTTGACAGAATTAATAGTTTATGAACAGAGCATGATCTGTTCACAACAGTCTAAGGTCAAAGCTACGTGATCTAATGATAAGTCCTACTATGGAACCCAGAATAGATTGGACAGAATTAGGCATTTACTCCAAATTCTAAGCGTTACCGAACCACTAAAACCGGGCAACTTGCCGTCTCGACCACCTTTTCTGTTACACTGCCAAACCACAGGTTTTCCCAGTTGCTATGTCCCTGTGCACCCATGATGACCATATCTACTTCTTGAGTCAAGGCATAATTGCTGATGTGCCGGGCCGTATTGTTGAAAACATTGTCAACGATTACTTCTGCAAGCGTAAAGGGGGTTTTATCGGCGAATTCGGTCAGGAACTTTTCAAAAGCCTCTCTTGCTGCATTCTTCAATAATTGTTGTAGGCCCGCATTGGCGTAAGGTCGATCAAAAGCATTGCTCGGCGGCAAGTCCATGACATACAGCGCAGTAACTCTGGTGTTGGTGTTTTTCAAGGCAATGTCGAGTGCGATGCGCAAGGCTTTAGCCGATAGCTCTGAAAAGTCAACTGGCACCAGAATGTGCTGCAATTTTGCCTGGCTATTCTCCGGCACAACCAACACGTTGCATTTCGCAGCACGGGTAATTCTGCGCGCACTGATGCCACTACCTTCGCTGTGCTTTTTACGACCGATAACCAACAATTGAATGTCCTTCGCGGCGCTCAGGTGGACTACTTTTTGGTAAGGCTTACCTTCACGAACTTCGATGGACAGCTCCAAGCCAGGTTGTTTTCCCAGCGCTTTTTCTACATCTTCTGCCAATCTATCGCGTACTTTTTCATCGGCGGGATAATCTGCTGAAAACAAGGAATGGAATTCAATGTCAACATTTTGAGGGGCGCTGAAATCGGGCATCACATGCAAAAGATAGACTTTTTGAAAGCCGAGCTTTTTATTCAGCGTGCCCACCCATTCCAACAATTTTGAATCCATTACGCTTAAGTCCATGGCAACCAACGTGCGCTTGAATGTGGTCATGGCTATTGATTTTTCATCAAAGCTAGGCGCATTCGAGTGCTACTGTAAATGGTGAAGATCAGTTGAAGCGATGATTTTAGTGCTTGGCAAAGTGGGTCATTCCACTAATTTTTCCACTTCTTCCCGGATTTCTTTTTTGGCATTTTTTAAGGTTTTATTGAGCCCATTCAAAAGGCGGTCTTTCAGAAATTGGGCATAGGCGTATTCAAAGCGGTTTTCCAATTTATTCAAAAACTCTTCGTCTTCATTGGTCAAGGCAGCCTGGATTTCATGGCGTTTGATCCCTGTCCATTCATCCAGTTCGGTCTCCGCAACTTCCCAATCCGCTTTGGTATACTCGGGCGCTTCTTTTTCTATTTTTTCAATAAAGGCATTGAAAGATTTGATGTAAGCATCTTTGCGGCTTTCCTGGCTACAGGCAAACAAAAACAAGGCGCAAAAACTAAGCAAGAGGATCCTCATTGGAGTATGTTTTTGGTGATAAATTGTATCGAAACGTGCAGCAATAAGCACAAAGTGCAAGTAAGACTCAATTATTTTCGATGAAAAAAAGCTGTGCGGCGATGTAATCCGCCATAAACTTGCCACTGGCGCTCAAACGATATTGGTGGTTTTGCACCAGCACCTGGCCTTTGTCAATAAAGGGCTGAACGTTCTCCAAAAAATAAGACTGAAAAACGGGGGCAATTTTCTGAAGGTCACAGCCCCAAATGGTGCGCAAACCCGTCATTACGTATTCGTTGTAGCGGGTAGCCGGGCTGAGTGCTTCCAGTTCAAAAAGTCCAGTATTTGAAAGTTGAGTGAGATCACCTTCGTTCAAAATTTTTAAATACTGGGCATTGTTGGCCACATTCCACTGTCGAGTCTGGCCATTGAAGGAATGGGCCGACGGGCCAATGCCCAAATAAGGCTCACCCAACCAATAGCTGGAATTGTGGCGGGCATAGCGACCGGGTTTGGCAAAATTGGAGATTTCGTAATGCTCGTAACCTTGCGCCCGGGTCGCCTCCATGAGGTATAAAAATTGTGCATTGGCGTGCTCTTCATCTATCGGGGAGGCTTTGCCCTGGCGCACAAAATGATCCAGAGCGGTTTTGGGCTCCACCGTCAGACAATAGGCAGAGAGGTGTGGAATGGGGTATTGAAAAATGGTGTCCAGATTTTTGGCCCACTGCTCGTGACTAGTCGTTGGAGCGCCATAAATCAAATCCAGAGTAAGGTTTTCAAAGCCCACACTCAGCGCATTTTCAATACAAGCCCTAGCCTCCTGGGCGTTGTGGGCCCGATTCATGTAGCGCAAATCTTCCTCGGCAAAAGACTGGATGCCGATGCTCAAGCGATTGACGGGGCTGTTGCGCAAGGATTGCAGCTTTTCCAGACTGAGGTCATCTGGGTTGGCCTCCAAAGTGATTTCCGCATCGGCTTGAACACTGTGGAGCTGATATATTTTGGAAAAAATCTGCTCCAGTTCCCCTGCATCCAACAGGGAGGGAGTGCCGCCGCCGAAATAAATACTACTCAGTGGCGCACCTTGTAGATAGTCTTTTTGCAGTTCCAATTCACGCATAATAGCCTCCACCATCGCCCCCTTCTGCCGCAGCGAAGTGCTAAAATGAAAATTGCAATAGTGACAAGCCTGCTTGCAAAAAGGGATGTGAAGGTAGATTCCAGCCATGGCGTTTACTCTAAGTAGTCCAAACTCTTCCCAAACGTCTCCGGCAAGCTCAGAATTGAAAATACTGCCAGCCCAAAACAGACGCCCCCCACGACTAGGGTTGCGGTAACTAGGTTAATTGAAGCCGACAATGCTGCAAAACTGATCCCAATCGGAATCACCGCCCCCCGTACAAAGTTGGGCACCGTAGTGGTAGCCGTAGCCCGGATATTGGTACCAAACTGCTCCGAAGCAATCGTCACAAACAAAGCCCAATAACCCGTGCTCACACCCAGAATAAAGATTAGGATATAAAACGCCGATGCCGACATGGCTGGGCTAAAAATATAGACCAGCGTCGTGCCCATCGAAAGTCCCAAATAAATCAACACCACCTTGCGCCGACTCCGCATTACCTGGCTCAAAAAACCACTGATCAAATCGCCAATGGATAGCCCCAAATAAGCCATCATCACCGCTGTGGCTACACTGATGGGAGTAGTCACCCCGATGTGTTCGGCATAGCCGGGTGCTCGTTTGATCAAGGTTCCGAGTACAAACCATACGGGCAATCCGATGCTGATGCAATGCAGGTATTTGAAAAAGCGCTCCCGCTCCTGAAACAACAGAAAAAAATTCCCTCGGGAACTGCTCTTTTCCAATTTTTCAAACATGCCCGATTCAAAAGTACCAAAACGCAACAAGAGCAACAAAAGCCCCAATACGCCGCCAATGATATAGGCCGTTTGCCAGGCTTCCAGGCCCCAGAAGGCAATTTTATAATTGGCGATAATGGCGGCAACTACGGCACCCAATGCACCGAGGGTAACAATGATGGCCGTGCCCCAGCCCCGATTTTCTTTGGTCATGATTTCTGAAACCAAAGTAATGGCCGCGCCGAGTTCGCCCGCCAAACCCAAACCAGCCAGGAAACGCACCGCCTGGTATTGTTCCACCGTGGTTACAAATGCATTGAGCAAATTGGCAAGGGAATACATCAAAATGGAGCCAAACAGGATGGATTTACGCCCTTTGCGATCCCCGTATACGCCCCAAAACAAACCACCTACCAGCATCCCGGCCATTTGCCAGTAAAAGAGGTTATTGTCAAACAAATTGGCGACTTGTAATGGGTCGGAAACATTCAAACCCGCCGGGCTTTGGATGCTTTCTTTGCCTATGATGTTGAACAATTGTAAGTCGTAAATGTCCACGAAATAGCCCAGGCCAGCTACAATCACGGTAGAATTGAGGACTTTAGACGTCAGTGGTTTGCTCATAAAGTCTAATACATTGAAAAAGTTATTTCCCCGTAAAATGCTTCAACATAATCACCTCCTGTCTGCTCAAGGGACGTACAAAACCTCTTGGCAAGTCTTTTTTGGTCAAGCCCCCCAAATACACCCGGTCTAACTTAAGCACCTCATAGCCCAGGTGCGCAAAAATGCGGCGCACGATGCGGTTGCGGCCAATGTGGATGGTGATCCCTACTTCAGTGTGAGGCCGTTCCATGATGTAATCCACTTCGTCCACTGGAGCGATGCCATCCTCGAGTTCCAGCCCCTCCCGAATTTTTTCCAAATGTTCTTTAGGGATACTTTTATCGAGGGTAGCGTGGTAAATTTTTTTGATTTTGTAGCTCGGGTGGGTCATTTTTTGGGCCAGCTCGCCGTCGTTGGTTAACAGCAGCAGGCCAGTGGTGTCCCGGTCGAGGCGACCTACCGGGAAAACGCGTTCTTCCACCCGATCCCCGATGAGGTCAAGCACCGTTTTGCGGCCCTTTTCATCGGAAGTTGTCGTGATCACATCCTTGGGTTTGTTCATGATGTAATATACCCGGCGGATTTCAGGCTTGATCACTTTGCCTTTGAATTTGACAATGTCACCCGTCTTGATTTGGTAAAAAGGTTCAATGACGAGCTCGTTGTTGACACTGACGTGCCCCTGCTTCACAATTTCAGCGGCCTCCCGGCGCGAGGCGACACCACAATGCGCAACGTACTTATTTAGCCGCATCCCCTCGGTAGATTCCGGAGCGGTAGGTGGACGACGATCAACTCTTTTTTTGCCGTAAGCACTGGGCTTGCGATTGGATTGTTTAGCCATAAAAGCTTAGACTATTTTTGGAACGCCTGCGGCGTTCTGTTTTTTGAACCAACTGAGGAACCTTAGAAACCATATAACCACCTAAGCAGTAGGCGCTAACTAAGGTGGCCCTATAGTTTCTAAGGTTTCTTAGGTGGTTCAAAATAAAAAAACTACGGGGTTTAGACCACGTAGCCTAAACCCCGACAAAATTAGAACAATTTTATGGTTTAACAGCAGGATTAAAGATTTACCCGCCCATAACGTTCTCCATTGGTGTATTTCACGATGAAAGCCAGCGAAAACCCTTTTCTTTTGACCGCAGCGAGCGCCCTTTTGGCGTCGTCTTTGGTATAAAAACTAGCCACCAGCACCCGGGTCATTTGTTTGCTTAAGATGGTTTCCGTTTGTAGGTTACCAAACTCGCTCATGGCGGTATAGCGCTTATCGCTTGGGCTAAACGCTTTTAGTGCCGCCAACTGAATTTTGTAGTACTCCCCTTCGTAGCGGGGTGCATCAGTGGAGTATTCCTCCTTATCCGCAGGCCCAGCTCCTTTCGCGGTGTATACACCTCCGCTAGGATTGGCGTTGGGGAAATTATTGGGTGGTGGATTGGTACCTGGATTATTGTTACCTGGGTTATTGTTACCCTGATTGTTGGGGTTACCGAATGGAGGATTGGTGCCTGGGTTGGTATTATTGGGATTCCCCGCCGGGTTGGTATTCACCACTGCCCCACCCAATTTTACCAACATCAGGGGCTGCCCATAAGCTTGCCCACTAGGGTTATTCGTTACAAAATTGTAGGCACCCGTAGCATACCCTTGTGCGGTAATTTCTACCCTGAACTTGCGATTGGGCAACAATTCCAAATCGTAAGTACTGGTATTGAATTCGCGGTTGAGCAGAATGGATTCCGACTCATCGGTGCGGATTTCGTACAAGGTCAGCAGGTATTTGTTGATCGGTTCGCCCGTTTCCTGAGCAAATACGCTGCCCTGGAGTTTGGCCACCACCAGTTTGCTTTTGATTTCAAAAATATCGTCGTCCTTGGTGGTCAGTTTTTCGCCCGCCACAATCCGGTTCGATACCAGGAAGCCACCCTCACCGTCGTTGTGTTTGATGTAGTAATAATCATCCGCAGGGGAGTTGTAAGGCAAACCCAGGTTGTCCGCTGGTGCCCAGGTGCTCAAATCTCCTCTGGAACTGTAAATGTCAAAACCACCAATAGAGGTTTGGCCATTGGAAGAGAAATAAAGCGTACCCTCACCCGCACTGAAGTAAGGCGTCATTTCGTCGCCCAGGGTGTTGATGTTTGGTCCAAGATTGATCGGGTTCGCAAAGGTGTTGCCCGTTGCACTTAAAGGCTTTTCTACATACCAGAGGTCCATGCCACCCCGGCCTCCGGTGCGGTTCGAAGCAAAGTAAAGGATCTCTTTACCGTTGTTCTGTACCACGTGGGGTTGGGTTGCGGTAGTGCCTTTGGCATTGATGGATTCCGGCAACATTTCGGGTGCCGACCAGCCAGCCGCTTGTTTGCGGATGACGTAAATTTCACAGCGGGTCGTGTTGTTGCTAAAAGAACCGGCCGCGTCACAAATCGTGAAATAAAAGCGCTGACCATCTGGAGTCAAGGAGCCGTGACAATACTGGCCTTTTTGAATCACCGGAAAATTGTCGGGCGTAGCCCTTTTGCCCCAGGCATTGTCGGCCAGGGAAGAGCGATAAATACGCGCCGTACCACCGATGGTGGAAGAGAAATACAACAAACCTTTGTCGATGGGCAAGGGGGCAAACTCGTTGTCGCTGGTATTCACACCTGCGCCAGCATGGGTGACTTCGATGCCTTGCTGGGCCTGAGCGGGTAGTAATTTACCCAGTTCACTGCCCTGCATCTCGGTTTGTACCACGTCTTCAATCACGGCTTTGCCTTCACCGGTGTAACTATCTCTAAAATCGCTGAAGGCTTTGGAGGCCTTGTCGTACTGCCCATCTTGCTTGAGGCTGCGGGCGTATTTGAGCCCCACCAATGGGAACTGATCGTTTTTGTCCTTTACATTCAGGTAGGCTTCAGCCGCTTTGCGGTAATTGCGCAACACGTAGTAGGCCTCGCCGGCTTTGAAAATGGCTTCGGGCTTTTTGCCTTTTAGCCAGGATTTTTCAAACAAATCGGCTGCCTGCACATAGTTTCCTTTGGTGTAGGCTTCTTCACCTTGTTTCATTAGTTTTTTGGCGCTTTGGGCGCTGAGGGTGCAGATGAGGCTGAAGTTCAACAGCAGAAAAACAAGCTTTCTCAACATAGCGTGCTTTTTACTTACAATCGACCCGTGGCCTGGTTTTAGGCACAGATCGTGTTGTGAGACATATGAAAACAAATAATTGCATAGGTTAATTAGCGCTTGTTTAAGCGCTCAAAACCTTTGTAGCAATTGATCAATAACTTCGGCGTAGTGTTTGTGTTCCAATTGCAACACTTTCCCGGCAATGTCTTCCGGAGTGTCAGTTGGAGAAAGTTGACAACGGGCTTGGAAAATAATTTGACCTTCATCGTAGCGGTCATTCACGTAGTGGATGGTCATTCCACTTTCCGATTCATTGGCTTTTTTGACCGCTTCGTGAACATGTTTACCATGCATGCCTTTGCCTCCGTACTGGGGCAACAAGGCTGGATGAATATTGATGATTCGTCCTTGAAACGCTTCGACCAAGTATTCTGGTATCAACCATAAAAATCCGGCCAAAACGACAAGCGAAACCTCATATTTATTCAAGATAGATACAACATCGTCCGTTTCATAGAACGTATGGCGGTCAATGACTATTGAATCTACCCCAAAACTTTCAGCAATTTTTAACACTCCGGCGTCCGCACGATTGGAGATGACCATTTGGACACTCACATCCTTACGTTCGGCAAAATATTCCAGAATCTTCCGGGCGTTTGAGCCTGAACCGGAAGCAAAAATGGCAATGTTTTTCACGTGGCTCTTTGTTTCCGGGAAGATACAACAAACTTTTTTGTCATAAACAATAATGCAGCAAATCTGTGAAAGTTACAAGTGAATGAGGAAATTCAAATGAATTTTCCTTCAAAAACCAGCCTTTTTAGGTAGAAATTGTAAAAAAACACGATGCCAGAGGTGAGTAATTTTGCCAATAAGGCATTTTGTCGAAAGAAGGGCAAATAATTGTCCAATAGGTGAATGATGCCTGTACTCAACAACAAGCCACCTAAAGATACCAACAAAGCCAGCCCAAAAGCTGACCAAACTGAGCGCTTCAACTCAAATACAAAACGCTTTTGCAGCACAAAATTGACCAAGACCCCCGCCGCGTAGGCAAAAGGCTGAGCCAGGGTAGCCGTAAATTGCAAGCCGTTTTTTAGTCCAAAAAATAGAGCATAATCAACTGCAGTAGCAATTCCAGCGGAGGCTGCGTATTTGAGTTTGAGTTGAAGTAAGGACTTGAGTTTATCGATTATTGGCATGGCGCAGTTTTTCCTGTTCAAAAAAGGCCAGTACCTCGGTCCAGTTGTTGACCCGGGTAAATTCGGTCTCGCTCAGGTTGTGCGGAGCGGTGAACAACAATCCTTTGCCACTGAAAGTACGGAGGTTGAAGGCGTGATCGTCGATCATATAATCTGTGCCGATGATGCTTTTGTCGCCACAAAAAACGAAGTTTCGCCAGGAGATGTTCGGGAAAAATTGCAGAAGCCAATCATACTTGTCTTCCAGGCTATTGCGAAATTCCTGGGCGGCAGTCACAAAAAAAATTTCGTAATCATCGTCCAACAAACTTTGGATCCCTTCCTGAGCACCAGGAATGAGATCTAAATCAGCAAAAAAGCCTTTGTGATAGAGTGCTTCGCGAAGATTTTCGCCACCGGGCAAAGCGTACAGTTTTTTGCCATTGTATTCTTCCTCGGTAGGTCGGCGGCCATTGATTTGTTCAAAGAGGGTCAAAAATTTAGGGAGGACGTCGGCTACTACCTCGTCCATGTCTACGGCGATGCGTTTCATGCGGTGTATTTCGAATTTCAGATATCGAGATTTCGGGCGCAAGTTAGCAAGCGAAATCCGAAATCACGAAATCCGAGATGGATCAGTTCATTGAAAAATGCAGCGCCATATCCGCCGTATTGTGAAACATCAATTCCGAAATGTACGGATGCATGTGATCACTGAGGGGCAATTGGGCAATGGTTTCCATCACCTCAAACTCTGAATCCGCTTCCATGATCACCCACAGCACGGAACGATCCATGGCCAGGGAATAGGAACGAATTTTACCTTCCGACATGAGGTAATCTACCATGTTTCTTTGCTCGGGAATCAGGGCAAGAAACTCTTCCGAAAGGCTTTCAGGGAGCTCAAACTCCACCATGTAAGTACGCTTCATGTAAGAATCTTAGGGTTCCAGGGTTCCAGGTTCCAAAGTTCCAGGGTTAAGGACAACCCCGGAACTTTGGAACCTGGAACCCTGGAACCTTTTAGTCAATGCAGGTTCTAGAGCTTTAAACGAAAAACCGCTCCCATCGTTACGAAAATGGAGCAAAGTTTCACCTTTATACGAAAAATTTTCGTTGAGGGTCACTTCGCTATCCAAAATATACGCGATTGCGTTTAAATTTTCGGGAATTTCGACGAAAGTTTTTCCTTCCTCTGCCAATACTACCCATCTGAATGCTTTCACGCTTTATAATATTGGCAGCTGTTCTCCTATTTAAGTTCTCCTTAACGCCAGTTCATACAACAAAATCGGTTCCACTGTAGTTTAACTGCCTAAATGACACTTTTAACATAATAAAGGTGTCAAAACCTGACATTTATGCTTACTTTTGTGGCGAGAACATCATTTTTACGTCAATAGAGTTTAGAAGGTTGAGGGAGGTTGAGAAGGTTGAGGCTACCGCGAGGGACTTAGACACGAGTTCTGTCAAAATTGCTCGCGGTAGCCTCAACCTCCCTCAACCTCCCTCAACCTCCTCAACCTTAAATCATCATTTTCCCATGCGACGCATTCAACTTTCTCTCTTTTTCCTCCTGTTGTTGAGCGCTAGCGCGCTTTTGGCGCAAAGCAGCAACAGCTACTTCACCATCCTGGTGGGCACTTTTTCTGGCAATCGACCCGAGAACTACAAGAGTGTAGAAAAACTGGGCTTTTTGTTCGCCAAAGAACGCCCCAATCAAGTCTTTGACGTCTACATCGGCGGCTACGACACGGCGCTGGAAGC
Source organism: Haliscomenobacter sp. (assembly GCF_041740695.1). Classification (GTDB taxonomy): domain Bacteria; phylum Bacteroidota; class Bacteroidia; order Chitinophagales; family Saprospiraceae; genus Haliscomenobacter. The sequence goes on along the minus strand of NZ_JBGSLK010000069.1, from coordinate 39,900 downwards.
AGCCAAAATTTTGGATCAAGTCAAAAAAGCGGGCTTTTCTGCAGCTAAAGTTCAGCAATATGTGGTGCGCGACAACCAGTCGATAGCAGCCATTCAAATTGCCAGCTTTGAGGCCAATGCTTCGGTTACCTGGAATCGCTATCAGGCGCTCAGTGGTGATTTGTACGTGATCCCCAATGAAAATGGAGCGAAATTGCTGACTGGTTTTTACCCCACTATTGAAGTGGCCCGGAAAGAACTGGCCAAAGTTCAGGCGATGGGCTATACCGATGCTTTTGTGCGCACAGCTCACCCAACGTTTTTGCACCAAATAGGCGGCTTTGAAACGGGTACTCAACCCAAAGAGGTGAGCGCAACGGCGCAAATTGGCCCCAAAAAGACCAATGTCCCGGTATCCAAACCCGTGCAACGGCCTCAGCCGACCTTCCTGCCTGTAGATTATCAACTCGACAATCCGGCCAAAGCCAATACCAATACGGCAGCGGTACCCGGGGTGAATAACAATCCGGCCAATACCAATGCCAATCCAGGTAACAACACCAGCAATCCCAACGCAAACAACGGCTACGCTTCCGTGCCACCGCCCAATGGCAATAACAACCGCACGGCACCTGCTGGCAACGGTCAGGCCCAATTCAAATGGGATACTCCAGGAACAACCAACAATCCGCCCAATACCCAGGCAAAAGGTGCCCAGATTCCGGTTTCCTACGAGGCTTCCAACAATTCGAACAATGCCAATACCAATCTGGCGAATCCGAATAATCCTAACAACAATCCCAATACGGCTAATCCTAGTACGGTTAACCCAAACAATACCTACGGCAATGCTGCTCCGGGTTACAACTACAACTCCTCTTCAGGGGTAAAAGGTGCCAATGTGCCACCTGCCAACAATCCGAGCAGCAATGCTTTACAACAGAACAATCAACCCCCTGCTCCCGTCGCCATTTATCGGGCTTCGGTGAAGGAATTGCAACAAGCCCTGGCGCAAGAAGGTGCCTACCGCAGCGGCATCGACGGATATTTCAACGCGGCTACCGAGCAGGCTTATGACTTTTTCCAGGAGCGCAATCGCTTGATGACCCGCTACACTGCGGCAGCACAAGTAAAAAAAGAAGATACCAACAATGCAGCTTCGCGCCTGAACAACATGTTGAACAACCTGGATAAAGATGCCAACCCCATCGCGAGTCTGGCCAGCATCAACCACCCCCTGTCCAAGGCATATATGGCGTACAATAGCTTTACCTCTCGGGGCCCCGGGTTTGAAACCAACAACTTGATGAATGGTGCCATTCGTGAGGTGTTTTCCAGCCGCAATGTGAGCAATCAGATCAGTTTTGACAGCAAAGCGGCTTATGCTTATACGGATCTACGGCAGTTTATCCTGCATTTGTATTACCTGCATGCTGCCTTGGGTGAGGAACATCCGCTACCTTGTTGGTTGAATGACAAACATCCGCAGGAGAGCGCCGAAGCGCAAGGTTTGTTCAATGCTTCTTCCACTTTGGCCCTGCCTACTCAAACCTGTGAGGAGCAAGACGCAGCGGAACAAAACAGCAGCAAAGTATTACAACTCTTGGCGGAAGACATTGGGGTAGACAAACCGACTGAAGCCCTGCTCAAACAAGCTACGGATCACCGCACCCAATTGTTGGCGGGTAAAGTGCAGGTTTCTGCCACCGAACAAGCCCAATTGGACGCCTGGTCGACCGAACTGCTGAACAAACTCAACATCTGGGCGGCGCAAGATCCTTTGCACGCTGAGCTGGTGCGCACTTTCCGCGTCGTGTTCTACCAAACCCAAATGGAGCTGGAAAACCACTTCATCAATCAAGGTATGCCGGTACCAAAGGCCCGGTATATGGCCTTGGCGACGGAGCATACGATGGTGAGCCCGTTTCTGCAGCGATTTGAGTAAAAAGATGAAAGATGAAAGATGAGAGCAATAACCCTTGACGATAGCCTCGTTCATGTCCCTGCGGTAGCCTCTCTCATCTTTCATCTCTCATCTTTCATCTTTCATCTCTCATCTTTCATCTCTCATCTTTTAACAAGGTTTGTAATACCCTTTCTCGCCGGCTTCGTGATACGGCCACCCGGCTCCCATCCTTCATCAAGAGGTACCCTCCGTCTGATTTTTCCCAGGATTTTATGGCTTCAACATTGACCAAGTGGGATTGGTGGGTGCGTAAAAAGCCGTACTCTTGGAGCATTTCTTCAAACTCACCGAGGTTTTTGGAGACCAGAATGCTGGATTGATCGCGAATGTAAAAATGGGTGTAATTGTTTTCGGCCATACAACGAATGATGTCGGCAATGGGGATCAGCTCAATCCGTTCGGCGGTGGGAAGCGCGATGCGCTTGGGAGTGGTCGTTTCACGGCGACTTTGGAGCAACAATTGCAATAGGGCGTATTCCTGCTCCATGTGCAGGCGCTGGCTGGCTTTTTGCACAGCGCCCACCAAATCCTGCACCCGAATCGGTTTCAACAAATAATCAATCGCACTGTAACGAATGGCCTGCAAAGCGTAGTGATCATAGGCGGTGATAAAGATGATTTTGGGCCAGGGCTGCGACAATTGCTCCAGAAAATCGAAGCCCGTTCCATCCGGTAATTCTACGTCCAGCAAGATCAATTCCGGCAAATGCTGGCGAAATAAGGCCAAAGCCTCTGCCACCCCTTGCGCCTGTGCCACGACCTGTACCTGCGGGCAGTGCTGCTGGAGGGTTAGTTGTAAAAAAGCCCGATTGTGGGCTTCGTCTTCCAGAATGAGGGTTTTCATCAGCAACATGGGAGTTTGAGGGTGACTGTGGTGCCAGATGCTGTGGGGTCTTTTTCAACCAAATCGACGATGTGAACACTTGCCTCGGCGCCATACATCAGTTGCAATCGCTCCTGATTCATCTTCAGGCCACTTTGGGTACCATTGCTGTTTTTTTGGCGGGCCTGGTGAATGCCCACTCCATTGTCTTGGATGGAAATGATCACATACAGCCCATCTCGCCTCAATTGTAGTTCAATTTCACCCCTCGCATTTACCGGTGCCAAACCATGCAAAATGGCATTTTCCACATATGGCTGTAAAAGCAGGGCTGGTACTTCACAAGCATTTACATCCAATTCGGGAGCAATATCCAAGCGTAAAGTAAAAGGTTTGCGCAAATTTTCCAGTGCGCAATATTGTTCAACCAAGTCCAATTCCTCCCGCAGGGAAATGATTCCTTTCTGCGTAGCCCGCAATACCAGGCGCATCAAAGCAGCCAAATCTGCCAGGTAGTCATTGGCTTTTTCGGATTGCTGGCTGGCGATGAGGTGCTGAATAGAGCCCATGGTGTTAAAAATAAAATGAGGGTTTAGTTGAGCGCGCAAACTTTTGAGTTCTATTTCGGTCAGGCGGCGTTTTCGGGCTTCGCGGCGGCGAATGTAACGGGTGCGCAAGGCGAGGAAGCTGCCACCGAGGGCGAGGTTGCCAAGGAGGATATAAAGCCAGGTGAGATTGGATTTCGCAGGGTTTTTCTGTGCCAAAAAGTAATGCAAGCGATCTGCAAAATCAGCCCTTAGTTGCGCCTGATCTTTAGTGTCGTCAATAAAATCAGCAATTTTCCCTGTTTCATTGACAAAGAATAAGCGGGAATACGAAGCTGCCTCCCATTTGCCGTATTCATTGAAACAGAAATGATCGTGGATGTCCTGTGCTGCTTTTAAGTCTTTTGGAAAAAAAAGATTGTCTTTGGTGTAAGGCGGAGGGATTTGTGCTCCATATTTTTGTTTGAACTCGCGATAAGGCAAGGGATAAACATGCACAATGTTCAGGTATGGATAACGTTTTGCCAACCTTGCATATTGAATTGCATGTAAGGATGAGGGCCCAAGCGCGATTGAAAAAATTGTTTTTTTGCCTTGCAGGTTTTTTGCCTTTAGTTTTTTACCTTCTAAATTGTATACTTCAAAATCGGGCAACGCTTTGCCTTTATCCAGGCTTTGCATGGTGTTTCGGAATTTCTTTACATTTTCTACTAAAACGGAATCCGGGCTAGAGTTGATAAAGTCTGTGGATTCAGCGAAAAGACCTGCATAATCAGTATATAGTGAAGTGTAGTCTCCAGAAAGATTGTTGTACAAAACCTTACTGAGTGGCTCACCCGTTAGCATAAATTTGGCCAGATCATCAACACTCCCATGTGGTACATTAGAGGTGTAGACATTAAAAACCCTGATCCCGCTCGATTTATAGCTCATATATATACGGTGTAAAAAATTGGGGTAATCATACCCATATTCACTCCAATCGTTGAGTATAGGTAGTGTATTGAACCGGCCAATGTATTTTATGGGCTCCAGTCTTTTCAAGGCTGGCATGCGATAAGAGCCTGGAAAAATAAACATGCGCCAGGCCTCTAAATATCGGTATTCCCAGTAGATGTCCCAAAAATGAAAAGGATTGATCTGTTCTTTCCAGGCTGCAATCAAGGTTGAATCTTGGTTGAAATCGTTACGTGCATCCTGATAGAGTATCACGGGGTCAGCGTTTTCATTGAGGATCTTCATGAGCTTTTCGCTATCCTCGTTCTGGTGATCATCCCGATGACGAAGTTTCAGCCACAACTCATTTTCTTTGGCGCAATTGCCTTGGTAAACGGTTGTGCTGAGGATACTATCCAAATTTGCCTTTACCTCCAAATAGTCACCTGGAGACAACAAAATGGGTACGTCAAATATTTCAAAAGCAAGATTGCGCTGCAAGGGTGCGGTGAGCACAAAACTACCGTCGGTCTTGAGATCAAATCTTGCCTTTACCCCGAAGCGGAAGCGCAGGGTATTCAAGATTTCCTCTTTTTCCTTTAGTGCCCCTGCTGTTTTAAAATTCAATAATTTCCCTTTCACGGTCGCTTGCGCCGTTGACCAACCACGCAACCAAACCCTTCGGCTTGATTCAGGGCTGGTTTCCGAAAATTCTCCGTATTTGATCCAATTGCTGCGTTTATCTACAACCAAGTAATGATTGGAACCAAAATGGTGGCGTTGTAAAAAAGGAATGCTGGTCGTTTTTGTATAACTGGGTGTTTTAAGAAAGGGTGTGACTGTATACTGGTCCTTTTTGGGATAAGGTGGAGTCAATGTATTCTCGTCCCTTTCTGGGGGACTCAATAGCCAGAAAAAGGGACGATTTTTTATGCTAGACTTTGTATCCTTTTTTTTGCCTTCCAGCAATAATTGATGCCGTAAAACCCTACCTTGAAGGTCAACGGTAATCAAAAATTCTTTGGTGTACACATTCCAGCGTTGGTAGTCCTCCTCCTGGTGGTGGTACTTTGAATCGAAATAACCAAAATTGTCTAGTGTGCCCCGCTGACTGCGCAAGCGATTAATTTTTGCGCTGAGCAATACACTATCTTTTCCTTTTTTCAGCACTTGCAAGGCCCATTTTGCCCTTTGCATGATGATGAAATCCCGATTGTAAGGTTCACCATAATACTTTTTATCTTCTTGCCGCACATCCAACCAATACGTCTTTCCCACTTTCCATTCCAACACAAAAGACAAATCCGCTTGAGCAAGCAAAATTCCGCTTGAAAACAGGCAACAACAAATCAGTATTACAGGATTGAGTTTCATAATCATCATGTCTAAAATTAGCAATAATTCTCAGGCTAAATTGTAGACAAGTATCCATTTTAAAGGCTACAAATGAATAACCTGTAGCTGCGAATGAGTATTTGGAACATTTGTATGATTCCACGTAAAACTATTGCGCAGCATTTGGCATCTTTGCACACAGCGCGTACACCTAAATTTTTCACTTTTAATTTTTCACTTAACACCCATGTCCAACGTAAACATCACCAAAACCGAAGTCCTCGCCAACAACTGGTACACCCTCCGCAAAATCACTTTTGACTATCAAAAAAAAGACGGCACCTGGGAAACCCACAGCCGCGAAGCTTACGACCGGGGCAATGGCGCCGCCATTCTACTTTACAACCTGGAGCACAAAACGGTCATCCTCACCCGCCAGTTCCGCATGCCTACCTACGTCAATGGCAATGCCGACGGAATGATGATCGAAGCCTGCGCTGGACTATTGGATCAGGACAACCCGGAAGATTGTATCCGCCGCGAAACCGAAGAAGAAACGGGATATAAGGTACGCGATGTGCGCAAGGTATTCGAAGCCTACATGTCACCGGGCTCGGTGACCGAAATCCTCCACTTTTTTGTTGCCGAATACAGCCACGACATGCAGGTGAGCGACGGCGGCGGCCTGGATCACGAGCAGGAGAACATTGAAGTGATGGAGCTACCTTTTGCGCAGGCGCTGGCGATGATCGAAAGTGGGGAGATAAAGGATGCGAAGACGATTATGTTGTTGCAGTATGTGCAGATTCAGGGGTGGTTGGGTTAGTGAGAGATTACATCAATTCCTTTAATCTCAAAAATTGTTCAGAGGCAAGACTGAATCTCTACTCTACACAATCTGAGGTGCTTCTTCGGTGTCTTAAGTTTCTTAGGTGGTGAAAAAGAAAAATCTACAATAGTGTATTTTTCACCACCTAAGAAACCTAAGACACCGAAGGGACACCTCAGTTGTTTTCAGCATGGTTTAAGTTGTGACCTGCCCCATCAACCACTCCACCAGCAACCTCACCCCAAAAGCCGTCGCTGATTTATGCGGCAAAAAATCCACATCCCCATAAGCCACCCCGGCAATATCAAGATGCGCCCAGGAAGGATGCTCGTCCACAAACACTTCCAAAAACTTGGCCGCGCTGATCGCACCCGCCGCAGGTTTGCCACTAAAATTGCGCAGGTCGGCTACGTCGGATTTGAGTTCGTCTTTGTATACATCCCAGAGCGGCAAGCGCCACAGCCGTTCGCCACTGTATTCGCCAGCCACAGCCAGTGATTCCGCCAGTTGGTCATCATTGGCAAACAAGCAAGCGGCATGGGCACCCAACACCCGGGCCGCGCTACCCGTGAGCGTAGCCAGGTCCACAATGCTGTCCACCTTGTAGTTGCGCACCAGGTAGGAGAGCGCATCCGCCAGAATGATCCGGCCTTCCGCATCCGTATCGGTCACTTCGATGGTACGGCCACTGTAGGAGTCGATAACATCACCCGGCTTGAGGGAGTCGGCGTCTACACTGTTTTCGGTGACGGGAGTAATGCCAATCAAATGGAATGGCAATTCCAGGCGTGCCGCCACTTCAATTGCCCCATACACCGCTGCTGCACCGCTCATGTCACTTTTCATGTGGTGCATATTGGCCGAGGGTTTGATGGAAATCCCGCCCGTATCGAAGGTCACTCCTTTGCCTACCAGTCCAATTGTCCGGGTTGCGGTTTGTGCAGGAACGTATTCCATTACAATACAAACGGGGGGCGCCGCACTGCCTTGATTGACTCCCAGGAGCGCATAAAATCCTTCCGTTTCCAATTCCGCTTTTTCCAGTACCCGCACTGAAAAATTGCCCCTTTGCGCAGCAGCCCGGGCAAAGCTAGCCAAATGTGAGGGCTGCTTTTTGTTGCCAGGTGCATTGATCAGGTCGTAAATGGCCAATTGGGCTTCGGCGATCACTTGGCCTTGTGCTACCGCTTTGGCCACGGCTTTGACACTGAGATTGGCGGGCAAATAAAATTCAACTGCCGCCTCTTCCGTAGCCAAAGGGTGAATTTCTGCGGCCTTACTCTTGTATTTCCCGGCATCGTAAGTGCCCAGGTATAGACCATTGACGATGGCTTCGATGCAAACGATGTGTTGGTCAGCGGGTAAAAGGGACGCATCAAGGTAGATGCCCAAACTTGTAGACAGTTTACTTTTTTGGCGCGCCGCAAACAAGCGCGTTGCACGCAATATTTCCGCAAAACTTGCCTCTCGCCCCAAACCAAGCAGAAAGATTTTACATTCAGGACCGTACAAAACCGTGGTTTCGCCCGTCTCCGCTTTAAAATCTTCCAGCGCGCCCTTGAAGCTTACGCCAAATTGTGTGCCAATCTGTTCAAGGTTTTGTATCCACTCACCTTGATTGTTGCTTACAGGGATCAATAATTGTTGTGCTCCCACGACCCAGCCACTCTGCCAGTTTATTTTCATTTTCCCGACCGAACTTTTCCTGCTAAATGAAATTTTACCCTAAAAAACTGTCAACAAGGCCAAGCTTATTGCCCAGTTTTTCAGATTGCCCGTAAAAATAAACGAAAGATGCTATTTTTAAGGGTTAAATCGGTTTTGATCCGCATTTAGTAATATTTTCAACAAAACTATCAGTAATTATGAAGCCACTCTGGGGCATTGATTTGGGAGGCACCAAAATCGAAGGGGTGATTCTCAAGAGCAAAGAAGATCCGCAAGTACTGACTCGCCTGCGTGTTGCTACCGAACAAGAACAGGGTTACCACCACATCATCCAGCAAATTGGCGTGTTGATCGATTTGATGAAAAAAGAATCGGGTCTGGTGCCGGAAGCCATTGGTATGGGTACGCCCGGAGCTTTGGATCCGATTACGCATACGATGAAAAACAGCAACACCACCTGCATCAACGACATGCCCTTCAAACGAGACTTGGAGGCTGCGTTGAACCTGACTTTCGAGTTGGCCAATGATGCCAATTGTTTTGCAGTGGCTGAAGCCAAAATGGGGATTGTACAGGATGTAATGCCCAGCGCCCGTATGGTTTTTGGCGTCATCATGGGCAGCGGCGTTGGTGGCGGTTTGGTGATGGACGGCAAGGTGTGGAATGGCCGGCAAGGGATTGGCGGCGAATGGGGCCACAGTTTTCTGGATGAGTCTGGGGGAAAATGTTACTGTGGCAATGTAGGCTGTGTGGAAACGGTTTTTTCAGGCCCGGCGCTGGAACGTTTTTACCTGGCACAATCCGGCCAAAAACTCAAACTCAAAGAAATTCTGGAGCGCCACAAAGCCAATAGTGACCCGCATGCCAGCGCGACCATCGAACGTTTGTTGCACTTTTTTGGCAAAGGCCTCGCCAATTTGATCAATATCCTCGATCCTGAAGTGATTGTTTTGGGTGGGGGAGTAGGCAATATTGATTTGTTGTATACGGAAGGAATCGAACGGGTCAAACAGTTTGTCTTCAATCCGCGTTTGGATACCCTGATCCTGAAGCCCAAGCTCGGCGATAGCGCCGGGGTATTTGGGGCCGCGTTTTTGATGGCCGACTAAAAAGTTGAGTTTATCAATCCCGGTCACCGAGCGAAGCCGAAGTGCGTAGGGTCAGATGAACTCAACTTTTTATAAAATAAAAAAAGGACATCGAAAGGGCAAATGCCTGTTTTCGATGTCCTTAGGTATTGTTTTGTAGCGTGAGGCGGGCTTGAACCGCCGACCTTGCGATTATGAATCGCACGCTCTAACCAGCTGAGCTACCACGCCAAAAAATGCTTAAGCAAGCTCTTACTTCAAAAGCGAGTGCAAAGATAGTAGTCCTGTCGGTTTCTAGCAACCTTAGGCCGTATTTTTTTCCGATTTAGTAGTGGGGCAAAAATAAGTGTTCATTTTTTTAGGCCAAAGGATTAGCTAAGACACTTAAAATGAACCGTTTACTTATCTAATCCTTTGGCAAAATGGATACTTATTTTTTTGTCGCCCCTTATTTGAAAAAATCTTTTTCTTCTGGAAGTTTCTTCTGCTCTTCTTTTTCCATTTGTCCAAAAAGCAGGTTGATTCCGATGCGCCCATTGACGGTATTGCTGTTGGAACTTTGTAGGAGGGTCAGCAAGTTGTCGGTTGCGGCTACGATTTGGAGTGGGCCAATTTTCAGGCTGGTATTGACGCCGACATTGTCGAAACGTTTGTTGCGGATCACGTAGGCACCACCCAAGGTGAAACCTTTAAAGATTTGCTTTTGTAAGCTCAAGGCCAGAGCGGGAAACCACTCATCGGCAATCCGTTCGCCGTACGCTAGCACCCCAATCGAGGTATTGTCATTCAATTTCAAATTGGCACTCAAAAAAGAATAGGCGGGCAAACTGGTCGCGTACACTCCATTCGTTTGGACTACTTTAAACCGCGCCTCCAGGGTATCAACGATGCTCCCAAAACTGACCGAATCGGTCCAAACATTGGGAAAAATATCCAAACCCTCGAAAGTGTATTCCCCTTTGATGGCCAGTTGAGTGGCGTCCTGCTTCCAATTGATTTGCCCCAGATCGAGTATGGAAGCGGCCAACTCAAGATTCCCGAGGCGGAGGCTAGCCCCCAAGTCCAGTGCAAAACCGGTATTGTTGGTCCAATTGTTGCTCCAGTCGAAAGTGGCGATGTCCAGATTGGCACTGATGTCCTGAAAACCATTGTAGCGCAACTGGGTGCCTGCCGTATTGAGGGCGTAATCGGCATTGACGGTCAGTTGGTACACATCGTCGCTGGTGAAGAGACGGAAATCGTGGTTGAGCGAAGAGATGTTGCCTACACCATTGAGCAATTTGATGCGGCCACCCAAGGTGAAGTTTTTGCTCACTTGAAATCCCAATCCCAGCGCAAACTCCTGATACGCCTGAATCCCGATACGCGGCGCAATCTGAATTTCCTGACCGATGAACTGGGCATTGCCTTCCCAGGCCAGTTGGGCGAGTTCTTTCGGGTATTTGGAATACGCATTTTGCCGCACCTGATGGCTTAAGGAAAGGTACCAGTCGCCTGCGTGAAAGCCGATGCCGAGGGTGCCGAGATCGATGCGGTCGCGGATGTAGTTTTCAGGCTCCAGTAGGCTGATGGCTTTTGCTACATCCACTACGGTTTGGCCTTGATCGTTTTTTTCCAATACCTCATCCAAGGTAAAGCCACTTACCTCTCCATAGCCATAAATATTGGGTAGCGAAATGGTGATGCGCTGCTGGGGCAATAGCGCAGGGTTGCTCTGATGGGCTTGCCAAGTGCCACGAATGAAATGAGAACCCAAGTCGAGTTGGGCCATTAGTTGCAAGGACAGGGTGGATAAAATAAGCAAGAATAGGAGACGCATCGGTTTTTGGGTTTTCTACACTAACGTGAATGTGGTAGCAATGTTTCTGAGAGCTTGTTTAAGTTATTTGAACGGAAGCGAAAGCGAGGCCATTTTTGTCCAAATGAGGCACGAAAAGCGGAGTTTAGCAGCGCTAAATGAGCATTTTCGGAACGAAATTTGGACAAAAATGGGCCGTTTGTAGCCCGTTCAAATAACTTAAACAAGCTCCAACGAATAAAGATATTTGATTTGTTAAAACTTGCTCAAGATTGGGAACTTTTAGCTGCTTTTCTTACGTTTTTCCCACATTCTTTTGCATAATTACGACCAAAAACAACCATACCGTCATGAAAATACTCGTCACCGGGAGTGCCGGACATTTGGGCGAAGCCCTAGTACGCACCCTCCAACAAACCGAACATGATGTGATTGGTCTGGACATTTTACCCTCGGCATTTACCAGCCGAGTTGGCTCGATAGTAGACCGCAATTTTGTGCGCCAATGTATGCAAGGGGTAAATGTGGTGCTGCATGCTGCGACCCTGCACAAACCGCACGTGCTTACCCACAGTTTTCAGGATTTCATTGACACCAATATTTCAGGAACAAGCAATCTGCTGGAAGAAGCCGTGCAGGCTGGTGTTGAATGCTTCATTTTTACCAGCACCACCAGTACTTTTGGCGATGCCATGAAACCCCTTCCTGGTGGGCCCGCAACCTGGATTACAGAGGAAGTGACCCCCATCCCCAAAAACATTTACGGCGTAACCAAAATTGCTGCCGAAAACTTGTGTAAACTTTTCCACCAACGCTACAAATTGCCCTGTTTGATTCTGCGTACCTCCCGTTTTTTCCTGGAAGCCGACGATCAGGAAAATACCCGCATCCAGTACCAAGACCTCAATGCCAAGGCGAATGAATTCTTGTACCGCCGAGTTGATCTGGCCGACATTGTTGATGCTCATTTGCTGGCGATGACCAAGGCGAAAGAGCTCGGTTTTGGGCGGTACATCATCAGTGCTACAACTCCATTTAGTTCCGAAGACTTGACGAGGTTGCAAAAAAATGCGCATGAGGTAGTCAGTGGTATTTTCCCGGATTTTGCCGAAATCTACGCGCAGCAAAACTGGGCAATGTTCGCTAACCTTGATCGAGTTTATGTCAACGAGCAAGCAAGGCGTGATTTGAGCTGGCAGCCGAAATACGATTTTCGCCATGTGCTTGATTCAATCAAAGCGGGTACGGATTTTTTCAGCCCCTTGGCGAGGCAGGTAGGGTCAAAGGTTTATCATGATCGGGCCTTTGAAAAGGGGCCTTATCCGGCGGAGCAGGGGAAATGAATTTTAATGTGCTTCCTAAAAAACCGCAAAAACACCCTCCAACTCATCATCACTGAGCACTTTTTTCAGGCGATGGTGCCAATGGTAAATCGCTACCCAATGCATACCAGAAACCGGAAGATGCTTTTGCGCAAAACGCGCCGCCGCCAACAACTCAGCATACCCACAGGTTTCAATCCGCAACAAATCGCCCTGGTACAAATAATGCCCATTGAGATAAGTACTTTTTTGTACGCGAAATCGCTGCGGCGCAATCTGCTCAAAACGGGCATCGCCGCTCAAGTCTTCTAAGCGTAGCTCATTCACCAGTCGGATCATCTCCCCTTCCCGAAACAACACTCCCCAACTAAAGGCTGGCAGCACCACATCCAGCGACAAGGAGTACTTTGGGAAAGGGGCATAAGCCTCAACTGCCGATTTGGAAAAAATGGAATTCTCCTCCTCCCAACTTTCCAAATCACCCACATTGTAAAGCATAAGTGTGCCGCTGGCTACGGGTGGAATGCCCGTACGTTGGGGGTATTTGAATTGGTGCAAACGGATGGTGGCGGAAACACGGCACTTGCGCTGCGCGAGTTTGTTGCTCAGTTTTTCCAAAAAGGCAAAATAAACCCTGCGGCTGCCGGCTGTCCAGTCGCAGTCAATTTGAATTTCGGAGAGGCTTGGCTTACCCAAAGGTTGGGTCAACGCATCAATTTTAGCAATGACCCGTTGCGCCAAAGTCTCCAATTTCGCCTCACTTTCCACGTGATCCCAGGTGCGATTGGTGATGTAAATGACGGGGATCAACTCCAGGTGTTGGAGCCCGGCGGTATCGATTTGAATGCTGGCAAGGGGTACGATTTGGCCTTGGGCTTCGTTCCAGTCTACGTCAAAAAACTTGGCATACAATCTCGAAACTTGGAGGGATTGTAGGCTTTTTTGTTCGGTTGGGCTGAGCGACAAATTGGTTTGCCAGTGGTAAAATGCGCGTTGCACCTGCGGTTTGGGCTGGCAGGCACTGATGAACAGGGCAAGGGATAAAACCAGGATTTCAAGACTTAACAATCGGTTTAGCATAGCTTTTCTAATAATTTACCAGCCTTTAGTGAAATCTTAAGTGTCTTTAGTTTCTTAGGTGGTGAAAAAAAACAGTGCAGCACTTCTCTCACCACCTAAGAAACCGAAGACACCTCAGATTTCACCTAAGAAATTATACGTTAACTTCAGCAAGGAAAGTTTACTTCCGTCGAGCCATCACTTCACCCGCACAAATTCAATGTTCCAAGCCCGACCCGTCGTAAATTTAAACCCCGTCACCTTCCCCGTCTTACCAAATGTAAACTCCAACAACTCCCCCTGCTCATTTTTAAAGGTATTCTTGTAAAACGGAGTCAGCTTCTGATCCAAATCGGGCAGCAAAAAAGTTTCCAGCACCCCATTTTTGATCCGAATCTCATAAGTCGCATCCGCTTCGGTGCTGCGGTAAGTCCCCACCAAAGCCAACAAGTCCTTCTCGCTGGGCTGGAAAGGAGTTTTTTTCTGGTAAGTTAGCGTGTCGCCATTGCTGCTATAGGCGATATACTTGTTGCCGGCAAACTCCAGGCGGGTATTGCCCTGAAAGAAAGTATGCTCCTTGGTCGCCTGCAAAATCTGCCCAGCTTTGGTGCGCAGCAGGCCGTCTTTTACCTCCAGTTCAGTAACGTTGTCGTTGCGCACCGAGCGGTAGAGTCCCGCTTTGGCTTTTAAAGATGTTTCATCAGGGACAATGGTACCCAACATCGGTTCAGTGGAGGTCCTTTCGCCAAAAAACACTGCCGCCACCTTCACCCCCACATCCACGGGGCCAACCATCGCCGAATTGCTCAAAAAAGCAATCGACAAATCCTGCTCAGGATAATAGGCCAGCCAAGACCGGTACCCGGCGGTGGCACCACTGTGGCTAATTTCTTTGAAACCATTAAAATCACCAATGGTCAAGCCCGCTGCGTACGAGATGGTCACGCCATGCTTCAGGATGCCGCGGGTTTGCTGCAATTCCGCGAGGGCTTTGCCCCCCACGATATGGCTTTTGTAGTTTTGGTTCCAGCGCACCAGGTCTGAGGTCGTAGTCAAGAGGCCACCGTTGCCGTGTACCATTTCAAAGGGCATGTTTTGCAGGTAGTTGTTGCCATACCCGGAATAGGCGATGGCGCGATTGGGTACAATTTTGCGGTAATCGTCGCGCCATTGGGTGTGCGTCATGCCCATCGGGCCAAAAATGCGCTGCTTGCAAAATTCGACAAAAGACATCCCACTGACCCGATCCACGATGATGGCCATGAGGTTGTAGCCCGAATTGCAGTAGTTGTACTGGTCGCCCGGTGGAAAATTTAGGCTTTTTTGCCGCGACAAAATTTCCAGCACGTGTGCGTGGGTGTAGGTGCGTTTGCCTCGCGGCCATCCTCCTACTCCTGCTACCGAACCCCAATCGCGCAAGCCGCTGGTGTGGGTCATTAGGTGACGGATTTTGATCGTCGGGCCGTAATTGGGAATTTCGGGTAGGTATTTGCGGATATCGTCATCGAGGCTGAGTTTGCCATCTTGCACCAGCAAGAGGATAGCGGCCGCTGTAAATTGTTTGGACACCGAGCCTGCTTCAAACACGGTTTCGGGGGTGTTGGCGATGTTGTGTTCCAGGTCGGCCATGCCAAAGGCAGCGTTGTAAATGGTTTGGTCACGGCGCATCACAGTCAGGACGCCACCGGGGGCATTGGTGTTCCATTGACTAAAAATGGCGTCGATTTTTTTGAGCGTATCGGCGAGCGTGGGGGATTGGGCGGAGGTGCTGATGGCCCAGAGGCTCAGGAACAGATAGCATAAGTTTTGTCTGTAGTGGCTTGCCATGGTGGTGTTTTGTGGTGATGAAAAGGTGGAGGCCAAAGTTAAGGTTTCAATGGCTTGATTTCAGGTCAATCAAGTTGTAGTTTTGATTTTTAGTCAAAATCCCTTAATTTGTAAAAAAAATTACCATGCATCTGCTCGAAACAGCTACCGGAATCCTTAGCGCAAACAAGGATGTCCTTTTTCACAAATACCCCATCAAAGAGTTGGGCATATTTGGGTCTGTAGCGCGCAAAGAAGAAAATGCAGATAGTGACATTGATATTTTGGTTGAATTTTCAGAGCCTGTGGGCTGGGAAATCATTGACTTAGCGTCAGAGTTGGAAGAATTGCTGGGGTACAAGGTCGATTTGGTTTCTAAAAAAGCGGTTCGCGCCAACTTAATGCCCTTCGTTTTAAAAGATATCGTTTATGTCTGAGCGCTCTGATAAGGTTCTTTTGGAGGATATGCTTGAAGCTGTCGATAGGATTCTAGAGTATAATGCTCAATAGCTGCATGTGCCCTTTTGGATGGGACGGGGTGGAAGGCGCTGCATCCTGGGGAGGCGTTGTGGGGGGGCGTTGAGGTAGAGATCTATGTAGCACTATTTCCTTTAGCGGTCTGAAAATATGTCTTGTATGGATGAATAAAGGTATTTATATAGCAGGCTAACTTGAATCAAGTATAGCGGCCAAGTTGGAATATTGACTATACCGCGCCGATTCAGATTTTGTCCAAATATGCTTTGAAAACCCTGATTTCATGAGGTTTCGCAGCAACGATTTGCACAAATCTCACTCGATGAAGTATAAGTGCAAATAAACGAACTTTGGAGTGTAAGTAAAAGGTGAAATACGGTAACTTGGAAATTGATAGGCATAATTAAAAGCAAAACTCATGAAATATAATCCAATAAAATGTTGGCTTATTAATACTAAAATAATCGATTTAGAAATTACCAAAACCCAACAAGTAGAATTTAGCATCATCAAGAAGAGTATTCTCAAAACAGGTTTTCGAGGGTTTATTATTGAGGGAAGTGAAATTAGCCAAGCTAAATGGTATGAAGATTTCTTGCTTGGTAATAAAGTAAATTTTTACGTGGACGGAAGTGGTATATATCATTTAGTAAATATAGATTTATCCGAAAACGAAATTTATCTTGAAAGATTGAGCATTCCTATCGGTTATAAGCCATGGATTTTTTTTAGTTGGCAAAGTGATTACAATCCATCGCGGACGCAGATAAAAGATGCTTTAAAAGAATCAATAAATGAGATAAATGAAACGAGAGCGCCTAAACAACAATTAGAAATTGTTGAATCTACAAGAGCAGAAGATGGAGCAAAAGATATAGTTCAGGCAATCAAAGACAACATTGACAAGTCGCTAATTATCGTTTCCGATATCACTAATGTTGCCGGAGTTCTGGGAAATGATTCTAAATTAATAGAAGAGGGCAAAAATTATCCAAACGCGAATGTTGTCTTTGAAACAAGTTATGCGTTATTAAGAAAAGAGATGAATCAGATTGTATTAGTCAAACGCAGGCGAAAAGAACTAAAAAATGACGATACTCCTTTTGACTTTTCAAAAAATCGAAGGTTAGATTATGAAAGTGCGGGACAAGTTAAAGCAGATTTGAAGAAGATGATTGTTCAAATCTTAGAAAAAAACAACTATTTAACCAAATGAAAATTCGGCTAACAACAATAGTTGCGGCCCATACTGCTGCAAGCCCCTTTCGGCTGCATTGAATTTTAGGGAATACAAGCATTAAAATTTTAAAAAAATGAGTGACACCATCCTTGAAATATTAATTGACAACTCTGGAAGCATGGGCTATATGACAGGCTATCCACAGCATGAAGGAAAGTTTTTAATTGATGGCCTGACCCGAATGGCTTTGATAAAACAGATTTTGGCAGAGCAAATTATTCCCACAATTGACTACGCCAACCAAATCACTATCCGCACTTTCCGATTCAATAGCAAAAAAGAGGAAGGCAAAGTTGTTGATGAACTTTCAATTCCAATCATATTTCAAGGCGCTTTTGACAAGCAAAAAATTTTAACTGTAATTGCCTCACTGCAAGACCCAGCAAGTGGTGGTACTCCAATTACAGCAGCCATTAATAAAGCAGTGACTAATTTATCCAAGTACCCAAACAGCGATAGAAAAATTATTATGCTTACCGATGGAGAAGAAACCGGGGAAGGCGACTATAGGGAAGCAGCAAAAAAAGCTGAACAACTGGATGGGATACCTTGTAAAATTTTTATCATTGGTCTTTCTCAAGATAATCAATCAGAAGAAAAATCTCGTGAAATTGCCTCAGGAGGCTACTACAATATAAAAACAAAATCCTTCGCTGCCAATGAAATCCAAAGAGTTTTAGCACCGCTTAAAACTGCTATTCTGCGAAACACAAATCAAAATATTCAAACTATTTCCAACAGTATTCATCCTCAAATTCAACCTGCTAAAATCAAAGAAACAGTTGAGAAAAAAATTGCTGCGGTAAACCAGCAACATAAACAAGCAACCATTTTACAGCTTGACGAGTTGGAAAATAAAATCCAGGAGCAGGTATCTAATAGTCAAAAACTACTTGAAGAGCTTTCATCATTAAAAGAATTGTTCAGAGTGGATGCATTGCTTGATTCAGGGTTTGATGCAACAACCTTGACCATAGACAGTGAATACAGTGAAAGCATTAGACAACGCAGCGAAAAATTTCTCCATGAAATTTTATGCCACAAGTATGGACTTAATAAAGTTAGATGGTTGAATGAAAATGGCGAAAGTGGCAAACAACACGATTTTGAAATTTTAGATGACATTGGAAATATTTCAACATTGGTAGAGTGCAAGGGAACTTCAATGGACAAACCCACTTTTTATCTAACTACTAATGAATGGAGTCATTTCTTAAAAAATAAAGAAATTTACCAGATCTACAGAGTATTCAATGTTGATGGCAATATGAACGCTGTGTGTATTCCAAATTTACATTTAGCTCTTTTAAAGGAGCAAGTAGTTCCATATTTACAAAAGCCTGAAATTCTTAAGGAAGGCAGAGTATTTCTAACTTTGAATGCAATACAATGATGTGCTGTCCACTAGCACAGATGGTAGCATTACATCGAAACCACCTCTACTTGAATATCATGAGCCTTAGCCCGTTCAGTAATCTGCTCCAACTCAATAGCCGTAGAATCCTCAATCCACTCCTCTCCACATTGTGTGCATACTAGCGCAGGAACATTGCGGATGACGATTAGGCTAGATTTCAGGTCAAGTACAAAAGTAGTTGTCCCTTTTTCTATCTTTCCGCTACAGATAAAGCAACATGGCGAAATTGGTTTCATATCTTTTGTGTATAAATTGAATTGAAGTTACCCTAAAAAAGGGGGCTAATCAAGTTATAGTTTTGATTTTTGGCCAGAAGTGCTTAATTTGTAAAAAAGATCACTATGCATCTGCTCGAAACAGCAACAGCAATTCTTAGCGCGAACAAGGATGTCCTTTTCCATAAATACCCCATCAAAGAGTTAGGGATATTTGGGTCTGTTTCGCGCAAGGAAGAAAAATGCAGATAGCGACATTGATATTTTGGCTGAATTTTCCGAGCCTGTGGGTTGGGAGATGGTTGACTTAGCCTCAGAATTGGAAGAATTGCTTGGGTATAAAGTCGATTTGGTTTCTAAAAAAGCTGTAAAGCCAAATTTGATACCTTTTGTAATCAAAAGTGTTGTGTATATCTGAGCGTACTGATGGATTATATTCTTGAAGTGACAAACAATTTTGGAAAATAACGTAAGGTACTTATGAGAAGCATTTCAGATCCCATATCCGGAAATCAGAGCACTGACTCAACAGAAATATATTTACGTTTGGAGACTGGTAGTGCAGAATTCAGAAATTGTAAAATCATAAAGTATTACATAAGGAAAGCATTTTTTTTGTCTCTGTTTTTTTTATTTAACATAGTATACGGGTTGTCTCAAACGAATCCAAATCATGTGAGGGTTAGAGGTCATTATCGAAGTGATGGTACGTATGTAAGCCCTCATTATAGAACTGCTTCCAATTCTACCAATAGGGATAATTTCTCGACATTAGGAAATATTAACCCTTACACTGGTCAGTCTGGTTGGGTTAAACCTGACAATTACGCACTTAGTTCAACATATAGCGGATGGAGTAATAGTTATACAAGTAATGATACAAAACCTTGCGCGCAATTAAACTGTACTGAGTATCGATTAGTGTACAGTTCTGGTTATATGTATAAGCAATCTAGTTTTTGTAAATTACATACACCTAAATGCTCAAACCCTAAATGCAGTCAACCAAGAATGATAAATTATTTTGGCTCAAGTTATTTAAATTATTGTGATGACCATGAGCACACATGTAAGACAGCGAATTGTTTTAATATTGCAAGGGTGGACGATTCAGGTTATCAAAAGACTCAGACAAATTATTGTACCGTCCATACTCCAAAATGCAGCAACCCATCATGCTCCAAGCATGCTAAAACTAATTTTCTCGGTTCAAGTTATGAAAAGTATTGCAGTGACCACGAACACACCTGTGAGACAGCGAATTGTTTTAATATCGCAAGGGTAGACGATTCAGGTTATCAAAAGACTCAGACAAGTTATTGTACAGTTCATACGCCAAAATGCGGCAGCCCATCATGCTCTAAGTATGCTAAATCTAATTTTCTCGGTTCTGTTTATGGAAAGTATTGCAGTGACCACGAACACACCTGTAAGACAGCGAATTGTTTTAATATTGCAAGGGTCGATGATTCAGGTTATCAAAAGACTCAGACAAGTTATTGTACAGTTCATACACCAAAATGCAGTACCTCATCATGCTCCAATTATGCTAAAGCCAATTTTCTTGGATCAGGCTATGAAAAGTATTGTAATCAACACAAAAACAATTAATATGCAACAAACAAAGGCTTTCTGTTCATGCCACCTAACCGCTATCCCATAACAGCTCATCACCCCCTCCCCTCCAACTTCTCAACCCTCTCCTCCAACCTCCGTACCGCCTCTTTCAACAACCGAATCTCCGTCTGCAATTCCTCCTGCGGCAAAAAATCCGTTAATTCTGCACCATGCGCTTGAATCAAATAATTCACTATCCGACCCAAAGTCTTTTTGTTTTTGCCATTTAAGGCCATTGAGACCCAGCTTTGGTACATGGGTTCTCCGTCAAACGCTGCAATGAGGTTTGCCAGTTCTCCTTGGGTAGAGTACAGGTTGAGCGCTTTCAGTTTGCTGGCCACCAATGCCGGGACAATATTTTTTTTCATAAAAAGGATAAAAAATTTGTATTTATACAGTATAAATCTGTATTTTTGATTGAAATTTGATTTTTAACCGTTCTAAAATCCTAAAGTATTGAAAACTCTTCATCCTGCAAAACATTACCTCGCTGATTAAATAAATACAACCATATGTCAAGTTTTGAATGGGATCCAGAAAAAAACAAAAAGAACCGGTCGAAGCACAACGTAGATTTCCGTGAAGCGCAAGAAATCTTTGATGACAAAAATGCCATTGAAAGACTTGGAACTTTTCGGGATGAACCCCGCATTATAAGAATAGGCAAAACGACAGCAAAGTTCATCTTGGTTGTCGTTTACACCATGCGGGATGTGGTAGTGAGGTTAATCTCTGCGAGGCAAGCGAGCAAAGAAGAAAGAAATGCTTATCTTGAGAATCGCTTTAAACAACAAGAAGATGAAAACTGAACAAGCCTTGGCAATGATCAAGAATGGGGAAAGTTTAAAAGGCGTTGTACTTGAAGACCTAGATACTGTTCAGGTGAGTGTTCGGGATGCTTTATCCTTTGCACGTTCTGGAATTGTTATTCCTGAGCAAAATGTATTTTATGATGATGCCGACATTGCGTATGACGAAGAGATTGATGAAGTAGAATGGTCAAAGGAAAACCTCAGCCTATCCTGGGAGGAAAAAGCAAAATTATTCAGCGAGTCCAAGCAGGAAGGGGCCAAAAACAACTTAAAACCAGTGACCCTGGAAATAACTACCAACGATTTGGAGGTAGATACCTGGTTGCGTGAGAATCGGGAAAGGCTAAGCGAAGTGATTAAGCCCATTGTCAAAAGTTTATTTGAAGCGGAGAAGATGATCAAAGTGAAATAGTAACGTCCTGATCAGACAATTCATCTTCACCCAAAAAAGCAAGAATGTACATCTTCAGCTACCACTTTAAAAAAGGTTTTTATGGATTTCACTTGTGGTTTGGGTGAATAGCTGTGCCATTTCAGATCAGCCTGCATCCAATAGATTTTCCACACGTTTTGGGTTTGTACAAAGGTAGTTTTGGCCATTGGCGTTTCCGTGATGTCAGCAGGATTATCCCATTGAGGCCGGACTTCGTACACGAGTACGCTTTGTCCTTCAATGCGATAAATCAGGTCAAGTTTTGATCTGATTGCTTCAGGTGGTCTGCGCAACTCCAGGAAGTCTTCTCCCGCAGCCTTGATTTCTTGCAATTGTTTTTCGGTTAATGCCATAGTTAACTTTTGAATATCGGGTTTTAAAATCGTCTTCAAAGATATTCAAATCTGGCTCGTAAGAATATCCTGCTTTCAGACGAATTCCAACCACTCTATCCGCTCAAAATGCTTCCGATTCAAAGTCGCAATTGGCAGCGTATGCTGCAAAGCACTTGCGGCTATCAGGATGTCCCTAAATTCAATCAACTTATTTTTTGTGCGTAAATCAAGATAAATTTCGCTAGCAATTTTAGCAGTGTCCAGGTTGAAATCTAGCACGGAGATTTGTTGGCAAATCTGTTCTACATCTTGTTTTTTAGCCTCTGAGGTTGCTCCATTGAATAGCTCGAACACTGAAATGGAAGACAAATAAAGCTCGTTGTCACTAAACAGTTTTGTAAAGTTTGTTTCTTGTCGGCTATTGCTACGAAGATAATCAATCACAATTGAGGTATCAATTAAAATTCGACTACTTTCCATTGATTGATAAGATTCTGACTTTCAATAATCGCTTGCTCATCTGCCTCATCCCAAACACTCATCGAGGATAATTTTTCCAAGCGCTCCGCTTTACTGCCCCGATCAATGGCATGTGGCAATGTTGCCACATCTTCTGCCGCAGCTGGCAAAATAATCACTTCCACCTCTGTATGTTGAAAAGAGGCGGGCAATTCAATGACTAACTTCCCGTTTTCAACCTTATAAATACTTCTGATCGCTTGCATGTTGTGATGATTCGTAGGACAATTTAAAGTCTTTTGGGTAGAAATCAAAGTTATCCTAAAAAAAGGGTTCCAATTTAACCCCAATCAAAATCGGATTAGAACAAGCACTTCAAAAAAACCAATAATTACTGTTTCTCCCTTCGCCCTCACGCCTCATCCAACGCATCAATCTGCGCCTTATATTCCCCCGGCAGCAAAATACTTTTAAGCAACCAGTCCATTTTCATCAATCTACTGATTTTATAAACCGGCACGACCGGAGTCAGCAGTGAAAAATCGCTAAAATGCAATAGCGCTTTCACCCGATCAGGAACCACCAGTTTTTGTCCTTCGATTAAAACTCGAAACCGCATCGCCCCCAGGTGTTTTTTATACTGTTGAAAAAGGTCGATGGTGTAGGTACTTTGTTCCAGGTCTGCTGCTAAATGTGCTGCCCTGACGGGTAGCCATTCCTCATAGGTAGGGGGGAGTTCTTTTAAACCCATCCGTTTGCCCACGCGGTAAAAAACGTCATACACTTCCGCTTTTTCGGCCTCATTTAGCTTTCGTTCGAGCAGCTCATAAGCGGCAATCGAATAATAAATGAGCATAAAGAGCACATCGCGATAAGCCCAGTCGGGGATTTCTGCGCCGCGTTTTTTTTCCACAGCATCGTGGATTTGCCGCATCGTGTCAATGGCCGCATGGGCGCCTTCCAAGGGAGCAAAAACGATCCTCCTGGCGTATTGAACGGTAGAAAACAGCCGGCCCAAAGGATCGGAAGGCAACCTGCCCGTAAAGTACAGCCAGTCTACCGCTTTATTCAAGGCAAATTCAGCAGCAGCACCTGCAAAAATGAACAGGATGGTGTCGCTTTTGCCCCAAATTCGCCGAACGATGGAATTTTTTTCAACAAAGTACTGCATACCTTTCCACGGTTTGATGTTCAATCACGAACAGGTTTAGACTCATTTACAAAACCTAAAATATCCGTAAACATAAGCGCAATTTATTCACTTCAATTTTGACAAGCTCTAAGTTTTTAAAGCGTTTCAACTATTTACACTTCCGTTACATCATTTTACACTCCATATAGCCTTCCAAAATGCCCAGTGATCTACCTTAGTAGTGGGGCAAAAATAAGTGATCATTTTTCCTGAGCCAGAGGATTAGATAAGACACTTGAAATGAAACGTTTACTTATCTAATCCTCTGGCAAAATGATCACTTATTTTTTTATCGCCCCTTAACAAAAAAAGTTTTTCCATGAAAAAAAATCACTCCCTCCTAATTTTTTGCGCTCTGGTTCTTTTGGCAGCTGCCCATCCACTTTGCTTAGGACAGACCAAAGTTGCCCAAGAACCCATCGACCAATACGTGGTAGAAGTTTTTGAAGACTCCAAAGGCAAGCTCTGGTTTGGAACCTTGTCCAAAGGGGTAGCCTTTTATGATGGAAAAAAACTCAGCTACCTTTCCACTAAACAAGGCTTAATCGGAAACGCTGTGGTCAGCATTGTTGAAGACCGCAAAGGTAATATGTGGTTTGGCACCCAATCCGGTCTTTCCAAATACGACGGCAAAACCTTTACCAACTTTTCCCGCAAAGATGGGCTTATGAACAACCAGGTTTCCGATGTTTTAATCGATAAAAAAGGAAACATTTGGGTGGGAACCTGGGGTGGGGTTTTTCGCCTCAATGGCAGTACTTTTTCCAGTTTCCCCCTCCCTATCCCCAATCTACAGCTATTGAGTTATCAAACTACCATGAACTGGGTGACTGAAATCATGGAAGACAAGAAGGGCAATATCTGGTTTTGTAGAGATGGTTACGGTGCTTGTAAATTTGATGGAAAATCCTTTACCCATTTCACCAAAAAGGACGGCCTGGCCTCCAACAATGTACAAGCCATTCAAGAAGATAATCAGGGCAATATTTGGTTCGGCTCCAGAATTACGGAAAAAGATAATCCCGACCCCAAGAGCAGAACTGGCGATGGGGGACTTAGTCGATATGATGGTAAAAAAATCATTCAATACCCGGCTGTAAAAGGTTTAAGTAAAAATGAAACCTACGCCATCCACGCAGGTCGCTCCGGAAAAATCTGGATTGGCGCCAACCGTGTGGGGGTTTATTGCTACGACGGAAAAAAATTCACGCTGTACAGCGAAACCGATCGAGCAGACCTGATGCCTTATGGTTATGGCATTCAAGCCATTTTGGAAGATCGTAAAGGGAGGATTTGGTTTGGATTATCAGGGGGGCTTTTTCGGCTTAAAGATTCAAAGATTGTACATGTGTCTGAAGCCGGGCCCTGGGAATAAAACTCAAACAGCTTCTGAAGTCAGAAAAATTTATTTTTTTGGTATACCGACAAAGCTGACCCCAGTTTATACGATGGGAAGATTCAGGGGGGAACGATTTCGAAGTGGAGGAGTGATATTTTGTTGGATTGGGCAGAGCGATGGGAGTGGTTGCGTTAAAGTAAAAGAAAAGTGTAATTCATAGATCAAGTCTAGACCATTCCAGATCAATGATGCTTCTTTTCCAAATGGTGGCAGTTTGCAGGCATTTTATTTTCTAGCCCCGCCCATCCAGAATCTCCCAAAACTCCTATCTTGCTCACCATTAGTTCACGCAAAATTCTTCCATCACATGAAACGTCGTGATTTCCTCCATCAGATGACTTATACTGCGGCGGGTTTAGCCGTGCTGCCGCTGAGCAGCATGGACCTGGACAGCAGCAAAAAAATGTTTTTTGAAATTTCGCTGGCTGAGTGGTCGCTCCACAATGCCCTGTTCAAAAAAGAAATGACCAACCTGGACTTTCCGGTGATGGCCCGCAAAGAATTTGGCGTCGGGATCGTTGAATACGTCAACCAGTTTTTCAAGGACAAAGCCAAAGATACCACTTACCTCAACGAGCTGCTCATGCGTTGCAAGGACAACGGCATCAAGAACCACCTCATCATGATCGACGGGGAAGGCAACCTGGGTGCTACCGATGCTGCGGAACTCAACAAAGCCGTAGACCAACACAAACAGTGGGTAGAATGCGCCAAATACCTGGGCTGTGCTACCATCCGCGTGAATGCCGCCGGCAGAGGCACCGCCGAAGAAGTAGGCAAAGCTGCCGTAGAGGGTTTGAGCAAAATTGGCGAATTCGGCGCGAGCATGGGCATTAATGTGCTCGTTGAAAACCACGGCGGCTACTCCTCCAATGGCAAATGGCTATCCGGCGTGATGAAGCAGGTCAACATGAAAAACGTAGGTACGCTACCCGACTTTGGCAACTTCTGCATCACCCGCAAACAAGGCTCCTATGATTGCGCCGAGGAATACGACCGCTACCTGGGCGTAGAAGAATTGATGCCTTTTGCTAAAGGGGTGAGCGCCAAAACCCACGACTTCGACGCCGCTGGCAACGAAACCCATACCGACTATGTAAAAATGATGAAAATCGTGAAAAAAGCGAAGTTCAAAGGTTATGTCGGTATTGAGTATGAGGGACAAAAAACGCCTGAAAAAGAAGGAATCAAATTGACCAAAGCCCTGCTGGAAAAGGTGGGCAAGATGATGTAATACAATATTGAACCACCTTAGAAACTTTAGACACCTTAGCACCACCTTAGAGGCAAAACACCTGAGGTGATTCTAAAGTGCCTATAGGTGCCTAAGGTGGTTCAAAATAAAACAACCCATGAATTTCGATCAAATCGACGCCTTCATCGCCGCCGGACTCAAGGAAGACATCGGCACGGGCGATGTCACCTGTCTCGCCTGCATCCCAGCTAGTGCCCGCAACCGCGCCCGCCTGCTCGTCAAAGACGAAGGGGTGCTCGCCGGAGTAACCATTGCCGAGCGCATCTTTAAAACCCTGGATCCCACAGCTCATTTTGAAAAAATCCTCGACGACGGCACCAACATCAAGTATGGAGATGTGGCATTCATTGTCGAGTGCCACTCCCAGGCCCTGCTTCAAGGCGAACGCCTTACGCTCAATACGATGCAGCGCATGAGCGGCATTGCCACCATCAGCAAGCAATACCACGATGCCGTGGCCGATTTACCCGTCAAAATTTTGGATACCCGCAAAACTACTCCCTTAATCCGCTTTTTGGAAAAATGGGCCGTACGCATTGGAGGATGCCACAACTACCGCGATGGCTTGTACGATTGGTTCATGATCAAGGACAACCATACCGATGCCTGTGGCAGCATTCAAGCGGCCATTGAACGAGTAGATGCCTATCAGCAGGAAAAAGGGCTGAACCTCAATGTGACGGTAGAGGTGCGCAATTTGGAAGAACTCCAGCAGGTGCTCGATACGGGAAAAGTTACCCGCATCATGTTGGACAATTTCCAACTGGAGACCATGCGTGAAGCTGTAAAAATAGTGGGCAATCGCTTCGAGACCGAGGCTTCGGGCGGAGTAACCCTGGACACACTTCGTGCAATTGCACTCACAGGTGTAGATTACATTTCGGTAGGTGCACTGACGCACTCCGCCCAAAGTCTGGATCTGAGTTTAAAGGTGTTGAAGGACTAGTGGTTTTCGGAAGGATCTGAACAACGATCAGATCGGCGAAGAAGCTTTTATTTTATCTTTTATTGAAGCTATTAGGGCAGGAGAAGGTTTTCGTCGGTCTATTTTAGTCTTTATAAATTCTCTAAAAGTCTGCTCTTCTTTTAAAATGTGCATGAATGCCGGGTTTGTCTGAATCTCGCGCAGGAGATCGCGGCTGTCTTTGTCACTGAGTTCGTTGTCCAGGAATAACCCCACCTTTTTAATGAACTCATCATTGGTGATCGGACTCTTTACCATAGCTTTGTTTTTTTGTGGCGATCTTCTAACGCATGATTTTAATCATGGTAAGTAGATCCTCCGGTAGCATTTAATTAAGGTTAACTAGAACCCCATGGTTTTAACCGTGGGAAGGTACAAATTTCAAGTTTTCACTCTTGCACCCAACCCATGGCTTCAGCCGTGGGTTTTTTAGCCACAGGCTAAAAAAAAGGCCCCTTCTTCGCACCGTCCCAGGTATGGATCAGAAGAAAAGGCCTTCTCCCAGCCAAGGCTGGGTTTATCGATTGTCTTTGAAGCCCATAGACTGAGCGTACAATTGCAAATCTTCTTTGACGGCATTCCGTGCCCGGTTCAGTCGCGAACGCACCGTTCCGATGGGAATATCCAAAATTTTGGAGATTTCTTCGTAAGAAAAATCCTCCACATCGCTCAACAGCAATACTTCCCGAAAGTTCATCGAGAGTTTGTTGATGGCCATCGTGACTTCGTCACCCATTGCTGACTCGTAATTTTCCACTGCCAAACCCGCATGTGCGCTGATGTAAGGCGTGTTTTCACGATTTTGATAGGCGATGACCTCATCCAACTCTTTCATCGCAGGACCACGGCTTTTGCGGCGGTAGTCGTTGATGAAGGTGTTTTTCAGGATTTTGAACAGCCATGCTTTAGCGTTGGTGCCTTCAATGTATTTGTCGATGGCCTTGTACGCTTTCATGTACGTTTCCTGCACCAAATCTTCAGCATCCTGCTGATTGTAGGTCAGATGGTAAGCAAAAGTAAGCAGCGCCTCCGCCTGAGGCAGCAACTCCTCCTCCAGGATACGATCGTAATTCATGCTTTGCGTTGCTTGTGCTACCATAAAGTTAGGATTTTTTAGGTTTCAATGCATCAACCTTATCCTAAATTAAAAAGTTCCCGCGTATTTAAAAAAAGTTTAGAAGGTTGAGGGAGGTTGAGGAAAGTTTAGGCTACCGCGAGCGACTTAGACAAGGACAATGTCAAAATCGCTCGCGGTAGCCTAAACCTCCCTAAACTTTCTCAACCTCCCTCAACCCTTATTCGCCAATTGGCCGCAAGCCGCGTCAATATCTTTGCCCCGACTCCGGCGTACCGTCACCGTGATTTCGCGCTCGCGCAGGTAGCGCGCAAAGGCGTCGATGCGGTCTTCCTCCGATTTGAGGTAAGGCACATCGCCAATTGGGTTGTACTCGATGATGTTGACCCGCACGGGGAAGCGACGGCAGAGTTTGGCCAGTTTGGCGGCATCTTCGAGACTGTCGTTGACGTTTTGGAAAGTAATGTATTCGTAGCTGATGCGGTTGTGGGTTTTGCGGTAGAAGTATTCCAGCGCTTCCATCAACACGGCCAGGTTGTTCTGCTCGTTGATGGGCATCAGTTCGTCGCGCTTGAGGTCGTCAGCGGCGTGGAGCGAGAGGGCCAGATTGGTTTTGCAACCATCATCGGCCAGTTTTTTAATCATTTTGGCAATACCCGCAGTGCTGATGGTGATGCGGCGGGGCGACATGTTGAGGCCATCCGGAGCGGTTAGGCGCTCTACGCTTTCCATCACGTTGTTGTAAGCGAGAAGCGGCTCACCCATGCCCATGTACACGATATTGGTAAGCGGATGCCCAAAGGTTTCGAGGCATTGTTGATTGACCATCACCACCTGATCCACTATTTCCGCGGCGTCCAGGTTGCGCACGCGCTTCATTCGCCCGGTTGCACAAAACTTGCAGGTCAGGCTACAGCCCACCTGACAGGATACACAAACGGTAAAACGTTTGTCTTCTGGCACTGGAATCAACACCGATTCGATGAGGTGGCCATCGTGCAGGCGAAATCGAGATTTGATGGTGCCATCGGCGCTGCGTTGCACCTTGTCTTCCACGATGCCGTTGATGACAAAATTTTCGGCCAGTTTCTCCCGCAGCCCTTTGGATAGGTTGGTCATGGCCTCAAAAGAACGTACGCCTTTTTGCCACAACCATTCGTGGACCTGTTTGGCCCGGAATTTGGCTTCCCCCATTTCTTTGAACAGCTCCCCTAATTCTGCCAACGAGCGCTGTCGGATATCCATGCGTTCTTTTCCGTTCATGGGCGCAAAGATACGATAAGTTGAAATGTTGAAGGGTGAAATATTGAAATGACCGGTCACTGAGCGAAGTCGAAGTGCCGGTCATTTCAATATTTCACCCTTCAACTTCAAACCTTCACCATTTGCACCTGCGACAATTTCACCATTCCCTCTGCTCGATCCGAATAGGATAAAAGTAAATTGCCAGGTTTTACATTGAGTTGACGCAACAGGTTTTCGGGCTTCGCAAATGTCACCGTTTTTCCCGCAACACTAGCTTCCATCTGGCCATTCAATTGATCCAAACAGGTGATCACCAAATTTTTTGGCGCAGTGCCGGAAAAATTGCGGTCACAATCCAGGGCATAATTCAACAAATCCACATCGAGTGGTGCCACCCGTTGATGGCCTTGCCACTCGTTGTAAACATTGGTTTCAATGGGGTTGGGGGTATAACTCAACTTAAGGCCTTCATTCGACAAAAAACCTTTGCCGTGGCGGGTTTGGTAAGCCCGCGTGATGTAAAAAAGTTCGGGTAGTGGCAATTGGTAGCTTTGAATTAATTCCATCGCATTGCGCGAAGTGGTGTACGCCCGCGTCACGTTGGGGAAAAACCCAAAATCGCGATCCAGCAAAATTCCCTGGCTGCCTTCAAAGATTATGGCATCAAAGCCTAATTGGTAAATGCGTTTTTCCAAAAAAACTTTTTCTTCCACCACTTCAATCAGCGGTAAAATGGCTTGTACTGCACTTTTAAAAGCCGTCACGATCTCCTGCAAATCCACCATCAGCATGGGGTTGTGCACTTTACGGCGGTAGTATTCACCAATGGCCAGCAACTTTTGCTCCAGCACAGCGGGATAAAAAAGATCCTGAACGTACAAGCGGTAGGGCGTCAACTCGTTGCGCTCCATGGTTGCTCCAAAGCCCATTCCACAGCTCCCGTGCGCGTTGATTTTTTCAGAGGATTGATTGTGGAACACATCGTAAGGGGTGGTTACCTGGGCCAGCGCATCGACATACATTTTGGGTACAAAGCCAGCAGAATTGACCTGCAAAGCCTGGTACTCTTTCCAG
This sequence comes from Haliscomenobacter sp., assembly GCF_041740695.1. Classification (GTDB taxonomy): domain Bacteria; phylum Bacteroidota; class Bacteroidia; order Chitinophagales; family Saprospiraceae; genus Haliscomenobacter. The sequence continues at coordinate 9,537 of NZ_JBGSLK010000069.1, read as the reverse complement.
AAATTCTCTGGGGCAAAAGCGCAGTAGCGACTCCAGTACGTGGCCGCACCCGCCAAACTACCTGCCCCCAGGCTCGAAAACACATGCCTTTGGCCATCGGCAGTAACGACGGTATGCCCAGCCTGGTGCCCGCCTGAAAAACGAATTACCAGTGGCCAATCGGCCTGGCGGCACAGGTAGTCGGTGGTTAGGCCCTTGCCTTCGTCTCCATATCCTAAACCAATTACAATTTGTGTTTTCATGGTGTCAAGATTTATGTAGAGAATATGCGATTATTGAGCAACCCACAAGCCCCATCGGGGCGAAATATGGGTAGAAATGAGGTGCCCGGTTTTTTCAAAGTCCCGTAGGGACGAAATGTGGGTTGTTTTGATCACGAATACCCATATCGCGTCCCTGACGGGACTGTTGATACACTTGGTCGTGGTCTGACTACCCATATTTCGCCTCTAACAGGGCTTCGTCTGAACTAAAGTTTGACCACTCCGCTATTCCCTCCTGCTTTGATCACATCCGTGCTCACCAGCATCAAGGCGTTTTTCACAGATTTAGCCGTTGCATAATCGAATTCCGCTGCTACTTTGTCCAGGTTGGCACCATTGATGACTGCTACGGTGGAGGCAATCAACTCGGCCACGGCCATGTGTTGGTCCAAAATCAGGGCGCGTTCACCCAGGAGTTTTTTCCAGTAGCCGATCACGTCGGGGTTGTCTTTGTAGCCCGTTTCATTGATGTGGATGTGGAAAACGTGGTACATGCGTTGGGCCTGCGCCAATACCTGAGCATCGGTAATCGGATCGGTTTGGGCATAACCCATCAGTTCTTTCAGGCGGGGTGCGGCCACCGAATCCCAGTTTTTTTCGTCACCAATCGTGAATAGGAAACCTTTGTTGCCTCTTTTTTCGAAACAATCGATGCTGGTGTGGCGGCCTGCCACCAACCAGGCCAAGAGGTAGGATTCCATGTTTTGGCCACCACCACCACCTTCGATGTAGACTTTGGAAAGGCATTCGTTCAATTCATCCGTTCCCGATTCAAATTGTCCAATTTGCAGGGGAGCACGGTCGGTGTGGTGGTCACCGATGGCGGAAAACATCACCTGTGGGTCTTCCACACCGTGCGCCAACAAGGTGTCCATCAAAGAACCCAATTTGTGGCGAATCAACATCTCCGGAATTTGGCCCATCGAGCCCGTTACATCCAGAAATACGGCAATTGCGATTGAATTGGGGTGTGCATCGGAGTCGCGGCTTTCGCGGAAAACGAGCCCTTGCGGGTCCATCGTGGGGTTCATGCCGCTGCTGAAAATTTGATCAGCAGATTTGCCGGAATAGGAAGTTTTTAAGTGCGAATAAGCATCGCTAGACCATGAAGTGTAGCCCATAGTTGTTTATTTTTAGGATTATAAAAGTTGATTAAAGATTTAAGGGTAAAAACTTTTTCGGGAAGTGCTTGTCCAGCAACTTGCGGTACTTGTCGTAGCATTCAAATGCGTCGGTATGTGCAGTAAGTAAAAAGTCAATCATCGCGGGGTTGTGCGTTTTTTGTAGCTTGATGCCCATCCCGGAGGGGTCGCCGAGTAGGGTGACAATGGTTCGTTTACTCAGTTCCAGGTCGATCATCGGCACTGCTTTTTTGTCCACAAACAGGGCATTGGGATACCAGTGCTTGTACTTGGCGGAGATCGTTTTTAGCGCTCCCTCCAACGGAGTAAGGTGGTAAAAAGAGCTCAGGATGATGCCGTGGGTTTCGGGTACCACCAATACACTTTCGGGATTGATGCCGCAGTGCGTCCAGCCTTCCTGCGCCAGCCAGGTATTGAATTCCAACAAGCGGGACAAAATCCAGTTGGCGTGCCCTTGTGGCAAAGTCAGTCCCGTGAGTGGTGCCGCACGGTGACGGAGCTGAAGCGTCAATGCTTCGCCATCCAACGTCATCGATTCGGGTAGGTAGCGGTGAAAATGTTGGGCCGCCGGGTGGCGCAAACTTTTGAGGTAGCCGTAATTGCGGTAAGACTGCAACAGCAATTTGGGGTCGCCTACAAAAGTAATCGTAGTGTTCTGGGCCCGCACTGCACCTGCATCATCACTAAAGCGGTAACCTTTTTCCCATCCTTCCTTTAAGGCATTCAAACGGGCAAAAGCATCGGCTGCACCAGAGATGCTACACAGGTCTGGATGCAACAACCGGGCCATGTCGCTGTACTGTTTTTTCCAGTTGTTCAACTCCAGTACTTCGCCCAAATGACTGGCGTTGTTGATTTTGTAGATGAGTTCCTGTGGTGACATATACTTAGTTTTGATTCTAAACTAACCTTCAATGATTCAAATATACAAAGACTTAGTTTAAAAGTCAAACTAAGTTCGATTTTTTTCGATAAAAAAGGAAGGAAAAACGAGGAAAAGGCTCTTTTTTAGGATATACGGAAAGAGTCGTGGAAAGGTTATCCTTGGGTAGGTAAAATTACTAGGCAGGAAATCAGAAATTTAGACTGAATCAGACGGGTTGCATTGCTCGGAGGACATGAATTGCCTCCAGCTTCAGCTGGTGGGTTGAAGGTCAAATCTTGAATGGGCTTTAGCCCAAACCTTAATCTTTAAGCTAGGGCTGAAGCCCAAAAACTAGTGTTTACTGCTTATCCACCAGCTGAAGCTGGAGGCAACTCATGTCCTCCGATTCCAATAAACAAAAATACCCAGTAGTATGAATTAGTACTTGCCTGCTAAATTTTGTCTATAAACCAATATCCCGAATACCCCTACACCTAACGTATTCATAGTGCCGTGCAGGGCATACATCCAGGGAATGGATAAAAATGGAGGGAGGAAATAGTTGCGCCAGCCATACAATAAGGCGAGGATCATTCCAGTACCTAGACACAAAAACAACCCTAAGCTAGCTAATCTTTGATTCAAAGGTTGTCCTGATTTCAGCGCCAGTCCAGCATGCCAAAAGGCTACACCCAAGCCACCTAAGGCCATCAAAGTAGCCGCAAAAGTCTCCAGCCATGGATCGATCCCAAACTGTGCTGAAGTAATCCCCACGGCTACCGCCGGAATGCCCAACAATACGGCCCAGGCCGCCCAACGCTGCCAGCGTGAAGGCTCCCTTTGGCGCAGAAGATTCGACAAGACCCAGGGCAACAAAAAACCAGCATAGTGAAAATGCGCCGCAGTGAGCAAAATGATGATCGAACTAAACCCCAGTGGTGCCCAATCCAGGCGGTCGCTGAATGCCGCCAGTGGGCCAATTGGAAAATACAGGTATGCTGCAAATTGAGCCTTGTCGGCCAGCTTTGATGGCGATAACATCAGTTTTTGAAAAGCATTTCCCAATAACCAAACTGAAACCAACACCCAAGGTAGGGCCAATAATGCCGCCAGTATACCTGGTTCCTGCAAATAAGCCAACAGCAAGACCCAAGTCGACAGGATTACAGCCAAACGCTCAGCTTTTGTCTTCAAGACCCCGGACTGCCGCATCGCCATAGGCACAAATACCATCGCCCCCAACAAGACCAACAATTCCACCCAATCCTTTTCCAAAGGCTGCACACTGCCATTCCACACCCAATACAGCACCAGTCCCAATCCTCCGGAAATTAGTTCCCAACTGTTTATTCGCTTTCCCATACTATTCACTATTCATTTTTCATTTTTCACTTTTCACTTTTCACTCTTTCTTCCATTGCCGCAAAAGAATCGCGCCGAAACTTCCGCTGGTAAGCCCGCGCCAGCGGATAAGCCAACCACACATACCAGCGATTGGGCTTAGAAAAGGCTTGAATGGAATACCACACGCTGCCATCATCCCTCAATTCAACCCAAAAAATCTCCTCACCCCTTTCAATGTGTGCTGGTAAGGTTCCATAAGCAAAGCCAAAACGGGTGGGCTCGTCGATGAGGTAAACGATGCGGGAACTGTTGCGCCACCACCATAACCCAAATATCCTGAACAGGACCAGGACGACGCTGCCCGGTTCTAATGGGGCATTCTTGGGGTAAATTTGTGTCCAACCTGGCGGGAACATCGCCCATTCGCGCAAGGCTTGAGCTGCTGCCCGAAACACCCCATCGCCAAAACCCAGCAGGGTAGCTTCGTGGTCGTGGTCATAACCAGGGGGAGGATCAACAGCGCTGCTACCTACTTCTGGATAAGCATAAGCTTGGGCTTGTTGTGTTTGCCAATGTTGGGCCAATGAGGCAGCGTTGGGAAGGGTAAAAGAAGGGTTCATTGTTTTCAATATATTTTGAAAGTATTGAAATTTAAACGCCTCGCTTTTTGATTTGTTTTGATTGACTGCAAAAAATGAGGCAGAAAAAATATTTAAAAAAAATCTCCTCATCCTGGAACGAAGCCAGGAACTCCAAACACCTTCTTTTGTGATCGGGATCAACCTGATTCCATTTTGGATGAAGTAAGATGAGGTAAAACGGCTTAGTAGCCCGCTAGAAGAATTGTTCTAGCGGGCGTTTTTATTTTCACACTATATTATTGGCAAGTTTTGTCCTAAAAGTCCAGAAATTATTGAACTTTACGGTAATGCTTGAACGGCGAGTCATGCTTTTCCCATTTAAAACCACTGTTTATGTTTCAACAGCCCTCCATCCAGCGCAGCTGGATCAGCCTTAGTCTTTTGTTGTGGAGTGTGGGCCTTTTTGCCCAACCCGTTTCTAACCACGGCAACAAGTTTGAACAAATCACCGACCTGCTTCCCGATCCCAATAATTACCGCAACATTGACGGTGCACCTGGCCCACAATACTGGCAACAACGCTGTGATTACGACATCGAGTGTACCCTGGATGTGAACAACCTGCGCCTCAACGGCAGCGAAAACATCACTTATGTCAACCAGTCGCCGCAAATCCTGCGTTACATCTGGCTGCAACTCGATGAAAACCAACACGCCGCCGATAACCCCAATCAGGTTTTTGACCCCACCAGCATCAACGCCACCATGAGTGAAAACCAGATGCAGGGCCTGGAACCCGCCAAGGGCAAAGAGAAATTTGGTTGCAAAATCGAAGAAGTGGTCGATGCCAATGGCAAGGCGCTCAAATACAGCATCAACCAAACGATGATGCGCATCGAGCTACCCGAACCCCTCAAGCCGGGCAGTTCCTTTGCTTTCCGCGTCAGATGGCATTATTATTTGGTGGACCGCATCAACATTGCCAAAATCATGAGCAATAGCGCCACCAACCTGGCCCGTGGTGGCTACGAATATTTCCCGGACGAGGACAATTACATTTTCACCATCACCCAATGGTATCCCCGGCTCTGTGCCTACAGCGATTTTGCGGGTTGGCAAAACAAACAATTCACCGGGCGCGCTGAATTTGCGTTGACCTTCGGCAATTTTGTGGTCAAAATGACGCTGCCCACCGATTATGTGGTTGCGGCTACGGGGGAATGCCTCAATTATTCCACCTTGCTCAGTCCGGCTCAATACACCCGTTGGCAACAAGCGCAGCAATCCAAAGAGCCCATCGAAATTGTCACATTGGAGGAAGCTAAAAAAACGGAAAAAGCCAAACGTGCCACTGAGCTAAAAACCTGGATTTACAAAGCAGACAATGTTCGCGATTTTGCCTGGGGAGCTAGCCGCAAGTTTGTCTGGGATGCCTTGGCTAATACCACCGAGGAAGGCAAAAAGGTGATGTGTATGAGTTATTACGCCAAGGAGGCCTACCCAATCTATCGAAAGTATTCCACCAAAGCCATTCAGCACACCATTAATACCTATTCCAAATACACCATTCCATTCCCCTATCCTACCGCCATTTCTGTAGAAGCCGCCAACGGCATGGAATACCCGATGATTTGTTTCAATCCGGGTAGAGCGGAGCCCGACGGCACCTATTCGGAAGCGACCAAAATTGACGCAGTCTCCACCATCATTCACGAGGTAGGGCACAATTATTTTCCGATGATCATCAACAGCGACGAGCGGCAGTGGAGTTGGTTTGATGAAGGCTTCAACAGCTTTGTCCAGTTTGTGGCCGAGCGGGAAATGGACAACGATTACAAACCCTGGTTTGGCCCAGCGCACCAGATTGTGGATTACATGAAGCTGCCCAAAGACCAGCTAGAGCCCATCATGACCAACAGCGACAATATCATCGACTTCTTTGCCAATGCCTATCGCAAACCCGCTACTGCGCTCAACATCCTGCGCGAAACGGTAATGGGCCGGGAGTTATTCGACTACGCCTTTAAGGAATATTGCCGCCGCTGGGCTTTTAAACATCCCACGCCAGCCGACTTTTTCCGCACGATGGAAGATGCCAGCGGGGTGGATTTGGACTGGTTTTGGCGCGGTTGGTTTTTTACCACTGATGTGGTGGATATTTCGCTGGATAGCATCAAGTACTACCGGGTGGATTTGGACAATAACCCCGTGAAAGAAGAATTTGTTGAAAAAAACAAGGTCGAAAAACCTTTTTACGACATCAATAAGGTACGCAACAAAGAAGCGGGCAAAGTGCCCTTGATTGACCGGGATACCAGCCTCAAGGATTTTTACACCACTTACCAGCCTTGGGCTACAGCGGACTCCATTGAGGAAGTCAAAGTATCCCTCTACGATCAAACCTACAGCAAGGAGGAAAAAAACAAACGTTTTGGCGATAAGCACTACTACGAACTACAGTTCAGCAACAAGGGTGGTCTGGTGATGCCGATCATCCTGGAATGGACCTTTGCCGATGGCAGCACTCAAGTCGACCGGATTCCCGCCGAAATTTGGCGCAAAAATGAAAGCCAGTTCAAAAAGGTCTTCGTCAAAGACAAGATGGTGAAAGCCGTACGCCTCGACCCCTTCCGCGAAACCGCCGACATCGACGAAAGCAACAACAACTGGCCAGTAAAACAGGTGCCGACCCGCTTCCAGGTGTTCAAAGCCCATAAAATAGAGGAAGGTCCAAATCCGATGCAGAAAGCAAAGGCTAAAAAGGTAAGGCCGTGAAGAATGGGTGTGGGTTTGAGTGTGAATGTGTGGGTGTGTTGGCCTTTCATTCACTCTGGGAACTACGCCAACCCACGGCTTCAGTCGTGGGATTTTTGCCCCACCTTCAGGTAGGGGCAAAAAAAAGGAGGCAGCGCTACCACAGCACTACCTCAGCCCTAACCAAATAAAACCAAATTATATTTTTCGAAAAAATTCTGCAACTTGTTGAAAACAAATGGAGTTATTGTAAAAAGTACAATTACAAATTTTTCAATAACTCTTTGTTCTTTTTAATTGATAGCGCTAAAATATGGCCTTTTTTTGAAAATATCAAATCTTTTTTCCAAAAAGGATACTTTGTTTAATTTACAAACAAAGCCATTTTTGTACAATTAGATTTTATACTAAGCAAAACCCCCTTTTCGGCGATAAAAATTTGCTTTTTTCGAGAAATAGAAAATTTTTTTCCAAAAAAGCCGAAAAAACTTTTTTTGCCCTTTTTTGAACTTTTTTTTGATTCACGCAATGTACCATTAATACCACTTACTCATGAAGCTGAAATTGTTTGCGTTATTGCTTGTACTCGGATGCCAATTGCAAAATTTACACGCTCAAGCCAATGCAAAATCGGATGTCGACGCTTTTTACATCCGCGAAATTTACAATAAGGCGCTCACCCAAGGGAAATCTTACCCCTGGTTGGACTACTTATGCAATCGGATCGGGGCCCGTCTGAGTGGCACGCCACAAGCTGCCGCTGCGGTAGAATACACCCGCCAAATGTTGGACACCATGGGATTAGACTCGGTCTGGATTCAACCCTGTATGGTGCCCCATTGGCAACGTGGGGAAAAAGAAGTAGTGCGGGTGGTGCATTCCAAAATGGGGAGTTTTGACCTCAAGGCCTTGGCCCTGGGCAACTCCGAAGGCACGGGGCCCAACGGCCTGAGTGCCGAAGTCATTGAAGTCAAACGCCTGGACGAACTCGAAAACTTGGGCCGAGAAAAACTCGCCGGAAAAATTGTCTTTTTCAATCGCCCGATGGATCCAACCCAACTCAATACTTTTGCCGCTTATGGTGGGGCCGTAGATCAACGTGGCCTGGGGGCTTCCCGTGCTTCCAAATATGGTGCGCTAGCTGTTTTGGTGCGTTCCATGACCACTCGCCACGACGATGTGCCCCACACGGGTAGCACTTCTTACGAGCCTGGCATTACGCCCATTCCCGCCCTCGGCATCAGCACCAACGATGCCGAACTACTCAGTCGCCTGCTCAAAGACGAACCCGTTCGGGTATTCATCCGCAACACCAGCCACATGATGGGCATGAAACCCTCGCACAACGTGATCGGTGAAATCCGGGGCAGTGAAAAACCGGAAGAGATCATCCTGGTCGGTGGCCACCTCGATTCCTGGGACGTGGGTACTGGTGCACACGATGACGGAGCGGGTTGTGTGCAGGCTATGGATGTGCTACAGGTATTCAAACGCCTGGGGTACCGCCCCAAACGCACCATTCGTTGTGTCTTGTTTATGAATGAAGAAAACGGACTAAAAGGAGGCCAGGCTTATGCCGAAATTTCCAACCGAAAGCAAGAGTTTCACCTGGCTGCCATTGAGTCAGACCGAGGTGGCTTTACGCCCAGAGGCTTTACCTGCGAATCGGAAAACCGGGCTTTTGATAAAAAGTACAAACAAATCATGGAGTGGTCGCCGCTGCTGGAAGCCTATGGACTTACGTTTAAAAGGGGTGGCTCAGGGGCAGATATTGGCCCCCTGCGCTCGCAAAAAGGGGTTTTGTTTGGCTTTGAACCCGATTCTCAACGTTATTTCGACTATCACCACACCGCCATTGATACTTTCGACGCCGTCAACAAACGCGAATTGGAGCTGGGCACCGCTGCTATGACCGCGCTGGTGTACTTATTAGATAAATTTGGGTTGGAATAACCGGAGACTTTGTAAACATTTGAATCCTGTTAACAGCACCTTGTACAAGCTTACATTACTTTTGTACAAGTTTTAAGAACCTCCGTTAAAATGCGGAACAAAAACGACGTTGCCATGAAATATTTGATCCTTGCCCTATTGGCCCTGAGCACATTTGGAACCCTTGCTGCTCAAAGCACTGCCGAAGCCACTGTGAAAAAAAGTGAAGCTTCAGCCAAAAGTAAAAAGAAAGCACCCACTTTGATTTGGGACAAAATCGAACACGATTTCGGTGCCATTCCTCAAGGCAAACCCGTGACTGCGGTTTTTAAAGTGAAAAATAAGAGTAAGTCGCCCATGATTTTTACTTCGGTGAATGCCTCTTGTGGCTGTACTACACCTAATTACACCAAAGAACCCATTGCTCCTGGAAAAACTGGCGAAATCACCGCTACTTACAATGCCCTGGCGCCGGGCGAGTTTACCAAGCAGGTGACCGTCATCACTAGCCTGAGTGACGAACAAGTGGTATTGCGCTTGAAAGGGAAAGTGGAGCAAGCAGCAAATTAGTTAAAAAGTTGAGAAGGTTGAGGGAGGTTGAGGGAGGTTGAGGGAGGTTGAGGCTACCGCTAGCGACACTTCGACTTCGCTCAGTG
>NZ_JBGSLK010000068.1:0-18839 GCF_041740695.1 Haliscomenobacter sp. | reverse complement strand
GCAGGTCGCCAACTCAAAGTTCGCCAGAGTATATTGCAAATGAAGCAATTACCCGCAGAACAAAAAGATGATTTGCTGACTTATCTGGAAAATAATGAGTATCGAATGAAGTATGACGAGTACCGAAATAAAGGGCTAATGCTGACTTGTAAGTTCAAGCCTGTTTGGCTGGTACTTGATATTTTGGAGGACGTAGAAGTTAATTTTGCACTGCCATTTGGGGTAAACATTCCAAAAACGAAACTTCGCCCTTCACTTGCATACATGCTGCGCAAAAACAAGGGGTATTTTCCATCCGGAGTCAGCGTATCCGATTCTTGGGTGGCCATACGCATCTGGGTATAAACTGTTGGAGCGCTAAAAAACAAACTATCTCTTTCGTAATAAATGTTAAAGGCATCCTGAGCTGGCGCGTTTCCAAAATTGAACAATGTTCCATAAATATTGGTACGATCTCCAAATTTGAGCAAATATTCCTCGCGACCATTATTCCCAGCAATAACCACCTGTAGGATGGGCACCCCATTTTCATCATCGATTAATTGTTCTTTTGGGTTTGGAACAATATCCAACAACTCAACATTTAATTCCTGATTATCAATCAAGTAAGATTCATTGAATTTATTTTTCCCCAGCGATGAAAATAATACGGGCTCTTCAAATTCATATTGTTTCCCGTTTTTGGCCACCTTAAACAGCAAATAAGGTTCTGCAGAAAGAATGGTGTTGGACTGATCACCTTCACGAATATGCATTGTACCCTCACTACCAAAATACCTGGTAATTGCTGCACCCAAAAGGATGAGCAAAAAAGACAGGTGAAAGGCAAGTGTAGCCCATTTTTTTTGCTTTACCAGTTTAAATCGATTTACGTTGAAGAGGATTGAAATGCCAAACAACAACAAAAGGAGCTCAAACCAATAAGCCTTGAAAATGTGTTTTTGAGCCGCACTGGTGCCAAAATCATTTTCAATAAATGTAGCTACCCCAATGGCTATGGCAAAAAGTACCATGTAAAGTCCACCCATAGGGGCAGAAAATAGGGAGGCAATCCTTTTTTTTACAACATTCGTGATGTTGTTGAAGCGGTCTTTGAGCATAACGCAAGATTCAGTGGTTATTTGTGGATGTAATAGTCATTACTAGGCACTTTGGTACACCTGAGTCCATCCTTCAGCATTAACTTCAACCGATTTTGAATCAGCCTTTACTGGAAATTTTTACGCACGAAGGTGAGTAAGGGATAGGAAGGCCTTGTAACACATTGATATGACTGAATTATGCGCGCCATCTTGGGCTTTGTTGTTGACTTCCGTTGCAAAGCCTAAAAGAGTATTTAGGCTTTAACCGTCCAGTAACTTCCTGCTGTTAAAGTACTACTTTTGTCGAAAAGCTAATATTTTTACCAATGATTTTTCAACAAATTAAACCTTTTCCTACTACCCAAATTTTATCTTGCATATAAACAAACAAACAAAAAACATGGCACACAAAATTTGTCTTTTCCTTCTCTTGCTGAGTAGCATTGTAGCAAAAGCCGACGATGGCTATCGCCTCTGGTTAAAATACGACCTGCTCAAAAATACCAGCGTTCGGGCCCAATACCTGCCATACACGCAATACATCGCCTTCAGTTCTGCTGATCCTGTCGTACAAACGGCGGCCAGAGAATTACAGGCAGGTTTGCAAGGTTTGTTGGGCAAAAGTATCCGGCTGCAAAATACAGCCAGTGCTGTGCCAGGAGGTATTGGTTTAACCCTCAATACTACGCCAATTGCCAGTTTGGGTACCGAAGGCTATACCTTGGCTTTACAAAATGGCCGAATCAGCATCAGCGCCAATACGCCTTCTGGACTTTTGTACGGGGCGTTTGATTTGCTGCGCAAAGTACAAACCGCCACCGCTGTAAGTAAAATTCCGGGCAGTAGTACCCCTCGTGTGCAACTGCGCATGCTCAACCACTGGGACAATACCAACGGCTCCATCGAACGCGGCTATGCCGGAGCCTCCCTCTGGAAATGGTATGAATTGCCGGAAAACATCGACCCACGTTACCGCGATTATGCGCGGGCCAACGCCTCGATTGGCATCAATGCGGTGGTGGTAAACAACGTCAACGCCAGTGCCCGTTTTATGAGCCGCGAGTATTTGCTCAAGGTCAAAGCCCTGGCCGATGTGTTCAAACCCTATGGCATCAAAGTGTTCCTTTCGGTCAATTTTGCAGCGCCGCGTATTTTAGGCAAGTTGAAAAACTCCGACCCACTCGAACCAGCCGTGCGCCAGTGGTGGGTGGAAAAAGCCAGTGAAATTTACGGCATCATCCCCGATTTTGGAGGCTTCTTGGTGAAGGCCAATTCTGAAGGTGAACCTGGTCCCCAAGACTTTGGCCGAACCCACGCCGACGGCGCCAATATGCTGGCTGAAGCTGTAGCCCCATTCAAAGGCATTGTCATTTGGCGTGCCTTTGTGTACAAAGCCGACCCTAAAGGCGACCGTTTCAAAGCCGCCTACGAAGAATTCAAACCATTTGACGGCAATTTTTTGCCCAACGTGGTGGTACAAGTCAAAAACGGCCCGATTGATTTTCAACCCCGCGAGCCCTTCTCGCCGCTCTTCGGTGCCATGCCCAAAACACCCCTGGCTATGGAATTTCAAATCACCCAGGAGTACCTCGGTTTTTCTACCAATTTGGTTTACCTGGCCCCCTTGTTCAAGGAATGCCTGGATGCCGATACCCACGCCAAAGGGCCCGGGTCGACTGTAGCCAAGGTCATTGATGGCAGTTTGCACCAATACCCCATCACGGTGATGGCGGGAGTAGCAAATACGGGTTCCGACCGCAATTGGAGTGGGCACTTGATGTCGCAAGCCAATTGGTACGCCTTTGGTCGCCTGGCCTGGAATCATCAATTGAGTAGTGCCAGCATTGCCGAGGAGTGGATCAAAATGAGTTTGACCCAGGACGCTCCGGCCGTCACGACTATCCGCAACATCATGGAACGTTCGCGGGAAGTGTACGTCGATTTCACCACCCCGCTGGGCTTACACCACATCATGGGGCAAGGCATCCACTATGGGCCTGAACCCTGGTTGGAGCGCAGCGCCCGTCCAGATTGGACTTCGATTTATTACCACCGGGCCGATTCCATTGGTTTGGGTTTTGATCGTGGGGTGAATGGCAGCAATGCCTTGAGTTTGTACCACCCCGATGCCGCCAAAGCCTGGAGCCAGGTGGATGATTGCCCACTGCCCTTTTTGCTGTGGTACCACCATGTGCCTTGGGGCAAAAAACTCAGTACCGGGCGCAGTCTTTGGGACGAATTGTGCACCCGTTATTACACCGGTGCAGAGGCAGTAGCCACCATGCAAAAGGAATGGGCGACATTGAAAGGTAAAATGGACGCGGAAATGCATGCGGATGTAAGCGGAAGATTGGCCGTCCAATACCGTGAAGCACTGTGGTGGCGCGATGCCTGTGTTTTGTATTTTCAGCAGTATTCCAAAATGCCGATCCCGGTACCCTTTACGCCACCTACCCGAACTTTGGATGAGATCAAGCTACTGGTACAGATTTATCAGTATCGATAATAGGTTTGCGCAGATTTCTTGAGTTTTCCACAAGAAATCTGCGCAAATTAAAAGCCCCCCACAATCAATCGAAAAAAATCCAGAACTTTGAGCTACAAATCACTCAACATGGTTCTGCATTTTACCCCTCTTCCAGCCCTTCAGCATTTTGTAAAAAAAATCATCCTGGCGCGGTATCAATTGAATGCTAGTAACCCCAGACCAACCACCCCATTTCCGCCCCAACCTGGACATTGCCTTTATTTTTATCCTTATGACAAAATTATTAGTCGAAACTATGCCAATCAAAAGATTGAAGAGCAGCCACATTCTACGCTGATTGGTCCTCAATTGTCACGAGTAGACCTCACGATGGGCTACAATATGCTCGTAATCATGGTTGTTTTTCAACCTGGTGGTATGCACCGCCTACTTGGCATTCCAATGACGGAGATGCTCAATCAACCATTTGATGCTGTTTCCATTTTAGGCAAAGACATTGATGAAGTCATTGAACAGCTCAATGAGGTACTGGACTTTAATCAAATGATTGCTATTGTGCAAAAATACTTGTTGTACAAGAGCACAAAGCTAAAAGACATTCTTCCGATTGAGCAGGTATTGGCAGAAATGACTACCCTGGAGCGGTTCAGCAATGTTGACCATTTGGCCAAAAACGCATGTGTCAGTAGACGAACTTGAAGTACGCGCGGTGATCAAAACTATGGAAACCGCTTGGAATGCACACGATTATTCCTTTACTGGAAAAAATGACATTTTCGACCCCAATGCTGCTTTGATCAACCCGGTAGGGATGTACTGGAAGAATAAGGCTGAAATCCTCAAAGCGATGCAGTCTTTTGGTGAAACCAGATTTAAGTTCACCTCTACCCAGTACAACATCAAAGGTGTTAATTTTTTGGCCCCCACTGTTGCATTGCTGACCATGAGTGCCAAGGACATGGTAATTCTTGATTTTCCGGGTGGGAGAAAAGGGGACAATTGGGAGGGAATGTATTTCATCACCCTTCTTAAAGGAGGAAATGGATGGAAAATCACCTCCTTGCAGGTTACGGACGTGAATGTGAATCTGACGTCGATGAATCCGATCAAGTAGATACAACGACTTCTCACGTAACCAAGAAAGGGAAACGAAGATCGATTTTTGAAGTGCGTAGTGTCGGAACCATTCTGTCTGTTTCGGCGCTACGCATTCGTAATATTACTTACGCTCCATCTCCGCCTGGCGCATCGGCATTGCATCGATGGTACTGAAAAGGGTAGCTACCGCGAGAGGCTGCGTTTTTCTTAGTTTTTCACCACCATCTTTGCCGATAAGGATGAGTACAAAGGCATCTTTTTCAACTTTGTACGCCTGATACAAGTGCTTTGTATCAGCAGTAGAAAAGGCCTCATTGCCTCCTGGGTTCAGGACCATTAATTTCAAGTCACGTTCGGCTAGCCCAGCGCGATGAGCATCGAACAGAGACAATTGGGATTTCAGGCGCTGGTCTTGAAGATTGGGTGCAAAAACCAATAAAACACGGTTTTTCCAACGATACTGATCCAGTTGTTGAGCACAAAGAGAGGAGCTGCCTAATACACCAAGGACAATCATAGGGAGGAGGTACAACAATGAAGTATGGTTTGGATGAAGCATAGTGGTATGTACAAGTTGTTTCAATCGAACTAACTCAAAATGAAGGTTTTTTGTTCAGCGATGACCTCTTTTGATTTTTACAATCGCTCTCCCAACCAGTACAAAAACGCATCGGGCCCAAAGGAGGAATTGCCCCAATAATGCCCCAAACGTACAATCACCAAGTTTTTGGTCGGATGCACGAACACAAATTGGTTGAGCACTCCCGCCGCATAATAGGCTGGAGTCCGGTAAGCTACGCGGTAAATTCTCCCCCGCCCGTCGCGGCCAGGGCGTCCATTCACTACGCTGGGGTACGGGGTTGATTGACTAAATTTTAGCGCTTCGGTAGAATCCCGAAATGTACGGGAAGATGGACGGCTCCACCACTGGTTTTTATACCCATTGTATTGTTCCATAAGCACAGGATCGGTGCAGGCCCTTACCCATTCTGTCGAAACAATCTGCTGGCCGTTCCATTGGCCCTGAAACAAATACAAACGACCCAATTTAGCGAAATCTCTTGTGGTGGCATTGATGCAACAAAAGGCCCGAACGGTTTTGCGGGCATCGGTATTCCAACTTGCATTACTTTCCATCTGCAAAGGGGTCCAGATTTTAGCTTGCAGGTAGTCTTGTAGTTTTTGCCCGGTTGCCCTTTCAACAATCAGCCCCAACAATTGAGTATTCAGGTTTTTGTAGTCTTTTTCACCAGGCTTTTTTTCCGTTTTGGATTTTAGGGCAATTTTGGTCACGTTGTGCCCAAAACTCAATTTGATCACGTTGCTAAACGGGCTATTGGAAGTTTCCAAACTTTTGATGCCACTGCGCATATCCAGCAGGTGCTGGAGGGTAACTTTTTCCAGGTTGGGATCGCGTTTTTTTAGCTCCGGCAGGTAAGTCGTGATGGGATCATCCAGGCTTTTGATTTTTCCCTCATCCAGCGCAATGCCAACCAATGTAGCTACAAAAGATTTTGCCACCGAAAAAGAGGGCAGCTGGGTTTCCGGTTTGATGTTGCCAAAATAATTCTCGTACAAAATGGAATCATTCCGAATGATCAAAAAAGAATAGGTATGCGTTGGCGCCAGGATGGAATCCAGGGTTCGTTTCAAACGGGTTTTATTTGTGCCAGCTTCAATAAAATAAAAGGGTGCCTCACTCTTTTGGAGTGGCACCGACCGTAATGAAGACAAAGATTCCAATTTTAAATGGCGGTACTTGTAGGCCGTCAAGAGATAACAGGAGGGCAAGGCTCCAAAACAGATCAACAGCAATATGAAATAGCAGAGACGCATAAGTTTTCCAAATTTTTTAGTAAAACGCACTTTTTTCACAAAAATGTCAGCTTGGGTAAATCCAAAATCGATTGCCCATTCGTAGCATAATAGGTCTGAAGACACATTCCTATTCTTACAACTATACACAGAAAGTATCCCTTATTGTTTTAAGCGGAACACTAGCCGTTGCATCACAATCACCACAACACCTTAAAGTAGTTTAAAAAAATCAATTTCCCGAAGATGAGAAAGATTCACCTGCTTTTACTCGTCCTGGCTGTGGTATGCCTTGGCACCTGGATGGGTATGCGCAAACCGTATTCACCAAGTGATGATCTACCTCTGGTCACTTATCAGGCTTTTGACGTGGCGGGCATCAACGATGAAGCTGGCGAGGCCCTGGCTCAAAAAGTGCGCGAATGGCCCGGTATAACGGCCACTACTTTCAATCCCAGCTCGGATTTATTGGTATTAAGTTACACCGAGGAGCATACTGAAGCTGCCTTGCTTGCCAGAATCCAAGCCAATACCAGCGTGGCTGTCAGCAAAAAGGTATTTGAAAAAC
The DNA here is from genome assembly GCF_041740695.1 of Haliscomenobacter sp. Classification (GTDB taxonomy): domain Bacteria; phylum Bacteroidota; class Bacteroidia; order Chitinophagales; family Saprospiraceae; genus Haliscomenobacter. The sequence goes on along the minus strand of NZ_JBGSLK010000068.1, from coordinate 11,788 downwards.
CTGCTGGCCCAGCGTGCCCGGTTCCTATGAGTTTGATACTAGCTTTCCCTACTTATCTATTCTGGGCGGGTGTGTTTTTCAGCACTTGTTTGTTGTTCAGCTTCTATTTTCTCCCTTTTCAAAGGCGTTTCAACTTTGACTAACAAATTAAAAACTGCATCATACTACACACTGTGTCCATAACTCAATCGAACATTATTCATCATCCAATTCATTCATTTATGAAAAACTCAATCCGATTGTTGGCCATTTTGCTTGCGGCCTCTTTTACGCTTAACTTTTGTGACAAAGACGATGAGGCTACGCCCACTACTTTGTATGATCGGCTGGGCGGCATTGGTGCCATCTCGGCTGTAACGGATCAGTTCCTCACCAACGTGGTAGGTGACAATGTGATCAACGCTCGTTTTGCGGCCACTGTAGCCAATCCGGCGCGCACTCAATTGCTGCGCAACAACCTGATTGACCAAATTTGTGCCGGATCAGGTGGCCCCTGCCAGTACAAAGGCAAAACCATGTTGGAGTCGCACAAAGGCATGAACATCACCGATGCGGAATTCAACGCATTGGTGGGTGATCTGGTTGCGGCACTCGACAAATTTAAAGTGCCTCAAAAAGAAAAGGATGAGCTCTTGGCCATTCTCGGACCAATGAAGTCCGATATCGTAGGTAAGTAAGTAAGTAAGTAGTTGAAAAATTTGGTTTTGAATGTCTGATGAATCCCCGACAGTGTCGCACTATTGGGGATTCTATTTTTTAATATTTGCTTCCCGCCGTCGAATCATCTTGTGGGCGGAAACTATGCAACAAATCCCGACAAGCTTTGATCAGCAGCAATGTATCAATTCCGATGGCCACCATATTGGCACCAGCAGCAATGTATTCGTCAGCAGTTGCTTTGTCCAGGGCCATGGCTCCAGCCACTTTCCCAGCTTTGCGGATGCGTTGTAAAGCATCAAGTACGGCGCTTTTTACCTCGGGGTGATTGGGATTGCCCAAATGTCCCATCGAAGCCGCCAAATCCGCAGGGCCGATGAACACCCCATCCAGGCCTTCCACTGCCAGAATCGCATCCAGATTTTGAATGCCGGGTACGTTTTCCACCTGTACCACCATGCAGATTTCTGGGCCTGCGGTGAACAAGTAATCCTCATTTTGGGCCCAGTGTGCTGCTCGTGCCATGGCCGTGCCAATCCCCCGAATCCCTTTAGGCGGGTATTGGGTCGACTGAACCATAAGTTCGGCTTCTTCCGCTGAATCAACCATGGGTACCAGGATGTTTTGCACCCCCAGATCGAGGATTTGTTTGATGATGATGGGGTCACTTTTGGGTACCCGCACAAAAATCGGCACTTCGTAGCGTGAAGATGCCTGCAATTGGATCAGGATGCTTTGCAGATCGAAAGGTGCGTGTTCACCGTCGACCAGCACCCAGTCGTAGCCTGCACTGGCCAATATTTCCACTACTGAATTATCGACCAAGCCATTCCACAAGCCCAGTTGGGGTTTATCGCTCTTGGCAGCGGTGCTTTTAAAGGTATTTTTTTGTACTTCCATGGTGTCTGTTGATGAGGCTACAAAAATAGTAGAATCACCCAGACCGCAATAAAAAAAATGAGCAGTAAACTGCCCCCTCAATCAAAAATGTTCAGAGATTAACTAAACAATTATTTGGGATTTACCCCATTGGCGCAACCCCTCAGTACATCTCCATCCCGTTCAATAATTGCGGTGTAAGGGTATTTTTGGTCGGAGTGACCATTGCCGCAAGAATCGGGAATGATTTTGATGGTCATCATACTTTCTTTGTCGTACAGATCCAATTTGGTATTAAAAACAGTAGTATCCCCCTTCCGCACTTCCATCCGTTTTATGTAAACGAGTTTTTTTCCTCCTCCTCTTTCATACACAATGCTGTCGGGATAAATGTCGATCAGCCACATGACCGGATGGGTTCCTCTACAGGCAAATTTAACCTCAGTGGGTTCAATCGCTCTTGCATCGATTCTCGGGGTCTGTTTTGGGTTTTGACAAAACTGGACGAGCAGCCCAACCCCCAATAAGAGAAAAGGTGTTTTTCTCATGGTGGAACATTTTTAACACGTTATTCACATTTAAACAGCGTACTAACGTAAACAAAGGAGCGAAAGGGGGAACCAAAATGGGTGTGGTGTGTTGGGGCAACCCTTTGTGGTTGTCCCTTCAGAATGGGGCAACCACGTAGGGTTGCCCCTTCAGAATTCAATATCGATAAGCTTTAATAGTGTCTACAAATACCCGGACCGATTCCAAATCGAGGTCAGGATACAATCCGTGGCCCAGGTTGACGATGTGTTTGGGTCCGAACTCCTGCACCATTTGTAAGGCACCTGCCCGAATGGTGGCATGATCAGCATAAAGGAAACAAGGATCGAGGTTGCCTTGTAATACCGGACGATCCCCTACCCTAGCCCGCGCCTCTTGCGGCGTGATGTTCCAGTCCAGGCCAATCACCTGGCAATTGAGGGCAGCAATGTCTTCGAGGGCAAACCAGGCCCCTTTGGAAAACACGGTCACCGGCACTTCGGTGATTGCATCACAAATTTTGCGGATGTAATGCGTCGCAAATTCCCGGTATTGCGCCGGGCTAAGGATACCCGCCCAGGAATCAAACAATTGGATCAAATCGGCCCCATTGGCAATTTTGCGCTTGAGGTAGGCAATGGTTGTATCGGTAATCCGCTCCAGCAACAGGTGAGACAAAGCTGGCTCGCGGTACAAAAACTGTTTAGCCTTTGCAAAGGTTTTACTGCCCTGCCCCTCCACCATGTAGGCGAAGATGGTCCAGGGGGCTCCAGCAAAACCGATCAGGGGAACTCGCCCGTTCAGCTCACGTTTGGTGATGCGCAAGGCTTCATACACGTACTCCATGTTGTCGGCAGCGGCTTCACCACTGATCAAGTCGGCGATGTCCTGCGCGGTTTGGATGGTTTTGGGGAACAGTGGGCCCCGTTTTTCCACCATATCGTAAGGCAGGCCCATGGCTTCGGGCACCACCAAAATATCGGAAAAGATGATCGCTGCATCTACCCCCAACTCGTCGATGGGCTGGATGGTCGCCTCGGCGGCGGCAGCGGGATGGAACAAAAACTCCCGAAAACCCGCGAATTGGGCGCGTAAGGCACGGTATTGGGGCAATACCCGCCCGGCTTGACGCATGAGCCAAATGGGAGGGCGATCGGTGCTTTCACCTTTGGCCACGCGTAGAAAGATGTCGTTTTGCAGGGTTGCGGCTGTTTCGGTCATGTTTGTTACTCTGTCCCGCAATGATAGGGATTTTTTGGGGGGATTTGGTCAGTTTAACTTTTTTTTGAAAAATGTGGGAAAAATGTAAAGTTTACTTTTTTGATAACCCCATCCTTTGAACAAAAAACATCGTCAACATCCAACTTTGTGCCCTTTGCGTCCTCTTTTGTGTCCTTTGTGCTAAAAAAATGCCACTTTGGTTTTTTCTCAAAAAACATTGTGTCACTCAAAACCTGCTACCCCCGCACCTCCCGAAAACAATCCAACAATACCTCAAAATCATCCGGCGTATTGTATACATTCGGCGCTACCCGAATTGCATTCCCCCGGGTTGACACAAAAACCCGGCGTTTTTTGAACTCTGCCTGTAAGCGTGGCATGTCCATGCCCTCAGGTAGTCGCACCCCGATCAGGTGATGCGCCAGGTGTGAATTGGGATCGATTTGGCAGCCCATTTCCCGCAAGTCCTCGATGGCATTGGCGGCAATGCGCTTACAATACTCCTGCACATTCGCCACGCCCCATTCCAACAATTGTTCAATGGCGGCGGTCAACATGGGTGCAAGTACAAAATTACTTTGTTCCCCCATCATGTAGCGTCCGGCCTGGGGTTTATATTCGTCGCGGTAATTGATCAGGGCGTTAAAATCTTCACTGTTGAGGCGGTTGATCCAGTTTTCTTCGAGGGGGATGCCATTGTCGAAACGAGGTCCGTAATACGCCACACCCAAGGAATAAGGCCCCATCAGCCACTTGTAGCCTCCGCATACCAGGGCATCCAGGCGCAACTCACTGATATCCAAGGGCAGGGCTCCTACCGATTGGGTTCCATCGATCACCAGTAGGGCGCCAACCTCCTCCGTACGAACCCGTATACGTTTCAAGTCGTACAAGGTGCCATCCGCCCAGTGCACATTACCCAAGGCGACCATAGATGTATTGGCGTCAATGGCTTGAAGAATGGCCTCAGTCCATAAGGTGCCGCGGGGACTCCCAGTGGGCGCTTTGACCACTTTCATTTCAGCACCACTTTCCGATACTACCCGACTCCAGGCGTAATAATTGCTGGGGAATTGTGCTTCGGCAACGATGACGTTTTGGCCCGGTTTCAGGTTCAGGTTGCGCGCAACTGTCCCTAAACCGTAAGATACGGAGGGAATTACTGCGATCCGGTCTTTTTCCGGGGTATTGATCAGGCGGGCGAAGGCGGATTTGAGTGCTTCGCCGGGTTTGAAAAAATCGTCAGGTTGGATCAACCAGGGTTGGCTTTTGCGGCTCACCATTTCCTGGCCGATGCGCTCCACTTGTTTGAGTTGGGGCGACATGTAGGCACAGTTGAGGTAAGTGATTTCATCAGGAATACTGAAGAGGGATTTTTGGCAACTCAGCATGGTCGGGAAATTATAGTAGTCAATATTTTTTAGCGAAATCGCGCATCAAATCTACCAATACCTGCACACTTTCCAAGGGCAAGGCATTGTACATCGAAGCCCTAAACCCGCCCACAGTTGGGAACCCTTTGATTCCCACCACGTCATGTTGGCCGGTGAAGTTCAAAAAAACTTCTTCTAATTCTGGCTTTGTGATGCGGAAACAAGCATTCATCAGCGAGCGATCAGCGCTTTGCACGCTACCTGTAAACAATGGATTCTCATCAATTTCATTGTACAATAGCGCCGCCTTTTCGGCGTTGCGTTGCGCCATCACAGCCAAGCCACCTTGTGCCAATGTCCAACGGAGCACCAAACAGGCCACGTAAATCGGGAAAGTTGGCGCAGTATGGTACAAAGACTGCGTTTCGATGTGGGTTTGATAATCAAAAATGGTTGGAATCGCCCGTTTTTTGCGTGCATGCAACCAGTCTTTGTTGATCACTACGCAGGTGCAGCCTGCTATGCCAAAGTTCTTTTGTGCACTGGCAAAAATCAATCCGAATTTCTCAAGGGGCAAGGGGCGGGTCAAAAAATCGGAAGTCATGTCAGCAACGATGGGTACCGCCACATCGGGGTACTCCTGCCATTGAGTGCCATCAATGGTTTCGTTGGAAATCAGGTGTAGATATTGGGCATCGGCGGGTAAGGTCCAGTTTTTGGGAATGTGATCAAATCGGCTCTGCTCAGAGCTAGCCAATACGGCTACTCTACCAATTTCTCCGGCAGCTTTGATGGCCTTGGTGGCCCAATATCCCGTATTGATCAGGGCAACGGAATGTTCTTCATCCAAGAGATTCATTGGTGCAATGGCCAATTGAGCGGAAGCGCCGCCTTGCATCCAAATGACTTCGTACTGGTCGCCAAAGCCATAGAGGGTTTTCACCAATGTACTGGCCTCTTCCACCACGGCCATCACCTGTGGCGCCCGATGGCTCAATTCCGCAAAGGACAAACCGGAGCCACGGTATTCCAGTAAACCGTGGGCCGCTTCTTCCAGAACTGAAGGAGGAATGGTGGCTGGGCCGGGGTTGAAATTGTGTTTTTTCATCGGTGAATTAGTTGAGGAAGGTTTAGGGAGGTTTAGGCTGCCGCAGTTATCCTTGCACTTCGACTACGCTCAGTGACCAGATAACTGCGGCAGCCTCAACCTTCTCAACACCTCAACCTCCCTCAACCATTTATGGTTTCAACTTTTCAACTTTCTTCCGCAAAAACCCCAGCATTTCCGGCCGGGTACAAGTCTTTTCCAACTCATCGTACGTTATCGGTTCACCGATGTGCACCCGAATTTGCCTTTTCATTTTATTGATGGCTTCGTACAACAACATGCCCAAACGCAAGGCCATACTGAATTGGCTGACCATCTGAAACATCCGGCTGTTTTGCCCTTCGATGTACAAAGGGACTACTGTAGCACGAGATTGCTGTACCAGTTTAAGGACGAAGTTTTTCCACTCCATGTCTTCGGCTGGGCCGAAATAGGTTTTTGAGGTGGAGACTGCACCAGCTGGAAAAATGGCCAATGCTTCGCCAGCCTTGAGGCGTTCAATGGCTTTTTCCCGGGAATCCAGATTGGTGCGCAGGGCATCCTTGGTTTCCCGAAAATCGATTGGCAATAAAAAAGGTTTGAGTCGTTCGTCGCGGGTAAGCACTTCGTTGACCAAAAACACGAAATCATCCCGCACTTCTGCCACCAGAGCAGCCAGCATCAAGCCATCAACGATGCCAAAGGGGTGATTGGAGATAAACACCAAAGGGCCAGTTTCGGGCATGCCCATTAGTTTTTCCCGGTCGTACAACATCTCGATTTGTAGCTGTTCCAAACCTAGTCCCCATAAGGATTTGGCGGGTACGTCAAGGTCGCGAATCCGGTTGTACAAACGTTCAATTGTGGCGCGGCCAGTAGAAAACTCTACGGCTTCAATTAACTTTTTTTTCCACCAAGGGTCGTTCTCATCCGCATAAGAAAAACTAGTCCAGCGCCCTGCGCCAGCATCTAACACATTATTTTCCATACAATTAAGCTATATAGTGGGGCAAAAATAAGTGTTCATTTTTTCCTGAGCCAAAGGATTAGATAAGACACTTAAAATGAAACGTTTACTCATCTAATCCTTTAGCAAAATGAACACTTATTTTTTTATGCCCCTATTCTTGCGATACTTGCGATCATTTTACGAGCTACATCGCGGTAATCAAAAGCTGATTGGATCAAATCCCGCGCAGCTGTACCTAATTGTGTTCCAAGTTCGGGTTTCTCCAGCAGTAAGCTTACTTGCCTTACAAAATCTTCTGGTGTGTTGGCCAGTAAGACTTGGCGACCGTCCTGTGCTGGAATTCCTTCCAGCGCAATCGATGTTCCCAATACTACCCTACCTAGAGCCATGGCTTCCAATACTTTTACCTTTAAACCACTCCCCGAGCGCAAGGGGGCAAGGGAAACAGCATGGGCAGCAACGAAATCTGCGGCGTTGGGTACTTCTCCCAGGAACTGCACTCCGGGGATTTTTTCCTGTAAAAAACCATGTGGAGCATTCCGTCCAGCAATGTCAAAAACAAGGCTGGGAAAGCGCCTTTGCAACAATGGCCACACTTTTTGTAAAAACCATTGCAGGCCTTCCTGATTGGGCATCCAATCTAAAGAACCGATAAATCCCAGTTTGGTTGTCTCGTTTTTTTCCAAAGATTTTACAACATAGGCTTCTATATCCAGACCAATGGGTGCCACCAAATGATAGCCAGTGTACCCCAGCGCTTTGAATACCTGTAAATCGTAATCGGAAACGGGTGCCAGTAAGTCATAGTTTTTCAATTGTTCGATCTCAAAGCGACGCAATTTTTGGGTGAGGTAATGCAGGTACCGACGTTTGAGGGTAGAACGGGTATGGGCAGTGACGCGTTCCCAAATGGCAAACTCCACATTGTGGCTGCGCATGACTACCACGGCCTTGCTTTTAGCCCGTATCAATGGCATGTAAGGAGCCAAATAGAGGGTTTCGAGCAGGATGGCGTCGTACTGATTTTTTTCCAGCAAAGCTGTAAGTGCCGCTGCAAATTCGGGGGTGTCAAAACGGGAAACATGGTAGGAAGCACGGGAAAAAAGATTGCTCAAGGCGCCGCCGATGCTCAGTTGATTGTCCACATCCACCGCTTGGACTTCCCGGTAATGAGAAAACTCATGCGGCCATTCGGCGTGTGGATAATGGTGCTTGCTGGTGTTCATCGTCAGCAAATCTACCGTACAGCCTTGCTCTGCGAGTCCCCGGCTAAGGTAATGCACCGCGATGGCTTCCCCTTCTTTGAGTGGAAAGGGGAATTTTTTGCACAATTGGAGGATGTTCATAAAAAAGGTTCCAAAGTTCCAGAGTTCCGGGGTTCAGGGCAACCCCAACATTGGAACCCTGAAACGTTGGAACGCTGGAACCTTATTTAACGATTTCCGTTTCTTCAGACCAGGCCGGATCCACAATACACAAAAAGCGCACTGTTTGTATCCCGGTATTGTCCAGGTATTGCTCCGCTCCTGCTGGGATGAAAAGTACATCGCCCACTTGCAGCTGGGTAGCTTGTCCATCCACGTAGGCGGTACCTTCTCCCTCCAAAATGATGTAGACCTCCGAGCGCTCCATCAAGCGATGGGGCAAGGAGGCTTTGCCCGCTTCCAGTTCGGCATGCGCCAGACTGTAAGACATGGGCACACCGTCATTCTTCGGGTGCAAAACCTCCCGAATGAGCGTATCGTCGCCAGCGGTAAAAGGCGGGATTGCCAGGATACTTTTTTTGATCATGATTTTAGTAGTTGGGCAAAAATAAGTGTTCATTTTTCTTGAGCCAAAGGATCAGATAAGACACTTGAAATGAATCGTTTACTCATCTAATCCTTTGGCAAAATGAAGCACTTATTTTTTTATCGCCCTTAGTTTCTGCTGTTGTTGTTCCGGTCGACATCCGCCATGCGTACAGTGGGGTCAATTTCTACACTTTGAACATCCGTTGCTGGGACGCTGAGGCGCAACTCATACGTTGGATTGACCCAAGGCCAATCGGCTGCTACCCGATAGGGCGTTGACGAGCTCTCGGCAGGTTTGGCACCCCGCATAATGTCAAGCGGTATGTTGATGATTTCCTTGTTGCCATTTTTATAGGTCACCACCACGTCCAGGGGCATGGGCATTTTACCCACTCGTTTGAGCACAACTTTGGTTCCATTGCCATCCGATTCAATGGCATCTACCCCGTAATCGATGGTGTGCGTGGTATTGATCCAGTATTCCTTGTACCAATCCAGTTCCAAGCCCGATACTTTTTCCATGATGCGGATCACGTCGTTGGAATTGGGGTGTTTGAATTTCCAGGTATTGAAATAAAGCAACAAACCTTTGTCCAGCGCGGGTTTGCCAATCACGTATTCCAATTGGTTCATAAACACTGCGCCTTTGCTGTATGCCGCCAGGCCGTAGGCAAAGTTGGAAGAAAAGTGGTCGGAGTGCGTACTCATGGGTTCTTCTTCGCCGGAAGAAGCCAGGTTGAAATAACCCGCGTAAGTTTGCAGGTAAGGGTTGTCCATTTTTTTCAAGCCGGGCACCAGGTTTTCACCCGCCAGGTAATTTTCAATGTCCTGGGTAGCAAAATCGGTGAAACCCTCGTCCATCCAGGCGTACAAACTCTCGTTGGAGCCCAGAATCATCTGGTACCAGCTGTGCATCAATTCATGCACCGACACCCCAACCAAACTCGGCATCGAACGATTGCCCGTAATCAAAGTCGCCATTGGATATTCCATCCCCCCATCTCCACCTTGTATGAAGGAATACTGCTGGTAAGGGTACTGCCCGTAGCGGCGGTTGATGTAAGTGAAGGCTTTGTCCATCACCTTGGGCAGGGCGGCCCAATTGTCCTGATTGCGTTCGGTTTTGAGGTAAAAAAAGTTCAAAGTCAGGCCATCCGGGCGTTTGAGGCTGGTGTGGGTGTAATTAGGGTCGGCGGCCCATACAAAATCGTGTACGTTGGGCGCTTTGAAGTGCCAGGTGAGTTTGGCTCCTTTGGCAGGTTTGGGCGTTTGGCCTTCGGGCAGGTAGCCGTGACCAATTTCTTCGGGGTTTTGCAAATACCCTGAGCCACCGATGACATAATTTTTATCGATGCTGATTTTTACATCAAAATCACCCCAGACGCCGTAAAACTCCCGGGCAATGTAAGGGTTGGCATGCCAGCCCTGGTAATCGTACTCCACCATTTTGGGATACCATTGGGCCATGGAATAGTCCACGCCCTCGGCGTTGTCGCGGCCTGAGCGGCGAATTTGAATGGGTACTTGCCCGTCAAAATTCATTTCAAAAACAACCTTGCTTTTAGGCAAAATGGGCTTGTCCAGGGTCACTTCCAGAATGGTGCCTTCGGTCAGGTGTTTCAATTCTTTGCCATCCTGAGTCAGTTTGTTGATTTTGAGGTAGCCAATTTCATTTGGCTTCAACTTGCTGATGCGCGCGCCAACCCGGCCATCGGGGTCGGGCAAATTGCGCGAACGCACGTCCATGGCACTGCCCGGTTGAAAGGCATTGAAATACAGGTGGTAAAAAACCCGGGTCAGGGTATCGGGTGAATTGTTGTAGTACACCAGGCGCTGGGTACCTTTGAATTGGTCTTTATCGACGTCAAAATCGATTTCCATTTGGTATTCAGCCCGTTGCTGCCAACGATCGGCTTGCGCCCAAGTCAGCGCGGGTAAGCATAAGATGCTTGCGATCTGCGCCAAGCGACTCCATTTCTTCATGTAAACAACTTTTACCTTGCGGTTAAAAAATAGACTTTATGAATTGATGGAGCGAAAATAACAAGGAATAGCAAAGCTGCTGCTAATTATCGTCGGAAAACAGGGATATGTAGGTTAATGGCAATCGTAGGCATTTTGAACGAAATGGAAAGTGCAGTGTAACAAGTGATCAGAACGACCAAAAGAGGAGAAAAAAATAAGGTGAGACACACAACGGGCGCTCAGACTTCATACCCTTGCTGCGTTTCCACCCTGGGGGATTAGAAGGAGCAGCCCAAGTGCGCTCACCGGACTGCAAAAGTAGTATAAGCCAGCAATTCTGCAAATACTTTTGATTTTTTTTATTCTTTTTGTAAAAAATAAAACCAGCCAATCTTTTTGAATCAAAAACTTTAGCCCAAGTCTAATGCGTTTATCTAAAAAATCTCTGGTAACATCATGTCTAGAATAGCTCTGTGGTTTTGTTTCAGCCTCTTTGCACTAAGTGCTCAGGCTCAATTTGGTATCAACACCAGCTTTCGCTTCAACAATGCGCCTGGCTGGAGTTTTTCCAATCCCGTCAACAACAGCGTCAACGAACTTCCTGGCAATAACCTTGCTTTTGGCCTCGACGTCTGGATTCCCATAAAAGGGCTGCGCCTCGACTTCCTTCCCGAGCTCAACTACGCCCGCTACGACGCCGAAATTGTCGACATCGGAAAATTAGAGCAGCAAATGGGTAGTCTTTTCCTCAATTTCAACCTATATTTTTTAGATTTGAAGGGGGATTGCCAATGTCCAACTTTTTCCAAATCGGGAAGTACCCTGGGCAAGGGTTTGTTCCTGCAAGTGTCGCCGGGGTATAGCGTGCTGGAAGGGAAAGCGGATTTGTTCAGTGGTGCCAAGGCGCGGAGTCGCAGTTACGCGCCGAGTTTGGGGCTGGGGATGGGTCTGGATATTGGCTTGTCGGATAAATTCACTTTTACCCCCTTTGGTGGGGCGCGGTATTATCCGAAGGCACGCTGGTTTGGTTTGGAGGAAGCGCTGGAGGTGGATCCCAGTATCGGCAATTTTGAAGTATCGAACGATTCGGCGATTATGCAGATTTATGTGGTGATGAGGCTGGGATTTCGTTTTGACAAGCGGTAACAGCTAAGGTGTATCTTTAGTGCCTTAGGTCTGTCGATTACCCACAAAACCTCAAAATAGATTTGGGGTAATGGAAAAGAAGTTCATTGAGAGAATGTAATGTAAGCATCAACAAGAGTTTTGAGTCTTTCCAGAGCTCTGGTCAAGATGATGATACCCGGTACGGGTT
>NZ_JBGSLK010000067.1:0-11702 GCF_041740695.1 Haliscomenobacter sp. | reverse complement strand
AGGCTACCGCAGCGGCCCGGTCACTGAGCGTAGTCGAAGTGCAAGGGCCACTGCGGTAGCCTCAACCTTCTCAACCTCCCTCAACCTTCTCAACCCTACAATAATGACCCTAAACGAGCTCCGCCAATCCAATCAACTTTTACTCGAAAGCATCAACGGTAGCCGGGCTTATGGGCTGGCTTTGCCTACTTCCGATACCGACTACAAGGGGGTATTTGTTTTGCCCAAAAAGCAATTTTATGGCCTGCACCAACTCGATCAGGTCAATAGCTCCAGCAATGACGAGGTGTTTTATGAATTGAGGCGCTTTGCCGAATTGTTGGCGAAAAACAATCCCAACATTCTGGAAATGCTGAACGCACCGGCAGATTGTATCGTGTATCGGCACCCACTGTTTGAGTTGTTCAAGCCGAGTGATTTTTTGTCCAAACTCTGCCGGGATACCTTTGCTGGCTACGCGATCACCCAAATCAAAAAGGCCCGCGGGCTCAACAAAAAAATCCACAACCCGCAGGAACCGGAGCGCAAAACACCCCTGCATTTTTGTTACGTGGTTAAAAACCAAGGCTCGATCGCATTGCTTAAATGGCTGGAAGCAAATAATTTGCAGCAAGAACGCTGTGGCCTGGTCAATATTCCCAACATGCGGGACATGTACGCCCTGTTTTATGACCACAGTGGTGAATTATCATTCAGTGGAGTCATTCAAAAAGAAAGTGCCAATGAAGTTGCCTTGAGCAGCGTGCCTAAAGGAACCGAACCTTTAGCCATTATGTCCTTCAACAAAGATGGCTACTCTGCCTACTGTAAAAGTTACCGTGAATACTGGGAATGGGTTAAACTGCGCAATGAGGAACGGTATCAAAACACCTTGCAACACGGCAAAAACTACGACGCTAAAAACATGATGCATACATTTCGCTTGCTGGATATGGCGGCGGAAATATTAAAAGATGGGGAAGTGATCGTGCGCCGACCCAACCGGGAGGAATTGTTGGCCGTTCGGCGTGGGGAATTTTTATACGAAGATTTGATCCTGCGGGCGGAGGAAAAAATTGCCTACATCAATGAATTGTATGAACATTGTACCTTGCCGGAACTGCCTGATTTGGAAAAAATTGAGGAATTGATATTGGAAGTGCGAGAGCGATTTTACAAGCTCGTTTAAGTTTTTTACAAACAAAACTAAATACCCATGCCTGATCAACCCAAACCGGTGTTTCCACCGCATTTACATTTTGCCCATCCCTGGCGAAAATACCAGCAAAAAATCCTGGAAGAAACCGACCTCTTGTTTACCCAGCGCAAATTTCATTTGGTGGCACCGCCGGGTTCAGGCAAAACGATACTTGGCCTGGAATTGATGCGCAGCGCCAACTGCAAAACCTTAATTCTGGCCCCAACGCTGGTCATTCGAGAGCAATGGATCGAGCGTTTGATGCAGGATTTTGGTGTAGAAGTCGACTGTGATTGGATCAGTCGAGACCTCCGGCAACCTGCTTTGCTCACTGTCTGTACCTATCAGGCATTGTACCAGGCCTGGAAAACAGACCCCCAAATCATCAACCAATTGCAGCAAGCGGAGGTAGAAACCCTAATTGTGGACGAATGCCACCACCTACAAAAAGGATGGTGGAAACCACTGCTTTGTTGGGAGAAGGCTGGGATGCTCCGGAGATCAATACGCTGGTGTTAGCCACTTTTGTGGGTTCACATGTGTTGTCGAACCAAATGCGGGGAAGAGCCATTCGGGTACATCGACAACTCAAAGAAAAAACTGCCAACATCTGGCACCTGGCCTGTATCGATCCTCGCTCACCAGACGGGGGAAGCGATGTATTGATGCTGAAACGGCGGATGTCCACTTTTTTTGGCCTCACCCAAAATGCGCTGCCTAGCATCATGAGTGGGATGGATCGTTTTGCCTTGCCAGCCCTTCCTATGGCTTCTCCCGAACTGGAGCAGTTCAATTACAATATGGCAGTGTACGCCAAAGCGCGCCCCCGTTTGCAACAGGTTTGGCAAGAGGCTATTGGAAAAGGCTATGCCGTACAAGAAAAGGTCAGAGTCCCGCATCAGCGCAACCCAATCTTTAACGGAAAAAGGAAAATAGCCTTGGAGCAGGCTACCCGGGTATACCGCAGAGATTTTAAACGTTTTAACCTTTTCGCAGCACTTTGGATAGCAATGGCATTCGGGGTGGTTGCTTACGGGCAGTTTATTGGTTGGGATTGGGGTAATCTGTTGTTCGGTATAGCAACTGCCATTTTGCTATTGAGCGCGCTAGATTTTTCCCAATTGAGACGCTTGCGCTGGGTGCCTCAAATCACCCAATATTTTAGCGGTATGGGAACTTATCGGCCGCGTTTGGGTTTGCGGATGGGGCTGTATGCGCTGCTCATTGGGTGGGTTATTTGGCAATGGGGACTTCTTTCCGGATTGGCGCTGGGTACGTTTATTTTGGCCGGATGGCTGGTTTATTTATCCTTGTTCAACAGCACTTTTATTCTGGGGGTCTGGTTGAATTTACGCCGGATCAAGGACCCACAGCTTTTTTGGAGTAGTCCAGCCGAAGCCTTGTTCAAAATGCTCACTCAAAATTGTATGCTAGAAGCCAATACGGAGCAAGAAGTGCAGCTTGAAATTGATACCCAAACGAGTGATGGCTTGATGGTCATCCCCAAAAACCTGGACACCCATAGTGCCCAGCTTTACCTCAATGCACTGCAAGAACTGCTTAATCCTATTGAAAACCCACGTTATTTATTGGCGTTGAAATATACTTTTGATCCACAGGCCCCATTGATGTACTATTTCCCCGTACCTACTTGTTTGGGGAAAAAGAAAAAAGATGCAGAACGATTCCAGGATATTTGGATGGAAAAAATGGGACCCACAAGGTTGGTATACACCCGCACGGTCGATGGCCGGTTAGAATTGCTCAAAGCAAGGGGCCAAAGTTTGGGGTTGTCGCCCGAGGCTTATGCTATACGGGAAAGCAGTTGGGAGTGATTTTGAGTGAAAAGTGAAAAACGAATAGTGAAAAGCAAGTACACCATTTGGAATTCACCGTGCGCTTTTCACTTTTCACTTTTCACTATTTTCTTCGCTACCGCCGCCGCAATACTCGCCATCTCTTCCTGGCTCACCTCCACTACCGCTTTGGTAAAGGTAATGTCTTGCAAGGTATTGAGCGGGATGAGGTGAATGTGCGCATGGGGTACCTCCAGCCCAATTACAGCAATGCCAATGCGCTTGCAGGGAACTGTTGCCTCCAGGGCCTTGGCCACCTTTTTTGCAAACAAATGTAAACCGATCAGGTAGTCATCATCCAGATCAAAAATGTAATCCACTTCTTTTTTGGGGATCACCAGAGCATGACCTTTGGCCATGGGGCGGATGTCCAGGAAGGAGAAATAATCCTCGGTTTCTGCTAGTTTGTAGCAGGGGATTTCGCCGTTGATGATGCGGGTAAAGATGGAAGCCATGTGGAATAAAAAGTGAAAAGTGAAAAGTGAAAAGTGTAAAATGAAAAGTTAAAAAAAATAAAGTGCACGGTGAAATCCAAAAGGTGTACTTGTTTTTCACTTTTCATTTTTCACTTTTCACTTAAATCGAAATATCCATGATTTTAAATTGCATGTCACCGTTGGGCGTTCTTACTATAGCAGTTTCGCCAATGGTTTTGCCCAGGAGACCTTGTCCCATCGGGGAGCTGACCGATACTTTTTTGGCTTTGAGGTCGGCTTCCGATTCAGAAACCAACTGGTAAGTGATCTTCGCCTTGTTTTTGGTATTCATGATGGTCACCTTGGCCAAAACGGTCACTTTAGAAATATCTACTTCGCTGGAGTCCAAAACTCGTGCGTTTGCGAGTTGTTTTTCCAGGTCGTTGATGCGCAATTCCAGCAAGCCCTGGGCTTCTTTAGCGGCATCGTATTCGGCATTTTCAGAAAGGTCACCTTTTTCACGCGCTTCGGCAATCGCACGTGCCGCCTCAGCACGACCTCTTGATTTGAAGTCTTCCAATTCTGCCGTCAATTTGTCAAAACCTTCCTTAGTTAAATAGTTGATTACCATAATACTAAAATTTTACAATGATTAAACTCCTTCCCAGTCGGGCGTACGCGCCGACCGAATGCCAATGTTGATCCTTGTTGTCATGAGAAAATTGCAACTTGGATTAAGCCTTGGGTGGGTTTTGTGCTGTAACGCTTCCTTTGCTTATGGTTACAGCTGCTGCCATCAAATCGCTGGGGAACTTACAGTTGTCCCTAATGAAGATTGGGCGTACTGTATTAGAAAAAAACAGGAACGTTTCCATCCGACTTGAATGAAAACGTTCCTGTTTTTTTCCTCCTGCAAATATATAGGAAAATTTTGGGAATGTGCAAGTGGAAAATTTTTTGTGCTTTATTTTTTTATTTTAAAATAAATGTAGTATAATTGCGGAGAATTTAACATTTTTACGGCCTTTACATACCATTACACAGCCTTTGGTTCATTGTTTCACCAACCAAGGCTTCACATGAAATACACACCACGTCAATTGAGTTATGCGCAATACCTCTTGCGCCGCATGGGTTTCCAAACCCCAAAAGACATTGACCAATACCTCCAACAACTCTTGCTGAGCAAGGGGCGCTATCATTTTAACCCTAAGGCTAAAAACCCTTTTAAAGCCTGGCAATTTTCGGCTAAGGCCGGGGTTGATGCATTAGTCGCTGAACTGGAATTAAAAAAGGCTCCGGCGAAAATCCCACTGCTGAGACACCAATTGTCCCATTTTACCGCCACACAGTTGGCGCGGTATAACTTTTGTCCAGCGGCATTTTCCATCAGCCATACTTTTGAAACGGTCCTAGAAGCAGGGGACGGATTAATCGCGATGGGCGAACAATTGCACGAATCCCTCCGGTTGAGCAGGCAGAAGCAAAAAAGCGGGGCTACAACGGATCCTTTTTATCGCCGAGCCTGGCAAAATCCAGCGATTGCCAAAATTTTACGCGCTGAAACGGTTTATACCGGGCATGGTGCGGATGCGCCATTATTCAGCAATGAAAAAACTGGTTTTGTGGGCAGCCCCGATTACATTTTTCAGGATCGAGAAGGAGTATATTTTGTGGTAGAAGAAAAATTCATCCAGTATCGCGACCCCATGAACCCCTCGGCCACCAAACTAAACAAAGAAGAATGGGCGGGGACTTTGGCCACCAAAAACCGGGAACGGCAACAAGAATGGGCGCAAATACCCTTCTATTTTTTCAAAAACCACCTCATACAGGTACTCACTTATCTCGCCAATATCTGCGATTATCCGTTACAGTACGGCTACCTGGTGTATTGGCTGTACGATTTTAAAGATGGGGAGGCCTATGTCTATAAAGCAGGGGTTAAAAAATTGAGTTTAGAGCCCAAGAACCTTGCCTTGTACCAGCTTTATTTGGATCGCTTTCAGCAGTTTTTGCGGCAGGGCGCAGAATCTTTTGATGCGGAAAAAGTCAATGTCAAAAAATGTGCAGCCTGTTCTCAGAGCCCTTATTGTATGCACAAAACCAGGCGACTTGATGAGGTACATTACCCTTATCGGAAGGAAGATATCAAATTGTATCCAGCTGAATTTCCGGCCAGTTTGCGACAGGCTTATTGATGTTTACCAAATTTGGTAATGCTCCAATTGGATGGTTTCGCCGTAAAACAAGCGGGTGGTTTCTTCAAAGGATTGGGTATAGTCGGAAACGTAGAAGCGGTGTGGATTGGTATTTTTTGGATTCAGGAGGCCATTGTCCGCCAATTTCTGAGCCACTTCCTCGGCGACAACCGAAGTAGAATCGAGTATTTCAACCTGGTGCTCGAAGTAGGCTTCAATGTCCGTGCGGATCAAAGGGTAATGGGTACAAGCCAAAAGTAAAGCTTCAATGTCGCTAAAACCCGGATGGGCCAAATAGGTATCCAAAATGGCCCTGCTGGCCTGGTTGTGCACAAAACCCTCCTCAATCATGGGGGCGAGTAGGGGAGTGGCTAGGGATTCTACTTCCAGACTGGGGCGTACCCGGTGCAATTGTTTGGGGTAAATGCCTGATTGTACGGTGGCTTTGGTGGCAATTACGCCGACCCGGTCGAATCCTTTTTTGGCTACTGCACTGACCAATGGATCTACGACGTTGACAAAAAGGGCTTGTTCGCGGAAAAAATCGAGTAATACATCGTAAGCTGCGGAAGAAGCTGAATTACAAGCGACCACGATCATCTTACAGCCTTGATCAAGCAGGAATTTACTGATGCGCAAACAATAATAGCGGATGGCGTCGGCGGATTTGTCGCCGTAAGGCAGGTGGGCGGTATCGCCAAAATAGATGATCTCTTCGTTCGGTAATTTTTTAACAATGGCGTTGGCCACCGTTAAACCTCCAATTCCTGAATCAAAAATGCCAATGGGTTGAGATGCGAGAGCCATAAGAAGCTTTGAGCTATGAGCTGTGAGCTGTCAGCTATCAGCCATGAGCCATCAGCGCTCATGGCTGATAGCTCATAGCTGACCGCTGATGGCTACTAAAGTCCCAGTTTTTTCTTTACCAAAGGCGCTACATCCATCGTTGCATCAAAGTACAACAAGATACCTTGGTCAAAAATGTAAGTATACCCGCCTTCTGTAGCCACTGCTTTTACGGCAGTGTTGAACTCGTCCAAAATAGGCTTCAATAGCGTGTCTCTTTTGGTTTGGAGCAACTGCGACATTTCTTGTTCGTAAGCAAGAATCTTTTGGCGTTCTTCCTCGAGTTTCTTCTCTTCCTCTTCTTGTTGCTTGGGTGGTACCAAACCATCCTGCACTCTCTTCTGGAAGTCAGTAACCTTGGTTTGGAAAGCGGTGACCATATCTTGGCCTTTCTTTTGCAATTGCTTTTGATAAGCCTCCATATCAGAGTCAGCCTGCTTCACCTTAGGCAATTCCGCCATCATAGCTTGTGAGTTGATGTAGCCAAATTTTTGAGCTTGGAGGGCTACCGTACAAAACACTGCGAAGATGAACATAAAGCCTGTCTTCATAAACTTGTTCATTGTTGTCCGTATTTGCGATTTTAAATTTTCGAATTGTCCGAAAATCGCGCAAAAATAACCTTTTTCGGATTATTTCAAGCGATTGATGATGTCATCGGTCTTGTCGTACTGCGGATTAGAAAAAATCATCCCCGCTGAACCACCTTTGTCGAAGATGAAATCATAGCCACGCTCTTTTGCGTAAGCTTCGATGGCCGCGTAAACGCGATCCTGGATGGGTTGTACCAGCTCTTTGCGGCGCTGGAACAGGTCGCCATCGGGTGAAAAGCGTTTGCGTTGCATTTCGCGAACCTCCGATTCTTTCTTCACAATCTCGTCTTCACGCTGTCTGCGTGCTTCGTCACTCAAAAGGACTTGCTCCGCTTGAAAACGGTTGTATAGGCTCTTGATTTTATCGTATTCCTGCGCAATTTCTTGCCGCCAACGTGCCGCCATCTTGTCCAATTCATCGCCAGCAGCCTTGTATTCATTGACGCTTTCGAGAATCCGGGATACGTCAACACTGGCAATGCGCTGGGCTTGTACCATCAGGGTAAAAGCTGGAACCAAGGCCAGAACCAATATTGCTTTCTTAATGAGGTTGAATGTTTGTTCCTTCATCGAAGTTCTATTTTTGTTTTGTGACGAAAATTTGCAATAATGTAACGGGAAGTTTGGGGAAAAGAAAAGCAGTAAGGGTAGGTTTAACTAATGCTTAACCAAGCGAGACCAGTTCTATGGTTCCAAAGGCCCAACCAGCACCTCGACTCCGCTCGGTAACCGGTTGGGCCTTTGGAACCATGGAACTGGTCTCGCTTACTTTTTTGTGTCCCAATTCCTCACCCACACATCCGTTTGGGTAAAGGGAATTTCAATTTTGTGTTCCCGGAATTTTTGATCAATTTCCAAACGGATATCACTTTTAACATCTTCAATGCCCATAAATTCGTTCGACCAAAAATAGACTTCGAAATCCAGGCTTGAATCCCCAAACAAGACCATTCGCACATTGACGGGAGGGTTTTCCAGGACTTTGGGGTGTTGTTTGGCAGCTGCGATGAGCAATTCTTTTACCATTTGGGTGTCTGAACCATAAGCTACACCTACTTCGACCGTAAACCGGGCTACATCGTCACCATGACTCCAGTTGGTCACGTTGTTGATGACCAATCTGGAATTTGGGACTATAACACTGCGGTTGTCGCGGGTTTGCACCACGGAGGTACGCGGACCAATCCGGCGAACTTTGCCCACCAGGCCATCAATTTCCACCCAGTCGCCCACTTCCACCGAACGTTCAAACAACAACAAAATTCCCGAAAAGAAGTCATTGAATGTTTGTTGCAAACCAATCCCTACGCCCACCAGCAGTGCGACCGCGCCACCGGCAATCACCGTAATATTCACCCCAACAAAATGCAGGGCGATCATTCCAGCAATAAAATAGATGAGGTAATTGACGAGTTGGTTGAACGCAAACTGTGACCCGATGTTGATGCTGCGACGACGGTAAAAATTGGCCAAAAATAAATGGATAATCAGCCAAATCAAGAGCTGCGCCATCAAAATGACCAAGGACGCGATCAGCACATTGGAAATGCGGAGGGCATAATTACCCTTACCCACTTTTCCTTCAAAAAATGTGAAGTCAGTTTGGAACAAACTCAGCATCGCCATCAATGTGATGACGTATACCGCATATTTGATGTATCGATTGGAAGTCGTCAAGGTACGTTGCAGGCCACTGGAGCCTCCCCCCAGGATCGGGTTTTTTAAATTCCCCTGGGTCTGAAAAAAATTGCGCAAAATGACCCTGCCTAAAATCAGGTCCACAATGAACGCAATTTGCCAAAACATTAAAGCCTGGATCAGGGTAGAAATCCCAATCCAACGCATTTTATCCTGGTACAAGGTATAGTCCACTTTACAAGTCCACATCCAGGTCAGGATGACCAGGTACAAAAAAAGTGGCTGAAAGCGCCGCCGTACTTGCCGCCGCCGTACCTGTTCTACATCGAATCGGCGGAACAATTTGCGCAACAACCAGAACAGGATCAGCCAGTCGAGTACCAACAAGCCGAGCGTTTGTAAAGAGGCAATTGTTAATTGTGCACCAGTTATTTGAAAACTACCTATCTCAAGGATTATATTGGACCAAAAGTTTTCCATATTTACGCTATTAAAGTTCAAAGAACGATAAAAAAACATGATCATCCAAGGCCAGATTATTGATATTCACCAAAGAAGAATTTTTCCCGGCGAGCTACAAATTTCCCAGGGCTTCATCCAACAGATTCGCCCCTTACAAAGTGCGCCACAGCGTTACCTGTTGCCGGGACTGGTAGATGCCCATGTACACATCGAAAGTTCAATGCTGATTCCCTCCGAATTTGCCCGACTGGCGGTGGTACACGGGACGGTCGCAACGGTATCTGATCCGCACGAGATTGCCAATGTGTTGGGCATTGCCGGGGTAGAATACATGATTCAAAATGGACGACAAACGCCATTTAAATTTTTCTTTGGGGCACCTTCCTGTGTTCCAGCTACGACTTTTGAAACCGCTGGCGCGGTGATTGATGCGGATGGGGTTAAAACTTTGCTCGATAAGCCTGAAGTGAAATACCTTGCTGAAATGATGAATTACCCTGGCGTACTTTTTGCCGACGAGGGGGTCATGGCCAAAATTAAAATCGCGCAACAGTTGGGCAAACCCATCGACGGCCATGCACCGGGGCTGCGAGGAACGGATGCGCAGCGCTATTTTGCAGCGGGAATCAGCACCGACCACGAATGTTTTGGTTACGATGAAGCTTTGGAAAAACTAAAACTAGGGGTAAAAGTGCTGATTCGGGAAGGCAGCGCGGCCAAAAACTTTGCGGCTTTGATCGATTTATTGCCCCAGTTTCCAGCTCAGATCATGTTTTGCTCCGATGACAAACACCCCGACGACCTAATCCAGGGCCACATCAACCAACTGGTGGCTCGTGCCCTGATGAGTGGTTGTGATTTGTACGATACCATCCGTGCGGCTACCATCAACCCCGTGGAGCACTACAAACTGGAGGTGGGCTTATTGCGCGAAGGAGATCCGGCCGACCTGATCGTGGTGGAAGACTTGAGTTCTTTTGAAGTAGTGGAAACCTACATCAATGGGCAAATGGTGGCTCGGCGGGGGCAGAGTCTGCTGCAATCAGTCAAAGCTGGTGTAGCCAATCAGTTCAATACCTCCCTGAAAAAGCCACAAGATTTTGCTCTTCCATTTGCCAAAGCGGGTAAAATCAGAGTCATCGAAGCCATCAATGGCGAAATTGTCACCAAGAGTAGTTGGGCTGATTTGCCCAGTATAGCAGGTTTGCTGCTGAGCGATGTCAATCAAGATATCCTAAAAATCGCGGTTGTCAATCGTTATGCCGATGCGACACCTGCGGTTGCTTTTATC
Organism: Haliscomenobacter sp.; assembly: GCF_041740695.1. Lineage (GTDB taxonomy): Bacteria > Bacteroidota > Bacteroidia > Chitinophagales > Saprospiraceae > Haliscomenobacter. The sequence continues at coordinate 1,222 of NZ_JBGSLK010000067.1, read as the reverse complement.
AAAAACTTTGGACTAAAAGAAGGGGCCATTGCTTCCTGTGTGGGGCACGACTCCCACAACATCATTGCCGTGGGTGTGGATGACGCTTCGATTTGTAAAGCCGTCAATGCCATCATTCGGACTAAAGGAGGCATTTCGGCAGTCAATCGGCAGGAAGAAAAAATACTGCCGCTGCCCGTAGCAGGAATTATGACCAATGCCGATGGCTATCAAACCGCCAAACTGTACAGTGAGATTGACCATTTTGTCAAAGAAAGTTTGGGTTCCACTTTGCATGCGCCCTTTATGACCTTGTCCTTTATGGCACTGTTGGTGATTCCTGATCTCAAACTCAGCGATTTGGGTTTGTTCAGCGGAAAAGATTTCGCTTTTGTGGAACTAACTATTTAAAATCTATCTTTGACCCGAAAATTTTCAATAGTAGCGGACATGCAAGTTTTTGCCAAAGTCATTTCAGTCATCTTTCACCCTTTGCTGGTGTTGACCTACATGTTGGTGTTGTTTTTGCTGGTCAATCCCTACATTTTTGGGGTGCACAACATTGCGGAGCCCTTTGGAATGCAACTGGTTTTGCGGGTGTTTTTGTCTTCCTTTTTCATCCCAATGGTTGCCGTGCTGATGTTGCGTTTTACCGGTTTGGTGCAATCTTTAGAAATGCCCGATCGGCAGGAACGCATCATCCCTTACATCGTTACTGGCATTTTTTACCTCTGGCTGTTCCGCAATTTAGTGGACAATACCACCATTCCCCGCTTGTTTACCAGTTTTGCCTTGGGCACTACCATTGCCTTGTTCCTGGCTTTTTTCATCAATCTTTTTTCCAAAATCAGCGCTCACGCCGTGGGTATGGGCGGGATCATCGGGATGTTGGTACTGCTGATGAGTTATTTTCCTGATTATAACGCAATCGCCATTCCTTTTCAAGGCAATCAAGTGCTGGAAATCAGTACAACGGCTCTGTTACTTTTTGTTATAGTATTGGCTGGGTTGGTGGGCACTTCCCGCCTGAGTTTAAAAGCCCACGAGCCGATGGATTTGTACGGCGGCTACTTTATTGGCTTTGTTGGACAAATGATTGCCTTACGTTTCATTATGTAAGTGAAAAGTGAAAAGTGAAAAGTGAAAAGTGAAAAGTGAAAAGTGAAAAGTGAAAAGTGAAAAGTGAAAAGTGAAAAGTGAAAAGTGAAAAGTGAAAAGTGAAAAGTGAAAAGTGAAAAGTGAA
>NZ_JBGSLK010000066.1:0-4231 GCF_041740695.1 Haliscomenobacter sp. | reverse complement strand
GCTACGGCGTCTACCCGCAGGCCATCCACATGGAAGCGATCGAGCCAAAACAGGGCATTGGACACCAGGAAGTTGCGCACCTCATTCCGGCCAAAATTGTAGATCGCACTCTTCCAATCCGGGTGAAAACCCTTGCGTGGATCCTCGTGCTCGTACAGGTGCGTGCCATCAAATTCCGCCAAACCATGCGCATCAGTCGGAAAATGGGAAGGAACCCAGTCCAGGATAACACCAATGCCGCCCTGGTGCAGTTTATCTACCAAATACATAAAGTCTTCCGGTGTGCCGAATCGACTGGTCGGTGCAAAATACCCGGTCACCTGATAACCCCAGGAAGGGAAGTACGGGTGCTCCATCACGGGTAGGAATTCCACGTGGGTGAAGTTCATTTCTTGCAAGTACTGCACCAAATCCACAGCCAATTCACGGTAGCTCAGCGATTCGTTGCCATTCTTCTTCCAGGTGCCCATGTGTACTTCGTAGACGGAGTAGGGCTGGGGTTTACCTGCTTTGTCCTGGCGTTGTTTGAGCCAATCCTGGTCTTGCCAAGAATAATCGTTTTCCCAAACAATCGAGGCAGTTTTAGGAGGAACTTCCCAAAACAAGGCATAGGGATCACCCTTCTCCACATGCCGTCCGTTTTGCGAATGGATGTGGTATTTGTAGAGGGTGCCTTTTTCCAGGCCGGGAATAAATCCTTCCCAAATACCCGATCCATCCCAGCGCGAGGTGAGGGGATGTTCTTGAGTATTCCAAAAATTGAAGTTGCCAATCACCGAAACAGACTGAGCATTGGGTGCCCACACGGAAAAGTACACTCCTTTTTCACCATCGACTTCGATCAAATGGCTGCCCATTTTTTCATAAATCCGAAAATGAGTACCGGACTTGAACAGATAAATATCATAGTCTGTAAAAAGGCTGTGGTTGATTACCTTACTCATACATGCAGAGATTGGAGGCTTCGACAGACCTGGACCTGTCGTTACTGATGGAAAAAGCGAACTGTGCAAGGCTGATGAAAATAGAGAGGCAGCACAATTGAATTGTACCCTGATCTTTGTTTCATACACCTGACTTAGCAAAAATAGCAAGGTAATGCTAAAAGAGAAGTGATCTGAAAAAAAAAACGCAGCATTACCAAATAAAGTAATGCTGCGTTAGAAAAACGCTTGAAATAAGGAATTACTTCTTGGGCGTTTCCTTTGCTTTAGATTTTGCAGGTGCCTTGGTGGTTTTGGCAACCGTAGTCGTGGTTTTAGCTGGAGCTTTAGCTTTGGCAGGAGCTTTAGGGGCTTCTTCCTTAGCAGCAGCGGCAGGCTTTTCAACTTTAGGAGCACCAGTTGCTTTAACTTTTTTGCCACCATCCGCTTTGCCAGTCAATTCACCGTCAACTACTGCGGATACAGAAACCAAAGAGTTGGTGATGCCATCAAAAGGAGAAGGCACATAAGCGTCGGCAGCCCAATCGTTTTCCCAACGTTCGTTGTTGATCGCGTAGCGGAATTCGTAGTTGGCACCAAGGGCCAATTCAATGGATGCAGTATACTCAGTTTTGCCAGCCTTCATAACGAGGCCACTTTGCCAGGCCCAAGCATTGAAGTCGCCCAATACGCGAACTTCAGCGCCATCCTGAACAGCAGTGGTAGGCAAAGAGAAAGTAACTTTACAAACTTTTTTCGTGTTGGAATAATCCTTCTTCAACATGTCATTTGGTATTTGTGGTTGAACGAATCTAGGAGATTGATGCGATCAGCGTGGGTGATGTAATGGTGCAATAAGTAACGCAGAAAAATTAACTTCCCGATTTTGGGTTTTGAATAGGAAGTCGAACGGTTCATTTCAAGTGAGCTTTCTATTCAAAAGCCTCAAAAAAAATCGGGAAGTAATTTTTTGCGTCATACTAAGTGCAATTGCAGGGCAAATTTAGGAGCTATTATTTTGATTTTCAAAGCCCAAGGCTCTTTTTCTTATTTACTAAACGCTAGATGAGCTGAAAAAATATCTGACAATTACGCATTTCTTGAAATAATATTTATCCAGACGCAGAAAAATATGTGGCTTTTTTGGAGTCGATGTGATTCAACGGAATAATCAATGGAAATGAAAAAATGAAAAAAATGTGATTTTACTCTAATTTTTTGAAAATCAAGCGCCAATATGCAACACTTATGGCTGCATATTGGCGCTTAATTCCATAATCAGGAATAAAATCAGAATTTCCCGTTCTCGTAATACTGCAAAATTATTTTCCAAATCAAGTGGCGGTATTTAGCCGAGATCAGGTTGCCATTCGATTGGGTCAAGTTGTTTTTCGCCAAAATGTATTCTGATGTATTGGCCGTTCCTGCGGTAAAGCGTTTTTCAAACAAGCGTACATTTTCTGTTTGTGCCGTCACTTGTTGTTCGGCTGCTTTCCATTGCTCCTGAGTCGCGCGGTGGTTTTGTACGGCCTGCTCTATCTCGCTACGGAGCTGGTTTTTTACATCGGCCAGGTTGTTTTCGGCAATATTTTCGTTGATTACTGCCCGCTGTACCTGTTGTTGAATGGCGCCACCTCGAAACAATGGCAGATACAAGCCAATGCTCATGCTACCATTGCGCGTGGCATCCAACTGCGAAAAGTAAGCCTCTGTACGTGTGCTGGCAAAAAAAGCACCATAATTTCCTTGAAAATTGATGCTGGGGAAAAAATTAGACCGCGCAGCTTCCACCCCTTTTTGGGCACTTAAAATCCGCAATTGTGCCCCTTGTATTTCGGGCAGGCTGGCTTCTGCTTTTTGTAAAAGCGTTGCCGAAGCCATCGCATCAGCCGGACTGTTGATCGTTTGGATGAGGTTGGCATCCAATTGAGCATTCATGTCCACCGGCTGGTTCATTTGTTGAAAGAGATTGACCTTGGCCAGCTCGGCATTGTTGCGGGCACTTACGGCATTGAATTCCTCATTGGCCATTTGCGCTTTGAGCTCGTACACGACCATTTCGTTGGCCACGCCTGCGGCTACTCTTTTTTGAGCCAGCTCAATTTGCTGGCGGGTAGCGTTGGCTTGCTCCTGGGCAATGCGGAAAAGCTCCTGATTGGCCAGGGCATTGAGGTAAAAAGTGATGATGTTGCGCCGAATCAGGTTTTTACTGGCTTCCACATCCTTGATGCCCGCCTGAATGGCCTGCTTCTGTTGTTGCCCCTGGTATTTTAGCCCAAAACCATTAAAAATGGGCACTGATATGTTCAAACCATAACCATTGCTGAGAAAAACTTCATCGATCCGTTGGTTGGTATTGACGTCGATGCTGCGGCCAAAGTTGAAGTTTTGGCCAAAATTCAGGCTGAGGTCGGGCAGTTGTTGCGCCCGGATTTGCCGAAGTGATACTTCGGCCAAATCGAGCTGAAACCCTGAATTTTTGATTTGCAGGTTGTTTTCCAGAGCAATGCGTATGCATTCATCCAGGCTCAGGATAGTTTGTGCGTTTACGATTGGCGCTCCAAAAATGAGTATGACGAGGGCCAAAAGAATATTTTTCATAAATAAATATTTTGGGGTTGAGAACATGAGTCGTCCCGATTTTTTCATAAACACTACAAAAGCGACATTTCTTTATCACAAAGGAAAAAAAGAGGGCACAAAGGACACAAAGTTAGACGTCGACGGCGCTTCGCTTTGTGTCCTTTGTGATTCTTTGTGCTTTCTTTGTGAAAATTATGTCGCTTTAGAATTGTTTTGAAAATTCGGGATGACTCATGTCCCTCAACTTATTTCGTAATTTTTTCCTCCCGCTCAACATGCCCATCCAACAAGTGAATGATCCGCTGGGCGTAAGCGGCATTCTTTTCGCTGTGGGTCACCTGGATGATGGACACCCCTTCTTCTTCGTTGAGCTTTTTGAAAATCTGCATGATTTCATCCGCTTGGGCCGATTGCAGGTTTCCGGTAGGTTCGTCGGCTAAAATCAGCTTGGGTTGGCCAATCAGTGCGCGGGCAATGCCCACGAGCTGTTGTTGACCACCCGAAAGCTGATTGGGAAATAAATCCTTTTTAGCCACCATATTAAATCGATCCAGGATATCTGCCACGCGGCTTTTGCGCTCAGATCCCGAGACTTTTTTGTACAACAGGGGAGTTTCCAGGTTTTCGTATACCGTCAGCTCATCGATCAGGTGGTATTGTTGGAATACAAAGCCGATGTAGTGCTTGTACAGATCGGTGCGCTTTTTTTCCGAAAGTTTGTGTAC